>JBBQGV010000011.1:0-90218 GCA_038323375.1 Chitinophagales bacterium
AGCCGGTTTCATCCCGGAAGGAATAAACCGTAGGCGTAACGTCGCCTTCATCAGCGCTGAATGCCCACCGCACCAAGTCGCGCGTTTCGCTGCCCGCAGTCAGGCCGGTAATTTCAAAATCATTTTCGCCCAGCAGCGGGGAGTTTTCCAACTTGACCGTTGGATCCTGGCCGATTGATTTCACCAAAGCTTCTAAAGTTCGGTTGGAGCGCATCATCTCGTCCGCTTTGTCACGAACCGCTGATTGCGTTTCCTGGCTCGGCATAATTGGCTCAGATAAAAACGCCACCTGTATGCCTTGTTCGTTGTTGATGAATTTTTTATTCGTTACCTCTACCAAGTGTACGCCAAACTGCGTTTCGCAGACGTATATTTTTCCAGGCACGGCTTTGAAAAAGATCAGGTCATTGAAGGGTTTTACCAAACCGTTCATGCCATAATAGCCCAAATCACCACCTTTGGTTTTGGTGGCATCCGTTCCAAATTGAGTCGCTAAAGAGTCAAACCGGTGCGTACCGGCTTCGATCAGCGTCTTGAGGCTGTCAATGGTTTTGCGCGCCTGGGCCAGTTCCATCGGGTTCGTTGCCTGACGCAGGATGTGCCGCGACTGCACCGAGTCGGGAATGACCTTCCGGTCTAATATCTTAACGGCATTGTAGCTGTTTGCATCAATATAGGGGCCGTAGACCGTGCCGGCGGGCAGTTTTAAAACGGTGTCGGCAATAGCAACGGGCAGATCCGCTTTTTTGAAATAAGCTTCATCAATGCGGCCTTCGTTGCGGAATACAAACTGGGAGTCGTTTTCTGCCGTTTGGAATTCCGGGATGAGGTCGGCAATGCGCTTTTCCAAAGCAGCGGAGTCTGCCAGCGTAGCAGACACCTCGAAGATCGCCAATTGCAGCTTGCGCGATGCTGCATCGCGCTTTAGTTTGCCTTCGTTTTCTTTGATGTAGGCTTCAAAATCAGCATCTTCCAGCGAAACGTCTGTATTTTCGATTTTGTCGTAAGGCACGTTTACATAAGCTACGTCAGCCGTCAGAGATTGCTCGTTGTAGAGCATTTCAGCCATCCAGGTGGGCGTATACATCGCTTTGGCAACCAATGCGCCTATTTTCGACTGAAGGCGGTCTTTGGTGATTTCCTTTTTCTGGTATTCCCAAAACTGGGTAAAGTTGGGTGCCAACTGGCCTTGTTCAATGGCTTCGTCAACCCGATCTTCTTCAATAATTTGCTTGATCTGGTTGAGTTGCTCGCGATTCATGCCTTGTGGATTGTTTGGATCCGGGAAGCGCTGTTGAATGATCGTGCTGGGACGCGGACCAAACTGCAGGTCTTCCAGTTCCGGCTCGCTAACGCCAAGCCCGAGCGCTGCAGCCTCGTCTTTAACCAAAATTTCTTCTACCGTATACTCCCAGAGCGCATTGCGGGCTGCAAGCGATGCGCTGCCCGAATTGCCGTAAAGCATGTTGAAGGTATTGTCGAAATTGATCACATCAATTTTTTCACCATTCACTTTGCCGAGCGTGCGAGTCAAGCTTCCAGTGCCGCCCGGGCCCGTGGAGTTGACCATGTCCATGATGACGAACCCGCCAACACCCAGCGCGACCGTAACCAGTACGATCCATGACCTTTTTCGAATTTCACTTATCAGAGCCATCCTTTAAACTGTTATTTTGTTTTCCGCCCGATCTGTTTCCAGTGCAGACCGACGATATCCAAGTTACTAAAAATCAGCGAGTTGTAAAACGAATTTCACAAACGAAATGCAAAGATAAAATCCCTTACTGAAAAAACCATACAAAGTGAGCGGATTGATCGCGAAAATCAAAATTTAACAGCTCTACTGCAACGACTTATCCGGTGGCGGGTTCTACCTTTGCGTTTCTTTTTGCCACCAATACCACATAAAATGACGATAATTTCTGCCCAACCGGACTTTGAAAAGGGTCAGGGACTCCTTCCTGCCATCGTGCAAGACGCCCAAACCGGCAAGGTGCTGATGCTGGGTTATATGGACAAAGCTGCTTATGAAAAGACGTTGCAGGAAAGGGTCGTCACGTTCTTCAGCCGCAGCAAAAACCGCCTGTGGACGAAAGGGGAGACCAGCGGCAATTTTCTTCGGGTGAAGGACTTCGCCCTCGATTGCGATCAGGATACCCTGTTGCTGAAGGCAGACCCCGAAGGCCCGGTTTGCCACACCGGACAGGATACCTGCTTCGGGGAGACCAATCGTCCAGATGATTTTTTGCACACCCTCGAAGCGGTCATCCGCCAACGCCGCGACCACCCCGGCGAAAGTTCCTACACGACGTCCCTTTTTCAGAAAGGCATCAATAAAATTGCCCAAAAAGTAGGCGAAGAAGCCGTAGAATTGGTCATCGAAGCCAAAGACGACAACCCGGATCTTTTCTTAGGTGAAGCAGCGGATCTGATGTTCCACTATCTGGTTTTGCTTGCCGCAAAAGGGTTTGAATTGGATGACGTGATTGGGGTGTTGCGGAAGCGGCATCAGTGAGGAAATGGGCAAGTTTGCAAATGGGCAAATGGGCAAATTGCAAGTTGGCAAACTTGCCTCTTGCAAACTTGCAAACTCACCCCTCACCGCCCCAACCACTTCAACACCCGCGAATGCGTTTTCCAAACCCGGAAATAAGGCTGCTGCACGGCTCCGAACTGCCGGCGGATGGCTTCCACATTTTGCATCATGCTGCCTTCGAAGTCGAAATGATTAAGTCCGAGCACTTCTTTGGTATAGCGGATGGCTTCCCAGGTGAGCAGGATGCCGGCGCCGCTGTTCCTGGTTTCCGGGTTGTCGCCCGCAATATGGTAATACGCGGTTTCCGAATCAAAAATCAGGCAGGCCGCAGAATGCAGCCGCCCCGAGTCGTCGCTGGCAAAAAACAGCTGGCGAGCCTGCTGGGCGAGCAGAGCTTCATCGTGGCTTTTCAGCAACTCAAAAGGGTAGGGTAGTCGGAGCGCCTGCCGGTCGAAACTCATCCGGTTAATGCGGTATAAGTCGGTGATGTCGCCGCCCCGTGTCACGGAAACTGCGGCCTGCGCCTTGCGGATGTTGCGCTGCATGTTGCGGTTGATGCCGTCGTAAATGCGGTCGAGGTCATCCAGCACAAGCCGGTAGGTATAGCGCGTACTTTGCTGGTAGCCTTTCCAGTAAAATGGCAGCCAGTTGGTCACCGTCGGGGAAAAATCCTGTTCAAAAGCGTCCACCGCCGGCAATTTTGCAATAAGCGCATCATATAATCGGTGCGTCTCCGTAAGGGAATAAGGGGCATCGGCTTTTCGCAAATACGGCCCCAGGTGCTTCACAAAAGGCGGCATCGCGATGTACCGGAACGGGCCTTTTTGTTTCAGGAAATAAGGCAGCGCCGCTACAATTTGCCCGCCTTCTTCCACGGTTGCCGCCCCCCATTCGCCGCCTGCACAAACGGCGTCTAAGTACCAGTCTTGCGCAAAGATGGGCAGGTGCGAATTGGCGTTGCAAAATTGGCGGTAAGCCGTTGTCATAGTCGTATCATTATGTCCTGTCGAGCGCAGGGAGACGGCTCCATTAGCCATTCCTGCTCCTCTAATAAGCTACCCTTTTTGCTTACTCATTTGCTCTTGTGTTCTAAAAATGCCAGCAGCAATCGGCCTTTCAAAGTGGTCAGGTATTGTTGTTTGGGGCTGGTGGGCTTGTTGGGGTAGGGTCATGGTGAGCCAGTTTATAGCCACCAATGGCTGTATGCAAGTTTCAAAGTTGTTGGTGAATGCGCAAATACTGCGGTAAACTGCATCCGGATTCCAGCCTTCTTTGAACTCAATACGGTCTGATTCCACCGTTCGGGCAGCGAGTAGGTCTTGTATGTTGAGGTGAAGTGCCACTTGTTTAAGCTGATGGTGTTTGAGGGTGATGGGAAATTTGTTTTTTACTGTATCAGCGCATAGGAGGTAGCCCATACATACTGTCAACAATCATATCCGCAAAGGCGCGGCGTGTGAAAAGGTCAATCCACTCAACAACCGGGCGTATTAAAAAGTTAAGGTCATGCTGGTCAAGTATTTTGTAACGCATATTCATCGGTTTTTAGAGCTGAAAGATAAGCAAAATGGAAGTTACTGGAAATAAAAATGCTGAATGATTGACGGCGGGCTGAACCCGCAACTTTGGTCTGTGTGCGACGTTGGAGGTCGCAACAAGCAGCGCCGTTTTAAAATGAAGCGGTTGGAAAGGAATAGAGCTTACGCACGAGCGGGCTAATCGTGGTCCCAGCTTTAGCCCCTAATTGAGCCAGTGAAATCCAACGGAACAGCACACGCAAGGCGAAGCCTGCACACGAGTAAGCAGAGTTTTCATAAGTTTTCGGTTATTAATTATTTAACCGCTGTTTTTTAAATAGAGTAACGAAGGGAGTACAACATTTTTTGTGATTTGGATGGCTTGATGGGGTTCTTTTTATGGTAAAGAGCACACGGCGGGCTGAACCCGCAACTTTGGTCTGTATGCGACCGTGGAGGTCGTGACGAGCAGCGCCGTTTTAAAATGGAGGGGTTGGAAAGGAATGGAGCTTGGGTGCGAGCGGCGTATTGCCGGAGCCCCATATCTATGATGCCCCGGCGCATGAGGTGCTAAATATTGCCCGCCCGGTCATAGTTGTAGGTGTTGGAAAAAGCATCCGGATACGGAGAGAACCCAAAGAACACGTTGTTGGTCTTTGTGAGGCGGTGCAGGCCGTCGTATTCATACAGGCATCGTATTCAGTTCATCATTCCCTGTTCCTTCAAAATGCGAACGACCTCCTCCTCCCTAATCGCTGCAACAACTCCTATTGTAGGTATATCAAGCCCCAAACGGAAGCTGTTCACAACAACGGCTATGGTTTTTTCCTCTTGTCCTTCTACACGTCCTTCCGCTTTGGCCGTTTCCAGAACCCCATAAGAAATGGCTAATTCCTTCTGGTGGGCTTCGTACTGCGCTTTTGCACTTGCGTCCATGTTATCGTAGTTTAATAGTTCGGCAACTTTGTCTAAGCCCGGGGCGCTATAATGCTCGGGCAGACTGTTGTTTTTTAGATAATAAATCCACTCATCCAGCGTGTCTTTGGCTATGTCGTTGAATTTGTTGACTTTGATGATGTAGTATTCCGGGTGTTCGTTTTCACAAAGAATGTCTACTTTGTTGATTTTGTCATCCGCCTGCTCGCTATTGCCTTCCGATTCGGGAATGTTCACGATTTTGATGTGCCGGCGCAGCAACACCGTCAGCAGACCCTCCAATACATCGTAGTTGGCTTTTTGCCGCAACAACTTTTTGATGGCCCAATCAAAACTGACTAAGGGGCGTGCTTTCATCCGCTTTTTTTACAAAAATACGCCATTTAGGGCATTTTTACAACATCTAATGGGCTTTGTTATCTCAAAAAACAGGGTAACCAAAGGAGTACAACATTTCAGGAATACGGAAAATCCCCGGTAGGCAGCAAGAGAAATTTCTTATCAAAATTCATTGAAAGACAGCTTGTTACAAGATGTCACCTATGAACGCCCATGAACATCTATAGACATGAGTGAAGCTGTGAACACAAATGTGATCCCGACAGGATTCGAACCTGTGACCTACTGATTAGAAGTCAGTTGCTCTATCCGGCTGAGCTACGGGACCAATTATATACAGGGCGCAAAATTACGCTTTTTACGATCTTCTTCAGTTCAAGGGACAATAATTTTTCGAACCGCCCGGCCTTTTGGGCTGCGAAGGTAAAGTGTATAGGTACCGGAAGGGTAATTCCCAAGGAATAGTTCCCTCGTGTTGCGCCCGCTGAAGACCTGCCGCCCGGCGGCATCGAAGAGCAGAACCTCGTAGTTGGCCCAGGGGGTTTGCAGGGTGCAGGTATCGTTGGCGGGATTGGGGAACACGAAAATTTCCAGTTCCGGTTTAACAGGGATATCCGTTGTGGTAACCAGATTCAGGCGGGCCAAAAAAGCGTCGAAGCCACCAACAGCCGGGTAAGGTTGGTTGCCAAACTGAATGCTTTGGCGAAAACTGCCGGACGCCCAGATTTGTCCGGTGCCATCGGGGACAAGCGACAACGCCAGCGCATCGCCAGCACCGTTGAGGGCTTCTATGTGGATGGACTGCAAAGCCGGGTCAAACGCGGCCAAAAAAGCCCGCACCTGCCCGTTGTTGGTCGTCAGGCTGAAACCGTCTATGGTCATACTGCCTTCAAAATAACCGCTTATGGTGATGGTTTCGCCATGAATGGCAATGCCGGTGGCCTGTTCCTGCAAAGCGCCGCCCATTGAACGCGCCAGCAGCGGCGTGCCGTCGGGGGCGTAGCGGAGGAGATAAAAATCAGGAATGCCGTTGAGGCTCTGGATGGAAAAACCATCGGCGAGGTTCATCACGCCGATGAAACTCCCAGTGAGGTAGATATGACCGGTTGCAGCGATGGCGATGTCGCTCACGTTGTCGTCGTGTACACCGCCGGCTCTGCGCGCCCACAGAACTTGGCCATCAGCATTGAACCGGGTCACAAAAACATCGCGGTCGGACGTATTGGCCACTAAGGTTTGGTCGCCAAACTGCGCTTGTTTGTCATAGAAGCCGCTTGCAAGCACATCGCCGGTAGCGGGGTCAACAGCCAGCGCTTCGCTGCGGGTATCTTCCTGGCCACCGCAGTTCAGCGCCCAGATAAATTGACCATCCGCTGTGAATTTTGCCAAAAAAAAGTCGGTATTGCCGTGGGCGGTTAGCGTGGTATCGGTTCCAAAAACCAATTGCCCCTGGAAAAAGCCGCTGAGGTAAACGCTGCCGTCCGGCGCTATGGCGAGGTCGCCGGCTGCTTTCAAAGAACTGCCGTCTATCACTTTGCCCCATTGGGGTTGCCCGGTGCTGTTGTAGCGGATCAGGAAAATCGCTTTCGGGTTTTGCGCGGCTTCCAATTGCAGGTCGCCGAATTGCGCCGTAAACCAAAAAGCGCCGGCGCAGACCACCCCGCCCTGCGGATGTGCGGCCACGCCTGCTGATTCCTCATCTAAGAAACTTCCGCCTGAAACCGCCCAGTCGAGGGTGCCGGCAGGGGTAGTTTTCAGCAGCAAAAAATCCTGACCGCCACTGTTGGTGAGGGTTGTGCCGCCAAGGTTCAGCGCAGCGTTGTACGTCCCCGCAGCATACACGCTACCATCCAGGGCTATGGCGGTGGCGTTCAGTGCATCGTTGCCCGTACTTCCGGCAATCAGTGCCTGTCCGGCAGCCCGGGGGCTCATTTGCGCAAGCAGCGCAAGCACGATCAGTACTTTATTCATACTAAAAATGCAATTGCGAAAAGCGCCACCGAAAAGATGATGCCGTACATAAATATGTCGTAACAGATACTGAGGTAGCGGTATTTTTTAGCTAAAACGATGCCGAGGTAAAAGAGGTCTTTGGTCATCGAACTGTACAAAAAATCGCGGTCTTTGATCATTTCCATAATGCCCCAATGGAAGTCTTCGAAGCCCATGTTGTAGAAATTCCCAAAAAAAAGCAGGTTGGAGCGTTTTTGTACAATGTCTTCCCGGGTGAATTTTCCTTCTGTCACTTTGGGGCGCGTAGACAAAATGGCGTATACCAAAGCTGCCAGGCAAACGCACAACAGCGCGATGGTAGGCAATACAAGACGGGGGTTGTCGCCAAACTTGGGCACTAAGTTGGAAACGACAATAGAGATGATGATCGCATTGATACTCAGCATAATGTTGGCCTTGTTGTCGGCAATGGAGCTGAGGCTGATGTGGGTGCGGTAGGTGGTACGGTACATCGTTTCCACGCCGCGTCCGAGGTTGATTTCTTTCAGGTCGTATTCCTTGCTCTTTAGCTTTTGCTTCTTTTTTTGCTTGTCGCCGCCGAAAATAGCGTCTTCGATGAGTTCTGCCAGCTTGGGGTTTACGCGCAGTTTTTGTTTGCGCAATTGCCGGATATGCTTCAGTTTTTGCTCGCCGTAGATTTCATTGGCCACCTCGGTATGGTATTGGTGGTTGGTCATGAAGTCCAGTTCAAAATCCAGCCATTCCTGATCCGACATCACGATGTTTTGGGTGAGGAGCAATTCCTGGCGCAATTTTCCGGTACGTTCCCAGTAAAATTCATTGCCAAGGTGCGAGAGGTCGGCGTCGCAAAGGAGTTCTTCGGTCAGGTTTCGCGGGCGTTGCGGCAGTTTGGTGGCCATGATGCACCCGGCAATGCGGTTGATTTTAGCTTCGGGGTAGTTGTGTTTTGCCAAAAAATTGCGGACGTTTTCGCAGGAGCGCAATTCGTGATTCGCCGCGCCTTCGTTATACCCGGTATCGTGAAACCAGGCAGCCAATTTCAAAATTTCGAGGCTTTCTGCATCGAGGTCTGCGTCTTCCGCTAACCGCCCCACCGCGCCAACCGTATAACGGGTATGGTTCAGGTCGTGAAAATAGTGTTCGGGTTTGACGTTTGTTTCAATAAAAGCACAGATGTGCGCTTCTGCTGCTGCCAGGATGTTATTTGCCATTTTTGCAAGTTGAATGGCAAAGGTAGGGCTTTACGCTCAAAATATGGAAGTCGGAAAAACAAGGCGGTTATTTGCAGCCTCCTCCGGAAATCCGGTATTCGCTTTCTGCCAGACGGGTAGTTTTTGCTTCAAGGGTTACCGCGATGGTTTCCATCACCGCTTCTATAGGTGCTTGATCAAATTTTCCTGAAAAAGGGCAATTGACAATGCCTGAACCGTCGAGGTCTATGCGAATTTTATAGTGCCGCTCCAGCGCTTCCACCACCTGTTTCATGGGGGCACCGCGAAAATCGAGCTTTCCCGTGCGCCAGGAGTGGGCGGGTAATTCCGGCGATTTTACGCGGTCGAGGCTGCCATTGAGCCGGCAGATCCCGCGTTGTCCGGCGAGTAAGACCAAAGGGGGCGTATCTGTATTGCCTTCCAAGGCCACTTTACCGCGTTGTACTTCCACTTCTGTTTGCGCCTCGCCACGGTAAGCGCGCACATTGAAGGCCGTGCCCAATACCCTGACGTTTGCATAAGTGGTGGCAATGATAAACGGGCGGGCGGCGTCTTTGGCGATATCGAAATAAGCTTCTCCGGTCAGGTTTAGCCGGCGGGAAGTTCCGGTTTGCAAATCCGGCGCATAGGCGATGCTGCTGTTTTCGTTGAGCACCACCTGCGAGCCGTCGGGGAGTTTAACTTGGCGGCGCTCGCCAGCCTTCGTATTCACGGAGACCATCGCAGCGGTTGAAGGGCTGTTGTATAGTTGCCAGACGGCAAAACAGCCAGCCAGCAAAGCCACCGATGCAGCAATGGCGACCCAGTTTCGGCGGGGTTTCAAGGGGACGACTTTGGGTTCGGCAGCCTGCATTTTTGCTTTCAATTGTGCAAAGCCAGCCGTAGCATCCGGCTGAAAACCGGATTTATAGCGGCGGCTCATTTCCCAGGCATTTTCGGTCTGCCGGCCTTCCGCTTCATTTTCGGCAGCTTCGTTTCGCCAATGATCCAATTCATTAGCCGATGCCTCACTCAGGTTGCCCCTAAGTTTTTGGTGAAGGAGTAATATGTATTTTGAAATACTCATTTTATGCTCAGTTCCAAATGTCAGACACAGATACGGGGCGTCCCCACTACGGTATTTTATCCTTTTTTTGTCGGTTACCCGCCATTTGAAGCGGCCATCCTCAGGTTTCCATCCAGGGCTGCAATGCCAAACGCATGTGTTTCAGGGCTTTTACAATCTGGTTTTCAACGGTTTTGATGGAAATTCCGAGGTGGTCGGCGATTTCCTGGTACGACATTTCCTCAAAGCGGCTCAATACGAACACCAGCCTGCATTTTTCTGGCAGTTCATCAATTGAACGGTCAATCAGCTGCTGCAATTCTTCAGAATCCAACAGTTGGGTGACGGAGGGCGCTGTGCTCTCCGCGTTCAGCATTTTATCTTCGTCGTCGGTGATTTTTTTCCGGTCGCGAATGTAGTTAAGCGCTTTGTTGACCACCGCGCGCCTGAGATAAGCTCTGATAGAAATGGTAAACTCGATGCCTTCTTTTTTTCGCCACAGCTCAAAAAAAACTTCCTGGGTCAGGTCTTCTGCAAGCTGCGAGTCGGTCACAATCCGAAAAGCCGCCTGGCAAAGGTAAACGTAGTACGACTGAAAGAGCGCCTCTACGGCTTTTTCACGATCCTGCCTGAACAACGATTGAATCTCCTGGTCGGTGTAAAGCTGTTGCAAGTTGCTATTTCTGTTTAAAGCTCCAAAAATAACATTTCTTATTACAAGACCGAATGTTCAAATTTGAGAATTAGCGCTTCGTGGCATTTGAAATTGCACAAAAGGACTTAGGAGCGTGTCGTAAATAACTTACCCGTTTGCGCGGTGGCTTTTTCCATCAGGCTGCGTTGATCGTCGGTCGCGTAGCTTAGGCTATGCTCCCTTCTCGCGCCTTGCCTGATGAAAAAATCCCCTCACCCAATTCCCGTAACTTATTTACGATACGCTCCTAAAATGTCAAATCAAAAAAGGCAAATCGAAAAACTATTTTATCTTTCCGCTTGAAAACCACTTTAATCGTTTATCTCTTTAAAATCACTCAATGCTATGTCCAATAGAGAATCCTGGGGTTCGAGGGTAGGTTTAGTCCTCGCTATGGCAGGTAATGCTGTCGGCTTGGGGAACTTCCTCCGATTTCCCGTGCAGGCTGTCCAAAACGGTGGCGGCACGTTCATTATTCCTTATTTGACCTGTTTTCTACTCATGGGCATTCCGCTGTTGTTTGTGGAATGGAGCATGGGACGCTTCGGCGGCAAGTTTGGCGACCACTCTACGCCGTTCATTCTCAGTAACATGGCGCCCAAAAAGCAATTTTTGTGGAAATATGTAGGAGTGTTTGGCATTTTTACCAACTTAGCCGTGGCGGCCTACTACTGCTACCTTGAAAGCTGGACCTTATCTTATACGTGGCATTCCGTAGCGGGTTCTTTCCAGGGACAATCAGCGGAAGGCATCGCCAATTTTTTCAACAGCTATGTGATGAATCCGGGATGGGAAGCTTTTTCTTTCTGGCTTTTTTGTCTGATACTCAATACCTATATCTTGTCCCGCGGCTTGAGCGGCGGGGTTGAAAAAGTTGCTAAAATCGGGATGCCGCTGTTGATCTTATTCGGTATCTTCTTGGCATACAAAGGATTGACCGTAGAAGCTGGCGTTGACGGCGCAAAATACAGCAGTTCGGAGGGCTTAAATTTCCTCTGGTCGCCTACCCCGGGCAGTTCCATCTGGGATCCCAAAGTGTGGGTTGCGGCTGCCGGTCAGATTTTCTTCACCCTTTCCGTGGGGATGGGCAGTATCCACTGCTACGCTTCCTATATGCGTCAGCGTGACGACGTGGCTCTGAATGCCATGAGCGCGGGCTGGATGAACGAATTTGTAGAAGTTTGCCTCGGCGCGGCCATCGTGATCCCGATTTCAGTTGGTTATTTTGGCATTGACTGGGTGATTGAAAATACCAAAACCGGTGGTCTTGGACTTGGTTTCCGAACCCTGCCTTACCTCTTCCAGCAATGGGGGCCTGTTCTGGCTGTGATCAGCGGGCTTTTCTGGTTTGGCTTGTTGTTCTTTGCCGGTATTACCTCCTCACTTGCGATGGGAACGCCCTGCATGGGCTTTTTGCAGGATGAATTCAAGATGAGCCGCCAAAAAAGTGCCTGGACGTTTGGCGCTGCCATTTTCATTTTAGGTTTGCCAACCGTGCTATTTTTCAAATATGGCGTTTTTGACGAATACGACTACTGGGCGGGAACGATTTCGCTGGTGGTTTTTGCTTTGCTTGAAATCATCCTGTTTGCCTGGGTATTTGGGATGGATAAAGGCTGGAAGGAGATTACTTCAAACGCCGACATCAAAGTGCCCAATATTTTTAAATTTATCATCAAATGGGTGACCCCCTCTTTGTTGTTGTTTGTCTTTGTCGGCGCATTTTTCAAGCCGGTCAACAACGACTGGAATGCCGTATTCCAAGGCACCTGGGTGCTAGACGACGGCTCGGTGATCAATACCATCCTGAATTCCGGGCTGCACAAAAAAATCGCTGCAACTACCGATACCGCACAATTGGAAGAATTGAATAAACAACTGACATTTGTTAACTGGTCTCGTTTGTTGCTTGTAGCTACTTTTGCCGGCATTGCGGCATTGGTTTATGTTGCTTACCGCAAACGGGTCAAAGAAGGAAGATGGGTATGAACACACAAGCTTTGATTACGATGATCATTACCAACTTAGTCGTTGCCGGGTTTACCGCTTTCTTTTTCTGGAAAGTGCTGAAAACCCCGCACGTATTGCATAGCGAAGACGACGCGGAGTAAAGCGGAATGGCTCGACAGGCAGACCTGTAAGGTTTCTAAAACCTTATGGGTCTGCGCTTGTCGTTACAAAATCGAATCCTGCAAGAAATCAAATTTCTCCGGGTAGTCGGTCGTATAGTGCAACCCGCGGCTTTCGTGGCGCATGCTGGCCGAGCGGGTAATCAGGTACGCAATGGTGATGAGGTTGCGCAACTCGCACAACTGTGGCGAAATGGTGGTTGCGCTGTAGAGGTCTTCCGTTTCTTTATAAAGCAACCAAAGCCGGTCGGTTGCGCGTTGCAGGCGCACATTAGAGCGTACGATGCCCACATAACTGCTCATAATTTCCTTCAACTCTTTCAGACTCTGCGTGATCAGCACCATTTCCTTCGGATCGGTCGTTCCGCCTGCATTCCAGTCAGGAATTCCTTTTTTCACAGCAACGCCGTCTATTTTTTCCAGCACATCAAGCTGGATGCGATCCGCAAAAACCATCGCTTCCAGTAACGAGTTGGAAGCTAAGCGATTGGCGCCGTGCAACCCCGTACAGGTACATTCGCCAACGGCGTACAGGTTGTGGATCGTGCTGCGCCCGGCTAAGTCCACCCGAATGCCCCCGCACATATAGTGACAGGCTGGCACCACCGGGATCATGTCTTTCATCGGGTCTATGCCAATGCTGATGCATTTTTCATAAATCGTCGGGAAATGCGCTAAAAAAGCTTCCTTTTCCAAGTGCCTGCAGTCGAGGAACATGCATTCATCGCCACTGATTTTCAGTTCGTTGTCAATGGCGCGGGCCACAATATCGCGTGGCGCCAGCGACAGGCGTTCGTCGTATTTGTGCATGAACTCCTGGCCGTCGCGTTTTTTCAAAATGCCACCAAAGCCGCGTACAGCCTCCGAAATCAAAAAAGAAGGGTTATCGCCTGCCGGGTTGTAGAGCGAGGTGGGATGAAACTGCACAAATTCCATATTCTCCACGTGCCCTTTGGCACGGTAGACCATCGAAATGCCGTCGCCGCTGGCGATGACCGGGTTCGTCGTGCTGCGGTATACCTGGCCTGCTCCGCCTGTTGCAATCACCGTGACCCTGGAAAGAAAAGTTTCGATCACGCCGCTTTCTTTGTTCAGTGCGTAGGCACCATAGCATTCGATGGCCGGGGTAAGGCGCGTGACATTATACCCCAAATGGTGTTGGGTAATGATGTCCACCACAAAATAGTGCTCCAGCAAATGGATGTTGGAAAGCGTTTCTGATTTGGCGATCAGTGCGCGCTGAATTTCCCAGCCCGTGAGGTCTTTGAAGTGCAGAATGCGGTTTTCACTGTGCCCGCCTTCGCGCCCCAGGTCGTAGGATTCGCTTTTATCTTTGTCGAAACGGGTGCCCCATTCGATGATTTCGCGCACCCGTTCCGGGCCTTCTTTCACCACAATTTCCACAGCTTCGCGGTTGCACAGGCCGTCGCCCGCGTCGAGGGTATCTTCGATATGTTTGTCGAAGGAGTCTTTGGATTCATCCCAAACCGCCGCCACGCCACCTTGTGCATAACGCGTATTGCTTTCGTTATCAACGGTTTTTGTCAGCACCGTCACTTTCAGATCCGGGCGTTTTTCGGCAATTTTAATCGCCGTGGTCAACCCGCCGATGCCGGCACCGAGGATGAGGATATCTGTTTGGACCATTTTTTTAGATCTAAGATGTTAGATGTTAGACATTAGACGTAGCTATTTAATTAGGTGTCTGATCTTTAGCGTTCGAGAGCAAGGCACACAAATGCCCGATATGAGGACGCAAAGCGTCTGAGGGCAGCCTCTGTGGGCTCCTTTGTCACAGCGTATCGCGGAATAAAGGGAGTCTCACAGAGGGCTTAACTCCGCGAGACTCCCTTTACTCTGTGAAACTCCGTGACACCTGCTCATGTGGGACAGCTTAGCCCCTTATTCGGGCTGGGTATAACGCAGCTATCGGACTGTAAAGACAGACACACACCTAACGCTTGGTAGCAAAGAAGTGTTTTAACAAAATACTGCACGGTTCGGAAAGTATGCCAAATTCCATGCGGGTTTTCGGGTGCAGCACGCCTTTGCCAAAACGCATGAAACCCCGTTTATCATCAGCGGCACCGTAAACTAAGCGACCCAACTGTGCCCAATACAATGCGCCGGCACACATGGCGCAGGGTTCCAAAGTCACGTAGAGCGTGCAGTCGTCCAAATATTTGCTGTTGAGGTAGTTGGCTGCGGCGGTGAGGGCAATCATTTCTGCGTGCGCCGTGATGTCGTTTAGTTGTTCGGTTTGGTTGTGCCCGCGGGCAATGATCTGGTTTTGGCAAACGACCACAGCGCCCACCGGCACTTCCCCTTCGTCGAAAGCGATTTGGGCTTCGCGCAGAGCCTGCTGCATGAAATGGGCGTCGGAATGGATGGTGAGCATGAATTGCAGATTGAAAAGACAATAATACAAATATAAGCCAATCCTTGTTTAGACACCCATCATCCCTCCAAAAGCTGCTCCACCCGCACCTCCGGCATCCACGATTTCTTGGGCATAGGCATTCGGCACCATGCTTTGATTGGTGAATGTATTATTGCGTAGTCTCCAGAGAGTTGTCAATAAATGCCATTGTACTTATTTCCAAATACACACGTATATCTGGAAATAAGTGGTCTTTTTGCCTGCTTATTTCCAAATATAAAGGCATTTGTTTGTAATTTATAAACAATTTATAATTTATGTTTTTATAAAACAATTTTTGTTTTAAACTTGCATTTTAACTATTCACAAACAAAAAACACTGCAATGGCACAAATTCACCCGTACCTCAACTTCAACGGCAACACGGAAGAAGCCTTTAATTTTTACAAATCGGTCTTTGGCGGCGAGTTCAAAATGGTTCAGCGGTTTGCCGACATCCCCGGCAGCGACCAGATGCCGGAAGGCGACCAGCAAAAAATCATGCACATCTGCCTGTCCATCGGCCATACTGACCTGATGGCTACCGACGCGCTGGAATCGCAGGGCCATACGCTGGTGGAAGGGAACAATGTTTCGCTTTCCCTCAACGCGGAAAGCAAAGAAGAAGCGGATCGCCTGTTCACCTTTCTGCCGGCGGTGTCGTAGGAATGGCTCTTGAAGACACGTTTTGGGGCGCTTATTTCGGCATGTTCCATCGGGATGTTGTTAATGTCCTCCCGGTTAGTTGGTTCGTGGAATTCGAGGTCTGGGTTGGTCAGTTACTCTATTTTGTCTTCCATCAAAGACGAGTTTACGTCAATATGTCTTCCATTCAAAGGCAAATCCATTCCAAAGGCAGCTTATTGTATCTTGATTATTTGTTGAGGATTATCCATTCATTCCTCTGCTCAATCTTCGAATCCCCTCACTTCCCAATACAAAACCTCGAAAAATTGAATCCAGAAAATCTTCTGTGCCGATTTCGCCGGTGAGCAGTGTCTATGCTCCCAATATGACGCGAAACTAATAAACAAGTGAGGCAAAAACCTTATGTTTAGAGGATATAATATTAAAGGACAAACTTCATAGAGTACGCAAGGGGCTGACAAAGTCCAATAAATATAGGTTTATATAGTACTTCTAACATTGATTTGCTGTTGAAGCCGCACTCTTATTTGTTCATAAATCTCAATCTGGGATTCGGGTGGGATAGCAAAAGTAGTCGCCAATGCATAAGGTATCTTTTCGGATTGGGGTAAACTGGGCGCATCTTCTCTACAAGTTACTTTGACCTTTAACATGGCTCTTTCTATGAAGGAATCAGCATGACCTCCTTTTAAGACATGGTGCTGGACAGTACCATTTCCAGTCGTCTTGAAATCAAAAACATCTTGCGAAAGCCTCAAATCATTTTGACCATTGGATGCCAAATTTTCAAGGAACAAGTGTGCCTTTCTGTATTTAGAGGATTGGAAATGCAATGGGGAGAACCAAGCTAATGTCAATGTGATGTATTTTTTAATGTCAATACCATTCAACGCCTCCGGTATTGGGATAGAAAATTCGTTGGCTGTTCCCTTTGCCAATTTCCCATATCCGAGTATAGTGACTTGTTGTTCGTTGGAAAAGAGCGACATTTCTCCGTTTACCTTGCCATAGCCCAAAAATGGATGGGTATGCCTTTTTACTTGATTTGCGCTTACTTTTCCTGCCAATATCTTCACGGTAAACTTTGTCTGCATCCGACCAATGGGCACCATGTACCAAAAGTGCTTTTAACATGATAGGAAAATATTCTTCCGGAATACCATCTGATAGGCTTTCGTTCAGCTCTTCCAGCATTTGATGCAGCAGAACAGCTTGACGGGTAGCCAGTGCAGTCGAATTACTCGTGCCTATTGAGTAACCTTCGGCATCGGTTGCCCCATTCTGTCCGGGCATAGCGCTTTTTATACCGGGAGGGTGAAGCAAAATTTCACTGGGAAAATAAACGGTTATTTATGGCATGGTCACTTGCTCACGCCCCATTACCCGGCCACCAGGGTACAACACTTCTGGTTTAACGGAACGGTCGAATCCGAAACCGACACGAGAGTACGGTGCCGGCAAAGCATTATTCTCGGATATCAGCTTTCTGTTTGAAAACTCTTGAGGAAGCCCGCTCCCATCTATGTTCGAAGCCCCAATCGTCAAGGCGTTGATTGATTCGCCCGGACTAAGTATTTTGCGACTGTTGCGCTCACGCACATATAGGCACTGTACTTCCAGTTCCCTTTCTGCAATGGACAATGGTTGACCCTCGGCATCTCTTGAAGGAATAATCATGCTCGGCGTATGATTTCCTGCACTAACAATAATTAGGACATTGTATTTGAAAGCCAACCAATCCAGCACTTTGGCCCATATCCCAATATTATTCATGAAAGGTCGATCCGGATCCCCGATGGCTAGATTGATGACCTTTACACTGGGGGCAGCAGGGGCTTCGCCTGTTTCGAGGTCTCCTTCTTTCATCCGCATGACCGCTCGGATAAGCATGTCCGCAAACAATCTTGTTTCCGGCAATTTTTCAGTCCAATTACTACCATGCTGCTTTGGCCGCATTATGGGGCGAACGTAAAGACGGGAAGTTATAGGAGTTGCATTTTCACTATGGTCACCATGTATTATTAATGAGGCCATACTAGGGCCATGTAATCGCTGTCTGGCGAGGTAATTTTCCTCAAAACCGTCAGGGTCGTCAATTTCCAAACGCCCCGCAAGCCTAGTATAATTGGTAATTGGCATGCCGTCAAGAAGTGCAGCAACTGGCTCGCCTAAGAGGGATGGAGGCGGAACCTGGTTACCGCTTCCGGAAGGGGGCAGGTTTTCTTCATCTGGCAAATCGGCAATAACTTGTCCAACTGGTCGAAATGCCAAAGCTGCCGAGGATTTCAAAAAGCTGATATTGGTGCTTTCCGTCAAATCTTCGAAACAACGAGCAGGTGCTTGCGCTATAAGGCCATGATAATGCAAATCCGAAATAATGAGTTCCGAACCTTGAATTATTTGGCCATTGGCTTGTCGGATGGCTTGTTCAAAAGCTATAAATGAAGTTCGATCATTTTGCTTATAAACCAGTTCAACCTCAAAGTTGACAATGGCGTCGGGCGAAGTGTATTGTTCAAGGTATTCCCTGATGCCCGGTTCGAGCAAGCGGTCTTTGACACCATAAGGTCTGATGTCTGCAAGAACTTCAAACAAGGCTTTGTATTTGCCTTTGCCTCTTGACAAAGCTTGGTTGGACTGATATGCTTGCCAAATTGAGCGAAGCTCTGCAATGGCTGCTTGATTGACAAGCGAAAGAAAGACTCTCTTTGGAATTGTTTGGGTTACTAAGTTATTTTCCTTGTCATAGAGATCAAATCCATCTTCAATGTCCAGTTCACCGTCATATTCACCCAAAAACTCCATTCCTTCCGTCTTCCTGACTGCCGTAAAAAAATTATCCATGGTGCCGGCTATCTCCATAACCAAGACCATTTCCGGGATTTCGCCTGTCATCCCCGAAGCCAAAACGGCCTCTTTACGCTGCCATGCCTGCTCAAGTGCTGTAAGTTGTTGTTCAATGCGTACTGCCTGACGACCTCTATCAGAGGTATATCCAGCACCAGAACTTCCGGACAGCTTACCACGGGAAACAACAGATGGTCTTGGAAAAAGTAGATGGGGAAGGTTTGGCATATAAAGTTAGAAGGGTTAAACAGACTTCAACTGGCATTGAGCAATGGCCTTTATATCTCCTTCGGGGAGGGCAAGCACATATTTCCTTTGAATATCCAATAGGAAGTCAATTATTTCTGAATAACTAAGCCCAACGAGTTTCTTTGCAAACTGAGCATAGGCAATGCCAAATTTTTTTGGAAAGCGTTTTTCAAAATTCTGCACGACCTGCTCTATAGCTTTCTCGGAAGGCTTTTCTAACTCAACCTTGATTTGAAAACGCCGCCAGACTGCTTTGTCTAATAATTCAGGGTGATTGGTAGCAGCAACGATCACCACATAACTTGGCAATTCATCCATCTGTAGGAGAAGGGAATTGACAAGCCGTTTGATTTCACCTGTCTCGTGCGTATCGCCCCGCTCCTTTCCAATGGCATCAAACTCATCGAAGAACAAGACACAGTGCTCTTGTGATACATATTCCAACAACTTGGAAAGCCGGGAAGCAGTCTCGCCCAAATAACTGGTAATTATTCCATCGTAACGAACCCTATAAAATGGAACCGTCAATTCATTCGCAATAGCCTCGGCTAAAGAAGTCTTCCCATTTCCTGGCGCTCCAGTTAATAGGATTCGATGACGGGGTTCGAGATTGTGCGAGCGCAATAAGTCACTTCTAAATTGTTCCTGAACGAATTCTTTGACGAGCGCCAAGGATTCCTGCTGTAAATACAGGTCTTTCAGTGCAATCTTAGGACTACTTTTATGAAGGAGCTTTTCGACCTGTAGATTCTTAGAACCATTAACTGCACCATTGCCATTGACGGTTGGGTATGACTGTTTTTCAACCATCAAGTCTTCCAATTTGGTCGCTAATTGGTGATGGTGCTTGCTTTTTTCTTCGGCAATAATAGCTTGGACCGTCTTCTTAAAAAGGTGCCTATCGCCGGAAGAACCGGATTGAACAAGTTTTATCAAAAGGTCTGACCGTGCCATTTTCAATTTATTGAATAATCCACAAAGATAAATGATAATCCTCGTAAAATAAACGAATCTGTTTTAAGTGTTGTGTTCTATTTGTACCTACTAACAAATAACAACGTGATACTTTTTCGTGCACAATTTCATTGGCAATACAATAACACCCCTTACTTTTTGATACAAAAAGCGGATTGTATTGATAATCAAGTGATTGTGATAAAAAAGTGCAAAAGGGGTACATTTTTGCAAAAAAGGGTTGTTTTGGGGATGTCTTCCGTCGAAAAATTAGGCTCGCTCTTGCTCCATTGTAGGTTAACCGTTCGTCACTTGCCAATATGACAACTTTTCCTATTTTTGTCTTTATTAATCCGGTTAACCTGAACAATGAGCCAAAGCCCATTCCATTCCGTGCTATCTCATTTCCGCAAAAGTGCGCTATCCGAACGCGATCAAGGCGATAAATTCGAGCGGCTCATTCTACGGCTTGTTCAATTTCTCCTTTTGAAAAAACTGACTTGCCAAATCCTTGAAGGAGAGGATAGCTGGATCAAGGAATTTTCTGTCAAAAAGCAAAGCTCTTCGTTAGGAAAATGGTCGTTGAAAGCATTTTTGATCTCCCATCCAATGTTAATAAAAGTTTCGTTACCATAAACATCAGGAGGTGAAATCTTTACGTAATGAGTTCCAGCCTTTTCATCGAACTGATAAGTAATGCCGGCTTTCGAAAAGTTGTTACTGATTTTCTCGAAAGTGGTTGAAATAAAGTCTTGGATTTTCATACCTGCATGTGTTTTTTGATGAGGCGATGTATCTTTGAAACGTACTGTTTGACCTTTTCTATTTGTGCTTTTATGATTTCCTCATCATCGTAATCAGATTTTTTTCTGAACTCTTTCAACTCTTTGAGCATGTCGTCTAGTTCAAACCCTGCTTGTCTGTCAAATTTTTCCCTTCCTGAATAACCTAATGAACTCCTTAATAGTATTGCCGTGCAAGTTTCCCTTTCCACCTAACATCATTGTCAATGACAGCGCCGGAATCCGGGCAGCAAAGTGCCGAATAGCGGTACAATACAGCAAGAATTGCTACCTTTCGCAAGTCAATACACAATTGCCAATGCCTGCTATTCCAAATCTGTCAGCTTCCAAAACGCTACACACCCGCCTCATCCGCGAGGAAGCCCTGCGCCTGGGCTTTTCTTTTGTAGGCATGGCGCGCGCGGAGCAGATGGACGAAGAGGCCCGGCGTCTGGAAGCCTGGTTGAACCAGAACAAACACGGCAAGATGGCCTATATGGCCAACCATTTCGACAAACGCATTGACCCCCGGAAGTTGGTGGAAGGCGCCCGCTCGGTCATTACGCTGATGTACAATTACCATACCGACCGCGTTCAGGAAGACCCGCTGGCGCCGAAAATTTCAAAATACGCCTACGGAGAAGACTACCATTTTGTCGTAAAAAGGAAGCTAAAAGCATTGTTACATTTTATTGAGGAGCGCATCGGAGCAGTACATGGCCGCTGTTTTGTGGATTCAGCCCCGGTGCTGGAACGCGATTGGGCGCGGCGCAGCGGCGTTGGCTGGGTTGGCAAGAACACCCTGCTCATCCACCCCAAAGCGGGGTCGTATTTTTTTTTGGCCGAATTGATTCTCGACCTCGATTTAGTATACGATGCACCCATAAAAGATTATTGCGGCACCTGCACCCGCTGCATAGAGGCTTGTCCCACAGAGGCCATTTCCCCGGCAGGGTTTGTCGTGGACGGGAGTAAATGCATCTCTTATTTCACCATCGAATTGCGCGATGAGATCTTGCCTGCGGAATACAAGGGCAAATTTGAGCAATGGATGTTTGGCTGCGATATTTGCCAGGAAGTATGCCCGTGGAACCGCTTTGCTACCCCACACGAAGAGCCCGCCTTCGAGCCGCACCCCGACCTGTTGGCTTTGCGCAAGCAGGAATGGGAAGAGATCACTGAAGAGCTATTCAAAACGATTTTTCAAAAATCCCCGGTCAAACGCACCGGATTTAGCGGCTTAAAAAGAAACATCCGCTTCCTTAGCGATGAAATTCCCGTCGCGGAGAACGGGGGGGAGTGAATTGGCCTGGCACCAGAAATCAACGATGTGGCGCATGGTTTTTTCCAATTCTTCCAAACCTGTTGGTTTCACCACGTAGCCGCTGGCGCCGTGATTGTAGCAATTTTGCATGTCGTTTGGGTCGTCGGAACTGCTGAAAACGAGTACAGGCATGTGGTGCAACCTGGTGTCGTTTTGAAAAATTTTCAACAATTCTATGCCACTCATTCTGGGCATGTTGAGGTCAATAATCACTACGGCAATTTCTTCGAGATCTGCCTCCAAAAGGTATTGGAGCATGTCCGATCCCTCAAAGAAGTGGATGAGTTGAGGTCGCTCGTCTAAGCTTTTCAACGCATACTCGGCGAGTTTGACATCGGCAAGGTTATCCTCAACGAGGATAATGCTTTTGAGCTTGCTTTTCATGGAAAAGACGGTGTTTGAAGTTGTGAATTTACCACGGCAAGGGGAGTAAAGCATGAATTAATGCCGGGGCCTTGTAGTTATTTTTTGTAGCAGCAAGTACAGTAAAGCGGCTTCTAAACGGGGAATTTTCTGAAGCCGAAAGCAAATATAACATAATGCGGAAAACTTTATCTGTAATTTTTATACGCCAAGTGCACAATGTCTTTAAAATGACCTAATTTAGCAGCCTTTTTGAAAATCTTGCGTAAACAGAGCATTGTTCATACTGAAATGATGCAGCTACAATAAAACATAAATGATCAATATTACTTTTCCCGATGGCAACGTGCGCCAATACGAAAAAGGCGCAACGGCGATGCAGATTGCAGAATCCATCAGCAGCGGATTAGCCCGCAACGTGCTTTCTGCCAAGGTCAATGGTGAGGTTTGGGATGCCTCGCGAGCCATTCATTCGGATGCTACGCTCCAATTGTTGACTTGGGATGATACAGCCGGAAAAGCGACCTTCTGGCATTCTTCAGCGCACTTGATGGCTGAAGCGCTGGAAGCCATTTACCCCGGTATCAAATTCGCCATCGGACCGCCGGTGGAAAACGGATTTTATTATGACGTTGATCCCGGCAATCATCAGCTTTCCAGCGATGATTTTGAAAAAATCGAAAACAAAATGCTGGAACTTGCCCGCCAGGGCAACGCTTATGTTCGTAAAGAGGTAAGTAAAACCGATGCGGTTCAATATTTTACGGAAAAAGGCGACGAATACAAATTAGAACTCATTGAAGAATTGGCCGATGGCACGATTACGTTCTACACGCAGGGCAATTTTACCGACCTTTGCCGGGGGCCGCATCTGCCCGATACGGGTAAAATAAAAGCGGCCAAGCTAATGAGCATTGCCGGTGCCTATTGGCGGGGCGATGAAAAACGCCCGCAGCTTACCCGGATATACGCGGTCACTTTCCCCAAACAGCAGGAGCTTAAAGACTATCTTTATTTGCTGGAAGAGGCAAAAAAACGGGATCACCGCAAACTGGGGCAGGAACTGGAGCTGTTTATGTTCTCTGAAAAGGTCGGTATGGGTTTGCCCATCTGGCTTCCCAAAGGCACTGCGCTGCGCACCCGCCTTGAAAACTTCCTCAAAGAAGAACAGATCAAGCGGGGATATCAACCCGTCATCACGCCGCATCTGGGCAAAAAAGAGCTCTACATCACCAGTGGGCACTACGAAAAATACGGCAAAGACAGCTTCCAGCCCATCCTCACGCCAAAGGAGGGGGAGGAGTTTTTGCTGAAACCCATGAACTGCCCGCACCATTGCGAGATTTTTGCTCACAAGCCTCGTTCTTACAAGGAATTGCCGCTGCGCATCGCGGAATTTGGTACGGTTTATCGCTACGAACAGAGCGGAGAGCTACACGGCCTGACACGGGTAAGGGGCTTTACGCAGGACGACGCCCACCTTTTTTGTACCCCAGACCAGTTGAAGGGCGAGTTCCTGAGCGTGCTGAGTTTGACGCGTTTTGTGTTGGAAAAATTAGGCTTCGACAACTATACGGCACAAATTTCACTGCGGGATCCCGACAACAAGGAAAAATACATTGGTTCGGATGAAAACTGGATCAAGGCCGAACAAGCCATCATTGATGCGACTAAAGAAGCGGGCCTTGAAACGGTCACCGAACTTGGCGAAGCGGCTTTCTATGGCCCCAAACTCGACTTTATGGTCAAGGATGCTTTGGGACGCCGTTGGCAGCTTGGCACCATTCAGGTAGATTACAACCTGCCCGAGCGCTTCGAACTGGAATACATCGGCCCGGATAATCAATTGCACCGGCCGGTGATGATCCACCGGGCACCTTTCGGATCCATGGAGCGCTTCATCGGCGTATTGATAGAGCACTGCGCCGGCAAATTCCCGTTGTGGCTGGCTCCGGAGCAATATGTGCTGCTGCCCATCAGTGACAAATACAACGAATATGCCAAAACCGTGCAGGAGCAGTTGGCTCGTTACGACATCCGCGGTATTATTGACGAACGCACCGAGAGTATCGGACGAAAAATCCGCGACAACGAGCTCAAAAAAATTCCTTTCTTGCTCATTGTGGGCGAAAAAGAACAGGAAGCCGGAGCAGTTGGCGTGCGCAAACAAGGCGAAGGCGACCAGGGTAGTATGAGCCTTGAAGACTTTAAAGTGTACTTTCAGGGACTGCTTTAGGGGTTACGCAGGCAAGAGAAAAATTGGCAGGTAGGCAACTCGACAAACAATGTATTGCAAAATTGCTTATTTTCAAAATTGCCTAACTTGCAGACTTGCCTACTTGCTTCTTTTCATTTATTGCAACATATTTGTTAATTTTTGTTTAAATACAGGGGGGCTCATTTGCTTTTCCCATGAATTGCGCTTAATTTGCGCCATCACCAAAAACTATTGACTTGAAATTTGTCTAAACTCACAGTTGTATGAAGCAAGCCTTACTCTTTTTTGTTCTGTTGTTCTTCATCCAAATTGGCTTTTCGCAGAGCAGCTTCAGCGACCGTTTGAGCATCAAACGCTCAGGAGGAACAGAATCAGTGGAACTGCGTGTTTTCCCTAATCCAGCTACTATATATTTCAGTCTGAACGATAACGAATCGGTTCAAAAGATTCACGTTTACAACCTTGTAGGTCGGGAAATGAAAAGTTTCTTCTATGAGAAAAGTCAAAAATATTCGGTAGAAGACCTTCCTAAAGGCATTTACCTGATCCAGATGCGCGGCAAAGATGAAAAGATCATCGCAACGCAGCGGCTGAGTAAGCGGTAACCCGCTGGAACAAAAACTACTTCTTACAGTAAAAAGCCGGAGTTGCCATCGCAACTCCGGCTTTTTCTTTAATAGGATCCTGATTTTTTTACTTGCCGTAAAATCAACACAAAGTCTTTGTTTTCAATTCTTTAACAGAAAGCTGGTTTCTTTGAATCAACAGCAGCTTTTATTACCAAATTGTTAAATTTTTAAAACAAATGGCCTTCCCTATTGCATTGTGTGATTGGATCACCTAAGTTTGCAGCATGAATTCGACCAATATTTCATTCATGGCTTGTTGTTGTTGCTGTTGTACCGCCCGGCTCTACCGAAGCGGCTGCAATGCAATTTTGTATGAATATTGGTCATAACATTTCATTCAAATAATTGCTTTTCAGCACAAAAAGCCCTTCGGTAATGCTCCGAAGGGCTTTTTGTTTTTTATCCCATTCTCATCCTTTAGCGCTTATGCAATTTTCTGAACATACGCTCCAAGATTTAGCAACAAGCCTGCGGGGTCGGCAGAACCGAAGTCCTCTGGAAGACTTACTGCTGCTGGCGGAAAAATTTCCTGACGGCGCTGTTTTTTCAACCAGTTTCGGCATCGAAGACCAGCTCATCACCCACCTGATTTTCAAAAATGACCTGCCGATCCGCATTTTTACCTTAGATACCGGCCGAAATTTTCAGGAAACCTACGCCACCTGGTCGCGCACCCTTGAACGCTATGGAAAACCAATTGAAACCTACTTCCCACAGCACGCCGCCATCCAAAACCTGCTCACAACCAAAGGCCCCAACAGCTTTTACCAATCTGTCGAAAATCGCAAAGAATGCTGCTATATCCGCAAGGTAGAGCCGCTTCGCCGCGCCTTGGAAGGACAGCAACTCTGGATCACCGGCATCCGCGCCGAACAATCGCCCAACCGCCAGCACATGTCCGACCTGGAATGGGACGACACCCATCAACTCATGAAATTTCATCCACTTTTCCACTGGAGCTTTGAGGACGTGCGCGCTTATGTTCGCAAGCACGGCATTCCATACAACCCGCTGCACGACAAAGGTTTTGTCAGCATCGGCTGCGTGCCCTGCACCCGTGCTATCCGGGAAGGGGAGGATTTTCGGGCAGGCCGTTGGTGGTGGGAAGATGCTTCGAAAAAAGAATGTGGGCTGCACGCGCACGTCGTTCAGGAATAATCCATTGGTTTTCAAAAAAATAAAACACAATATTCCATGTCAACGCACTTCGATTATCTCGATCACTTAGAGGCCCAGGCCATTCATATCCTTCGGGAAGTGGCCGGACAATTTGAACGCCCAGCGCTTTTGTTCTCCGGCGGAAAGGATTCGATTACCTTAGTTCACCTGGCGCTGAAGGCTTTTCGACCGGGCAAATTGCCTTTCCCATTGGTGCATATTGACACGGGTCACAATTTCCCCGAGGTTATCCAATTTCGAGACGAACTGGCTGCCCGTTTCGGAGAGCAATTGATCGTGCGCAGGGTGGAAGACACGATTCGCCGGCAGGGGCTGAAAGATGGTTTTGGTAAATACCCAAGCCGGAATGCGTTGCAAACCTATACGTTGCTGGAAGTGATTGAAGAATTTGAGTTTGACGCCTGCATTGGCGGCGCACGGCGCGATGAAGAAAAAGCGCGGGCCAAAGAACGCATTTTTAGCGTGCGCGATGAATTTGGCCAGTGGGATCCCAAGCGGCAGCGCCCCGAACTCTGGGACATTTACAACGGCAGCATCCGGAAAGGCGAAAACGTGCGCGTTTTCCCGATTTCCAACTGGACGGAACTTGACGTGTGGAGCTATATCCAGCAGGAAAACATCGCGCTGCCTGAAATCTATTTTTCCCATCGCCGCAATTGTGTGGTCACGCCAGCCGGGCAATTGTTGGCCATTACCGAACACATCCGCTTAGATCCGGAAGATGAAATTGCGGTACGCGACGTCCGTTTCCGCACGGTTGGCGACGCCACCTGCACCGCCGCAGTGGAAAGCCCGGCCACCACAGTAGAAGACATCATTCAGGAAATATTAATTGCAAAAATATCCGAGCGTGGCGCTACCCGCCTCGACGACCGCCTTTCCGAGGCCGCGATGGAAGACCGCAAAAAAAATGGCTATTTCTAAGGGTCGCTTTCTCCGGGCAAGGCATTTTGATTATAACCAAGGCGGGGAATCCCGACCTTAGCCATAGCTAAGGGAGGCGGTTCCCCAACGCAGGGTAGGAGCAAAAGCCTCCTGGAAAAGTGGACAGTTATTATTTCAGCGACCCTAAGCGCTTGTTCGGAAGGATTTAAAACAAAAATGAATTGCAAATAATTGACCATGAATATTTTAAAATTTATAACCGCCGGCAGTGTTGATGATGGAAAAAGTACCCTCATTGGCCGCCTGCTGTTTGATTCCAACGCAGTATCGCACGACGTTTTAGAAACGCTGGAGCGCCAGAGCCGCAACAAAGCAGATGGCGAGCTCGACCTGTCGTTGCTCACCGATGGCCTGCGCGCAGAACGCGAACAGGGCATTACCATTGATGTGGCTTACAAATACTTTAGCACAGCGCGCCGGAAATTCATCATCGCCGATGCGCCCGGCCACGTGCAGTACACTCGCAATATGGTTACCGGTGCCTCCAATGCCGATCTGGCGATCATCCTCGTGGATGCGCGGCAAGGAGTTGTGGAACAAACCCACCGGCACAGCTTAGTCGCTTCTCTGATGGGCATTCCCCGAATTGTGCTGGCAATCAATAAATTAGACCTCGTTGAATACAGCGAGGAGCGCTTTTACAAAATTGCAGCAGCCTATCAAACATTGGCTGAAAAACTGAACCTGCGCAACATCACCTTCATCCCCATCAGCGCGCTGGCTGGCGATAATGTAGTACTGCCTTCGGCCAACATGCTCTGGTACCTCGGGCCTACCTTGCTGGAACACCTTGAAACGGTAGAAATCGAACCGGAAGCGGATCACGACGCGCCCCGTTTTCAGGTGCAATACGTCATCCGTCCCAAATCGAGCGAATGGCACGATTACCGGGGCTATGCGGGAAGCCTGCGCAGTGGTGTTTTTCGCCGGGGCGACCGGGTGGTCGTGTTGCCTGCCGGGATCGAAACGGAAATTGTAGCCATTGAGGTCAATCAGGTACAAGTTGAGGAAGCTTTTGCCCCGCAACCTTTGGTGCTGCACCTTGCCCATGACATTGACGTTTCGCGGGGGGATACCATCGCCCGCGCCGATGCCCAGCCTGCTGTTGCTCAGGATTTGGAAGCAACCCTGTGCTGGATGAGCGAACGCCCGCTACAGCCCGGCGACAAGTTGCTGTTGCGGCAAAATTCAGCCACGGTCAAAGCCATCGTCAAGTCCATTGAATACCGCATAGATGTACACACGTTCAACCACCTTCCGGACGACAAACTGCAACTCAACGACATCGGGCTGGTGCGCCTTCGCACGGCACAACCTTTGGTTTTTGATACCTACAAGCAAAACCGGCACAGCGGCGGCTTCATTCTGGTGAATGAAAACACCTATGATACCGTGGCGGCAGGAATGCTGGAATATACAACAGAACTCCAGTTCGGTTGATGTGTCGCGTACCGCCGAACTCCAGTTCGGCGGGTACGACCAGACTTCGATTCTGTTGAATAATAAATCAAAAGATTAACCCACAACAACAAAATAAATCATGAATCATCAAATACCTGCTTCCCTGTTCGATCCTTGCAAACGCCCGGAACTGATTCTTATCGGTGCCGGAATCGGCGACCCCGAATTGCTGACCATCAAAGGGCTGAAAGCGTTGCAACAAGCCGACGTCGTACTCTACGATGCGCTGGTGAACGAAGCATTGCTGCAACACGCACCCGCCGACGCCATCCGCATTTATGTTGGGAAACGGCGCGGCAAAAAATCCCATACCCAGCCGGAAATCAATGAACTGATTGTAGACTGTGCGCGGGCTTTTGGAAAAGTTGTGCGCCTGAAAGGGGGTGACCCTTTTGTGTTCGGAAGGGGGATGGAAGAGCTGCAATACGCACAGGAACAGGGCCTTGACGTGTCTTATATTCCCGGCGTTTCGAGCGCCATTGCAGCCCCCGGTCTGGCAGGCATTGCGGTGACCCTGCGCGGAGCCAGTCGTGGTTTTTGGGTATTGACCGCCACGACGGATACCGGAGAACTAAACCCGGAAATATATGAAGTCGCCCGCACCAACGCGACGGCGGTCGTCCTGATGGGACTTGCCAAACTCCCCGAAATCGCACAGGCATTCGCGCAAAGCGGCAAACAGGAACTTCCGGTCGCCATCATTCAAAATGCTTCTTTGCCCCAACAGCGAATGCTGGTTGGCCGTGTTTCGGACATTGCCGGAAAGGCGGCGCTTTCGGGCATTGGCAGTCCTGCAGTGATTGTTGTGGGGGAAGTGGTCGGCCGGTTGTTAAAGGGGCGAGGGGCAAGTTTGCAAGGAGCAAGTTTGATATAGAACTTATTGACCATAAAACATTTACACCATGACCAAGATCGCAACGGCGCCGATTGGCCGGTTTGATGAAGCTCTCTTAAAAAAGCTGAGTTCGGAGCACTCGGCTGAGCAACAGCTTTGGCTCAGCGGTTTTTTGTATGGCTTGGCCACCGCCGGTCAACCCGAGGCCGTCATCGCTCCGGCGCAGCAGGCGCATGTGCAGGCACCGAAAGTTCAGCTATTGTATGGCTCTCAGACCGGCAATAGCAAAAAAGTAGCCCAAAAGGCGGCTGCGCTGATCGGCGAACAAGGCTGGGACGTTACGGTAACGGATCTTGCCGATTACGCGGTCAAAAACCTGAAGACCGCTCAAATCGCATTGTTTGTGGTCAGTACACAGGGAGAAGGCACGCCGCCAACCGCTGCGGAATCCTTTTACGAATGGCTGCACAGTGCGCGGGTGCCGAAACTTCCCGACCTTCAGTTTGCGGTATGCAGTCTGGGCGACAGCAGCTACCTGAAGTTTTGCCAAACGGGCAAAGACTTCGACGCCCGGCTGGAGGCTTTAGGTGCCAACCGTCTTACTCCGCGCATTGATTGCGATTTGGAATATGAAGAAATGGCTGAACAATGGGCGGCTACGGTCGTGAGTCGCCTGAAAACGGTGGCCGGGGCGCAACCTGCTGCGGTGTTGAAAGAACAGTTGCCAAAGCCAGCCTACGTGGCGGGATTCAACCGGAAAAACCCGTATCACGCGCCGGTGCTGGAAAAAATTCGGCTCAACGGGCGGGGCTCAGCCAAAGAAACGTACCATATTGAGCTTGGACTGGAAGGCTCGGGACTGGTTTATGAGCCTGGAGATTCGCTGGGCATTCTGGCGCACAATTCGGATCGGCTGGTAGAACAGGTGCTGGCTGCGGCCAAATTTTCGGGTGCCGAACAGGTTGAATATGCCGGGAAAGCGGCTAGCTTAGCAAGTATTTTAAAAACCCACAAAGAGCTGTCAGTTCTGAACCGCAACGTTTTAGATCAGTATGCAGAGAAGGCGGGTCATGAAAACCTCAAAGCGATCACGACAGACCATGAGCGGTTGAAAAAATACCTCTGGGGACGTAATGCCGGGGATTTATTGCGGGAATTCCCTGCCACGCTGACCCCGCAGCAATTGACGGATATCCTGCGCAACATCGCACCACGCCTGTATTCCATTGCTTCCAGCTTAGCGGCACATCCGGATGAAGTTCACCTCACGGTATCGGCGCTGCGTTACGAATTTGGAAGAACCAACCGCGAGGGCCTGGCTTCCACCTTCCTTGCTGATCGGGTGGATGTTGGAGATCATGTCGAGGTTTTTGTAGAGCGCAATGAATATTTCAAACTCCCTGCCGACGACAGCGCCGACATCATTATGGTCGGGCCTGGCACTGGCGTTGCGCCGTTCCGGGCATTTGTGGAGGAGCGGAATGAATTGCGGGATTCCGGTTCGCCGAAGCAAGGCAGGAACTGGTTGTTTTTTGGAAATCCAAACTTCACAACCGATTTTCTATACCAGCGGGAGTGGCTGCAATACCTGAAAACCGGTGCGCTCGACCGCTTAGATGTGGCTTTTTCGCGCGATCAGCAGGAAAAAATATACGTGCAGCACCGCCTGCTGGAAAAAGGGCGGCAATTGTTCGAGCGCATCGAAAACGGGGCATACTGCTATGTTTGCGGCGATAAAAACCGCATGGCCGCAGATGTGCAACAGGCTTTTCTTCAAATCATTGCACGGGAAAGCGGTAAAGGCGAGGCTTTTGCGGCAGAATACCTGAGCAATTTGAAAAAACAACGGCGGTATTTGGAGGATGTGTATTAAGGAAAAGGGACTGCAAAACTTGTCCCGTACAACGGACAAACGCTGTGAGACTCCCTTTAACTCTGTGAAACCTCGTGTAATTTTATGAGCTTGTTCGGAAATTCGAGACAACCTGAATAGACTTGTTGCGACGGGATCATCGCGGGTCTAAAATGGCTCTTTTTCACCCACTCTTCGCCTTTTTTCGGTCACGTAGCTGGGCTATGTTCCCTCAAAAAGCCTTTGACTGGATGACTGAGCGATCCCGAAGGGGGAATGCCCAGTGGGTATTCAAGTGAAGGAATGCGCCAGCAGTGTGTAGTAGCTCATTTTTCCCACCACGCTGCCCCATCGCAACAAGTCTAATATCAAAAACGCATGAAAGATCACTTGCCTCCCACCGCACCCACTTTCCGTGAAGCCTTCTGGTTCTGGCTTCGACTGGGGTTCATCAGCTTCGGCGGGCCGGCAGGGCAGATTGCGATCATGCACGATTTTTTGGTGGATAAAAAGCGCTGGATCAGCAATTCTAAATTCCTGCATGCGCTGAACTATTGCATGTTACTGCCCGGACCGGAAGCGCAGCAATTGGCAACCTACACCGGTTGGATGCTGCACGGCACGAAAGGCGGACTGGCGGCGGGCATCCTTTTTGTTTTGCCTTCGGCTATCCTTTTGTGGGGGTTGAGCCTGTTATACGTTACCTACGGGCAAATTCCGGCAGTACAATCGGTATTTGTTTTTCTAAAACCAGCTGTGGTGGCCATTGTGCTTGGAGCAATCTTTAAAATTGGAAAAAAATCCCTGCAAACCCCCTTGCATTATGGGGTAGCTGCGGCCGCTTTTGTAGCGATTTATTTTTTGAAAGTGCCTTTTCCAATCCTGATTTTCGGCTCTGTTTTGTTCGGGTTGGCGGTCGTTTATCTGACTCCATCCCAACGGACAGGAAATACCAGCTCCGGAAATTTACAAGATCAGGAAGAAGCCGCTTACCTCATCAACCGGGATACCGTTGTGCCGGGCAGCCGATTTTCGGCAGCGCGCTTAACACGGCAAATTGGACTTGGCTTTTTACTTGGGGTATTGCCCTTAATCCTGTTCGGCGCTTTTGCGACTGATTTTGATTTTTGGAAAAAACTCTCCCTGTTTTTCACGCAGGCGGCCTTTGTTACTTTTGGCGGCGCTTATGCGGTGCTGCCCTATGTGGCGCAGGTTAGCGTGGAGCAATTCGGCTGGCTTACGAATCTTGAAATGCTTGACGGCCTGGCTTTGGGCGAAACTACGCCCGGTCCGCTCATCATCGTGCTGGCATTTGTAGGCTTCATGGCTGGCCACACTAATTCTGGCGGTTCGCTTCTTGTAGCTTCGATGGCTTTAGTAACGACCGTTTATTATACTTTTTTGCCTTCCTTCCTCTTCATTTTTGCTGGCGCCCCCCTTATTGAACGGACGCAGGCCAGTCCGGTCATAAAATCGGTTTTACAGTTTACCACAGCTACTGTGGCCGGCGTCATTTTGAGTTTGTGTCTGTACCTGGGGCAGGCGGTGATCGCGCCGGAATGGCCAAAAATTCAGGGAATACCGCTTGCGTGGATCCTGATATCTTTAGCTGCGCTTCAATATTTCAAAATTAACATGGTGGTTTGGATCGGCATCAGCGCCGTTGCCGGATTGCTGCTGAACCTTACTGGTTTATAAAATCCGTAAAGTTTGCCAAACAAAAAGAACATGCAACCAGAAACGAAACCTTCCCACACGGAAGTCGAACACGTCAAGGCCAAAAGCAATTACCTGCGCGGCACTTTAGTAGAAAGCTTAGAAAACGGCATCACCGGAGCGCTGTTTCCCGATGATACGCACCTCATCAAATTTCACGGCACCTATCAGCAAACCGACCGCGACCTTGACAGCGAGCGCACCCGTCAAAAATTGGAACCGCTCTATTCTTTCATGATCCGGGTGCGGGTACCTGGCGGCATCGCCTCGCCCAGACAATGGTTGCGCATGGATGAATTGGCGGATCAATACGGAAACGGTACGCTGAAATTGACCACCCGGCAGGCTTTTCAATTGCACGGGGTTTATAAACGCAACCTGAAAGCCGCCATTCAGGGGTTCAACGCAGTGCTTTTGGACAGCATCGCGGGCTGTGGTGACGTGAACCGGAATGTGATGTGCAGCGTCAATCCTGACGAAAGTCGCGTTCACGCCGCGATGTACGAAGTGTCCAAAGCCATTAGTGCTGCATTCACCCCCCAAACCGGCGCGTATGCCGAAATCTGGGCACCACCCGGCCTGGAAGCAGCGGAGGATTTGCCGAAAGGCAGCAAAGAAGAAGGCAATTGGAGCAAGGTTTTCCTTGCTTCAGCAGCGCAGGAAGACGTTGAACCTGTGTACGGTAAAACCTATTTGCCCCGAAAATTCAAAATTGCCATAGCCGCGCCACCGGAAAATGACCCGGATATTTTTGCCAACGACATCGGCTTAGTTGCCATTGAAAAAAATGGCGAATTAGCCGGGTTCAATTTTGCTGTGGGCGGCGGTTTGGGCATGACATTTGGGATGCCCGACACCTTTCCGCGCCTTGCCGATTTGCTGGGGTTTGTGAAACAGGAGGATGTTGTAAATGTTTGTGAAGCGGTCATCACCACCCAGCGCGATTTTGGCAACCGCGAAAACCGCAAATTCAGCCGCCTCAAATACACCATCGAGCGCATGGGATTAGAAGCCTTCCGGCAAGAGGTGGAAACGCGCTCCGGTGTTGCCTTCGAGCCGCTGCGGCCTTTCCAGTTCAAACACTCGGGCGACCGCTTTGGCTGGACGCAGGGACAAAGTGGGCGATTCCACCTGACGTTGTTCATTGAAGGCGGGCGGGTGCAGGATGCCGAAAATTACCTGTTGAAAACGGCGCTTCGGGAAGTCGCGACCTTGCTGCGCGAAGGAGAATTTCGCCTTACCGGCAATCAAAACTTGCTGATTGGCAATGTTTTACCTGAACAACGCATTGAGGTAGAAAACACGCTCCTAAAATATGGCGTGCTGGAACCGACGTTCCGGCAAACCGCGCTTCGCCTCAACTCAATTGCCTGCGTAGCCCTGCCAACCTGTACCCTCGCTTTTGCGGAAGCAGAGCGCTACCTGCCCCAGTTGATTGATCAAATAGATGCGATTCTTCGAAAATACCACATGCAAAAAGAAGCGATTAATATTCGCATGACCGGGTGTCCCAATGGCTGCGGCCGCCCTTATCTTGCGGAGATTGGCTTTGTCGGGAAGTCGCCCGGTTATTACAACCTCTACCTCGGTGCAGCGCACGACGGCAGCCGGCTGAACAAACTCTACCGCGAAATGCTGGACGAAGCTGCCATTTTGCGCGAGTTGGAGCCGTTGATTGCTTCTTATGCCATGAAGCGGAATCCAGGGGAGCGCTTTGGCGATTTTGTCATCCGGATGGGGTACATAACAGCAACAACGCATGGCACGAATTTCCACAACTGAGCCGCCTACGGAAGCTTTTTCAAGCAAATCCGGGCCCCACAGCGGAGATGATTCCCCCGGGAACACCCTTTTTCCGATTTTTTTGAAATTGGAAAAATTCCGCGTGCTGATTATAGGCGGCGGGTACGTTGGGTTGGAAAAAATCCGGGCAGTGCTGAACAACAGTCCTCAGACGCGAATTACGCTGGTGGGCGTCCATATTTCGCAGGCAATCCGGGACTATGCCCGCGATTACCCGCAGGTCATTTTGGTAGAAAAGCCGTTCGAGTCCGGGGATTTGGCTGGCCAGCAATTTGCGATTGCCGCTACCGATGACCGGGTGCTGAACGAACAAATCCGGGACTTGGCTACTGAGCGCGGCATTTTGTGCAATGTAGCGGATACGCCCGAGCTATGTGATTTTTACTTGTCTTCCATTGTCCAAAAAGGCGACCTGAAAATTGCCATTTCTACGAATGGAAAGTCGCCGACCATTGCCAAACGGCTGAAAGAAACTTTCCAGGAGGCATTGCCGGATGAATTGGATCAGGTATTGCAAAAAATGCCCGTCATCCGGCAGCGGCTCAAAGGCGATTTTTCGGAAAAAGTGAATGCCTTGAGCGAATTGACCGCTGTGTTGGTGGCAGAACCCGCCATGGCGGTACGTGACGTACTCCGGCAACGCAACCTCAACAAAGTTGACGGTGAAAAATGGCGGCGCATTGCAACTGCATCGCTGGTCGCGTTCGCCTTGCTGTTGCTGACCAATATCTTAGCGGTATATGTGCCCGGCGAGTCCTGGGATGCTTTGACCTTGCATCTCGATGCCACTTTCTGGCTGTTTGTCGCCACCGGTTTTGCCGCGCAATTTGTAGACGGCTTGCTGGGCATGGGGTATGGCGTGGTGACACAGATTGTGCTGATGGGAACCGGCGTACCGTTAGCCGCCATCAGTTCCAGCATCCACACTGCCGAGATGTTTTCTGCCGGCGCATCGGGGTATTCGCACTACCGCTTTGGCAATGTGAACCGCAAATTGTTCAAGGTGCTCCTGATTCCCGGCGTGCTGGGTGCCATTGCAGGGGCTGCGTTATTGTCTTGGCTCGGCAATGAATACGCGAGCCTCATTCGACCCATGCTGGCCGTATATGCCATGATCCTGGGATTGCGCATCCTGAGCCGCGCTTTTGCTCAAAACCAGAAGAGACGGAAAGTCAAAAACATGGGTTGGCTGGCTGGCGCAGGCGGATTCCTCGATTCTTTCGGAGGCGGCGGTTGGGGGCCATTGGTCACCAGTACCCTGATTGCCAAAGGGAAAACCCCGCAATATGTCATCGGCACGGTCAGCCTGACGGAGTTTTTTATCACGTTCGCCAGTGCGCTCACTTTCTTTTCCCTAATTGGAATTGAACACTGGAAAGTCATTGCCGGACTGATCCTCGGCGGGGTTGTTGCGGCACCGTTTGCGGCAAGGTTAGCCGGTAAATTGCCGGTACGGCTGCTTTTTATTGGCGTGGGCATCATGGTCATTTTCTGGAGCTTGAGGATTTTGTGGAAGGTGTTTTAGATGTCACCTGCTGAGGCACGAAGCGGGTAACACCTGAAAAAACCTAAATGTTATGTTGTACCCAGCTTGTATTGGATTAACCCGGTCAGCCACCTAAAAGTGGCGACCACAGCAGGTTCCATACCGCCCTTCCCCATTTTTATTATATTTGCGGTTTATATGTGTTTTCCCAATTTCTAACTCAAAAACTAAGCTACATGCGATTAAGTTTATTACTTCTTTTAGCATTCTCTTGTGCGCTGATTGCCCAAAAACAAGCGATTGAGCTGCCCGGATGGCAGTTCCCCTGCACGACCTCTGCTGATGAAAGCCAATCTAACCAGGTTGCTCATTCCCAACAGGCTCTTTTTTCTGTGACCGACACAGAAATTGATACGGCGATTTGTTCCGGAGATGCGTATGTTTTCGATGGCGACACGCTAACCACGAGCGGCCAGTATCAAGCCATTTTTCCGGATGTGAATGGCGAAGATTCCATCGTCACCCTGAACCTGACGGTCGTGCCACCGCCAGCGCCGACGAACCTCGCCCTTGCCCTTTGTTTAGGCGAATTTTATCTGCTTGGTGGCGATACGCTTTCTGCAACCGGCTTTTATTCTGTGGTTTTGACCACTGCTGCTGGTTGCGACAGCACGGTTAACCTCAACTTGACCGTGGGCCCCGATTCCATTTCCACCACGAATCTGGAAGCGAGTTTCTGTAACGGCGATACCTACGAATTCAACGGAGATACCCTCACCGCAGGCGGGGTGTACATCGCCGTGTTGCAAAACCAAAGCGGTTGCGACAGCATCGTTACCCTGACGCTGACCGCGTTGGAAACCTCCGAAACGCTGGTGGAAGCGACTATCTGCATCGGCGAAACGTATGCCTTTGAAGGCCAGGATTTTTCCGAAACGGGCATTTATTCAACAACATACCCGAACGCCGCTGGCTGCGACAGCACGCTGACGCTCAAGCTGATCGTCCAGCCTGAAGATTATGGATCAGCTCTCGCGGTAAGCATTTGTGAAAACAGTGCCTATGATTTTAATGGCGATACGCTGACCCAAGCAGGTGTTTATACGGACACACTGGCCAGCATCTATGGCTGCGACAGTACAGTAACCCTGACTTTGACCGTGTTGCCGGTTTCTGATTCGACCCTTGAGGTGAGCTTCTGTGCCGGTGATTTATACGAATTTAACGGGGATACCCTGACGACAGGCGGCATATATACGGTGGTGCTGACTAATTCGGTGGGCTGCGACAGCACCGTGACGCTGAATCTGACCGAACTGGAAACTTCCCAAACCGCGCTCGAAGCCACCATCTGCGCCGAAGCCACCTACCTGTTCGATGGCCAGGAACTTTCAGAAAGCGGCATTTATTCGGCTGTTTATACCAATGAAGCGGGGTGTGACAGCACCGTCACCCTGAATCTGACGGTTTCACCCGCCTTAGAGGATTTCCTTCAGGCGACCATTTGCGGGGATTCTACCTATGATTTCCATGGCGATGAACTGACACAGAGCGGTTTATACACAACGATCCTGGTCGCCGCCAACGGCTGTGACAGCACCGTGACCCTGAGTTTGACGGTATTGCCGGTTTCCAGCACCGCAATTGATGCGAGCATCTGCACCGGCGAATCCTACGATTTTAATGGTGATACCCTGACCACGGGCGGCATTTACACCGCCGTGCTGACCAATGCCAACGGTTGCGACAGCACCATCACCCTGACGCTGGTGGAACTGGCACCTTCACAAACCGCACTCGTGGCAACCATTTGTTCAGACGACACCTACCTGTTCGATGGGGACGACCTTTCGGAAAGCGGCGTTTATACCGCCATTTATACCAATGAAGTGGGTTGCGACAGCACCGTCACCCTAAACCTGACGGTGGTGCCCGCCGACCTTGGCGCTTCCCTCGCAGTCACCATTTGCGAAGAAAGTGCTTACGATTTTTATGGCGATACGCTCACTCAAAGCGGCGTTTATACCGCACTGCTCACTAATGTAAACGGTTGCGACAGCACCATCACCCTGACGCTGACGGTGAGGGAACCAGACCTAACATTGATTGAGGCGTCTGTTTGCGCTGGCGAAACGTATTTGTTCAATGGCGAAAACCTTGGCGCGCCGGGCGCTTATTCCGCCCTGTTGGTCAACTCCGACGGCTGCGACAGCCTCGTTATCCTGAGTTTGACGGTATTGCCGGTCTCCGGTTCAACACTAACCGCGAGCTTCTGTAACGGCGATACGTACACCTTCAACGGGGAAGAACTGAGTGCAGGCGGCGTTTATACCGCGTTGCTGACCAGTGCTGTGGGCTGCGACAGTACTGTAACCCTGACCCTGACTGAACTGGCAACTTCACAAACGTCGTTTGAAGCGACAATCTGTGAAGGCGAAGCGTCCCCCTTTGAAGGTGAGGAATACACCGAAAGCGGGATTTATGAGGTCATTTATACGAATGCTGCAGGTTGTGACAGCACCCTGACGCTGACCCTGACGGTGCTGCCGAACCTCGGCGAGACCCTCAACGTGACGATATGCGAAGAAGAAACTTACGAATTTTACGGCGAAACCCTGGCTGAAAGCGGGGTTTATACCCAGGTTTTTCCGGGATCGAACGGCTGCGATAGCATCATCACCCTGAACCTGACGGTAAGATTGGTAGACCTAACCCTGTTGGAAGAAACGTTCTGCGAAGGCCAAACCTTCCTGTTTAATGGCGAAAACCTCACTGCGCCGGGCGTTTATACTGCCCTCGTCTCGAATAGCGACGGCTGCGACAGCTTAGTGATCCTGAATTTGAGCCTTTCCACAGGCGTCAGCTCCGAGGTTACCGATTTTTTCTGCGAAGGCGGATCGTATGATTTCAACGGCCAGATCCTGACGGAAGCGGGCGTTTATACCGCTATGCTCACAACGGAAGCCGGTTGCGACAGTACCATTACCCTGACGCTAACGCTGAGGGATCCCGACCTGACGCTGTTGGAAGAAACCATCTGCGAGGGACAGTCCTATGAATTCAATGGCGAAACGCTGTTCGCTCCAGGCGCTTATACCGCCCTGCTCACCAATTCTTTTGGTTGTGACAGCCTTGTTATCCTGAACCTGACGGCTTTGCCAACGGACATCACGCCCGCAGCAGCGACAATTTGCGAAGGCGAGGTCTATGATTTTTATGGCCAAAGCCTGACAGAGCAGGGGATCTATGTAAATACGCTGACCAATGCGAATGGTTGCGACAGCAACATCGTTTTGACCCTGACCGTACTGGAACCGGATATAACCCTGTTTGAAATAGAAGCCTGCGAAGGCCAGCCGGTGGAATTTGACGGACAAATCCTGGTTGCTTCGGGCATTTACACGGCGCTGCTCACCAATTCCAATGGCTGCGACAGCGTTTTGGTGCTGGATCTGACCTTTGTACCGACCTCGGGTTCTACAACCCAGGCGAGTATCTGCGCCAACGAGGTCTATCCCTTCAACGGCGAAGACCTGACGGAAGCGGGTACCTATGTTTTTGTGCTGACCAACGCTGCGGGGTGCGACAGTACTGCCGTTTTACAATTGGCCGTATTGCCGGGTTCAACTACAACGCTTGAGGCCAGTATTTGCGAAGGGGAAACCTACCTTTTCAACGACACAGCACTTACAGAAAGCGGCGCTTATGAAGCCACTTTCACGAATACCGTCGGCTGCGATTCTACCGTGGCCCTGGCGCTTCAGGTGGGCGAAGTGGCATTTTTGGTGGAACAACAAGGCCAGTCGCTGACCGTGGAAGCAAACGACGCTTCGTTTCAGTGGATAAATTGCGCGACGAACCTACCGATCGAAGGCGCTACGGGCAATGTTTTTATGCCAACGGTGACCGGCTCGTACGCAGTGGTGGTGACGCAGGAAGGCTGCGCGGCTACGTCCGATTGTTTTGCGGTGACGGTGGTGTCCACACAAAACCCTTCAGCGGATGCGGGCTGGCAGGTGATGCCGAACCCAACGAGTGGTTTGGCTCAACTGCGCATGGACGCAGCACTATCGGAAACCTTGCAATTGCAGGTATTCGACATGGCCGGTCGTTTGTGTTTGCAACTAACCATTGCAGCAGGAGAAACCGACGTGCAGGTTGATCTCAATCGCCTGTCGGATGGCGTTTTCCTGGCGCGGTTGAACGGCGGCACCTTTACCACAAAAATGCAGCGGATTGTGAAAGTGAGCCGGTAAGGCTTTTGCCGAAAGGCATCTATATAGTGTCTGTTTTTATAGTGTGAGAGCTGCGTTATACTTAGCCCGAAAGGGGCTAAGGGTCGCTGAATTAATAAGAGTCGCTTTCTCCGGGCAAGGCATTTTGATTCTAATCAAGGCGGGGGTTCCCGACCTTAGCCATAGCTAAGGGAGGTGGTTCCCCAACGCAGAGTAGGAGCAAAAGGCCTCCTGGAAAAGTGGACAGTTATTATTTCAGCGACCCTAAGCTGCCCTACATGAGCAGGTGTCACGGAGTTTCACGGAGTAAAGGGAGTCTCGCGGAGTTAAGCCTTCTGTAAGACTCCATTTACTCCGCGAGACTCCGCGACCTATAAGTTGTATTTCAATTAAATACAAAAATTACCCCAAACTCACCCCCTCCTTCCCAATCCGGATCGTCCGCGTCTCGTCCGTCCTCGCACTGAGGTCAGTTGAGCCGTTTTCCAATTTCAATACCCCGCGCGGGCACACCGCTGCGCAAATGCCACAACCCACGCAAGAGGCGCGCACTACGTTTTGGCCCCGTTGCGCATAAGCGCGCACGTCAATGCCCATTTCGCAGTAGGTAGAGCAGTTGCCGCAGGAAATGCACTGGCCGCCGTTGGTGGTGATGCGGAAGCGGGAAAAGAATTTTTGTTGTAAACCCAGAATGGCCGCCATGGGGCACCCGAAACGGCACCATACCCGGCCGCCCATCAACGGATAAAACCCAACGCCCACTACGCCCGAAAAAGCAGCGCCGATCAGGAAACCGTATACTTTGCGCAGGTCGTAGCTATGGAGGAACAGGATGTGCTTTGCATCCGAAAAAGTATTGATAAGCAGAATGCCGCCGATGATGACGGATACGCCGCCAACTAACCAGGCCGTTTGGTCTTTTAAGCCTTCAAAACGCTTACGAAAAGCGAAAACCAATCCGCCGGTCACGAGAAAAAAAGCTGCTGTTCCCCAGGTAAACGCGTCTTTGCTGAGCCAGAGCTTGCCGTCGTTTTGGGCTAAGTAGGAGTAAATCACCGCCACTGTCATCAGGGTCACGAAAACCAAAACGCTGTGGATGAGCCAGCGCTCTATTTTCCAGGCGTTCAGGCTTTTGTCAGACAAATGCCGGAAGGGATCGCCCGCTGTTTCAGCCAGACCGCCGCAGCCGCACACCCAGGAACAGTACCAGCGCTTGCCATAGAAATAGGTTAGTATCGGCGAAATCAGAAAAATCATAGCCACGCCGAACACCAGCATGAACAGGCCGAAGTTGCCGCCTTTCAGCAGATTACCGAGGTGCCAGTCAAAGAAAAAATCGTAGTTCAGCGGCCACATGTTTTTAATATCTTTATCGAAATAAGGCTTTCCGCTGTTCAGGCGCTCCAGCAATTCGGGGATGAGAAACGCAAAACCCGTCTGGAAAAACATCACTGAAATGGTGCGCACCACCTGATAGCGGTTGTGGCGGTATTTGAGGATGAACTTGTAGCCCATCGCCAAAATAGCCACCGTGTACAATGTGCCGTATACAAACCACTGGCTGGCCGGATTGCCATTGAGCAACTGGCTCAGCGGATCGAAAAAGCCAACCAGGCCACTGCTGGGTACGTCCTTCGAGCCAAGTCCGAGGTACTGCGGAAACCAGTACAACAGCACATAAAACCCGGTGAGTACGATGCCAATCAGCCACGCAATAGCGCCTTTATTAGAAATCGCGCGCAGCCACACGCCATTATTTTTGATGCCTTCCGGCAAATGCAGATAAAGCCCCCGCGCATGAATGGCCGTGCCCGCCGTCAGCAAAATCAGAGATGCCGCCAGCAAGCCGGGCGCCGCAGGCAATTTGGCGCCAAGCCACGCTGCCGTGATCAAAAGTAGGCCAATGCCCACCATGCCCAGACCCACTTTTGCCGAAAGCCGAAGGTCGTGGGGTTGTGCGAGGGAGAGACTGGTATCGTTATGAGCATTCATATGAATGATTTTTTTTGTTTGTTTGTTTTTGGGCGACCGCGAGGGTCGCGCCCTACCTGACGCTACTGCCTACTACGTTCCCTTTCAGGAATCGAATGACTTCGTCCAGTTTACCTCGCTTTTTCAAAGTCAGATTCTGGCCGGATTGACGGTTGTAAATGCCAATAATTTCCTTTTCGTAAGTCTTGTATAATTCAGGATCGAAATTGGCTAAAGCTAAGTTTTGCAGTACCGTTTCCACTGGCGTGTTTTCGCGCAACCACTTGTCGCAAACCTCGTGGCGGTAGCGCACGCCCATCAGGTTGAAACCCAAGACCGCCGAGGTATTTTTGTCGTAAACGATGCGCACACTTTTACGGCCTTCCGGATGTTCCCAATAAATGGGCACGTGGTTTTCCGGCGCATTGGACTGAATGTCGCCGTACACCTGATATTCGATGTCGAGGAATTTGGCGGAGTTAAACCAGATGCCGGGAGCGTACGGTTGACGGTTGACAGCCGTACCTGCGACGATGTTGTAGGCGACGGTTTCTCCCATCATGCGACCAGTGTACCAAACCGCTTCAATGGCGCGACGCCCGGGCCGGGGCTGCTTCAATTCCACGCAATCGCCGGCCGCAAACACGTCGGGCAGGTTGGTTTGGAGGTATTCATCCGCTAAGATGCCGCGGTTGGTTTCTAAGCCGCTGTCTTTCAAAAAAGCGATGTTTGGGCTTACCCCCGCGGTGAGACCCACGTATCCGCATTCGATGCGTTCACCGGCACCGGTGATGATGGCGCAGGCTCGGCCATTACCGTCATCCACGATTTCTTTTAGGTCGGCAGACAAGCGCAGGTCAATGCCGTTTTCCCGGATGTGGCGGCTCACCATCTGCGATTCTTGGGGGGGTAGGATGGCGTCCCAATAGTTCTTTTCGCGTACCAAAAAAGTCACCGGAATGTGCCGGGAGTGGAACATTTCGGCCATTTCGATACCGATGAGTCCGCCGCCGACAATCACAGCCCGCTTCAGGCCGGGGCTGCAGGCTTCCATATTTTCCAGATCCTGGTAGTGGTAAAGCCCGCTAACGCCTTTGAGATCCTGGCCAGGCCATCCGAATTTATTGGATTTGGAGCCTGTTGCAAGCAGCAGTTTATCGTAAGTAAGGGTTTCGCCGCCGCTTAAGTGCAGGGTTTTGGCGCTGGCGTCTAAGCGCTCTACATAAGCGCGCTTGAGCGCAATGCGGTTCTTTTCCCAGAACCAGGGTTCATAAGGCTGCGTGTCTTTAAAACGCAGGTGCCCCATGTAGATGTACATGAGGGCCGTCCGGGAAAAGAAATGATCTGTTTCGGAAGAAACCACCGTGACTTGGTGGTCGCTGAGTTTGCGGATGAACCGCGCAGCAGTGATGCCACTGATGCCGTTGCCGAGGATAACGACGTGCATGAATGTTGGGTTTTGGCGCTTAGATAATCACTTGAGCATGACTATCTCAAAGATATACGATAAGAATGACGTTTGGGATTATTTTTAAAGGGGCAAAGATAAAGCGGCGGCTTGGGCGCAGTTGTCATGATGAGGACAGTTTTTATGAATTTTCCCACGAGCAAGTACAAGCATTTGTTTCAGAAAGTACCCTGTCGAGGATTTGACGCGGAAGTTTTGCAATCGTTTCCCTCGAATTATCATCCATATTTGAAGGAGGAATGTATGCTTCTAATGCACAACGGGCTGCCAGGGCGAATGGAGCGGATGGAAGAATAGCTTTAGTTATGTCTTCAATAAAATAATTAAACAGCGTTTTGCCATCACTGCTATTCGTAAATTTAAGACAAAGAATCAGCCTTTCCATTAGTTCATTCGCTTGGTCATAAACCTCCTTTCTACCTTGTTCAAGGTTCTTTTTCTCAAGTCGGTACAACTGAATCGTCATCCATGCACGGATATAGTTAAACCCGTCGCTATGCCAGGAATGTGGCAGGTTTTGAAAATCATCATCCGTAAGTAAAGTCATGGGCGTCCGGGGTTCAATTTTTCCATTGGGTGTAACCATAAGCAAGTTTGCGTCATATGGGTCTGCGGGGTCTAAAAAAAAACTATATTCGTTTTGCTGCCAGGGAAATGTTCCATTACTGAGTCTGCTGGTTCCAGATACAACCGGGAAATAATAATGTTTGGCTCCTCCTCGATTTGGAGTTGCCGTTGTCAGTCTGTAGTTGCGAAAATCAAATTCCAGCCAGGAATAATTTGCTCCCATGTGATCATTTTGCCGAAAACCAACCCCGGCACGTTTTTCCAATTTCGCTATTTGTTTTGGGGAGAGGGGGCGTGCCTGATTTTTCGGCCTGAAGTGCTCTACATCGAGCGCATAGTCATCGCCTTGAGGGAGTTCAGAGTACCAGCACTTAGGGATCATATGAATTCCCTGCCGGATACGGGAATGCTCAGCAAGAAATCCCCTAAGCATTTTCCAGTCTCCTTCTGATTTAGGTTGCTGTGCCCTCCAGGCAGCAAAATCCGGATGGTGATGGAGATCTGTTCTTGGAAAAGGAATATAGACCATTTCTTGGGTTTCTTTCTACTTAAATATATCATCCAATATATTTTCCACCTGCTCTGAAACATCATCAGGGAGGTGTAAACCATTCAGTCCACGTTCGCTAAAGGTACGTTCATTGAGTTTTTCTTTCACTAAGCGCGTAAGGCTATCATTCTGGGTAATAGCAAGGGTAGGATCTAAGCGAGTCGGAGCAAGCAACACAGTTAATTCACTAAATCTCCTGACCTCGGATTCGGACAATCCATTATTATTTTTTTTATTAAATAATATTTTGTATTCTTCATTCGATGCTATGGACTCATCGTCATAAGTAGTCGCTAGTCCGAACATTTCTAAAAGTATTCCATCAGCACCTAATCCTATTGCATCTTCGTCAGGGTGTCTTATTGTACGCTGGCCTTCTTCACCTACCTCAAGTAGGTATATTTGTTCTTTTTTCAACCCATTAATCAGTAATGGTGAATGCGTGGAAAGAATAAACTGTATTTTTGGAAAAGTTTCTTGTAATCGCTTCAAGGACAAACTTTGCAATCCAGGATGTAAATGTATTCCAAACTCATCAATCAAAACAATGCCAGGTGTTTTTTCAAGGACTTTCCTTCCCAAATGTTTGTTTAAAATAAAGGCTCTGGTTGCTAACTCACCGGCCAAAAGAATGAGATAGCGATACCCATCACTTAACATATCAAAAAGCCGGACATCCCCATTTTTAAACTGAATAATCGGTTGTTTTTTATCTTCCAGCCATTCGATTTCTGTAATATCCGGTAAAATTGATTTTACAGCTTGCTGAAACACGTACATCGCATCATCTGGAAGATTTCCGTAAGCGAAAGCAATAATTTTTTTATATTGTTTTTCTTTAAGAATACCATCTATCCTTTTTAGCCAATCAAAGAGGAATTTTTTAATTGATTTATCATTGAAACAATCTTTATAACCTTGGATAGCATTACCTTCAAGCGTAAGTTCGCTCGTCTTGGAAGCCTCTATATGAATGTATTCTGTACCGATGAAGTTAAACAATGGCAACACAGATTTACCCGAAATCACACTTCCATAAACCCGTTTTGCTATAAGCCCAGGATTAGCAGCGTTGTTTAAAACCAGTGTTTTTGTGCGTTCTTTAGAGGGTTTGTCTTTATACTTTTTCCAATGAGCGTGTAAAAGATTCCCGTGTTCGTCTTCAATAATCGCTTTTGTTTCTACCGACGAACCAAGTGAGATATTTGCAACAGGATTATGCCCAATAACCCTGTGATCCGATAATTCTATACCATGCTTAGAGCCTGCTACAAGGCCGGAAATGTATGTATTGGATGCAATGCGCAGCGCCCGCATTAGCGCAGACTTTCCCGCCATGTTTTCTGCGATAATTACATGAACATTATGTTTTTCGGAAAACTGAACCTCAAGTCTCTCGAAACATCTGAAATCATGAACGGCAATAGAAGTAATCTTCATGATAAGTCTTCTTTGTTTGACAAAATTAGGTCATTTTACCAAAGAATAGCTCCATTTCCTATTTAAATCCAAAATTAGCGCATTACGAATCGAGGAATCCGGCGATTTCCCTCAGCAAAATCTTCCCCTCATAAAACGCCTTCCCCACGATTGCCCCGTAACACCCCGATTCGCGCAGGGTTTCTAATTCAGCTACAGAAGACACCCCACCGCTCGCGATGAGTTTCAGGTCAGGAAAGTGTTCCACCAATTCGCGGTAGGTTTCCACTGCGCTGCCCTGTAGCAGGCCGTCTTTTGACACGTCGGTGCAAATGGCGTAGCGGGCGCCCTGCGCCAACCAGCCCTCAATAAAGGGGCGCAAAGCCTGCTCCGTTTCTTCCTGCCAGCCGCTGACTGCAATGTTTCCATTTTTAAAATCCGCCCCGAGGAGGATGCGCTCGCTGCCATATTGATCCAACCAGGCGCTAAACGTCTCTGGTGCCTTCACGGCAATGGTGCCCCCGGTAACCTGTCTGGCACCGCACTCAAAGGCAATGCGCAGGTCTGCGTCTGATTGCAGACCGCCGCCAAAATCAATGTGCAGTGCTGTTTGCGCCGCTAATTTTTCCAATACCCGATAATTGATGATATGCCCGGCTTTTGCCCCGTCGAGGTCTACGAGGTGCAGGCGCGTCAACCCCGCATCCTCAAACCGCAGCGCCACTTCGAGCGGGTCTTCGTTGTAGATTTTTTTCTGCGCGTAGTCGCCTTGCGTCAGGCGCACGCATTTTCCATCAATGAGGTCTATGGCGGGTATGATGTGCATGTGGTCTGGTTGGGACAGAAAATGTTCTGCCTATACGATTTTATAAATCAATAAAATATTTCAAGATCAGCGCACCGGCCTGAGCCGATTTTTCCGGATGAAACTGCGTGGCGTAAAAATTATCTTTTTGAACCGCAGCGCTGAACGGCTGCACGTAGTCTGTAATCGCAATGGTGTACGGCCCCGGTTCTACGTAATAACTGTGGACGAAATAGACGTATTGATCCTCCAGCTCGGGCGAAAAAAGTGCGCTTTTTAAATGGTTGATGGTATTCCAGCCCATGTGCGGTACTTTTTCCCCTGCCTGTGGCCGGAAGCGCAGCACTTGTTGGGGAATCAACCCCAGACAGGTCGTATCGCCCTCTTCCGAATGCGCACAAAGCAATTGCATGCCCAGACAAATACCCAACACCGGCTGGGTCAGGCCCTTGATGACCTCGTCTAATCCGCGTTCCCGTAAGTGCCGCATGGTGCCTGCTGCCTCGCCTACGCCGGGAAAAATGACCTTGTCCGCTGCGGCGATGCGCTTCGGGTCAGCGGTTAGGGTAGCTGCGATACCCAACCGCTCTAAGGCGTACAGCACCGAGCGGACGTTGCCCGCATTGTAATCTATGACGGCGATGTCCATGATGAGATGTTAAAGTAATATTTTGCAAATTAAAGTACTACAACAAAACTCCTATTGGCAAAGATCAGATATTTAGGTGACAATAGAGCTATATCTTCTTGGTTTTTATACACTATATTCCATGATTTATTGGGCAAAAAGCATTAATTTAATTAAAAAACGTTAAAATACTTGACTTTTAGAATGGGGGGGATATTTGTACTGTGGCCACATATTATTAACTCCATTTCTATTACCTTTAAAACCATTAGCCATGATTAACCTGAATTTAAAACTATTTCTCTCCAGCTTTTCTCTCCTTTTATTTACCTTAATATTTTTTATTGTTTCTTGGTAACAAAGAAAAAATAGAAGACAAGGCTCCATTTTTGAATGACTCTCAACAGATAACGAAACGAGCCAGCGGATGTAGCTTGGAAGTTACCATAGGAGCCAATGTAGTTGATATGTGTTATATTGGCGAAGTCCACAATGATGTTTTGGCTTGGGGTAAAGATGATTATCTTGATTACGAATATGATACCATCAGTGCGGCTACAATAAATGCTTTAAATGCTATTACGGAGTCGGGGTTAGACCTATTTGACCCGACATGGTATATTGATGGATATGGAATCGGATCAAGCCTTACGCTGAAACTCAAAGTTATATAAACTTTAATGTTCTGAGTAGTGCGGATTCCATGAAGCGTAAAATACAAAGCGCGAATATTGGTTACCTTGCCAGAGGTTTTATTACTGAAGATGAGTTCGATTTTGTTGATTCTCTATCTAACGCAGTCTTTAATGAATCTTTTGACAGCGAAAACATCGCGGATTATTCGGATTATTGGGAGAATTTAGAAAAGAATGATTATGATGGAATTGTTTCCGCAATATTTTTGTCAATCCTTTTTCATTCGCATGATTATTGGACTGAAGAAGAAGTAAACGGCCTTTCCCGCATATTAGCAGCAGATGCACTTGGTGCTTATGCATCAGTTTTTTGGGAAATTGGAACTAACTGGGGCTGTAATTGTTGGAATGGAGCAGAAGGACAGCAAAGAATTGGCCGAGCAGCATTATCAGGCGCTGTACAAGGATCGGCAACCAGAGGATTTCTCAGAGTATTTGGCCTGTAATTTTTACATATTATTAGCCGGTGAATAGACAAGCAGAATATCAATACTCGAAGTCTATTCACCGGCAATTACCCAAATAATAATAAATTAATTTTATCGTGGACGCAACTTTTAAATTAATAGCTTTGATCAGCTATATTCTATATAAAGGAATAATTTTTGTGTACCTTGGTTACATGGCTGAAAAAGTCTTTAAAAAATAAAATATTCACTACAAAGTGATAATTAACCTGATGGCTGTAGGTACTTCTATCGAACTACTCAAGTATTTCGAAAAAATTACTCCATATTATTACGAGAAAGCGCCTGATTCTTTAGACTACTATGCAATGTTGATAACCGCATTGGTTATAATGTCCTACATTTTGGTTTTGAATAGATTTAGAAGAAATAATTCTCCAACAGAACAAGCGTAATTTATACTCAACTGCAATAGGTTTTGTGCATTTGCGGTTTTAGAGCTGTTAGCTTTTAAAAAGCTAACAGCTCTGGTTTGCACAAAACCTATTGCAGCGAAGTACAATAACTGCAAAAGCGGCCAGCCCAACCAGAGAACGATAAGCTCATTACGTTTTTGCCCTTTTATTACAAAACCCCTTTCGTAGTGGGCAGCGCAGTATTCGCCGGATCCCGTCGCACCGCCATTTTAACCGCTTTGGCGAAAGCCTTAAAAATCGCTTCAATCTTGTGGTGTTCGTTTTCACCTTCTGCCTGAATGTTCAGGTTGCAACGCGCAGCGTCACTAAAAGATTTAAAAAAATGAAAAAATAGCTCGGTTGGCATCTCACCGATTTTTTCCCGCCTAAAATCTGCCTGCCAAACCAACCAGGGCCTGCCGCCAAAATCAATGGCTACCTGAGCTAAGCAATCGTCCATGGGCAAGGTAAATCCGTAGCGCTCCATGCCGCGTTTGTCCGCAAGCGCTTTGGAGAATGCTTCTCCCAGCGCCAACGCCGTGTCCTCGATGGTATGGTGTTCGTCAATGTGCAGGTCGCCGGTGGCTTTTACGGTCAGGTCGCAACCCGAATGACGAGCCAACTGATCCAGCATGTGGTCGAAAAATCCCAGCCCCGTTTGGTTGTCAGCCTGGCCGGTGCCATCTAAATTCAGGCGGATAAAAATATCCGTTTCTTTCGTGGTGCGCTGCACTTCGGCGATGCGGGGCGGCAGCTTCAGGAAATGGTAAATATCGCGCCACTCTGTTGTGGCGAGGGCAACGACGGACTCCGGACCGGCAGCGTCACTCGTTACTTCATTTGCGCCAAGCGTTGGATCCCTATTCAGCCAGATGCCCAGGCAGCCGAGGTTTTGAGCTAAGGCCATGTCGGTGAGCCGGTCGCCGATGACGAATGAGTTGGCTAAGTCGTAATCGCCTTCTAAATATTCCGTCAGCAAGCCAGTTTGGGGTTTCCGGGTCGGTGCGTTTTCGTGGGGAAAGGTGCGGTCTATATATATTCCATCAAACACAATGCCTTCGTTTTCAAAAGCTTTTAAAATGAATTGCTGTGCGATCCAAAACCGTTCTTCCGGATAAGCAGGCGTGCCCATGCCGTCCTGATTGGTCACCATGACTAACCGGAAGTCGAGTTCCTGCACAATGCGGGAGAGGTATTGGAAAACTTTCGGGTAAAAAACGACCTTTTCCAACGCATCCACCTGATAATCGGCAGGCTCCAGAACGATGGTTCCGTCGCGGTCGAGGAAGAGCAACTTTTGCATGGGTGTCTGAATTTTGTCGCAAAAGTAGTAAAAGTGATCCCTAAAACAGGGCGGAGCCCGATAAATAATGCACGCGGGGCCGAGCCGCCGCGCGAGCGAGCCACCGTGCGGACGGACTATTTCGCGTTGAAATCCACTTTCGCGTAAATATCTCCGATGCTAATTTCCTGATTCCCAATCTGGAAGTGCTGTTCAATGCTGTCGTAGTCCATACTCGCCCAGCGGCGGGTTTCGGCATCGCGAAAATGCAAGGTCAGGTAAGCTTGGTCTTGTTCAACGTAGAGGATGTATCCAGCGAATTGATCTTTTTGTAGCGCCGCAGTTTGTCCTGCCAATCGTAGCGCTCTGTGCCCGGCGACAACACCTCCACTACCAACCAGGGGTTAAGCGTGGCCAACCTGCCGGGCAGGTATTCATGATATTGCGACACGCCAAAAACGACCGCAGCATCGGGGTTGTAACTTGCCCCCAACTCGGGGATATAAACGGGGCGATTGCTGCCAAAGCAATGGAAGTTGGGGTCGCTTCTGAAAGCGCCCACAAGCAGATAAAGCAAATTAGCAACAATCTGCTCGTGCAGGGGAGATGCATAGCTCATCAGGATTAATTCATTGGGTTGGTATTCCACAGAAAACTCGGCAGCATCAAGCAAATAAAGAAAATCGTTGAACGAACCTGGCATGGGCACTTTGTCCATGCCCGGCAGCGCGATTTCCTGTAAAGCTGCCTGTGTGAGCGGAAATTGAGTGCTTACATCCATCATTAAGGGTGGTTTATATCCCATAAAACAAGGTAAATATAGCAAAAAGCAAAAGAAAATCAAAATGAACCCGCCGATTTTTGACGCATCCCCAAGATCAATTATCTTAGCGTGAATTGTACACAATGCCTGATTACTTACTTCATAAAAAACGCACATGATCCGTTGTTATCCCCCTGTCTGGAGAAGCCTACTCGTTGCAGTGGCCTTCGTTGCTTTATTCGCTTCCTGCAACAAACGTTCCGGCAAACCTTCCGTTTTGGTTTTTTGCAAAACCGCAGGTTACCACCACGAATCCATTACTGATGGCATCGCTGCCATCCAAAAATTAGGCGAGGAAAATGGTTTTAGCGTAGATACGACAACCAATTCGGCCTGGTTCAGGGACGATACCCTTTCGAAATATTCCACGGTTGTTTTTCTGAGCACGACCGGCGACGTACTCGACCACTATCAGGAAGCTTCTTTTGAGCGCTATATCCAGGCTGGTGGCGGATACGTAGGGATTCATGCCGCATCGGATACGGAGTACGAATGGGGCTGGTACGGCCGTCTTGCCGGTGCGTATTTCTTAGAACATCCGGGAATGTCCGATACGTTTAACAACGTGCAGGAAGGCGTGTTGCACGTTTCCGACCATAAACACGAAGCCACCAAACACCTGCCGGAACAGTGGAAGCGCACCGACGAATGGTACAGCTTCAAAAAAATGAACCCGGAAGTCAAGGTCTTGATGATCATTGATGAAAAAACCTACAAGGGCGGCAAAAACGGCGATAACCACCCCATGTCCTGGTACCACAACTACGACGGCGGCAGGGCTTTTTATACCGCACTGGGCCATACCAAAGAATCCTACACCGAACCTGATTTCCTGAAGCTTATTCTGGGCGGGATCCAATACGCCATCGGAAAAAACGAAAACCTTGACTATTCAAAAGCCCGAACGCTGCCCGTGCCTGAAGAAGACCGTTTTTCAAAAACCATGCTTTCTTCCGGCGTTTTTTACGAACCCACCGAAATGACCATCCTGCCCAATCTGGACATTTTAATTGCCCAGCGGCGCGGTGAAATCATGCTGTACAAAAATGAAACCAGTGCAGTGAAACAGGTCGGGTTTTTGGATGCGTATTTTAAAACCAAAATCAGCGGCGTCAATGCCGAAGAAGGCGTGATGGGCATACAAGCCGACCCCGGTTTTGAAAAAAATCACTACGTTTTTGTTTTTTATAGCCCGGCAGATACTTCTGTAAATCGCTTGTCGCGGTTTAAGTTTGAAAACGATACTTTAGACCTGAAGACGGAGCAGATCATTTTGGAGTTGTATTCGCAACGGGAAATTTGTTGCCATACCGGCGGCTCCATTGCTTTTGACAAAGACGGGCTGTTGTACCTATCCACCGGCGATAATTCCACGCCGTTTGACGAACCAAATCAGCCTTACGCCAACCACGGCTACGCGCCATTGGACGACCGCCCCGGACACGAGCAATACGATGCCCGCCGTTCTTCGGGCAATGCCAATGACCTCCGGGGTAAAATCCTGCGCATCCGCGTTAAGGAAGACGGTAGCTACGAAATCCCGGAAGGAAACCTGTATCCCAAAGGCCAAGCCGGAACCCGCCCGGAAATCTACGTGCAGGGCAACCGAAACCCTTACCGCATTTCGGTAGACCAGAAAAATGGATTTTTGTACTGGGGTGAGGTAGGCCCCGACGCCAACAACGATAGCCTCAATGTGCGCGGCCCCAGGGGCTACGACGAAGTAAATCAGGCTCGAAAAGCAGGCTTTTTCGGGTGGCCGCTTTTTATTGGCGACAACTACCCTTACCGGCCCTACGACTATAGCACCGGCGCTTCGAGCCAAACATTCGACCCGCAAAAACCAGTAAATAACTCCCGCAACAACACCGGCATTCAGGATTTACCACCGGCCCAGCCCGCCTTTATCTGGTATCCGTACGCCGCTTCTCCCGATTTTCCGCAAACGGGAACCGGAGGAAGGAACGCCATGGCCGGCCCTGTTTATTATGCCGATATGTTCCCCGAAGCGACGCGTCTGCCCGCTTATTACAACGATAAATTGATCATTTACGACTGGATTCGGGGCTGGATAAAAGCCGTGACGCTGCAACCCAACGGCGATTTTGACAAAATGGAGCCTTTCATGCCCAGTACGAAATTCAATTCGATTATTGATATGGAAATCGGGTCCGACGGGCAGTTGTATTTGCTGGAATATGGCACCGGTTGGTTTAGCAAAAATCTCGATTCCGGTCTGTCTCGAATTGACCTCAATGCTGGCAACCGCGCGCCCAAAGTCAACGACCTCGTCGCCAGTAAAACTTCCGGCGTCCTGCCGTTGTCCGTCGTGTTCACCGTAGATGCGGTTGATCTGGAAAACGATCAAATGACTTATAACTGGGATTTGGGCAACGATGTAAAAAAACAAACCACCGAACCCCGCCTCGAACATACTTTTGATAAAGTGGGTTCGTATACCGTTGCGGTGCAGGTCAGCGATGATAAAAACGCGACGACAAAAAGCAGTTCGATCAGTATTTATGCCGGGAATGAAGCGCCGGTGGTCAATATTGCCCTTACCGGCAATCAGACTTTTTATTTCCCCGGCCAGCCCGTTCGCTATGCGGTCAGCATTTTTGACAAAGACGCCCCGTCCGCAGTCTCAGCGGCAGCCGGTGTTTTTGTCTCGGCTGATTACTTAGACAGTCCCGACAGGGCGGCTTTGCCCGTTGGCCATTTAGTGGCCGGAGCAGTCATGCCCGGAAAAAGCATCATGGAATCGGTGGTTTGCAAAGCGTGCCATAAAGAGGCCGAAAAATCAATCGGGCCTTCTTTTGTAGACATTGCAAAACGGTACCAAAAAGACCGCAATGCCACAACTTACCTGCTGGGTAAAATTCAGATGGGTGGTGCCGGAGTTTGGGGCGAAACGGCCATGCCGGGCAATCCGGACCTTAAAGAAGTAGATGCAAAGCAGATCGTTGCCTGGATTCTATCGCTGGCACCATCGGAGCAGCAAGCCAAAAAATCGCTGGCGCCGAGCGGTTCGGTTTCTCCGACGCTTGGAAAAAAGCCCAACAACAATGGCGTTTTCATCCTTTCGGCAAGTTATACTGACAAAGGGGGCGAAGGCATCCAACCTTTGAGCGGCGCGGCATCTGTGACGCTCAGAAACAGCAATATGGGTTTTGACGATGCCCGAAATCTGGCAGGTTATACCCGCCTCGACTTTGGTGGAAGCCGCTTGTTAATGACGCCAAAAGCTGCCGGCTCTTTCAGCTTAGACAGCCTTGACCTCACAGGCATTTCCACTGCGACCATAGCCATGGGCTGGCAGTTTGCGCCACAATTCGGCTATGCCTTTGAATTGCGCCTCGATGCGCCCAACGGCAAAAAAATAGGAGAAGCAATCTTGAAAGGCAGTGGCAGCGCTGCTCCGAAAGCAGTTATCCAAACCACTTCGCTGGTTATTCCGATACAACCGGTTAATGACGGGAAGCGCCACAACCTATACCTTGTCAGCAAGCCCAACGATCCGGGCGAACCGAATCAGGTAGCGTTGCGGGGGATTACGTTTGTTGCGAAGTAGCCCGTGGTCACAATCGCGCGGAGTCAAAAAACGGGCAGAGACCGGCAAATAGTACACGCGAGGCGGAGCCATCGCGCGAGCGGGTCGAGGTTGTAGGGGGTTGTGTAAAGAGGCAAAAGGCAAAGTGCAAAAGGCAATTTTGTTTCATAACACCTGTTGCTTTTGAAAACAAACAGAACGACTTTTTGAAATCATCCAATTTCGCGGAATTATTGCCTCTTGCCTTTTGCAGCTTGCACCTTATTACACAGCCCCGACCTTACAATCAACAAATAAATTCGCCGCTACACCCTCGCGCGCACCGTCCCATCGTCCACCGTCTCTTGGGCGACCGCGAGGGTCGCCCTACCGTCCACCATCATATTTTCGTCTGAAAGCTGACTTTTAATTTTTTTTGGTGTGACGGGTTGCTCGGTTTATCTTTATTTTGCAATCCAATAGGATTCCATGCTAAAAAATTACATTTTTATGAAAAAGCTCAACTTAGATGCATTCGCAGGAACAACACTGAATGAAGCGCAACAAACCGAAATCAAAGGTGGATTAAGCATCATTCAGGTGGGACGCCGCCAGGTAAAATTTTCCAAGTGGGGAGAAATTGACATTCGGTTCACTGCCAATGGTATTGCTATGCCAACTGTTGCTCAGGGCGACGACGACCAGGAATAGCGACCGCCATTTTGCTACTGCTTTTCGGAAAGCAAAAGCTGTTTGTATTTTTCCTGCACAATGTAACTGAAAGCCTGCCCCGACAGCTTGCTTTCAATCCAGGATTCAAAATCGAACAATTGCAGCATGGCTTTTTCGGCAGGGTTGTCTGAAAGGGTGTTAAAATCCTGACGCAGTTGCTGAAGGGCTTCCTGTATTTCTTTTGCGCGGCCTGCTTTGATGGCTTTTCGCAAAAACTGAATAAGGCTCACCTCGAACAGCAACATGGTTTTGTGTTGATTCAGGAAGCGTTGCGTTGAACGCAACAGGGAATCAAGCAACAGGTAGTTGTCCATCTCATAGTGAATGATGAGATTCAGGATGCGCGCCAAGCTTTGCAGATCTTGGCGTTCTACGCTCCGCGGCAGCCCCAGCCATTCGTTCAGGTAATCCAGCGCTTTGCCGAAATCGCCGGCACCGAAGTAGATGTAGAAATATTGAAAGTAGAAACTACTCCGTTCAAACTGCTCTTTATCAAAGAGTTTCACTTCTTCCAGGTGCTGTTCCAGCGCCTGAAGTCCTTCTTTAAATTCGCCGGTGACAATGCACAATCGGAAAGCATTGGTGTAGTATTGCCGATGAATTTTCAACTCGTCGTCGCGGGTATTGGGTTGCACGCTGCGCAGTTTTTTCAGGACTTCCCGCACGCCTTCGTAATTGCCGAGGTAGCCGCAGCTCACCGAATAATTGCTCAGGGCAGAAATGTATTCCGAAACGTCTTCGCGCAACAGGAGCGGCTTCGATTCCATGATGCCGATTAAGACCCGGCTCATTTCATAAAATCCGGCGTAGTCCTTCTGCGCATAGCTAAAAATAGACCGGACGCGGTAGTACAAAACCCGAGCCTGGTGCGATAGCGCATGGCTTTCATCCTGGAGCAACGGTTGTCCGAACAGCGATGGAATGTCGTCGCCCGCAGCGGGCCGTAAGGCATTTTTGCGGATGCTCAGCCAACTCTCGTAAAAAAGATTCTGGTAAGCGTTGAGGTTTTGAAGCCGTTCGGCGCACAAAGCTTCTTCCTGCTCGATTTCCCCTAAGCGCTTGTTTAACCCATCAATATCGCCCCGGGCATAAGCCACCAATTTTTCCCAGTGGAGTACTTCAAGCAGGGTTCCGAATTTTTCGTACTCCTGCGCTAATTTTCCCGCTTTGTTCAGGATTTGCAGGCATTCATCGAAATGTGCCCGCCGGTGCAACGCGCGCACCCCCTGCAACATCCCCTTGAGTTTGTAATCTATGGAGGTGTTCTCGTCATAAGCCTGTAGGCTTTTCAGCACTAATTCGTAGAGGTAGGCTTTCAGTTCCGAATATTTGCGGCTTTGCAGGGGTTCGCCACCGTAGATCTGGCGCCGGAGCACGTCATCGTCGAATTCGGCCTGCGCATCCATGGCATCAAACAACGACGCATACTTATTTCCCTTGTTCCCGGTGGCACCAATGAATACTTTAAAATACCGCTTTTCTGTTGCGGAAAGCGATTTAATCAGGCGGAAAAGGCGGTCGGAGGAGGTCTTTGGCATGATCAAAGGCTAAAATGATGAATTAGTGTCTGTCTTTATAGTCCGGTAGCTGCGTTATCGGATCGTATCGGAATATTCGTCCGTCTTTTACACAAAGTTACTAATCCTATGCCGACAATAAACCGATGACTACCTGTAAATAGGTAAAAATCTCCAGTTCTTGAAACCTGACAATCGAAAGGTGGGAAAAGGTTAAAGGTTAAAGTGGAAAGGTTAAAGGGGGGACACGAAATTTTGATCGTGAAGCGTAATCCCTACTTTTACCTTTTACCTTTCTACTTTAACTTTCCCATTTGCATCTTAATAGACAAATACGAAAACATTGTAACCCCTTCCCGGTGTTATAAGCTGTTATTTCTTATGCGCAACCCATCATGAAAAACGAAAAAACCCTCCTTTTTGTCCTGGCAGTCGTTCAATTTACTGACATCATGGACTTTATGATCATCATGCCTTTAGGCTCTACGTTCATGAGGGAGTTTGACATTACGCCACAGCAGTTCAGCATCATTGTGTCTTCCTACGCCATCGCTGCTTTTTGCTCCGGCCTCCTTGGTGCCGGGTTTATTGACCGGTTCGACCGGAAAAAAGTATTGTTGTTTATTTATGCCGGTTTTGCCATTGGCACCTTAGCTTGCTCAATAGCGCCCGGTTTTGGATTTTTTCTTGCGGCGCGCAGCCTGACCGGTGTGTTTGGCGGCATTTTGGCCGCGCTTGTTTTGTCCATCATAGGCGACAATATCCCTTTGGAACGGCGCGGCGCAGCGATGGGCATTGTGATGACTGCATTTTCATTGGCTTCCATCGCAGGCGTTCCGACCGGATTATTCTTAGCCGCACATTTTGGCTGGCAGGCACCGTTCCTCACCATCGGAGGCATTGCCATTTTGCTTTGGCTGGTGATCGTTTTTACGCTGCCGCCTATGAAGAAGCACTTAGAAAGCGGCTTGGTGCAACGCAATCCGCTGAAAGTTTTCAAAAATATCGCTACAGATCCCAACCAATTGCGCGCCCTGCTTTTTACGCTCATTTTGATGTTGGGTCATTTTTCAGTCGTCCCTTTCATTGCGCCGTATATGGAGTTGAACATCGGTTTCGACACCTATCAGATCTCCTACATCTATGGCTTAGGCGGCCTGCTCACAGTTTTTCTGCTGCCCTTATTCGGAAAATTAGCGGATCGCTACGGCCATATCCGGGTATTCACCATTGCAAGCTTTTTTGCCTTGATTTCCATCTTTGCCATCACCAACCTCCCACAGGTTTCCATTGCACTTGCCTTGTGCGTTACTTCTTCTTTTTTCATTGTTTCCAGCGGGCGCAGTGTGCCGGCCACTACCTTAGTGACTTCGGTTGTACGCCCGGAAAGCCGCGGCAGTTTTATGAGCGTACGCGCATCCGTTAATGAACTGGCGCTGGGTCTTGCCGCTTTTATGGCGGGCATGATCGTGACGAGGCGCCCCGACGGCTCGCTGGAACATTACCCTTATGTCGGGTACATCGCTATTGCCATGAGTATTGTTGCCGTTTTGATTGCCCGAAAACTGAAACCGGCGGAAGGGGCTTAACGCTTGTTCTGAAATCCCGCACAAACGCTAAAAATCCTGCTGCATAAACTATCCTGCAACGTTAATTTTCTCCTATTTTGCGGCCCCGGATGTGGAAAGGGCAAAGAGTAAATTTACAAAAGGCAACTGCAGAGAGCAAGTTTGCAAAAGGCAAGGACAGCAAAACAGTACCGCAATGATTGATCCGATGAAGTTCTGGAAAGATTCCGTTTCGACAGGCATTCGACTGATAACGAGGATATTCGAGAAAGGAGAGCCGGCGACCGGCGTTGAAATTCACCAAATAGAAAACTTCCCTTCCGCACACCTCCACCGGGAGGTAAGGGTTGATGTTTTTTTACCCCCGCAATATTTCGACCGCAGCAATAATCGCTACCCCGTGCTGTTTTTCAACGACGGGCAAGACATGGGCATTGCCGGTATGGCCGATACGCTGGAGCGCCTTTATGCCGCGCAGCGTTTGCCGCGCCTTGTGGTCGTCGCCATTCATGCCGGCGATCGCATCCACGAATACGGCACAGCCGGCCGGGCGGATTATAAAAACAGGGGAAATAAAGCAGGTGCCTACACCTCGTTTCTGCTGGAAGAATTGATTCCGGCTTTGCGCAAACGCTACCGCTTGTCGGATGCCCGAAAAGATGTTGCCTTCGCCGGGTTTTCACTCGGCGGCCTTTCCGCTTTCGACATTGCCTGGAACCACCCGCAGTATTTTTCCAAAACCGGGGTCTTTTCCGGCGCGCTGTGGTGGCGGCATCAGGCGTTCACGCACGACAACCCCGACGCACACCGCATCATCCACGAAGTGGTTCGGGAAAGCCCAAAGCGCGACAACATGCGCTTCTGGTTTCAGTGTGGAACAAACGATGAAACAGACGACCGAAATGGCAACGGCATCATAGATGCAATAGACGATACCCTCGACCTGATCAAAGAATTAGAGCAAAAGGGGTACCGCAACGGATCCGAGATCACGTACATAGAAGTGCAGGGTGGCGAACACAACCACCATACCTGGGCGAAGGTCTTACCCGATTTTTTGATCTGGGCCTTTGGCAAACCACACGAATAGTGTCTGTCTTTCTAGTCCGATAGCTGCGTTATGCTCGGCCCCCAAAATGGTCACTTACGCGAGTAGGCTCCCGTTTTTGGGGCCTTCGCATGCCTTACTCTCGAACGCTAAAGCTCAGACACCGACTAAATGGCCAGACACTAAACAAGCTCTTACTTTTACGAGAATCAGGCCGGGCTGGTCAAAAACGACCGGACTGCCTGTAAAGCCTGCCCGATTGTATCATAATCGAGGCTGTAATGAATAAATTTACCTTCCCTTGTTGTTTTCACAACGCCAGCAGCACGCAAAACCCGCAGGTGTTGAGAGGTGATGGATTGTTCCAGACGCAGGGAATTGTAAATTTTGTTGACGTTTATTGAGCCATTTTTGTCAATAAACTCGATGATTCTGAGCCGTAGCGGGTGCGCCATGGCACGAAGCATTTCGGAAGAAACGTGGAGTTTCTCCCCATTGAGTGTTGTGTCAGTCTTTCTCATAGAAAAATTTGCTTTACGGCCTGCAAACCTACCGATTGTCCCTTCTGTAAGTTGCCTGCTGAATAAGGTAAGCAAATATGAGTTTTTCCTTTATCTTTTGTGCTATCAGACCTGATCTTTTTTTAACACGCAAGTAATTTCAGGGGTTGGAAAACAGGATGGTTTCCTGAAGACATGAGAAATGCTGCAACCTACCCTTCGCAGATTGCAGCATTTTCAGGAAGCAGAGCTTCACAAAGCATCGTGTTTCAGTAGTACCACCAGAGCGCGGTTTTTTATCCGCCGGCAAGCTCTTCAATCAATCTTGAAATCTGGGCAATTCTGTCTTTGTCCAGAGAATAATTGATGAATTTCCCGTTCCGGTCAGCTGCGACAACTCCTGCACGGCGCAGGATGGCCAAATGTTGGGAAGCAACGGATTGCTCCAGCCGCAGCTTGACGTAAATATCGGTGACATTCATGTTGCCATACTCTTCCAAAAGATCAATGATGCGTTGCCGCAACTTGTGGTTGATGGCGCGCAGCACCAGAACTGCTTTTCTCAACTCTGCGTAATCGAGTTGGATTTGATCCTGGCCTTTGCGGAGGACGATGGATTCATTTTTTTGCTTTCTCATAATAAATAACAATGTTTAATGATCTGTTTAATAAATCGGTTCAAAGATCATGCCAGATTAGAGCTAACGTGCGTGCTTGTTGCTGGCAAAGGGCGTCCGGTGAAAGTTAAAATATGAAAAATAACGATACCACTTTGCCTTTTTGTATTCACGGGAGCAGATTTTGTTGACTTTTATTGTCGGACATAATCGGGCATTCCCCTTAAAACATAAAGCAAGTTAGTGAAAATCAGCGAAATGAACAAGTAAAAAAAGACATTCCTTACGTTAAAGTTGAAATTGGGCGCAAAACAAGCCTATTAAAGCTTTCAGGGAAGCTTTATCATGAGCGGCGGAAGGTGGTTGCCCGTTGAGCAGGCGAATGAATTGATCGGTAAGGCTACCTACCCACTTGCGCAGCGAATCGGCATCGGTTGTTTTGTTTTCCACCGCATCGAAGAGTGGCGCCACCAGTGCGTATAAGTCTTTATCGCTAAGATGGTCGTAAGGTTCCATCAGCGTTTTGGAGATGGTTTCAAAGACCGGGCGCGTTCGCGGCGTATCGTACCATTGAAGGTCTTCCCGGCGCAGGGGAATGCGGGCAAATAACTTGAGGCAGAAGGCCGCCTTGTGCCTGCCGGTGTGCATACTCCTCAAAATTCCCTCAAAACGGCGCACTTCATCCCGGATCAGGGTTTCATCGGAGGCGCTGGAGGAGTCGCTTCGGAATTCCAGCAACAGCTCAGCATCCACCATTTTAGGTTGCCGCCCGCGTGCCCTGGCGATTTCCAGACAGGTATTCCATACAATTTTTGTAAAATAGGTGCGCAGCAGTACTGTATTGTTGAATTGCTCCCGCATGCGTGCCAGCTTTTTTTCCAGCAACACGAGGTTCACCTGCTGTGCAATATCCTCCCGGTCGTGTTGCTGAAAATAACCGCGCGCAACACAGGTAGAAACCACATGCTTAATGATGAACTGATAACGCAACAGCAATTTTTCCGGCTTGTGATGGAGCCATTCTACCTCTTCACGATGATCATCCCTTACCAATTTCGCTTCTTTATTAATGTTGTATTAAGAAATACGGCTATGATTCCACCTACCAGAGACGGGAACATACAAGATTACGAAAGTTTTTAAAAACACTAAAATCTAAAGATCATGAAAAAGATTTTTGTTCCGCTGGTCGCTGCCCTGATGGTCACCGCCGCTTGTAACCGCGAAGTCTACAAAACCGCCGGCTATAATGAATATGCATCGGCACACCGCGTCATGGCCATCTTACCTACCGAAACCATTACGACCGGACGACTACCCAAAGATGCCACGCCGGAAGACATCGCAGCCGTTGAACAAGCGGAAAGCAAAGCTTTTCAGATAGCGCTTTACAACCAGTTGGCAAAGCGTTCGGGGTCGCGCAATGGCAATATCCGCATCAATTTCCAGCATTACACCGAAACCAATGCGCTTTTAGAAAAAGCGGGCATTGACCTGCGCGACTCCTGGAAGCATTCTCCTGTCGAACTGGCAGGGCTGCTCGGGGTAGATGCCGTTGTGCGCACCACCGTTCGAAAAGAGTTCTACCTGACCAATCTGGAATCGTTTGGCATATCCGTAGCGACGACGGTCATCGCATTGTTTGTTTCTCCGGTTGCCTGGTGGTTGTCACCCGCTGCCCAAACCAGTGATGTCTTTGCTTCCTGTGCAGTGCTGGACGGCAAAAGCGGCCAGTCCACCTGGAGCATCAGCCGCGACGAGCCTACCTACTGGAATAAAGGACACAGCGAAGTGGTGGAGGAAATTTCGCGCAGACTCTCCCGCCGATTTCCTTACCGGGAGTAGGAAGGTTAAAGGATAAAGTGTAAAAGAGTCGCCTTAGGGGCGCTGAATGAATAAGTGTCACTTTTCGACAGGTAAGTAATTTTGCTTCTAACCGAAGCCTGTCCCGAACTTGTTCAGGAGTAGAGGTTCCCAACCTAAGGGTCGCGGTTCTCCAACGAAGGGTAGGAGGAAAATGGCTCCTGGAAAAGTGGACAGTTATTCGTTCAGCGACCCTTACCATCTTTTGTCTCCTTGATCAGTGCATCAAGTGTTTGCTGCGATATGGAAAAATCAAGGGTGCTCCTTTTACTTTTCCTTTTTATACGCTACTGAAGGTTCTGCTGCCATGCGCAGGTATTCTTCTGCTTCGCTTGTTACTTTTATTTGTCCGTTCATGAGCATGGGGAGGAGCCAATCGCGGAGGGAGGAGAGGGTTTGGTTTTGAATTATGTTTTGCTCTTGCATTTTGAACATCGGTGTTAATGTGTCATCAAATATTTTAAGAACACTCAATGGCGGAATAACGATTATTAAGTTATTCAAAACTTCAGTCGTTAAACTTGGAACAGCGGTTCCTACATTCATCGAAGCAAGATTTAAAGTTTGCAAGAGAAAGAATAAATATTTTCCGCTTTGTTCGATCTTCATTTTGGTATAAAACATTGGTAACTATACAGCCGCCTTCGGCGGCAAGGGCATTTTACGTCCAAAATCGTCACCTAATCAGGTGACACAGCGTTCCACGGAGTAAAGGGAGTCTCGCGGAGGAGCTTAACTCCGCGAGACTCCCTTTACTCCGTGAGACTCCGCGCCATATTGGAGTCCTCAGAGGCTCCTTGATATTGATGGTGTTACAAAACATCAATATAGCTCTGATTCGCATGAATCATCCCAAAATTTGTTCGAGGACATAAATGGCCGCCGGAGGCGGCTGTATAGTTACAGTCTATTGCTTCACCACCCGTTTCACGGCTTTTTTACCTTCGGAAAGGATTTCAAAGAAATAAACGCCACTTGCCAGGTTTGAAAGATTGACCTCGTCCATGCCTTTGGGATTGCAGAAGACCAACCTTCCCAAGGCATCGCGAACCTGAATCCCGTCAATTGCTGTATTTTCGAGGCTTACCCGTGCCATGTCTGAAACCGGATTAGGGATGATCTTGATTTGTGCCGAAAGTGCTGCATCAGTCGTTGCTGAAATACAGTCGCCAAAAACTTCATCATCAGAATTGCAACCACTGGCATTGTCCGAAATAGCCACGAAGGAAGAGGGGCTCAGCAGGTACTCGCACACGGCTTCTACGGCACAATTGCCCAAAGCCGCGTTGTCTGTTATCACCAACGCGCCTTGTATTTCAACGGGATGGTTTAGCGCATCTAAGTTTGTCAATACTTCATTTTCATAAATCCGGAGTGCATCACCTACAAAATCCAGGCTGTTGAGACCGTCTAAAGAAGTCAGAGCCGAGTTCTCAAAAATAGCCAGGGCCTGATCCACAAATTTCAGGTCTTCCAGACCGTTCAGGTTGGTCAGCAAAACCTGGCTCCATATTTGAAAAATGCCCCCTACGCTATCCAGATCACTTAGTCCGGAAATGCTGTTCAGCGGCGGGTTATTGGCGATATAGAAATAATCGCCTCTCACGGCAGCGAGGTTTTCCAAACCGTCAATATTGGCCAAAGCAGGGTTGTTTTGAATGCGCATCGCCCCGCCTACCCACTCCAGGTTGTTCAGTCCGGTGAGGTTGACGAGTACATCATTGCTCGTGATGTAGAGGTCGCCTCCAATGCTTTCAATAGCGCTCAGGTTGTTCAGATTCGTGATGCTGGTGCCCTGAATGGTTACGTTACCGCCTATCTGGGTACAGTTTGGGTTGGCGCTTGTAAAATTGTCAATTTGTGATTGGGCAGTGAAGGTAATGCCTGTTGTTAAACAGGGTTGCGCGTGGATGGAGAGGCTTAAAAAAAGCAAACAAAGAATGGTTGGAATACTGAATTTCATAGGTATTGATTTAGGATGACGTAATTGATTTTAGACTGGGTGTGGCATGCCGGGAGCGCCACGCATCAGCGAATATAGAGGTTTTTTGGAAAATGGAGCAATCGAAACGGATTAGATCTAAACATTCCTCTCCAACAATCCCCGCTTAATTCGCTTTACCAACCCTGGCCCTTCATAAATCAAACCGGTATAGATCTGCACCAGACTGGCGCCCGCCGCCAATTTTTCCAGCGCGTCTTCCACGGAAGCGATGCCGCCTACGCCAATGATAAAAAGTTGGCCACCCGATTGCTGATGCAGGTACCGAATCACCTCCGTAGCGCGGTCTTTCAGCGGTTTGCCGCTCAGGCCACCGGCACCGACGGCATCCAATTCAGCGGTTGGTGTGGCGAGGCTGGTGCGACTGATGGTGGTATTGGTGGCAATGACGCCGGCAATACCCGTATCTTGCACAATGTTGAGGATGTCATCTAATTGGGCGTCGCTCAGGTCGGGCGCAATTTTGAGCAGGATCGGTTTTGGGGCGGTCTGCGCGCGGTTGAGCTGCTGAAGGTCGCTTAGTAGCCGGGTCAGCGGTTCGCGATCCTGGAGGGCTCTTAAGTTGGGTGTATTGGGCGAACTGACGTTGACCACGAAATAATCAACCACCGGGAACAGCTGCCCGAACGCCAACCGGTAGTCGTCAATGGCCGATTCGTTGGGCGTGTTTTTGTTTTTGCCGATGTTGCCGCCCACGATGAGTCCTGGCGGGCGTTTTCCGCGAAGGCGCTGCGCCAGGGCTTCAGCGCCCGCGTAGTTGAAGCCCATCCGGTTGACGAGGGCTTCGTCCTGCGGCAGGCGAAACAGGCGAGGCTGCGGATTCCCGGCCTGGCTTAGCGGCGTGGAGGTGCCTACTTCGATGAAGCTGAAACCCAGCGCCGCCATCGTATCTAAGTATTTTCCGTCTTTATCGAACCCTGCAGCAAGACCCACTGGGTTGCGGAAGTGCAGCCCCAGGAACCGACGTTCCAACTGCGGATCCTCTAAGCGATACCAACGACGCGCCAAAGCGCTCAGCAGGGGAATGCGCAGGATGAACCGGAAAGCGCCAACAGTCAGGTGGTGCGCCCGCTCTGGCGGGAACAGGAAAAGGATGGGCTTGAGGAAAGTTTTGTAAAACACGATTCATAATAATAAAAAAGCCAGGCAGCGTATACCCCGCTGAATCGGAGTTCAGCGGTACATTGCACTAATAAAAAAGCCGGATAGCGTAAACTATCCAGCCATAATCATAATCCCAAAAACTAGATTTTTATACTTGAGGTAGAAGTAGTCATAATTCACCGGGCAAATATCAATATAATTTTCAACATAATCAAGCCCCTTGCTCTGTTTTTACCAAAAGTTGGAACCCATTGCCGTGAATATTAACAATCTCGATGTTATCATCGTTTTTCAAATACTTTCGTAACTTGGTCACAAAAACATCCATACTCCTGGCTGTGAAGTAGTTGTCTTCGCCCCAGATGGATTTTAGCGCTTCTGATCGCGGTAAAATATCATTGACGTGGGTGGCAAACATGCGCAGCAATTGTGCTTCTTTAGGCGAGAGTTTCCATTTTTCTTCGCCTTCGCCACCGGCATTAAAGGTCAGGATGCGCAGCGGGTAGTTGAAGTGGTAGCGGCTGATGAGAAATTCACGAACGTCGTCTTTTGGATCAGCCAGCGGTTTGCTGCGCTTGAGCACCGCCTGGATGCGGTACAATAGTTCTTCTGAATTGAATGGCTTGGTGATATAGTCGTCGGCTCCAATTTTAAAACCCTGCAAAACATCATCTTTCATCGTTTTGGCGGTGAGAAAAATGATGGGGGTTTCCGCGTCTCTTTCCCGAATTTCTTTAGCAACGGTGAAGCCGTCTTTTTTCGGCATCATGACGTCGAGAATACATAAATCAAACTGGCCTTTCCTGTGGCGTTCGATCCCCTGCAGGCCGTCGGTGGCCAGCGTCACATCGTAATCGTGCATTTCAAGGTAGGAACGCAGTACATCCCCGAAATTTTGATCGTCTTCAACCAGGAGTATCCTGTTATTTGCCATAAGATTAGGTGGTTTTTCTTTGGTGACAACAACCCTTCCGGCTGTCGAATACAATTTGGATCAACCCTGATCCACTTTGTGCGGAAAAAACAGCATGAAACTACTGCCTTTCCCAGGCTCGCTTTTTACATCAATATTGCCTTTGTGAACGGTCATCATCGCCTTTACGTAGCTCAATCCCAAGCCGAAGCCTTTTACATCGTGAACGTTTCCGGTATGCACCCGGTAGAACTTGTCAAAGATGTGCTTTCTGGCCTCTTTGCTCATTCCGATGCCTTTGTCTTTTATGGTTACTTCCACGCCTCCTGCGGTATCGGCTGTGTGTACTAAAATCTCAGGTTTTTCCGGCGAATACTTGTTAGCATTGTCCAGCAAGTTGTTGATAATGTTGGAAATATGCGTCGCATCGCCTTGAATTACAGGGTGGATGGCTTCCAGCGCGACGCTGACGACCCCTTCTTTTTTTTCCACCTGCAAACTGATGTTTTCAACGGCATAGGCAATCATATCGTGAAGGTTTACTTCGGTGAGGTTCAACTGAAATTCTTTCCGGTCAAATACCGCCATTTGAAGTACTTTCTCCACTTGGTTATTCATACGTTTATTTTCCTGTTTTATTATGTTGGCGAAACGCAGAACTTTGTCGGCGTTCCCCGAAATGATCGGACTGGTAATGGAATCTGCCGCTAATGAGATAGTTGCGATGGGGGTTTTGAACTCGTGGGTCATGTTGTTGATGAAGTCATTTTTCATCTCCGACAACTTTTTCTGCTGGATGATGACGTGGATGGTGTACGCGAAACAAAGCAGGATGGTGGTGGTAAAAATAAGCGTCCCCAAAAAGTTGACCCATAAGGAACTCCAGACCACCCGCGATTTCGCAGGAAAGAAGACCATCAGCAATCCGGGAGACGGCATATCTTCGGGGAACAACTCCACCCGATAATTGGACGTGTAAATGTTTTTATAGCCGGGTGGCAACTCTTGCGGCTTTTCCATGGACACGACATAATGGCCGTCCACAATTACAAAATTTTCATCCTGCCGGGAATAAACGCCGTAGTTGCATTTGGTGTCTATGCCCCTATTGTTCAATTCCTGTTTGAGTATGGTTTTGAGTGATTCGAGCTTGATGCGTTCGCCAAGGGGGTATTGGGTGTTGCGCACATTAAAAAACATCATGCGGCGGAAACGGTTGTCTCGTGCCTTGAGGCAGGAATAACAGGTGCAGGTATCCGAAATTTCATTCAGAACCTGGTCGAAAAGATTGGGGCTGAGGAGCTCGGGGTCGGCATTTTCTTCCGTGAAGGCCAGTTCAAGCGCAGAAGGTTCTATCACACCGGAACCTTGATTAAAATACTGCGCCACATAGCCATTCATGTACTGATTGAAGGCTGCTTTTTTTTCTTCGTGTTCCAATCTGGCTACCACGGCGTTGAGCGCATTGTAAACATTCTTATCGAAGCGTTCTTCGTTGACTTGTATAGAAGTCCGGATGAGTACGGTTTGTAGCCAAACCACGCCAATGACGGCTGCGCTCATCAGTCCAATAATCGCCCAAATTGCTTTTCTATTCATAGTTTGATTCGTCCAGCTACAAAGTTATGCCGTATCCCCGATAGTTTATGAGGAGATTATCCTGCAAACTACCCAATTAGCCAATACTTCTCAGGCGGTTAACGCCAGTTAAGGAGCGTGTCGTAAATAACTTCCCTGTTTGTGCGGTGGCTTTTTCCATCAGGCTGCGTTGATCGTCGGTCGCGTAGCTTAGGATATGCTCCCTTCTCGCGCCTTGCCTGATAAAAAAATCCCCTCGCCCAATTCACGTAACTTATTTACGACACGCTCCTAAGCACAAAAGTATGGGTTTAAGCCAAGCAGAACGCCGGTTTAACAGACATTTAACGACGAAGTAGGGGGTCTCAAAAGGCAAGAGGCGAATTGGCAGAGGCAAATTGAACACTTGCCTGCTTGCTAATTTGCCCCTTGCCCTTTGCCCCTTGCTCTTTATTTATCTCTTCATCAATTCAACTGGAAGCGCACCACCAAACCGCCGGAGGTATCCGTACGCGGGAATCCCTGGGAAGTTTTCGGAATGGTGCGGCGATAGTCAAAAAACAAGCGCAGCGATAAGCGCTGGTTGAGTTTGTATTCCGCAGCCGGCGAAATAGAAAGCGCATAACTTCCACGTGTCGGTTCGAAGATACCTTCGTCGAGTTTGTGGGCGAAAGTAACGTCGTCGCGCAGGGAGAAGTTGAATTGCATGTCCAGATCACGGCTTTGCAATTGGGAACCGCCACGCCCGCCACCCCGCTGGTTCTGGTTTGCCGGTGTCTTTTTCTTCTCTTCCTCCTTTTTCTTCTTGGCACCTTTCTTTTTACTGCCGGTCAGGAAAGGAATATCGAAATCGCGGATGCGGTAGCCAGCGCCAATGATGATTTCTTTGGTCTGTGTTTCGCTCAGCAATTTGTTGACAAAACTCATGGCCAACATGCGCGACTTTTTGTAGTCCACATTGAAGCTCATGCCGTTTTTCAAAGTAGCTTCTACTGCCAGCAATGGCGAAAAAGCTTCCTGAATGACAATTTCAGGGATTTCCAATCTGGCGTAGAAGTTACCAGAAATATCGTCTATACTACCAAAGGGGCGCGTGCGCAGGTAGTCGAGGCCGGTGCGGTAGCTGTTCACCCTCAACTCCGTTTTGTATCCGTGCGTGAGGCTGAAATTGGTAAAAATATTTTTGAACAGCGGTATTTTCGACAAGCCATTATAGCTCAGGCGCCAGTTGATGTTGGGCTGGGTTTTGAAAACATCCAGACCCGTAGTTCGTGCATCGGAACCGGTATAAGCCGCAATAAACGCCGGGATCAACACATCCTGCTGGGTGCGGCCATAGCCGAACTTATAGCCTACTTCGGCAAGGTTTGGATCGGTGTGCGCCTGGTCAATGCCCAGACGTTCTGAAACGATCACCCGGTTGTTTTGAAACCGCTGGAACAGGCCGATAATTTCTCCTTTGCTGTCCTGAAACAGGGTTTGAAGCGCAGAATACGATACCGTCATGGATCCCATCGTGGTCGGCACCACGTGAACATAGTTGGAGTTGCCGTCTAAAGTGGTATCCTTGAACGTCTCCGTGTAGTTTTCTGTAAAAGACTTGCTGATTTCCAGTTCTACCCGGAAATCCCGGAAAGGTTCCAGCGTGACCCGGGCGTCGTACGTTTGGGTATAATCCTGAACAATGTCCTGATTAAAAAAGACATTACCGCTGATCCACTGGCGGTTGTCGTACAACCAGTCGCCATTGCCCTCGGTCGGGTTTTCGCGCTGATTATCCGACAAGGTGCGGATATTGGGTTGTATGCCCGCGATGAAATCCCAACCCGGCGCGCCAAATCCGGATTCCATGCCCAGGAGGTTCGAGCGCGGCATAAATCCGGGCACCACCGTTCGGAAGCGCTCGTTGTAGTTGAAACGCGCCTTGCGCAACATCAGGAGCGGGCGAACCAGAATGCGTTCCAGATCGCTTGGCAAGCGTTCTTTCGCTTTGGCCTTCGGGTCTTTTGCCGGTGCTTTGGGATCCACGTCTTTCGTCTCCTTGTCTTTTGGAGCAGTCGTTTTGCCCTTTGTTTTCGGCGCTTTGGGCTTTTCGATGGCGCGCAGGTAGGCAAACTGGCCGTAGAGCTTGTCAAAGTTCAGGTCGGCGCCGATTTGCCGGTTCTGACTGTTCTGGATTACATTGCCTAAGCTGTCCACGTTGAGGGCAGCGGCGTTCCAACTGTATTCCGCCTGATACTGTGCGCGCACCTGCACCCAATCCATAAACGGAAGGTGGCGGATAGGCAGCGTGTAAGTCACGTTGATGTTGTGGCGGTAGAGTTTCGGACGCCCCAACTGGCGAATATTGTTCCAGATGCTGTCGCGCCGGAATTTGTTGATGTCGCCAATCAAAGGCTGGTTTTCAAGCAGCGTGATCTCGTTGGGCTCGTCAATGACCGAAGAATTGGACGAGTTGAAGGTAAACTTCAACGCTTTGGTGATGTCCCACTGTAGGTTGTACTGCCGATCCCAAAGGAAACGCTTGTTGAAGAAGGTATTGAACCGTTCATCCACCCCTGCGAAGCGATAACTGGTGCGTGCAAAACTGCGATCCAGTATGGTGCTGAAAGTAAATGAGTTAGGCAAAGGGTTGATGTTAAACTCCTTGATCAGTTTCAGGTACTTGTCGTTTTTGATGCCTTTGAAAGGTTCCCAATAATTGACGCGTGTGCTGAAACCGTAGTCCAACGCGCCCGTATAGCGATCTTGCCGGTCAAACTGTATAATCGGGTCGCGCCGGTCGGTTTGGGTAAATCCGTAACTGACGCTGAAGTTCGAAATGTCCCAGGGCATGGGTTTTGCCTGCGCGTTGGTGCGTTCTTTGCGCACATTGGTGAAGTTATAGCTCTTGATGGCGGTCACTTCCTGTGATTGCTTGCGAACGGAATCCCGCTTAATCGGATCACCGATGCTTTTTAACTGATCTTTGAGTACAAGATCCAAGTCATAAGGGTTGTACTCGGGCGTACTCGTGGTATTCGATAACTGGGCGTAGAACGGGATCTTAACGCCCCATTTTTCAGGCAAAAATTTGCCCAATTCCAGCGTCGTTGCAATGTCGTAGCCCGTCACTTCTTCCCGGCTGCGCTCGTGTACCTGCTGGTCGAGCGCTCCAAAACCAATGGAATTGTAATTACCCGCGATGGTAACATTGCCCAAATCCGCTAATTGCATGTCCAATCGCGCGATGGCTGCCGTGCCGCCCCGTTCATCCAACCCCGTCACCCGCAATTCGTTGACCCAGACTTCCGTATCGTAAGAGGCGTTATTGCCGGTATAAGGATTGCGCACCCCAACCATCACCATTTTGACAAAGCCGAGGTTGGGGCTGCCTTTTACCTTGATGACGTGTGAATTTGGATCAGATGGATTGATTGCCCGGATGTATTCGGCACCTTTGTTGAAGTTGGCAGCGTCACGATCCAATTTCAGTTCGCGCAGTTGGGAGAGCGCGAAATTAAATTCGTTCGCGGCAAGCCAAACCGCTTGTTTGTACTGCGAAGTATTTGGGTTTGATGGAAGACCGTCGGGGTCTGACATCACCAGCGGGATCTCGTATTCGTAATAGTTATTTTGGAAATCGCTGCCGAGGCGCATAAAAATTTTCAGGTCGCCCGATTGAATGTTGTCGTCCGGCGATTCTGCGTGGACGAACATTTTCAGGCGCTCGTAAAGACGCAGATCCACTTCCGTAATTTTGAAAATGGCACGGGCGTCGCCGTCGCACAGGTCGCCGATGCGCATAGAGAGCGATTGTTCGTTTTGCAGGGCCTGGAAAACGCCCAGCGATTGTTCGCGCTGAATGCCTTCCGGCAAGGTATAGCTGAATGGTGCCCGGCTGCTGTTCTCTTCAATGTTTACGGCATCCACGTCGAAGGTCGTGACGGCACCGCAATTGTCGGGAACGCCTACAATATCGTCGCTGCTGGCTAAGTCCTGCGTATACCTGCGCCATTGGTTGCGCACCAGTTCCAATCGGGCAAAACGCAAAACAACGGGTTCTTCAAAATCCTTCATATACATCCGCATAAAGCGAATAGAACGGAAGTCGCGAATACCGCCCACGCTTACTTTATCCGGCCCATTAAGTGGAATCCGGAAGCGGTACCAGACTCGGCGCGTAGAAGGATCTTCGATGCGGTCGGTGATGAACGGGGTTTTGTTCACGTCTATCTCGCGGCGATCGGAAGGATTGAACTTCAGCGGGATTTTATACTGGAAATAGGATTCCGTTTCATTCAGGGTATTGTCCTGGTTGATGTCTTCCGAGTCGGGAATATTCGTGCCCGACTGCCGGATTTCGTTGCCGAGGTTTGACTGCGAGTTGCCTTCCGGATTGTTGAAGTCTCGGTAGCGTTGCAATACGCCGTCTTGGGCCAAAAAGCTGGCGTCCCGGTAGTAGCGGAAATTGTCGTTGGACGGGTCGCGCGATATTTTGTCGGCGATCACAGCGCTTACGCCGCTTTGGATCGCGTTAATATAATTTGCAAATTTTGCCCGTTCCTCCGCATCGTTCAACCCGTCGAGGCCAACGTCCTGGCTTTCCCGGGCATCATTTTGCAAGTCATTGTCGAAAGCCCTGGTAATCTGCTGGCCTGCGGGTACTTTGCCCCAAAGCGTGTTGTCCGTACGGCGTTCAGAGCTTTCGGTCGGGAGTCCATTTTCAAAGGATTTTCGCGAATCTTTAAGGATATCCTCCGAAACGTTGCCCAAGTTAATGTACAGCGTTCCTTCCTGCCCTTCTGCAATGGGCGACGGGCTGGATGCGTCTGTCGGATCCAAAAAGGGGCTAAGCATCCAGAATTCCAGGAATTCAATGTTGGCCGCCTGAAAGTCGTTGGCATTGTTCAATGCCCGCATGATGCCACCCCAACGGGTAGTCGGATCGCGCAGGATAAGCGAATCGCCAACAGCCGTAACCCCGCGCGACAAGCCCGGGTAGCCGTTCGGCAAATCAAAATTGTAAGGGCCGCGTTCGCTTGGCGAATACGACAAGTCGAAAGTGAATGCAATATTGGAGACATCCGTCTGCTGAATACGCAGGTTGGGGAAGACCTCATTTTGCGGCACTTGGCTGGTATATGGGTTTGCATTGTCGGTGCCAACACGGGCAATGTTGTCAATGCGATACCAGTTCATCCGGGCGCGGTTGGCACCGTAAGCAAGGCTGTTGGCGTTGGCTTCCGGAAACAACGGGTTGTTGTTCTGGTCGTCGTTTTGGGGCACACTGGCCAGGAACCATTGGTTGGTAGGTTGGCGCAGGTCGAAACTGCTGGTGCTGCCCTCGAAGTCGTCAATGTACACGACGCCGCTTTTATCTTTTCTGGTTTCGTTGATGGCTTTGGAGTGGCCGGGCTGAAGGTAGGCAGCCTCCGCACTAAAATTGATATTGGAGGTGGCTTTGGTTGAAAAGAACGGGAGTTTGTCCACCGCTTTGGTCAGCCACGGCGCTTCTTTGCTCAGGTTGAGGTCGAAGCCGTAGATTCGGTTGCGAATGGGGTCATCCCCGATATTGACTTTTTGTGTAAAAGGCCGTTCAAATAATTGCAGGAAGGTAGCGCCCACATTCAGGTTGTCGTTGATTTTATAGTCGGCGCGCACCCCGATCATGGCCTTGGTCTGGAAGCCGAAAACGGTGTTGTCCTCGAAGGACACGTTCACCGGAACCCCCGAAGCGATAATGGCGTCGTTAAGGATTTTTACCCGGCCCGTTCCGTAATCCACTTCGTAGTCGCGGCCTTCAATCAGCAGTTGGCCCCCTGCCGTTACCCGCACCGAACCCGGCGGGATGTTGAAGGCACCAAGAGAAATTTCGGAAGAAGAGCTCGATTTAAAACTACCCCGGATGGCGTAGCGGTTTTTTTCCGGGAATTCCTGCGCCTGAAAAAGCGTCAGGTCGTATAATTCCTGGTAAACAAAGGAGTCCCGGAAATTGGCGTCCGTAATCTGATTCCCCAAAGACGAACCGAATGGCTCTAGTACGGGGAACATGATGCGGCCATTCGTCGGGTTGATGGTGACGCCCGGCACGAAGTCGAAAACGCCGTCTGGTTGCGGGTCGCCCTGAGTATTCAGGTTGTCGAGGTTGAACACGCGGATCAGGGGCTTGCCTTCCAGGTTACTTTTTGGCAAAAAGCGCTTGAAGCCTTTACCCGGATCTTCGTAAAAAATATCCAATTTAAAATCCTCCCGGTTCACCTGAAAAGCGCCGATGGAGTACACGTTTTTCATCATCAGATCCCACGTAGGGACGTCGGTGCGTTGGGTGGTACTTTTTAGCATTTTGACGTACAATACCTGTGGCGTCAGGTCGGAAGTGTCCGAACCTACGGCGTCGGTATTGACGGAAAGTTCGCCCACCTTATAGATACTGCCGTTGTATTTGTACTGAAATGCGACCGCTAATACCTGGTCGGGTTGCACGTTGATGTTGACGGAGATGTAACCCAGATCGGGGTGAACGGTGTATTCACGCTCGTCCAATTTACGGGCGCTCACCTTTTCAAAATCTTTGGATTGAACCAAACCAAATTCCTGCGACTGAAGGATGGAAACGCTGCGGTCAATGCTGCGCAATTCCGGGCGATCCAGCAAGCGCTGATACAGGCCGTTGGCATTGTTGTCGGGCAACGGACGGCCATTGCCGATTTCGCGGAAGCGAGGAGTTGGCAATGGCGGAACAGCAGTGGGGTTCACTAAGCGTTCCGGTTCGCCCAAGTCGGCAAAAGCGACAATATCACGTACGTCTTCCACCACGTTGCGGTCGTTGGTGATCCAGACTTCGATGTTTTCTAAATGGAATAACGTATTGATTTGTGGCAGGTTATTCAGGTTTTTCTCAAAACCATCGCGGTTGTAATGCGAAAGGAAGAAGTGGCGGTTTTCGTCGTATTCGTCTGCTTTGACTTCAAATTCCTGCACCTGGCTGCCCCCTTTGAGCTGGATATTTTCGTTCTGAGAGTTCTGTTGGGAAGCGATGGCGGTAAAGCGGAGATGCCCGAACTGCAATTCGGTTTTCAGACCAAACAAGCTCTGGGCGCCCTGGATGAGCGAGCCGCGCAAAGGCAGGCTGACGTTACCTGCCTCGATTTTTTTGATGATGTCGTCTTCGCTGAACAGGTCGCTGTTGTAGTCTAACTTGATCTGATTGTCGAAGTTGAAGGTCGCGTTGTTGTTGTAGTTGGTGGTCAGGGTCAGCTTTTCGCCGATTTTCCCGGTCACGTTCATCTGGATGTTCATGTCGAAGTCGAACCCTCCGGTGCGCCGTTGGCGCTCTGTGAGGATGGGGTTGTCTAAGCGCTGAAAATCCACGCCGAAAGTCAGGTCAATCCCCCCCTGTGGCCGGATGTCTACCGTCGAACCCCCGAAAAGGCGATCGAGCATATTGCTTTTTACATCAAATTTGGCAAGCGGATCGAGGGCCGTAGTGCCGCCGCTGGTGTTGATGCCCGCTAATTGATTGAAGTAGTCGCGCTCATCTTTTTTCCGCTGCCAGGCGAGGTATTCCTCAAAGGTCATGTACGTTGGCGGGCGGAAATAATCGTCGCCGATTTTTTCCCGGATGATGTATTGACCGGTTTCCGGGTCATAATCAACCGTTTGCTCCACAATACTGGGATCTTTCAGGTCGAAAGGATTTCTATTCGGGTTGGTGATGAAGTCGTCGTAACGTTCTTCTACTGGCGGCAAAGTGTCGGTTGTTGCCGCGTCTGCTTTTTGCAAGCTGCCCTGAAAAGTTGCGGCGGGGAATGTATTCGCTTCCGCGAACATCCAGATGGCCAAGCCCGTTAACAGGGAAATAGGTAAAGCAATTCTCGTCATAGCTAAAAAACGTAGGATTCTACCAAAACCACCGGATGGAATATCACCCGGCAGATAATTCATTGCTTAATCACTTAATCATAGGAGGGAGACTCAAAAACTACACGCGGTTACTGCAATTGCGGTGACCTTGCCCGTCTCTAACGATTGATCGCCCCGTATTTTGTAATGGCTGAAAATTTTAACAGGTGTTGCAGCGCCTCCGTCCTTCATGTCGCCTGTTGGAACGACTTATTTTTTTTTAAAAAGATGCCTCTGGTGTGGTTGCTGGTTATCTGTTACTGGTGGAGGCCGTATTTGATGAGGATAAGGATCACCTCACTTATCTGAATCCCACCAATAACAAACAACTAATAACCACCTCAAGACATCTGCTTGAGTGCCAATTTTATCAGTTCTTCCACCGTACCCACACCCGGATGGTCTCTCAAAAGCTGGTTCAATGTTTTCTGCACTGCAATCCGGTTGAATCCCAGCGCAGACAGTGCAGATAACGCTTCCTCCCGCATCGTATTGTCCTGCGGTGTCAGGAGTGTCAGCGAAGTATCGCCGCCATCCTTCAGCATTTTGTCTTTCAGGTCGAGAATAATGCGTTTTGCGGTCTTCGGACCAATGCCTTTTACCTTCTGGAACAGCGCCACATTTTCGCCGATAATGGCTGAACGCAGGTCTTCGGTTGTCAGAGAGGACAGCACGATCTGGGCAGTCGTTGGCCCTACCCCAGAAACAGAAATCAGGTGTACGAACATGGTCCGCTCAGCATCGTCTGCAAAACCATAGAGGGTATGGCTGTCTTCGCGCACCAGCAGATGCGTCAGGATCTTGATGTTCTCTAATTTTTCGATCCGGGCATAGGTGTTCAGGCTGATGTTGACATGGTAGCCAATCCCGCCTGCTTCCACCAAAATAAAGGTCGGATTCTTAAAGCTGATGGTGCCTTTGATGTATGAAATCATGCCTTTTTTTATTGAGCCGCGAAGGTACGAATTTCCGGAAAGGAATTGAAAGACAGGTGCTCGAGTTTAAATTTGCGTTCCAAGTCTTTCTGAATTGCACGTTACCAGGTCAACGCTTCAGGGGCATCCTCAAAAAGGATGGCAATATGAGAGAGAAAGTCTTTCTGGGTTTTTATTTCCAGCCATACTGTTGGAAAAGGATCATTGAGGATGTCATTTTTTATAAGTTCGAGCAACCTGTTTTTTTCAAGCTCATAAGCAGAAGTTTGTATGACGATAGTTCTTTTGGCTGGAGGCAAGGCATTCAGGAGTGCTGAGAAATTGAAGGCGGCCTTTATTTTTATATATTCTTCTAGTTTGCGCAAATAACCATCATAAGCCTTCTTTCGATAACGAACCAGATTGTCATCTGTATTTAAGTGCAATAACGCTCTTGTATAAACTGCTTTAGTCTTTCTGCGGGCATCTGTTCCGGGAGTTGGAATGAAAGCTCCTGTCCCTAAGTCAAGTAACAAAGAATCTTGTGGGTTTTCAGACCTGGGATTGATCAAAACGGCATCATTAGAAGGAGGGGAAGGATAAGAACCTCTTGTAATCGGTAGTTCAAATATCGTTTCACTCCCGGCCGGATTAAAAACAGCAAATTTATCGCCTTTGTATTTTGAGTTGCAATTATGACAGATCAGCAGGTAATTATCCCACCTAAATGCATAGTCCGGAAAATATTTTTTAGGAAAAAAATGCTCAATTGCTGTAATGCGCTCATATTCATAGTATTGACAAATACCAGGGCGCGGATGGCTCTGTTTAAGTTTTTGCTTGACTTCAACCCAAATCGCCTTGTCCGCAACCCTGTTATCTCTGGTTTCCCAAAGCGTTTTAGCCCGCGTGTATCTTGCGCCAAGATCAGGCTGGCTGGGCTGGGCATTAACGTTTGCCTGTAAGCTCCGTAAACGTTCAGGGTTGTCGTTTCTCTTGAATTTGGTCTGAATAAACTACGCGATAATAAATCTTTCAGCCAAACAACTGACTCGGTAAGGGCTGCATCTTCCTTAAAGGCAGTCAAATGAGCGCCTATTTTGGGATTGCGGATGTAAAAATTTTCTAAAGATTGGTTGCCGCCGTAAAGCGCCGATAAGGGCCAAATGCAGCTGAAAACCAGCCATCACCAGATCCCCAGTTATAGAAATCAGGATGTGCAGCGGTTTTTCGAATTGCAGCATCCTTGAACTTCCAAGCCCTTCCGTTCCCTTCCTCTTGTTCGATATTGGTCTGGCATCTTATTTCAGTAATATTTCTATCACCCCCTCTTGCGCCACCCTGACCGGAGCGCTTATCTTTGGAAGGATCGCGACTCAAAACCAGGTTGATAGATGCTCTCCCTTCATTAGTAGTAACCCATGTACTGAAATTTGGATCAAGCCGTAAAATTTCAGAAGGCCCTACAATTGCAGCAGATATTGCTCTGATGACAGAAGATTTACCAGCGCCATTGTCTCCAAGAAGCACATGCCATCCTGCGGGGGAATCAAACCTGATATGCAAATTCCGGATCGATCTTATATTCGTCAGCTCAATTTCTTTTATGTACATGCCATGAAATGGTTAACGTTTAGAAGATGATAGACATTAGGGATAATAACATCATTTGTCTCTCAGAATGCAATGCTGAATCAAGATTAGGACAAACAAAGTTAATATTAAATGTGAAAAACATTAAGCTCTTAGAGCCAATTGGCTATGCAATAAAACAAAGCGCTTCAATCCATGGTCATCGCCAACGTCGCCATACTCAACTGCACATCCGGCACATCCAGCAGGCGCAGACCACAGGCTTCCAGGGTGGCACCGGTGGTCAGCACGTCGTCCACCAATAGCACGTGTTTGCCTTTGATGGCCTCCACATCCCCAATGACAAAAGCCTGGGAAATGTTGTCGAGGCGTTCTTCGCGCGATTTTTGAGTCTGGCTATCAGCATGCACCTTGCGCTGAAGCCCGTTATGCAACCATGGTTTCTGCAGGGTTTCCGACAACCCCTGTGCAAAAAGGGCGCTCTGGTTGTAGCCGCGCGCCCATTCTTTTTTAGGATGCAACGGTACCGGCACGATGACATCCACCCGGCTGAACAGCGGACTTTCCCGCAGCTCCGCGCCGTACAGTTTGCCCATTTGAATCCCGATTTCCCGCTTGTTTTTGTATTTCAGCCGGTGAATGAGTTGCTGGGTGCGACTGCCTTTTGCAAAAAAGAAAAAGGCTGCGCCAGCCTCCAACGGCAACCGTCCCCAAAAGCGCTCGGTGAACGGATTTTCTTTGTGCAAATGAAAATTCGTCTTCGGCAGTTTGTACAGACAGGATACGCAGATGACGTGGCTGCGGGGTGGGGCGTTTTGGCCGCAAGCCGCACAGATGTGGGGGTAGAAGAGGGAAAGGAGGTCTTTCCAGATGGAAGAATTCGTGTTAGCGGGCTTTTTCATATTTGCTTTTGATTGGTTTAGGAATGAAATTTCTGTTTGATTATGACAGCAAAATAATTATTTGCCTTTTCACTTTTTTCCTTCCTCTTTAAACATCGGCGCGGTATACTGCTCATACAACCCAAACAAAAATTCGATTCTGCTCAATTCATTGGCGAAAGGCTGGGGGCGATAACACAAATCAACAGCCTTATCCAAAATCTGGTGCGCTTTCACCAAGTCGGGTGGCATGGTCACTGGATCGTATAAGTCTGCTAAGCTGCTGGTCGGGTATTTTGCGCGGGTGTCTAAAACGCTTTGCACCGCTGCTTCAACTTTTTGCTTTTGGGCGTCTTTGGGCGAAAGTGGAAAAGGATAGTTGTTGTAGACTAATGTGTTGGAGTAACTATAGTCGCTTTTCAAACGCCCACAAGTATAGCGCATCCATGCCATGTGCATTTGCGAGGTGAGCATTCCAAAATGAAAAACAGATGTGTTTGGGGCTACAAAGGTTTTATCCGAAATAATGAAGTCCTTATCCAGATAGGCTATCGGTATGTATTTTCTGTTTTCAGAGGAAACTTTGGGGAGGAGCACAAAATCCCAATCAGGTTGGCGTTCCTCTGCAAAAAGATAGGGAAGATCAGCCATTTTTTTTGTTCCTGGCCGGGTACTGTTTTCCCTGAATGCTTTAACCTGTTTGAATCGCTGTTGAAACTCTGTTATATTCCTGAACTCATTTGGAGACACCTTTTTCAGCCAAATGCACCAACGCTCAATGTTATTGATGAAATCGTCGCCACTTATAAACCGCCTGAAAAAGCGTTCTGATTCATGGCTTTTTTTTGCCAATTCCTCCTTTTCATCTTTTGATAAAATCAAAAAACCGCCGTCGCGTGCGGCTGAACCGGATTGCATTTTGGGCACATTGCATATTGGTGTGGAAATGGATTGAAGATACACGTCGTTCCCCTCTACAAGATAAGGGTTTATATTTCCAACCTTTCTTTCTGTCGGCTCACCTTTGATGTGTCCATAGTCAAATAGACGCTTTTCATTTACGTCAAAAGCAGCAAAACCAATGATTACACAGTGAACAGCGGCATTCCCTTTTGCCTCATTTTTCCAACTAAATGTGCGGTGCGCGAAATGGATTTTTACTTTATAAAAATTGAACAAAACGCTCCACAACACGCCTACTTGCTCGCCTTGCGAAATACTGTTGGTGCTGACAAATGCCACTTTGGTACGTGTGTTTTGGATGTACTGGGCAGCTTTCAAATACCAAGCCGCTACATAGTCCAACATACCAAAGGAGTTAACCCCACGAAAAAGGTAGGCCATATCTTCCTTCTGCCCAACGGATTGATACGCAGTTCCAATGAACGGCGGGTTGCCCAAAATGTAGTCGAAGCCTGCTCCACCGTTGGCCGAGACGCTGGTAACAGGCGCATTTTCGACAGAAAACAGGTTAACTTGTTTGGCAAAAACATTCACGGTCTGATAATGCGTTTCCGGCTCATTCACCTGAAAGATGTTCACCTCATCAGCGTTCATATCGTACACGGATGCGCTGCGAATTGCCTGCCAGTCTATGCGCAAAGCGTTCCCATGCACGATTTTCGCAGATTTTACCAGCGGCAACCGCACGAAATATTGCCCAAATTCATCCGATACTTTCAGGTTCATTTGGTGATCCATCAGCCACATCGCCACCTCCGCCACACGCGCCGGAAACTCATCGTATTCGATGCCTGCAAATTGGTCAACGTCCACCAGGATAATTTCCCGAACATCCAAAAAGCCTTGTCCGCTTTTGTTCAATTCGCGTAAAATCAGGAGTTCCAGTTCGCGCAGTTCCCGGTACGAAATGATCAGGAAGTTGCCACAACCACAGGCGGGGTCGAGGAAATGCAATGCGGCGATTTTGCGGTGCAGTTCGTTCAGGCGGTTGCGGTTGCCTTTGGCCTTTTCAAATTCAGCATATAAATCATCTAAAAACAGGGGCTTAATAACTTTTTGAATATTTTTCTCCGACGTATAATGCGCCCCCAGATTGCGCCGCTCTTTGGGATTCATAACTGCCTGAAACATCGAGCCGAAGATAGCCGGGGAAATTTTGCTCCAATTGAGCGCACAGCACCAAAGCAGGTTTTCCCGCATTTTGGAGTCAAAGGCTGCTATTGGAAGGTTTTCTTCAAATAGTTTGCCATTTACAAACGGGAATGCAGCCAGCGTCTCATCCAGCGTTTTAAACCGCTTATCCGATGGGGTATTTAGCGTTTGGAACAATTGGGCCAATTGTAAAGCCAGGTCGCTGCCGTCGGGGTTGGTGTAGCTGTCCACCAATTCCTGAAATTGGGTGCGCTCAAAAATGCCCGTATCTTCTGCGAACAGGCAAAACAACACCCGCACCAAATACACTTCCAAAGCGTGGCCGGTGTAGCCCGCTTCTTCCAAACGGTCGTGTAACCGCCCCATGCGTTCGGCGGCCTCTATATTTACCGGGTCTTCGTCTTTGTAGGTACGCTTCTGATACCCGGCAATGAACCCGAACAGGTGGACGTGGGCGACAAATTCGTGCAGTTTAAATTCGTGGATGTCGCCCGTATCGAGGTCGTGGAGCCGGAATCGCTCAAAGTCAGAAATGAGGATGTATTTGGGTAATTCGTGTTCTTTCAGGCCAGGAAAATAGTCTTTGGCTTGCTGAAAGGCTTTGTCTAAATCTCTACCCCTTGATTTATGTTCCACCAAAATTACGCCTTTCCAAAGCAAGTCAATAAAGCCCTGTTTGTGGTCGCCCTTGCGCACGGCTGCCTCAAAAGTGGCTACCCGACGGCGCGACAGGTCGAAGACATGAAAGAAGCCATCCCAAAATGACTTGGCTTCGGCATCTTCGCTGCTTTCGTGCTCCCATTCTTTGGAAAAGGCAAGGGCGCGGGCTTTTATTTCGTTCCAACTTAGGGGCATGAGGGTATATTTTCTAATGATCAACTCACTTCTATCAACACCTCCAAAATCTGCTGCGCCGCCACCGGAATCTTCGTGCCGGGGCCAAAAATCCCCGCCACGCCGTGTTCATACAGGAATTCGTAATCCTGGGGCGGCACCACGCCGCCGACAATCACTAAAATATCCGGGCGGCCTAATTTTTCCAATTCCTCAATCGTTTGCGGAACCAGCGTTTTGTGGCCTGCTGCTAAGGAAGAAATCCCGAGGATGTGTACATCGTTTTCCGCAGCCTGGCGGGCCGCTTCGGCAGGAGTTTGAAACAAAGGGCCGATGTCTACGTCGAAGCCGAGGTCGGCAAAACTGGTGGCGATAATTTTTGCACCGCGGTCGTGGCCGTCCTGGCCCAATTTGGCCACCATGATGCGGGGGCGGCGGCCATCCATTTCCGCAAAGCGGTCGGCCAAAGCTCGTGCCCGCTTAAAATCTTCGTCGTCGGCCGCTTCGCCTGCATAGACGCCGGAAACGGATTTGGTGGTGGCGACGTAGCGTCCGAATTTTCGTTCCATGGCATAAGATATTTCTCCGAGCGTGGCGCGCAACCGAGCCGCTTCGATGGCAAATTCCAGCAGATTGCCTTCCCCCGTTGCGGCGCATTGGTAAATGGCTTCGAGCGCGGCCTGCACCGCCACTTCATTCCGGTTGGCTTTCACCCGCTGCAAGCCTTGTAATTGTGCGTCGCGAACGGCGGTGTTGTCCACTTCGAGCAACTCAAAAGGTTCTTCGTCGTTGGTTTGGAAAACATTGACTCCAACAATAAAATCCTTGCCGCTGTCAATGCGGGCTTGTTTGCGGGCAGCGGCTTCTTCGATGCGCAATTTGGGCAAACCTTCCTCAATGGCTTTGGTCATACCGCCCAGCGCTTCCACTTCTTCGATCAGCTCCCAGGCGCGGTTGGCCAATTCCGCCGTCAAATGCTCAACGTGGTACGAACCTGCCCAGGGATCCACGGCGTGGCAGATGCCGGTTTCTTGTTGCAGGTACAACTGGGTGTCGCGGGCAATTTTTGCCGAAAAATCGGTGGGCAAAGCCAGCGCCTCGTCCAGCGCATTGGTGTGCATAGATTGCGTTCCGCCGAGCGCCGCAGCTAAAGCTTCCACGCAGGTGCGCGCCACGTTGTTGTATGGATCCTGTTCGGTGAGGCTCCAGCCTGAAGTCTGGCAATGGGCACGCAAGGCCAGCGATTTTGGGTTGGTTGGCTTGAATTGCTGCACGATTTTAGCCCAAAGCATCCTTCCGGCGCGCATTTTGGCAATTTCCATAAAATGGTTCATGCCGATGCCCCAGAAGAAAGACAGGCGCGGCGCAAAATCGTCAATACTCAACCCTACCTTCAATCCGGCGCGGAGGTATTCTAATCCGTCGGCTAAGGTGTAAGCCAGTTCGATATCTGCCGTGCCGCCAGCTTCCTGAATGTGGTAGCCACTGATGCTGATGGAGTTGAAGCGCGGCATGTTTTTGGCCGCAAAGGCAAAAATATCGGCAATGATGCGCATGGAAGGCTCGGGCGGGTAGATGTAGGTGTTGCGCACCATGAATTCTTTCAGAATGTCGTTTTGGATGGTGCCGTTGAGTTGTTCGGGTTTGAAACCTTGTTCTTCGGCTGCCACGAGGTAGAACGCCATAATAGGAATGACTGCCCCGTTCATGGTCATGGACACGGACATTTTATCTAACGGAATTTCGTCAAACAGCGCTTTCATGTCCTCTACCGTATCTATGGCAACTCCGGCTTTGCCCACATCGCCGGTCACGCGCTCGTGGTCGGAGTCGTAGCCCCGGTGCGTGGCGAGGTCAAAGGCAACGGAAAGCCCCATTTGCCCCTGGGCCAAGTTGCGCCGGTAAAATGCATTACTTTCCTGTGCGGTGGAAAAACCTGCGTATTGCCGGATGGTCCAGGCTTGTAATGCGTACATGGAGGAATAAGGGCCGCGCAAAAAAGGCGCAATACCCGCTGCGTAACGCAAGTGGAGGTGGTTTTTGGCAACCGGAACCGTGGGCGCAGCGATTTTTTCCGGCGTTTGCCAAAGGTGGGGTTCGCCTTCGGCAGTGTTCAGGCCGAGCCAGTCCCGTGAAAAAGTGAGTTTGCTGAAATCCGGACGCTGCATGAGGGGAGGATTAAAATTCGTTGAATTAAATTGGGGCTTAATGTACGGATATTCCCGGTTTTTTGAGTACGAAGTGCTGAAAAAATTTAAAGGGTGGAGGTGGAGGTTGTCGGATGCTTTTTCGAGCGCGAAAAAAAGACCTGTATTTGGATGAAAATCTATAAAAAGCAAGAAACATCCCGAATTTCGGTTAGTAGTCCCGATGGAACCAAGCTCAAGAGGAAATGAGATATTTCCTATTTATAGCACATCCCGACAATGCACAAAACTTGGCGACTCGCAGCATAACAGAAAAAACAATTGACTACTTTTAGAATGGCTTCGCGGGTTTTTAAATATTAAAACAAATTGGTCATCATAAGATTGCGATAATTCGTATTGAAGATGAATGGGCATACCGTCATTGGGAAAGGTGGTCTTTTTTGAGATGTCTGGCAAAAATGACTGACCTGTTCCGTTAATTTTTAACTTTTCATTAAAGTTTCAACCCCGACCCTTAGGAACATCGCAATAATAAGTTCGCGTTTTCGGCGTGGGGATTTTTCCAGCGGACAAGGCGCAAGAAGGGAGCGTAGCCAAAGCTACGTAACCGACGAAGGCAATTGCGCCGACTGAAAGCAATTGCGGGAAGTCCGGTGGGAAACGCAAGTTCGGCGTAGCCAAAAGCCACCGCCCAAATCGGGAAGTTATTATTTCGGCGTTCCTTACCCTCTCTGTTGCTTCTGTTTACCGGCTCGGTATCCGAATTTTTCAGAAATGATTGAAGAATTAATAGATATTCCTGTCTTACGCCCACTCCACCGGCGTCAAGCCATGCGCTTCCAAATAAGCATTCGCTTTTGAAAAGTGCTTGCAGCCAAAAAAAGCGCCGCCGGCTAATGGGGAAGGGTGGGCCGCTTCGAGGATGAGGTGCCGCGAAGCATCAATCAGTTCCTTTTTTTTGCGCGCAAAATTCCCCCAAAGCATAAAAACCAAATGTTCGCGTTGCTCTGAAAGTTTGCGAATGACTGCATCGGTAAAATTTTGCCAGCCGATGTGTTGATGCGATTGGGCTTGTTTGTGTTCCACAGTGAGCATAGCGTTGAGCAAAAACACGCCCTGTGTCGCCCAGGAGCTGAGGTCGCCGTGAGCAGGGATTGGCGTGCCAACATCGGCGTTCAGTTCTTTATAAATATTTTTCAGGGAAGGAGGAGTCGCCACGCCACGCGGCACGGAAAAAGACAAGCCCACCGCTTCGCCGGGATTGTGGTAGGGATCCTGCCCCAGGATGACCACCTTGACCTGTTCAAAAGGTGTGCTGTCGAAGGCATTAAAGATAAGTGGACCGGGGGGATAAATGACCTTACCGGCTTCTTTTTCGCGTCGCAAAAAAGAAGCGATGGCCTGAAAATAAGGCTGATCAAATTCGTTTTCCAGAACCGCTTTCCAGCTTGGGTCTATTTTTACGTTGCTCATCTGTATGCTGTTTAATAAGCCAGCATTTCCTCAACCGCCACCGCCACTTTTTCAATAGAAAGTACCATCGTGCGCTCCAGCGTTTCGTTCAGCGGGATAGCCGGCATGTTTTCGGAGCCGATTGTGCGCACTGGCGCGTCTAAGTATTCAAAACAGCGTTCCGAGATGCGGGCAGCGATGCTTTGCGCAAACGTGTTGTTCACCGGTTCTTCTGTCACGACCAGCACTTTGCCGTGCAGGCGGGCTTGCTCGTAAATTGCGGTTTCGTCTAACGGAAAAAGCGTGCGCAGGTCAAGGATCGAAAGCCGGCCTTCAAAACCTTTGGCGACATTCAGCGCCCAGTGAACGCCCATGCCGTACGTGACAATCAGCAGCGACTCGCCTTTATTTACAGCGGTTTCGGATGCTTCCAACGCCAGCCGCGCTTTGCCGAAAGGCACCACATAATTTTCATCCGGTTCAACGCTGCGCGCCGCTTCCGTACCGCGCACTTTCGACCAGTACAAGCCTTTGTGCTCAAAAATGACCACCGGATTTGGGTCGTACCAGGCTGATTTCAATAAACCTTTCAAATCGGCACCATTACTCGGGTAGGCAATTTTGATGCCCCGGATATTGGTCAGCACCGATTCTACGCTGGAGGAGTGGTAAGGCCCGCCACTACCATACGCGCCGATCGGCACGCGCAGCACCATGCTCACCGGCCATTTGCCATTGCTTAGGTAGCAGGAACGGCTGACTTCGGCAAATAGCTGGTTCAGTCCCGGCCAGATATAATCGGCAAACTGGACTTCCACAATGGGTTTCAACCCCACTGCCGACATCCCAACCGTGCTGCCAATGATGAATGCTTCCTGAATCGGAGTATTAAAAACGCGGTGATCGCCGAATTTTTGGGCTAAGGTGGCAGCTTCGCGAAACACGCCGCCGAGCCTGCCGCCCACATCCTGCCCGTAGAGGAGGCACTCGGGATGCTGGCGCATCAATTCCTCGATGGCAAAAAGCGCACAATCCACCATCACGACGGGTTGTCCGCCTTTCGGTTCGCGGATGCCGCGCTCTTCGAGGATGGTGGTCGGAGCGAAGTCGTGGGTAAATAAATCTTCCGGACGGGGGTCTTCTGCGGCTTTCGCCAATTCGAAGTCCGACAACACCGTTTGCCGTACCTCGCTTTCAATTTTTGTCAGGGTTGACTTGTCAATACCCGCTTCCCGTAGCCGTTCCCGCAATTGCGGAAAAGGGTCGCGTTGCTGATGTTCCTCCAGATCATCACGATACCATTCCTTCCGAACGCCACTGGTGTGGTGGTTAAGCAAGGGCACGCGGGCATGCACCAGAAATGGGCGGCGTTCCTCGCGAATTACTGCCAAAACCTCCTGAAAGGTCGAATAACAGGCTTGAAAATCGCTGCCGTCTATGCTGATCGCTTCCAAACCTTTGAATCCGGCAGCGTATTCCGCAGCGTTTTGTGCGCGGGTTTCGGCGGCATTTGCAGAAATGTCCCAGCCGTTGTCCTGCACTAAGTATAGGATAGGGAATTGGCGCAAAGCCGCCATTTGAAAAGCTTCCGCCACTTCTCCTTCCGTGACGGCAGCATCGCCCAGCGAGCAGACGACCACCGGATTGTCGGCGCTTTTTGGCGAAAGCCCCATCCTTTCCCGGTATTGAACCCCCATGGCAACCCCCGTGGTTGGGATGGCCTGCATGCCGGTGGCGGAAGACTGGTGCGGAATTTTGGGCTTGTCGGCGTCGCGCAGGCTGGGATGGCAATAATACGTGCGGCCACCGCTGAAGGGGTCGTCGCGTTTGGCCATCAACTGCAACATCAGGTCGTAAGGGCGCATGCCGATGCCAAGCAGCATGGCGTCGTCGCGGTAATAAGGTGCCAGCCAGTCTTGGGGCAGCAACTGCATGCTCAACGCCAATTGAACCGCTTCATGGCCGCGCGAGGTGGCGTGCACGTATTTGGAGGAAAATTTGAAATTTTCCTCGTAAACCTCGGTCATGGCTTTTGCAGTCGCCATGAGGCGGAAGGCGCGAAGGAGCGTTTTTTTATCGGTAATGGTTTGTATATTGGTCATGGCTTAATTCATATTACAAAAAATCTCCCGGCAGTTCATCCAACGCCTTTACAAACCGCTCCCTGTTGAAAGGCGCATCCGACTCCAATGCAGCATATACTTCATGGGCAATACAAATCGCAAGCATATTCATGGCGTCGCGCTCCGGAATGCCTTCCGAAATCAGGCGCTTCAAGGTTTGCGCCGTTTCGGGCGGGTCATTTTTTTTTAACTGTTCATGCACTACATTGAGGAAAAGACCCTGCAATACCTGTGTATCTTCTTTAGGTTCTTTCATGTTGTTTTTTGTTTAAATGCCTGAATTGCGTTTTTGGTAAACTCCGACAAGACCAGACTCCCGCTGATTCCGGCGCGTATCGCCAACACCTCGTCCCAATTTTCTGTGCCTTCCCAAAATGCCCGCTTCAATTGCTGAAGCGCATCGGGGTTGTAGCTGCTGAGGGATTTGGCGAGGTGCGCGACGTAAGCGTCGGCTTGTTCCAGCGTCGGAAAAACGTCGTTGTACAAGCCTTTTTCTTTGGCCCATTCGGCGGTTTGCCAATCGGAAGGTGTGAGGGCCAATTGCTGGAAGGCGCTTTTCCCGATTTTGCGTTCTACAACCGGCCCGATCACAAAAGGCCCGATGCCAACCGCCAACTCGCTCAGCCGGATGGTGGCATGGTGGGTGGCGATGCAATAATCCGTCGCGGCGGCTAAGCCTACGCCACCGCCGATGGCTTTGCCCTGGATGCGCCCGATGATGGGTTTGTGGCAGCGGCGCATCGTGTTGATTACCCGTGCAAAGCCCAAAAAAAACGCTTTGCCAGTTGCGTAATCGGTAATTGCCGCCAATTCGTCAAAACTTGCGCCGGCACAAAACGTTCGATCGCCTTCGCTTTTCAGGACAACCACGGTGATTGCCTCGTCTGCAGCTACGGCATCAATGGCAGCAACCAATTGATCCAGCAAATAGCCCGGCATGGAATTGTGAGCAGGATGGAAAAAAGTTATGGTTGCAATGCCTTCATTGGCCGTTGTTTGTACGGAACCAGATTGTAACATGTAGGTGAACTTGAGTTGTTGTTCTGATAAGCGGAGAGCCGCAGCGCAAAGGTAAGAACTTTTGGTCAAAAGACCCTTTCCCCGGCAATCTCCTCGGTCATTTCCAGCAGGTTTAGTCCGTCATCATACAAGGCATCTAAAGCAAATACCCTTCCTTCCACGATGTATTGGTAAATCAGCAGGTCGGTGGGCGGCGTTGGAATGCTTGCTAAATCGTCAAAGGCAATCCATTCCAGAATCCCCTCGTCGCAGGGCGGAGGAGGCAGGTAGTCAATATCGGCGAGGTAGATGTAACAGAGCCAATTGTAGTCAATCGGTGAAGATTCTGTCAGCACCCCGCAATAGTGCAGGTCTTTCACCAGAATGCCGGTTTCTTCCAGCGTTTCCCGGCGGGCAGCATCCATGGGGCGTTCAAAAGGATCAAGCTTACCGCCTACGGGCACATATTTGCCAATATGCGGGGCTTTTGCCCTGCGCAGCAACAGCAATTGGTGGCCGTTGCGCAGGACGACCATGGCGGCTGCTCTTTTTAATCCGGGCGGAATTGTGTGCATATTTGAGCTTTAGAAGGCATATATACCTTATTTTTAAATGTGTCCCAACCATAGGGCTTTAGCCCGCTTCCTGTCTCATCAAACTTATTCCAATAGCTATATGCTAAATAGTTACCAAAAATCTTGATTAACAGAATGAATATCCGGTTGTATAGTTGCAAATTTGCCCACCCGCAACCAACCTCCCGTACCATCAACATTATAAGGAGCGCTGCGGTATGAGTGACCTCAATCGTCACTTTCCGGCATCGAAGCCTTGTGATTCAACACAATCATTAAGGGTCGGTAATAGGTTTCATTGCGGGAGTCTAAGATAATCCACAGTGGGTGA
>JBBQGV010000012.1:0-88660 GCA_038323375.1 Chitinophagales bacterium
CTGACCCATTTCGGCAGGGTAGGGGCCGTAAAAGCGCATTTGGACGAATTGGAACAACGCCTGCTCAATTGGGCAGCCTGGATGCGACCTTATTTTGAACAGCAAACAAACCCGGAAACAGTGACGCCACTTTTTCAGGCATTTGTCCACGAAGAACTCATCGCTTCTGGTTTGGACGAGGATGCGTTGGCGCGCTATGAAATCGCGAACCCATCGTGGATGAGCGTGGCTGGGTTGATGCGGTACTGGAAGAAGAGGGGGTAGTTTTATAATGCCTGAAACTACATTATATTAAGGAGTATCGCGGAGTGAGGGGAACTTCGCGGAGCATGGGAAGTTCTATGATTGAAAATTTAATGTGTTAAATATAACCCAAAAGTTGGCATTCTATCCGAGATAGGTTTTTTTTGCACTACGCACACGGGAATACTTAATTCTATAACATCCTGTACATTCAGCAAGCATCCGGTATGCCATTTATTTGCTGGTTGAAAAGGCTTCAAGGCCATCGTGCAAAGGGTTAATTCCCACACACTAAGAACACAACACACACACAGCCACCTGCTTGGGGGGTGGCATCCTGTTTTGTTATCTGGAAGACAACAAACAGGTGTCTTGCTGGCACAACAGCCAGCAAGAGAGGGTATGTTTATTCACCATTTTATTAGTCAATTAAAAAGCCATGAAAAAAATGCGCGCTCCAATTTTATTGCCAGCAATTCTTGTGCTGCTGTGTTCTTGCGATCCGGACAACGACCCGCCGGAAATCACCTATCCAAAAACTTTTGAATTATCGGGTTATGAAATCGGAGAAACCCATTACCGGGTTGCCACAGCCAACGGCTTCGCCACCCTACCTGATAACGGCCCCTTTGCAGCTTTTTACATTGCTGGATTGACAGAAACGTTAGACAGCTACCTGCCTGAATTAGAGTTGTGCTCAATAGTTCTCCTGTCTGAAACGGAAGCTACCCTTCACGGTTGCAATGGCGGAGGAAGCGTGGCGGCAACGTACAGCGTTTCCACGGATGAGCTTGTTTTCACCTCTACCGAAGCCGGGGGCGGCCAGATCAGCTTCTCCAAAACGAGCGATTTTTCTTCTCTTGAAATTTGCAATACCGCTATTTACAATAGCTATTATGACGATTTTTTTGACCGTGTCGAATATGCCTTTGAACTTCGGGAATGCAGCGGCGACCTTAATACGCTAATCAACACGGTACGCGCTGAACAAGACCTCATGGCCGGCGATACGGTGGTGGTCAGTTCGGTGAGTTTTTTGTTCCCGGAGATGGAGTAAAGGAGCAAGTTGCGAAGAGGGCAAGAGGCAAAGCCTGTCCCGCACTGCGAGGGCAAATGGCAACCCCGTTTTTTGCCAGTTTGCCTACTTGCAATTTGCCAACTTGCCTGTTTGCCAGTTTGCCAACTTGCCAACTTGCCTGTCACTTCCATCTATTGACAACAGGGATGAAATTAGATCAATCATAAAACGATATAAAAACCAAAGCTTCATGACATCCAATTATCCAAAACAAACTGGCGCGCGCCTGCGCTTGAACAGCAACTCTTTGGGCTTTTCAAGGGGGGGGGTAATTCGTTGATAATCAATGGATACGAAATAATAAAGCACACACTTCTTATCCTTGCCTTTTCGGGTTTTACGGTTGCGGCAACTGCCCAGGATTGGGAACCAGTAACGGGTTCAACACTTGATTTCTCAGGGATTTTTCCCGGAGCGCCTCCGCTCTATCAGGCAGGTTTTTCGGAAATGGGTTTTGGTGCCAGTGGCGGGGCGCAGGACAAATGCGCAGGTGTTCTTAATTTCCAGAACAACAGCCATTACCTCGCGGTTGAGACAGTTCTTTCTAATGCTTACGAATACCGATTTTCGTGGAACGTGCGGACAATTGCGTCCGGTAAGCAGGTGCAATTCCAGATTGGTTTGGTACCCGGCTCACCAGGGACAAATATCGGCAGCGCCCAAAACATCCCGCTGGTGAGCAGCTTCAGTCAGACAGTAGACGACGTGCAGAGTGCTGTTTTCAGCAATTACGACGGTTTGCATTACCTGATTGCGCGGCGCAGCGGTGGCGGTACAGCACCATCTGTGCGGTTTGACAATTTCAAATTGGAGCGCCGCCTGATAAGCCCGCCAGTGCTGGCTTTCCAGCAATCCAATATCACCATAGCCGAAGGCGGCAGCACGCAGGTATGTGTTTCAGTGACTACCCCTTCAGTGGCTTCCACGGCCGATGTGGTGTTGAGCAGCGACGGCGCTCCACACTTGATTGATTTCACCACGCAGACCCTGACTTTCCCGATCAACAGTACTACTGCACAATGTTTTACTTTGCAATTGGAGCCGGTCAATGGCATACACGACGAGAACCATACTTACACGCTGGAACTGCAAAACCTGACCGGAGGCGCTACCGAAGGAACGCCGTCGTCGCTTACGGTGACAGTGACTGACGATGTGCCCAATCCTCCCGAAATCGAGTTTCAAGAACCGGAAATAACCATCGCTGAAGGCGGCAGTACCTCGGTTTGTATTTCCGTAACAACGCCTTCTGCCGGTTTTACCGCAGATGTCGTATTGACCAGCAACGCCGATCCTCACTTTACCAGCTTTACGACCCAGACCCTGACTTTTCCGGCCAGCAGTACATCGGAACAATGCTTCACCCTGGAGCTTGAACCTGCCAATGGAATAACGGACCAAAACCATACTTATACTTTTGAACTGCAAAACCTGACGGGCGGAGCTACTTTGGGCGAAACGACGGCCATAACGGTGACGGTAGAAGATGATGAAGAATTGCCGGCAGGATGCCCTTGGGCGGGGGAGGATAAGACGATATGTGAGGGAGAAACGACAACCATTGGTTGTCCGATGACCAGCGGAACAGAAGATTATTGCTACCACTGGCTGCCGGAGGAAGGATTAGATAGCCCGCATCATCATACAACAGAAGCTCATCCGGAGGAAACAACCACCTATACCTTGTATGTGACGGATAGTGAGGGGAATTTAATACAAACAGAAACAGTAATTGTAACTGTGTTGCCTCAACCGGAAACTGATGATCCAGACCCTGTGGTGCTTTGCCCGGCAAATTCTCTGGCATTGAATGCTGGCGCGAATTATACGACTTACCTCTGGACAGCAGAAGAGACAACGCAGACAATAACCGTTTCGATGCCAGGAGAATATGCAGTAACAGTAAGTAATGCAACATGTAGTGCGATAATTAATTTCAAAGTAGTCAGCCCTTTAGATGCTGCGGGGATCAAAGATTACTTTACCGAAAGGGGTTTTTTCTCTGTGCCAATCACCATCTTACCCGATCCGCCCGGTTTAATCTCCGGAGGAGGTAGAAATACGACTTCCTTTTGTACGAGTGATGATTGTAGTGCTTCTTCCGGAGTTTGTGTGCAGGATGATGCCGCGCTTACTTTCTCCATGCAGGAAGATGTTGTTTCTGATCTGGGACAACTTGTGCAGACCCATCTGGATTACTTTTTATCGGAATTTGGTTACGACCAGTCTGTTGGGATTATAACAGGAAATGCCAAAATTTGCGATTGCAGCGACTACTTAGACCGGGCAGAAAATCGTTTCAATAGTGCTGAACTGGGCTATTGGATACATTTATGGGATGACCCGGAAACAGATAATGATTTGTTTTTTATCCGGGGTAACGTCCCTTCTGAGCAGGAACATGTCCCTTCTTCCGAACGCAGTACTTTTTTATCAGCCGCATTGGAGGTTATTGCTTCAGAGGATAATTCCTATGATTTCAACAGCATGGCGGAGCGCGCAATCTTTGCCATGCAGGATTTACTTTTAGATAATTTTGTTGAAGGACTAACTGAAAACAACATTATCCAGAGCGAAGGGTTTACAACTCCTCCGGGTAGCAGCGGGTTCACCAGCAATCCACCGATTGATTATCCCTGCCCCACGCAGACACTTCTGGAGCAGGCCAAATGCATATCATCATCAGGCATTCCCGTCAATATTCCTCAGGCTGTTGTATTAAGGTTTGGCATCAATTCCACTTTTGCTGATGCCATTGACTCCAGAGCCTTGTCCGGGTTCACTGTTTTTAATGTTAATTCCACTAACAATTTACGTCCCGGCTATTATAACGGGCGCATAAGGACAAAGCCTCTGCCTTATTATTTTACAGGATACTACAAAATAGGTCTGAAAGGCGGGTTTTCATCGGGTGAGGAGAATGTTCCCTATTTGTTCAACCCGCTCATTCCTACCGGACAAGCTGCCGAAGTATATCTGGGTAACCGAACCGTCTCCCCGGAAGGGAATGTGACCTATACCATAAACAAGCAGGCGTACAGCGCAACTATTCCAACCAATACAACAGGAGAAGGTGACCTCGCTGCCGATTTTGAAGATACAGGCGATTTCACGGGTGAAAACCTGGGGTCAATCATTTATAATACAAACCTTCCACCTATTCCGCTCCAGCCATTTACAAATGCCGAAGAAACGGCGCGTTATAATGTTTATGGGAATGGTGAAATCCTGATCAAAGTAGAACGGAGCCCCGGTGTCTACGACTGGGTACTGGGTGTGTATGAAACATCAGACCCCAACCTAATTTCGTACTACCGCTGGAATTGCAATGTTGGCCTATGGCAAAGCTATATCCCACCCACCTTTGCGGAAGAACGAGCTCAAATGTCTTTTCTGGTGGCTTTAGGCCATGCCGCGCTGGAATTCCTCAGAGGAGATATTGATATTACAATTGGCAGCGATGTTTGGCATTCAGCATTAGATATTATTGGTGTAATTCCAATTGTTGGTGCCGTGGCAGATGTAGTCAATTTCGTGTGGTATGTAGCCGAGGGCGATTTTGGCAATGCTGCCTTGTCCTTTGTTGGCATTATTCCGATAATTGGGGATCTTACAGTTGGTTTCGTATCGGGGAAATATGTGCTTAGGCATTTGGTCAACGGTAGCGAGGTAGTCATAGAAAACATTAAAGGGATTGGGAGAATCGCCTGCGCGCCCGGCCTGAGAAGCGAAGGTGACGGCTGGTCTACTCATTTGTTCATTGCATCGCTTGATATGGCGTGCCTTTTTCCGGAAATCATTGGACAATTTAAGCGCAGGTACAACCCGACAGGTATATTAGATAAAGCATTAGTCGTTTATGGAACAGACAATGAAGACAAAGTAGAGGGGCTGCTAAAGTGGCTTTTGGAGATCAATGATGCGGGTTACAAAATAGGCAAGGCTTTTGCGGCTAACCCGGATTTGGTGAAAGTCTGGAAACGTATAGAGGATGAAACCCTGCTGACATTTGACGCAGGCGCTAAAGAACGGCTTTTTAAATGGTTGGCGAATACGGATGCAAGCGTGATCACCGCGTTTACGGGAACCCCCAATCTGATCAAGGGATGGAAGATGCTCGATGAGGTGTATGCGGCAGGGAATAGCGGGCGTAAGCGGGATTTTGCACTCATGATAAAATTAACCCAGTACTCAGATAATGCCGTGTTGTTGAACCGTCTTGTTCCGAATGGAACGGATGCTGAAAAAGTTGCTGCGCTAAAGAATATTGTAAAATCGAATGAAGCAGCCCCTTGTAAAGCCTGTGGTGCTGCCAATTCCGGCAATATTTATCTGAGAGATATAGATGACTATTTGGATGATATTGCGCATTTTGCAAATAATTGCCTGATTGTGGATGCCTTGAAAATTCTGAAAACTGCACGGACGGCAACCACAAACTGGCAAGTTGCGGAAATTGCACAAACCATTCGCTTGTTCCGGTTTAATCCGGTCTTTATCAATAATATTGGTTCTATCCATCATTACAATGTAACAGGGAACCAGTCTTTTGGTATTTTTGACTTGCGCCTTGTCAACGACGAGCCTCGCGTAGAGCTAAAAAGCTATACAAGAGCCTTTGTAGAAGAAGGGATACCAGGCTCCAGCGGCGTATTGCCTTTTGTACAAAACCCGCAAATTATCAATCAGTTAACCAACTATCTTTCCGTTTCGGACGACTTATCCCAACTGCGTTATAGTTTTGACGCACGTAAATTGGTGAAAGGACTCGATGGTACCGGGACAATGCAAACCAACCCGTTTAATACTATCGCGGAGGCGGAAGAATGGACTGAATCTGCCATCTGTAGATGCTCTTCCTGAATTTAACTCGTTAGTGAGTAATATAAATTCTGTTCTGTATCAATTTATCAAAGTCGAATGATTTCACAATATCGAATTTTAGAACAGTTTACTGGAGTCGGTCGCTTCTATTGCGTAGAACAACATTTAGCTTACGTTGACAATAAAGATATTTTCAACTTAAATTTATTTGTTGATCGAGAGCCTATCGCAAACAGAGTGACTGGAGTCTATGCCTTGAAAGAAGGCATATTATTTGGAAATTGGGATGGCATTCTTCATTGGTTTGAATATGATGGGTATTTAACAAAGATTCTGGAAGGGTATTCATTCTATCCATCAGACACTTACGAGTCAGAAGTAATTCTTTCTTCTAAGCCCAATAGCAAATTTTATATTTTTGAAATTTTTAATCAAAAAATTAGTATTGAACTCAAAGAGTTGAATAAAGTGGTTTTTCATCTCTTCTTTGGACATTATCTCATTGTTAATCAGGGTGAAAAATCAGTAGATATTTTCGATAAAGCCTCCGGTACCCTCCTCTGGCGCTACGACGTCACTGAAATCGCCCGTTGGCGGCAATTCCCCAGCGAACCGGAGCGACCTGGCGAAGTGCGCAAGTTCATCGGCGTATGGCAGGATGAATTGCTGGTGGCCCTGACCAACCACACCATTATAGCGCTGGATATTCATACCGGAGCGCTAAAGCGGAAATGGCGGGACGTGCCGGAAGAAAAATGGCGAAAGATTCCATTTATAGGGTCAAGTAATCAGGCTGCTGCCATTCCTTATCCGCAAGGCACGGTATTGGACAGCGAAGGCGGAAAATTAGTAGGTGCATCGCGCATATTTTACTGGGAGATAGACCTGCACACCGGAGCGTTGTTGTTTGAGGAGTTCTCAGCAGAATTTGGAACACCTTTAAACGAAGTTCAATATTCCTTTGCAAGAGGTAAGACACCTGCGCTTTCCGGCGATCACCTGTTTTTGATCGGCGAGCGGTACCACTCTGCGAAAAATGGGAATGACTCTGAGGTCATTGCGTTCAATCGAAAAACGCACACCATAGACTGGCGGCATACTTTCCCGTTGGAGGAAGGGGTACAATTCGGACTCCAAAGCCCAGTGTTGGAAGGCGTCCGCTTGTACGTTTTGGATACCTCAGGCACCCTGCACATCTTCGAAAGAACCAACTAATTTACAATAAACCATTACCCACAAAACAAACAACTGAATATGATACAGCGCATACCAATATCGGTCTTTTCTCTGGTGCTTTTTACTTTCTTCTTGCTATTTGGCAGCAAGGTTACTGCCCAAATTGCCTTTGCAGAAAACGGAGTACAGTGCATTTGTGGCACAGGAGCGACCGGCAGCATCACCCTCATCGCCACCGGCACCGCCGGCCCGTTCACCTTCCAATGGTCGGGGCCGGAGGGCTACGAATCAACGGCACAAAGCCCAACCGATATAACGGTGCCTGGCCAATACGAAGTCGCCGTCACCAACGCCTACGGCTGCGCCATACTTATCTCTGGAATACCGGAGCAACAACACTCAGTTTGTTCAATCTCCCGAGCGGTACGTACTCCGTGACGGTTACGGATGCCAATGACTGCACCGCAACGGCAACTTACATACTGGAGGCGGCGGGTGAACCTGACCTTACTTTAGAAAGCCTGCCATTGTGCCAGGGCGCCACGGGTACTACAATTTTTGCCAGTGCAACTAACGGCGGGCCCTACAATTTCGTCTGGAGTAATGGCTACACAACGACCAATGACTACCTCAGCGAGTTACCTGACGCCGTAGCTGGAAACTATTGCGTAACCGTCTCAGATATAGGAAATCCTGAGGGATGCCAGCTTGTAAAATGTATTGCCATTGTGCTCATTGTGCCGGATCCGCCTTTGACTATACAAAAAGAGACGATCACGGAATCTTGCTTTGAGTCTTCCTCCGGAACCATTACGCTTGAGATTTCAGGGGGCATTCTCCCGTATACGGTTCAATGGGCTAATAATATTAGTGCTTCGACAATTGTCAACAACCTCGCTCCCGGAACATATTGTTACACTGTAACTGATTATTGTGGTGCAACCGCCTCGAATTGTGCAGAAGTGGTCGCAAATGAATCTACTGCTTTCGATGTGGTGTTAATGGAAATACAACAAATCTCAACGCCGGGTGAAAATAGTGGTGCCATATCGCTCGCCCCTGAGGTTGCAGGAAATTTTGCTTTTCAGTGGAGCAATGGTTCAACAGCAACCGCTATTAATAACTTAGGTGCAGGCAATTATCAGGTAACGGTAACGAACCTTGCAACCGGATGTTTTATCATTCGATCTTATGCGATAGAGAACTGCGAAAACGTCCCCGCTTTTGATGCAAGGCTTGTTGGTGACATAGTCGGCGCAGCACCGGCAACTTTCCATGCGCAGATTTCTGAAGCAGGCGGTGCTTTTTCCGGGGATATTCCACCTGATTTTTTCGTCGTTTGGGAAACCGCAGATGGTGTGATTGGGAATGGGGCAACCGTGACGTTGCCTGCCAATTTTAGCGGAAACTGGATAAAGGCCACTGTTTCGAACGGGTGCACCGAAAAAGTGCTCACCAAACAGATATTGCGCTGCCCGGCTGGGGAATTCGACAACCCTTCCAGCTTTTTTATTGCTAATCGGAAGGATCCTTGCGAAGGGTTTTCGGATGGGAGCATTACGCTGGCTATTCCTAAGCCAGAAAATGAAGGGGCGGTAGCAGTTGTAATGGGAGACTTTGAAATTCCGGTCAGCGGAGGGGACGAAGATTTTTATTATGTTGAAATCGGAAACTTGGCAGGGAATATTGAGTTCAATTTCAAAATTACGATAGGCGATTGCGCCTATGAATTTTCAGCTTCGCTTGGAGAGCGGTCGCGTGAGCAACAATTTTCTCACCTCGATGCACAAGATATTTGTCACTTTAATGAAACTTGCGATGGCATTATATTTAATGGCGTTAACCAGTTTCAGGAAAGAGCTAATCTGGACTGATTTAACTCACAAGGAGGCCCCTTTCAGTCTTGCAAAACGCCATTGCTTTGTAATAATCGGAGAGAAGGTGATAAGAGCTTTAGCAAGAGGACGGTTCGGGCGATACATTATAAAAACACACTCTTGACTGCTTTGGCAACTGGCGCTTATGGAGATGGGTACATTGACCCTATTTTTGATTGGGCTGTCGTAATGACTGACGAATTTAATCCCCCTTGCAGACAAGTAAAGTATTGCCGGGGGAATCTGAGATTTGTATCAAGTGGCCCGTCTTTATGGCCTTGGGGGCAATCAATTATAGAAGAAGGCAACTGCAATATTGTAAATTGTCCGTTCGGCAACCAGGTTGTTGTCTGTACAGACGATGCGGACTTGTTTGGTGGAATTCCTGAGGTCACAGACAACTGTAATCCACGAAGCAACAATGTGCTTGAATTGATTTTCAATAGAGCAGCACTTATTGACGAATTTGGTCAGCTTTTTGAGGTATCAAGCCTAAAAACTTTTTTAGATAATGAAGAATCAAATCCTGCCGCAGCTTGTGCTCATGTAGTGTATTGTAAAAGCGATTTTTCTTTTATTACATCGAATATTACGACGATTAATTGTAGTGTGCCATTATATTCTTGCGGTACCTACGTGGGAGAAAGTTGCACTGCTACCCCAGTGTTAAGCCCAAATGGCCAGGTTGTTGGTTATCGAACGCTGTGTCCGTCTTCTTCTGCCGGGAATTGCCCACCGGGATCCCCGGGTACAGGAGAACCGATGGTTATTAGAATTTGCTTACGGCCTGTAACACCTTCTCCCCCTTCGACGTTCTTACTTTGTCCCATATTCTTTCAATCTGAAAGTTTGAATGAAGAATTTACTCCCAAAGCCATAATTGATACATATAATAATGAAACACTCTCGAATTTCGGCATCGCCCAGGAAGGAGACCTGATAAACCCGAAAGGCCTCGCTAATACTTTACAAGGATTTGTCTTAGACGATTTCGATCCTTTTGGAGATCGTGTCTTTAAGCATAAAGCCGATACCGTCGTCACCCACTACGTCTCCGATTGGGAAAAACAAATCACCTGCTACATCGAAGCCTTACAACCCGATACGCTTTACCACTTGATTTACGAAGACACCTCCGATTTTTGGATCAAGCCAATCACTACCACCCCGGGTGGGTTGGTGCAAATACAGCACATGTCCGTATCTTCGGAGCAATCGGATGTCATCCTGGCAGGCGGTATTTTTGAAGGAGATTTGGTTTACAATGGGGGGGTAATTGCCACAGCAACCCAACTTTCAGGATTCCTGCTTCGGATTCGTATGGAGGACGGGGAAGTAGCCAATGCCAATACCTTCAAAGGCCTTTCTGAGCTTGTTTTTTCTGAAAACAGAAAAGGCGCAGTGGTATTGGCAGGCAAACGCTCTGGCGATATTCTGGTAAACAACCAGACCTGGGCCATGCCTTCGGGGGCGGGGGTAACCGTCGTTCGCGTAGACGAGCAAAATCAAATAACGCTGGCAGATAACCTTGAATTAACATCGGGCGCTTTCAACCTAAAAGATGTCACAATTACTGAATCCGGGTACGATCCAGGCGCCCCGGTCTCCATTGCGCTTTGGGGGGCAGGTACGATACTGGCCGGTAACCAAACGCTGACCTATCCTGACAGTCACCTCGTCATCCTGACGGTGACCCAACCAGGTACGCCGGCTATGGTTGCAGCAATGACGGCTGCCAACCTGAATCAGGATTATTTCGATATGGCGTATGATCAGTCAGGCGAGTCCCTGATGGCCGGATTTACCATCCAGGACACGGTTGCTGTTTTTGGAGAAACTTTCCAAAGTGCAGGCGGACAGGATATCGTGCTTGCTCTGTTTAGTGTTGACGGTCAGTTGTCCAACAGTGAACAATACGGCACCATAGAAAACGAAAACGTCTCAAAAGTGCTTCAAAATCACAGTCTCCTTTATTTCGGTGGTGAATTCGATGGCAGCGTAGGCGACAAAACCATCGGCCAATACGTCTTTTCCAACTTAGTTGCTGCAACCACCAGGGCATATATTTCTTTTCTTACGTTTGAAGAACCAGGCGGTGTTGTTGCCTTGTCGGGGGGTGAAGAAGGAACAATTCCGGCGGCCCAGGTCACCCCCCAAAGCACGGCGGATGACCGCCAGGAAACAAAAATCGCCGTCTTCCCCAATCCATTCAACAACAAAGTCCGCATCCAGGCATTTGGCGAAAACATCTCAGCGATACAAGTGGTGAATGCGCTGGGTCAGCCTGTCTATGATTTCAGAGATCAGGCTTTCAGCAACTTTGAAATTGATTTTGGCGAAAATGCTAATGGAATCTATTTCCTGAAGTTTTACGACCATTCGGGGGCTTTGGTCGCGACCAAAAGCGTCGTCAAAATGAACTGAGGCTGGTGAAAAAAGCACCAGCAACAACCTGGTGCCACACTACTGGACATTTTCGTTTTAGGGCTTCAGACCTTATAGGCTTCATCGCGCGAAAATGTCCAGTAGTATACTCAGCAACATTCCGAATTTTTGATGCGCTGCACCAGCGCTGCGAAATTCGGGATGTTTCCAGGTTGCCCTCCCGCTTCACGGGACAGGCTTTGCCAACTTGCCCCTTGCCAACTTGCCCCTTTGCCAACTCGCCCCTTACTGACTTCCCACCTTCTTCATCGCCTCCGCCGGTTGAATCAATTTCCCGGTTTCAACAGTATTGCGCGTTTCGGCGCCGGTTGATTGCAGGATTTGATAAACTTGTTGCGCGGTTAGTTCAGGGCGCAGACTTTTCATCATCCCCACCAAGCCTGCAACTGCTGGCGTTGCCATGGAAGTGCCGCTGAAGGTATCGTATTTTCCCTGTCCCGGCACCGTGGAGTAGATATTGACCCCTGGCGCTGCAACGCCCATCGAAAGAGAATTGACATAATTGGAAAATACCGCGCGGTTCAATTCGCTGTCTATGGCGCTTACGGCAATCACGCCTTTGACGTTTGCCGGGGAGTAGTCTTTAGCATTGCGGTTGGCGTTTCCGGCGGCAGCAATCACGATAGCGCCTTTGTCGGCTGCGTAGCGCACTGCTTTTTCGTAGGCTGTTTGCTTGCTTTGGTTGCTGAAACCGCCTAAGGACATGGAAATGACCGACGCACCGTTATCTGCTGCTTCAATGATGCCTTTCAGGATGGTTTGCTGGGTGCCCATGCCCGAGGAGTTCAGTACCTTAATACTCGTCACCTGGATAAAATTGTTGTCTTGGGAAAGCGAAGCAACCCCGACGCCATTGTTCGAAACCGCCGCTGCAATGCCTGCGCAGTGGGTGCCGTGGGATTTTGGGTCGTTGTCATGGCTTTTTTTAATCGAGCGGTAATTGGCTTTGATGTCTTCGTGGTTGGCATCCACCCCGGTATCGAGAATGGCGACCAATGCCTTTTTTTGCGGTTGTAATTTGGCTGAGGACAAATAGTTGTACAGTTGATCTACTTTCATGGCTTCAAAGCCCCATTGTTGTTCCACGCCGGGGTCGTTGATGCCGTATTTATTAGGTGTCGGATTCGTGCGGGTTGCTTCAATCGGCGCAATGCTGATGGTTTCATTTTCTTCTACCCAATCTATCAAACCGGATGCATTCAACGCCGCTTTGATGGCTTCCAATTGTGCAAGCGAATGATCGGGAACATCTACTAAGTAATAATCATCCAATTCAGTGATCTCTTCACTGTTTGGATAAAAAGCGCGTTCAAAACGCAGGCCATATTGTTTGGCCAAATCCTCGAGTGTTTCAATTCCCTGGCCTTCGGGTAATTCAACGAGCAATTCCCCAGCGGCGTCCAATCCGGAAAGTTGTTCCGTTGCAGGCAAATTCAGGGGCAGGTGGTCTTGGTTTTTATAAAAAAGTACTAAGGCGGTAAAAATCACGCCAGTGCTGAGAAAAAACAACACGGGGCGCTTTAGCAAAATCCGAAATACGACGCCCGCAACACCCAGTATCAACAAATCGCGGAACAAGGCGGGGATTTTAAGCGCAAAGGCGGCATCGGCACTGAACCAACCGACTAAGTAGATGCCCAGCGAGGCCAGCAGGGTATTTCTAAGCCAATTGCCCCAGGGTGCCCGGTTTTGAAAATAATACCAGGCTGCAAGAGCCAGAAAACTTGCCAAGAAACCAGTATTGAGAAGGAAAACGCTCATGAGGTTTGAATTTTGAGTAATAAAGCTATAAAAAATAATTGAAAGCGACAAACTTAGGCGATGAATGCAATCTGCCAACTGTTAAACGCATGTTATTGCAGGATTAGCGTTCAACCTTGCACGAGGAAAAGCGTTGATAAAACACCTGATTGAAGGCAAAGGTCTATGAAAACGGCAATAATCTATCGTACTTCTAAAAAAACGTTCCAAATGTGATCGTGTTCACAGAGGACAAGTGAAAGGAATCTCTATTTTTGCAGCCTCAATAGTGTCTGCCTTTATAGTTCGATAGCTGCGTTATACGAAGACCCCGAAAACAGTCATTTACGCGAGTAAACTCCCGTTTTCGGGGTCTTCGTATGCCTTGCTCTCGAACTCTAAAGTACAGACACAAGACTAAATGGTATTATTACAAACTAACAACAATATGGCAGAGCATACTCATTGTCTCATCATCGGTTCGGGTCCGGCAGGCTACACGGCCGCCATTTATGCAGCACGCGCCAACCTCAAGCCCATCCTGTACACCGGGCAACAACCGGGCGGCCAGTTAACCACGACTTCGGATGTTGAGAATTATCCGGGGTATCCGGAGGGCATAACCGGCCCGGAAATGATGGTGGAATTTCAGAAACAAGCAGAACGTTTTGGCACGGAAGTCCGCATGGAAATGATCAACAAAGTGGATTTTACCGGCCCAATACACAAAGCCTGGACAGAAAGCGGCAAAGAAATTCATGCCGATACGATCATCATTTCCACGGGTGCCAGCGCCAAATATTTGGGGCTGGAATCGGAGCAGCGGTTGGCTTTATCCGGCGGTGGCGTCTCTGCCTGCGCGGTTTGCGACGGATTTTTCTACCGCGGCAAGGACGTAGCCGTCGTGGGCGGCGGCGACACAGCGGCAGAAGAAGCGTCGTACCTGTCGAAATTGTGCAGCAAAGTACACCTCATCGTGCGCCGTGACGAAATGCGCGCCTCCAAAATCATGCAGGAGCGCGTTGAAAAAACGGCCAATATTGAAATCCACTGGAATTCAGAAACGGAGGAAGTGCTGGGCAACGAATTTGTAGAAGGCGTACGCATCCGCAACAACAAAACTAATGAAACCAAAGTCCTCCCGATCGAGGGTTTTTTTGTAGCGATTGGCCACAAGCCCAACACCGACATTTTCAAAGGCTGGCTCGATATGGATGAAACCGGTTACCTCATCACCAAACCAGGCACCACTTACACCAATATTGAAGGCGTTTTTGCCAGCGGCGACGCACAAGATCACGTCTATCGGCAGGCGGTGACGGCGGCAGGCACGGGTTGTATGGCGGCGTTGGATGCGGAGCGGTATTTGGCGGATAAGGAGATTATTTAGTTGTGTGACTAAAAAAAACAGCCCCAAAATTCAGGGCTGATAATAGCTGCACTAACTACAAATTCCATTTGGCATAGTTGGGTGCAAACACAGCATATAAGCGTTTAAGGCAGGAAGTGTGACCGAAAAATCCAAAAAAATTGTCACATTTTTACAAGCAGGATAACACTGATTCCCACATCTTTGTATCATCGATGTGGACAACGATAGCTCATTCCCTCGGCTATAGCGATCAGACCCATCTGATCAATGATTTTAGGGAGTTGACCAACGAGATGCCCACCGTTCTGTCGCAGGCGGTTTCCCCGATGGCACAATGCCTATTGGGTGCATTGTTTAAACAAGGAAGGGAATAAATGTGCTACGGACTGCAGGGTAATCCTGGAAAGTGGCCAGGTGCCAACGGTGGCGCGCGATGGCGCGGGGCATCAGGTTTGCAATAGTCCAGATCATATAGCGCTATAAATTTCCAACGCTTCCTCTACCGTCTTCACCGGCATTTGGCAGGCGTAATTTTTGCACACAAAAATTTCGAGCGCGGTGCCTGCGCTTTTTCCGGCGAGCAAAGGCCAGGCATCATCCCCTTGCGCGGCGGCCATCACGATGGCGTGTGGCAGGTATGCGCGATTCAGGGCTGCGGCTGCGGTCTGGGCTTCCGCGCCGACGAGCGCAATTTCGCCCTGCGGATAGGCCATTGTGCCAATTGCGCTTGCCCAGCGCGCAAACGCAGAAGGATATTTCCCGACGGCGTCTTTCATTTGCAACAGCATTTGAGCGGCGGTTTGTGCCAGCGCATGTTCGCCGGTTAAAATACTCAGTCGCAGCAGATTCAGCGCCATTGTTGCATTGCCGGAAGGCTGGGCATTATCGTAAAGTTCCTTTTTTCGATAAAGGATATCGGTTTGTTTTTCAGAAGTGAAATAGAAAAAGCCGCTTTCAGCATCCCAAAAATTATCCTGCACGTATTGTGCGTATTGCATCGCTGTTGTGATCAGCGCAGGATCGAAAACGACCGCATAAACATCGAGCATAGCGGCGATCAGAAAGGCGTAGTCGTCCAAAAAAGCGTCGTATTGGGCCTTCCCTTCTTTGTAGGTATGATAAAGTGCCAGCCCTTCCCCTTGCCGGAACGCCTGCAGCAGAAAATCGAGCTGCTGCCGGGCTGTGTCACCATATTTCTTTTCTCCGGTAGCCGCAAATGCACCGGCGTAGGCGGAAACCATCAACCCATTCCAATCCAATAAAATTTTATCATCTAACCCAGGGCGGATGCGTTGCGAACGGGCAGCTAAGAGCTTTTCGCGGCAAAGTTGGAAAAGCCGGTCAGTTTCAGCGGCATCCAGGTTTTTGCTTGTCGCAAATGAATCCAAAGCTGTTCGCCTCCAAAGGATATTCTGATGCTCCCAGTTGCCGCCTTCCGTTACATCGTAGTATTCGCAAAATAGCGGGGCGTCTGCTCCCAGAATCGCATCCACTTCTGCTTTTGACCATACATAAAACTTCCCTTCTACGCCTTCCGAATCGGCATCCAGGGCTGAATAAAACCCGCCGTCGGGGCAAGTCATTTCCCGTTCGATGAAACCGAGCGTTTCCTGAATGGTTTCGAGGTAAAGCGCTTTACCGGTGGCTCGGTAAGCATCCGACAGGAGTGAGACCAACAGGGCATTGTCGTACAACATCTTTTCAAAATGCGGAATTAACCAGGCCCGGTCGGTTGCATAGCGCGCAAAGCCGCCGCCGAGCTGGTCGTAGATGCCGCCCATCGCCATTTTATCTATGGACAACAGCGCATGTTCCAGCGCGGCCTGTTCGCCCGTGTAGTAGTGAAATTCCAGCAAAAATTGGAGCGACATGCTGCCCGGGAATTTTGGGGCGCTGCCAAAACCGCCTTCTGAGGCATCAAATTGCCGCCGGAATTGCTGAAAAACGGCGTCCAGCGTCTCTGGCAGGAACGCGTTATCCAATGAAGCTTCGGGGGGAATGCCGGACACGAAAGTTTTATCCGTTTTTCGGATCATTTCCGACAAGCGGTTTGCCTGGTCTTCCACCACTTCGCGGCGGGTGCGGTAAACAGTTTGCATTTGCTGCAAAATCTGCATCCAGGAAGGGCGGTTGTAGGCAGCTGCCGGCGGGAAATACGTACCGGCATAATACGGGCGGCCATCCGGAGTGAGGAAACAATTGAGGGGCCAGCCACCGGAGCCCGAAAAAACCTGGCAGGCTTCCATGTAAATTTGGTCTACATCCGGGCGTTCTTCCCGATCCACTTTGATGCAAATGAAGTGGAAGTTCATATAATCTGCCACGTCTTTGTCTTCAAAAGACTCGCGTTCCATGACATGGCACCAGTGGCAGGTGGAATAGCCAATGCTGACCAAAATGGGTTTGTCTTCCCGGCGCGCCCGATCAAAGGCTTCCGGTTTCCAGGCGTACCAATCTACCGGATTGTGCGCGTGCTGCCGCAAATATGGGCTGGTTTCGTATTGAAGGCGATTCATGTGTGCAAATCTGCGAAAATCTATGCAATCTGCGGCATACTCCCGTATCTTTCGGCGCTGTTTTCAACAGCCGGCTAAAAGTCATTCATCTTATCCAATTCAAAAAAAATGAACGTTTTGAATTTTCGCTCTTTTGTGCTTCAGCTTGTTTTCATCGCTGTTGCTACTACTGCTATGGCTCAATCGCTTTCACCCTTAGGCAAATCGGGCAGCGCCTATTTTCATTTCGAGGGTACCATCGGAAAAATCCCCATCACAATGAACCTGATGCAAGAACCTTCGCGGTATTTTGAACAAGCGCGCGGGGCTTATGATTTTTCAGGCAGTTATTACTATAACCGCACGGAGGCGCCGCTTCAGATTTTTGGATATCTGGATGAAAAAAATAATGTGATCCTGACGGAAAGTGAAAGCAGCGGGCTGGAATACAGCGGGTTTTTTATTGGTAAAACTGGCGAAGATGGCCAGTTTAGTGGTGTATGGATGAGCGGCGACAGCAGCCGCACGCTCAAATTTGTGCTGAAAGAATCTTATCCCGAAGGCACCTTGGCATTCGATGTTTCCGCGATGGTTGATTCGCTGAAGCTCAAACCGGAATTAGAAGGCAGCCCGCAGGCAACCTTTGGACAATCCTGGTTGCTGCTGCGAAAAACGAAGAACACCGAATTAGATCAGTTTGTGGAAAGTCAACTGCGCAATGGCATGGTCGGCGATTCACTCGGGCATTTGTACAGACACGTGCCCGAAATATTCAAGTTGCTGAAAGACGATTTTTTCGCGCGGTACCAGGAAGAGGTTGACTTTGAGGCAGTACAAGGAGAGGATGTTTTTTCCATGGCGATGTGGAATTATGAAGAATTTACAGAAGCGGAGGTTGCATACAACCAAAACAACCTGCTTACGATCGGTTACCTTTCCTATTCCTATTACGGCGGCGCACACGGCATGTACGCAACCGGTTATGTGTCCTACGATTTAAAAAACCGGAAGCGCCTGAAATTGAGCGATGTATTCAAACCCGGCTACGAAGCAAAAATGCCAATTTTCCTTGAACGGGCCTTGCGCAGACAATTCAACCTGCAATCAGATCAATCGCTGAATGAAATTTTGTTTGATGACAGCATCGGCTTGACGGACAATTTCGGCCTTACCCGAAAAGGCATTTATTTTAATTACGTGCCTTATGAAATTGCGTCGTACGCGGCAGGGGAGATCAAATTATACGTTCCGTTTGCGGAAATCGCCGATTTGTTGCAACCGACATTTTTTGCGCGGTAGGGGTTGAAAATTTTCAACCCATGCCGGTTGAAAATTCAACCCATGCCGGGGTTTAAAATTTTCAACCCCAACCGGTTGCGGGCAATGGATAACGTTTGCCAGTCGTCATTTTTAATCATTTTTCCGACATAAACGATTTGGCCTACGTGATACGAATAATGGGCCAATTGCCGGTTAATGGCTTCCATGATGGTATGGGCTTCATTCCGGATGAACACGATTTTGTCCATATCTTCCAGGGTCAGGCTGTCGAGCGCATGAAAAAGACAAGCCCAGCCTTCTTCCCAGCGGGCCATTAGTGCCGCCCGATCGGGCAATTCATCTTCAAATTCATTGTCCCGTTTGCGCCAGGTTTTTTCCCCATCAGTGGTTAAAAAATCAGTCCAGCGCGACAGCATATTGCCCCATAAGTGCTTTATGATGATGGCAATACTGTTGGATTCTTCATTGTATTGCCAATGCAGCGCCGCGTCGTCGAGTTGCGTGATGGTGCGCTCGCCTAACATTTTGTAATACAAAAACGGCTTGTGAACGCTTTCTAAATATGCATTAAAGTGATCCATTTTAAAATGCTTTTCCAATTTAGGGTCGCTGAAATAATAACTATCCACTTTTGCAGGAGGGCTTTTGCTCCTAACTTTCGTTGAGGAACCGCCTCCCTTAGCTATGGCTAAGGTCGGGAACCCCCGCCTCGGTTAGAATCAAAATGCCTTGCCCGGAGAAAGCGACACTTATTAATTCAGCGCCCCTTAATTGGCAATAACAACCCGCTTTACCGCCTGAAAATTGCTGCCTGTTACTTTCAGCCAATAAACACCCGCCGGGAATTCCGAAAGATCGAACGGCAGGGTTGCATGGGATAAAGTCACTGGTGCCTTGCGTTGTAACACCCGGCCGGTAGGGTCTCCAATGGTGATCTCGACTGTGGAAACATCAGGCAGACTCAGTTGCAGCACAAATTTGCCCGATGTGGGGTTGGGGTGCAGGCGAATGGCTCGTTCCAGTACGGGGGCATCGGTGCCCACAATCAAAGGCAACTCTACCGGCCCGGAAGTGTAAGTACAGCCGTTGGCGTCAGTAACCTGTAGGGTATACGTTCCGGCACCAAGCCCTGTGGCGTCTTCTTCGGTGGAAACGATGGTGCCGTTCGTGTTTTGCCAGGTGTAGGAAAAAGGTTCAGTCCCGCCAGTGACGCTGGCCAGAATGCTGCCGTTGGCACCGGCATTGATTTCTTCCAGAATGCTGTCAATGGCCACTACAATTGCTGCGGGCGAAAACACTATAGCCTCGGTTGATACCGTGCACCCCGAAGCATCGGTAACGGTGAAAGGGTAGGAGCCGGTTGCCAGATTATTTCGCTCAGGCGAAGTAATGCCATCTTCCCAAACTACTGCAAACGGCGCTGCCTGGCCGCTCATATTCAGCGCAATGGTGCCATCCGAAAATCCAAAACAAGACGCATTGCTCAATGTCACAGAAACGCCGAGTGCGCACTCGGGAGCGCCGCAAACCACCGTGCCGCTCAAAGAACGTTCACAGCCGTTTTCATCGCTGACTACAATGAGGTAGTCGTCGCCGTTGAGCAGCAAATCCCCGTTGGTATTGCCTTGAAAAGCATAGGCACCTATGCCCCCGCTAACACTTACCTGAAGTTCAGCGAAGCCATTATCCAAACAATGGACTTCGGCTTGTAGCTGGAACGGATGAAATCCTTCATTGGTGGCATTGAGGTCGATCACCCGCAAACAGGTAGCGCCATGATTGACAAGCCCTAATGCGTTGGCAGTAGTACTGACACGTACAAAATAGGATGCGCCGGGCACGAGGTCGCCCACCGTAAAATAGCCATTGCAGGCATCCGGGTTGCGCGTGCAAAACACTTCTTCCAGGGCCGTGCAGTTTCCTCTGAAGACGGTAAGGGTATGAATAAAATCTGCATCAGAATGCAGGCGAACAGCCCCCGAAGCAGGCGCATTAAATGTAAACCAAACCGCTGCGCTGTTGAAAACGTCACAACTGGCAGGCGGTCCTTCAAAATTAGCACCGACATTGCTTGCCGTAACACAGTCTCCGTTGATCGTTAGCGGGAAAGCTGCGATACAATCGTCGTTTGCCGGCGGTTCTGCAAGTGCTTTGGCCACGCGGGCGCACAAATTGCCTTCAATGGTGGCAAAAGCGCCGCTAATTTGAATGTAGTATGTTTGACCAGCAGTCAGGCTTTCGACCTGCAAATGTTGGCCAGTTGAGGTAGAGGCCACTTCCACCAACGCCGTGCAGCCATTTTCATAAACGGTGATGACATCGGCAAAATCGGCCTGTGAAAAAACATCAAAAGTTGCCTCGCTGTCTGGCGTAAAAGTATACCAGACATCGCCACGCGCAAGGTTGTTGGCACTTGGAAGCGGGCCGTCGGTATTGGCGTAGTAATTATTGCCGCTCAGGCAATTTCCGTCAACAGACAAAGAGAGTGCCGCTGCACAAAGATCGTTCAAAGGGGGCTGCGGATGAGCTTCAGCAGTTAGGATTTGAAGGCACAGATCGCTGCGCGAAATGCCGAACCCATCCAACTGCCCGCTGACCCGGATCAGGTAGTTTTCACCTGCGGTTACATCCAGGAAAAGGTATTCTCCGGTGAAGCCGTGTTCATCGCGATTGGTGCAGGCAACGGGCGTCAAGGCGTTGCAATTGCCTTTGTAAACCGTAATGACATCGTTGAATTTTGCATGGGTGACGATTTGTACGATGCCCGACGCCGTGGCTTCAAACTGGTACCAAAGGGAAGCGACATTGTTGGCACTACAGGCTGGCTGGTCACCGCTAAAAACGGCATTGCTGTTGTTGCCGCTGGTACAGGGGGCGTCTTTAAAAACAGAAATGGCATTGGTGCAAATGTCATTTAGAATACCCGTTCCGCTCACTTTGATGTTGTCTAAGCCAACCCACCAACTCCAGTCGTTGCCGTCGTCGTATTGAAAAAAGACGCGCAATTGGGTCGAGCGATAAGCCGATAAATCAATTTGCTCGTGAATATAGTCGTAAAACTGCGGACCACCAAGGTCACTATAATAGGTGTTCACGATTTGTGAAACGCCGGTATTTTCGTCAATCACGCCGACGGCAAAGTGATCGAGATCGGTATATCGTCGAAAAATGACATCGAAGTCGAGGAAGGTGTTGGCCTGTTCAGAAACATCCATCACCGGAGAAATCAGGCGCACGCGCGAATCAGGAGCAGCAGCCGTGAGGACATCATCGTCAAAATAAGCAAAACAGGTACCATTCATGGATGTTTCCCCATTTGTATTTTCGTTGTTGACCAACCCGAATTGCCAGTTGTCATCACCGGTTAATACCTGGGTAGACCACCCTGCGGGCGCGCTGCACGCATTAAAGGTTTCGAGCAGGAAATTGGTGCCTTCTCCTTCTCCGGTTATTTCCAGGTTATCAATGCCAGCCCACCACCCAAAAGAACCGCCATCGTCGTATTGAAAAACGAGGTACATATTTTCATTTGCAAAAAAGCTCAGGTCGGCGCTGAACCGGACAAATTGTGAAAACTGCGGACCAGTATGCGTGGCCCAGGTTTGCCAGGTCGCCAATTCAACCAACCCCGTTCCGTCAAAAGCAAATATTTTGAAAGAAGCGAGGTTGTCGTAATTTCGAAAATGGACATCCACATTGAAGTTGACGGTCGTAAACTGCGTGGCGTCGAAAGCAGGCGTCGAAAGTTTGAGCAGCCACGGCGGCGTATTCTCTCCCGTTGCATCGTCGTCGAAAATCAGCATACAAGTGCCGTCAATGGTAGTGCCGTCGGAAGCGCTGTTTTGAGGCATGCCAACATACCAGTCCGCATCAGGGTTTCCGCTTAGGTCGGCAATCCATCCGTCCGGAAGGGTGCAGGCGTTAAAATTTTCAACAAAAAGGATCTCCTGGCTATGAACAACCGGTAGGGTTGCTGCACAGGAAATTAGCAGTGTCGTAAACAACTTTTTCAGGCGGAATGCCGGTAAATATAGAGCGTTCATCGGTAGGTGTTTTTTAACCGATGAAAGATACTAACTGTTTATGAAATTGTTGGTGTATTTTTGAACTGGCATTTTTTTGAATTTTATCTGCTCAACATGGTTTCTGAACGTACTTTAGTCATTGCTAAAAAGTTAAGGCGATTTTTCTTTACGACCGTCCTTGGGGGAATTGTTGTCGTTTTGCCGATTTACATTTTTGCAGCGCTGATCAAAATAGTATTTGCGTTCATTTCGGGCTTGCTTGCGCCGATCAGTAACCTGCTTTCTTTCTCTAATGATGTGAACAGGTGGATCCTTGATCTGCTGGCATTTGCCATTGTAATTTTCCTGTTTTTTTTAATCGGACTGTTGGTTCGCACCGAATTGGGGCGCCAATTACTGGCTTTTGTTGAAGAAAACTGGTTAGCAAAAGCGCCTTTCTACATCCTGTTGCGCGATACCGTGCGCCAAATACTGGGGCAGGAAAAAATGCCTTTCCGCCAGGTCGTGTTGGTAGATGTTTATTCCAATGGCACCCGAATGACTGGCTTTGTGGTGGATTCAACCAAAGACGGGAGCTACTACACTGTTTTTGTTCCTACCGCACCAAATCCCACCAACGGCTTCGTTTTTCATGTAAAGCGCGAACAATTAGATTTTTTGGAAACCAAAACAGAAGATGCTCTGCGTTCGGTCATTTCTATGGGTACCGGCTCTGCAGCCTTGTTTGAAGGAATGCAACCGAAGCCGGAGCAAGAGAAATAGATTATTTTAAAAAGTTGTTTATCAGGTTGTTGAAATTTTTTTAAAAAAAATGTCTACGCCGTGGGTACCTCATTCCCCCTGTCCGACACATTCAGTCAAACAACCATTTTTTTTACAACTTTTTAAATATCTAAAACCATGACCACGATCAAAAATCTGTTTTTCGGCTCATTTCTGGCAGTAGTTGCCACAGTTTTCACCATGAGCACTGTTCAGGCTCAGGCTTCCGGCAACCAGCAACCAGCCGCTGTATTTACGGCTCTTGACAGCAGCGAAGTATGGAGTGTTGCCCGCATCCCGGCCACTTTATCTGACGGTAAACACGTATTGGCAACGCATAAGAAAAACCGCACTCAAGTTGTTATTGTTGTTCGCAAAGGCCAAATTGCCCAGGTCGGCCATCAAACAGCCAGCGCAAGCTTTAAAGCCCTCAGCCCGAACGCTGCACCTTGTATTTCAGGTGGCTTTTGCACCACTTACCAGGCGAGACTTTGTTACACCATGCCATGGGGCGCCTGTGTCTGCGTTTGCGGCGGGTTCCTGACAACCGATACCGGACGAAATTAAGTCTGTCGGCCTCTGTTTTCCCTATGATCCTATGAACAAAAACGGCGACATCGGAAGCTTGCTTTCGGTGTCGCTGCATTTAAGTGTCTGTCTTTAGCGTCCGATAGCTGCGTTGTGCTCGACCCCAAAACGGTCAATTACGCGAGTCAACTCCCATTTTTGGGGTCTTCGCATGCCTTGCTCTCGAACGCTAAAGCTCAGACACTACACTAAGGGTCGCTGAAATAATAACTGTCCACTTTTCCAAGAGGCCTTTTGCTCCTAACCTTCGTTGAGGAACCGCCTCCCTTAGCTATGGCTAAGGTCGGGAGCCCCGCCTCGGTTAGAATCAAAATGCTTTGCCCGGAGAAAGCGACACTTATTAATTCAGCGCCCCTAAATGGACAGACACTGGTAAAAAGTAATATCGCAAGCCATTTTCGCAAAAAAACACCTGACCATGAAACAGCTCCTGATTGGTTGCTGGCTGCTCCTGAGCCTGCACCTGTCTGCCCAGCCGGCTGAAGAATTTGCTTCGGGCCTTCTGGCGGAAGACGAAAATTACGACGCCCAACCGCGTCAGGCTGCCGAAGCAGGCAGCAAAGCCGACCTCCCGGCAAACATTGACCTGACGCCGTATTGCCCGGAAGTGCGCCACCAGGGTTATATTTTCTCTTGTGTAGGATGGGCGGTCGGGTACGGGGCGCTTTCGATCCAGCGTGCGGTGATGAATCAATGCACCGATAAGGCGGTCATCACACGGAATGCCCATTCTGCATTGTTTTTATACAATCAAATCAAAAGCGAAGATTGCGGAAAAGGCTCCCGAATGACCGATGCCCTGCAATTTTTGGTGACCAACGGCGATTGTCTGGCTAATCATTTTGATTTTGACGTCAACAATTGCGAACAACTGCCCGACAGCTCCGTCCGGTCTTACGCAAAACGCTACGCCATAGAGGATTACCTTGCGTTGTTTGGTACCAAAGAAACCCCGGATATCAAAGTGCTTCGGGTTAAAAAAGTCCTGGCCCAAAACAAACCGGTGGTGGTTGGAATGTCGGTTCTGCGCAATTTTTACGATTTGCGCAATGCCGTTTACTGGCACCCCGAATTGGGCAATACCGCGCCTGCGGGCGGTCATGCTATGGTGGTGGTCGGATACGACGATCGCAAAGGAGCATTCCGCCTGATGAACTCCTGGGGAAAAAATTGGGGCGATCAGGGATTTATTTGGATTAAATACAAAGATTTTGGCGATTTTTGCAAGTACGCTTTTGCATTGTATTTGGTCGCGCCGGAAAAATTAGTCTCTACACCTCAGCTCCCGGCAATTATCGCTGCGCTCCCTGTTGAAAAGCCATTGCTGGAAATGTCAGGCCGTTTTCAGTTCCGCTCTTTTGAGGGTTGGCAACCAGCGTCTGACCAGGCGATCTTTGAAAATGCAGCGGCATTTCTTCAAGGTGAAACTTATCATTTAGAAAAACAGGACTGGCCTGTTGGACAACGTTTTCAACTGTTGGTTCAGGCGACTGAGCAAGAGCAATATCTTTACGTATTCAGTGTGGATGCAAAACGGGAGGCTCATTTTCATTGGCCTCGACAAGCGGCGTTGAACGACAAATTTGCAGATCAGAACGAAAGCGCGCTCTATGTTGCAGGCCACACCGAATTAGTTATTCCCGGGTCGTCGAAGGTGTTGAAGATCGAACATTCCGGGGAAGATTACTTAGTGGTGCTGTTTTCTAAACGAAAAATTGAGACCATCAGGCAATTGGCAGAGCGTTTATGCAGAACTGAAGGAGATTTTACCGCAAACCTTTTTAATATTTTGGGAAAATTTGCAATTTCACGTAACGATATTACCTACCTCCAGCATCAAATTGGATTTGACACTGCATCGCGCAGCGACGGATTCATTGTACCATTGGTCTTGCAAGTAAAAAGTCATTAACCGAATCTAAAACCCGTCATCCCTTTACTCGGCGGTGTGTAAAAACAAAAAACACCATGCGTATCTTATGCTTTTTTTTGTTGTTTTTTCCAGCCATTCTGCTGGGGCAGAATGTAAAGCAAGGCTGGAAAAAGGATTTTGCTCCTCACGGAACGGAGGCATTTCAGTCGGCAATTGAGGCAACCAACGGTTACATCATCAGTGTTGGTGCCACAAGTTCCAAAACGCAGGGCGGTACGGATGGATACCTGCGCGTGCTGGATCCAAGCACCGGGCAAGTTCGCTTTGATAAATTGTACGGCAGCAAAGAAGACGATGCTTTTTACAGCGTCGCCCAAATTTATAATGGTCAGTTTTTGCTGGCTGGCACGATAACTACCGGGGGTAAAAATGGCAAAGACGCCTGGGTTGTGGTGGTGAACGATCGGGGCGATAAAATAAAAGAATTGCGCTTTGGAGGCTCCGGCGACGACGTCTGCCGGTTCATCCTCTCTTCGCCGGACGGCAGCGCCTTGCTGGCGGGTTATAAAAACGATAAAAAATCCGGCGATATCTGGTTGGCAAAAATGGAAGCGGACACGATCGTCTGGGAGACGCTGCTTGGCAAAGACGAGTTTGACGGCATTTCCGGCATCGTTCGGGCATCCGACGGCGGGTTTGTTTTTTGTGGAAATACTGCCGGTAAAGCCAAACCGGGAACGGGTTATATCTATGTGGCAAAAATAGATGCGCAGGGGAAATCCGTTGCCGGGTGGCCGAAATTTTTTGGTGAGAAAGGCTGGAGTGAAGCCAGCGGTATTATTGCTACGCATGAAGGCGGCTATGCCATTGCGGGAAAAACCAATTCTAAAGGAGCGGGCGAATTCGACGTCTGGCTGCTGAAGCTTAGCCGGGAAGGCTTTCGCCAATGGGACAAAACGCATGGCGGAAAAGGCGAAGATATGGCTTATGCGTTAGTGCAAAATGAACAGGGCTATCTTTTGGGAGGCGCGTCCAATTCGCATCTTAGAGGCGCGCGCACCATGGAGTTTTTTGCTGTACAGACCTCTTCAGGCGGCGAGTTAACGTGGGAAGAATATATGGGAGGGGATAAAGATGATGCAATCAGCCATTTGCTCTATCTGCACGACGAGGGCTACCTCCTGGGCGGCCGCAGTGGCAAAGATCCTTTGGTTCAGCGCATTGCGCCGAACCAAAGCGACCGCTTGGCATCAGCCGGCCTCCGGAACTTAGAAAGCCTGCAAACTTCTGCGATTATCATTCGCACTGCGGACGGTGCCCTCAACCCCAATGAACAAACAGCCCTGTCTTTTTTAATTACGAACAACTCCGATATTGATTTGCCGGATTTGCGGGTCATTGCGGATAAACGCACAGACAACGACCACCTTGAAGCTTGGAATACCAACTATTTTGGCACCTTGCGCAAAGGGGAATCCATCATGGCAAGCATCCCGGTTTATGGGAAAGCTGATTTGACTGATGGCACCTGCGAATTGGCGCTGACCCTTGCGTCGGGCGAAAAAAATCTGAAATCCATCAATCAAACCATCACGCTGCACGAACTGCGACCAGCCATGTTGGGGATCAAAGGGCATCGGTTTACGACAAGTGCAACTTCCGACCTCATCACGCTGAAAGTAGATATTGCAAACGATGGCGATGAGAGCTCCGGACCTGTGGAAGTGCGCTTCAGTTGCCCGGCCGGGATCAGTGTTTCCGGTGAACGCACCAAAATATTAGGTGTTGTAGGGGCGTATAAGTCGCGCGAAGTCAGTTTCACGTTCACAAAGGCGCAGTTTAAGGAAGCTGTTGCAAAGATTATTTGTGTCGTGGTGGATGGCGGCACTGAACAGGCGCGCAAAACCCTGGAATGGCAGGCCGGTGGTGGTAAAGCGCTGGCAACCGGGCCGATCATGATTTGGACAGACCCTGCGCCGCACGAAAATCCCAATAATAAAAAAGTGCGAACGAACCAGAATCAGATCAGCCCAAAAATGACGGTGTTCTCACATAAACCTTTGGAAACCAAAAATTTCAATATCAAGATGGGGAGTGTGGAAATGGAAGGTTCTAAGTTCAACGAAGAAGAATTGTCAGCACCCCGAACGGAAAACGAGCGCTATATTTATTCCTACAAAGTTACGATCCCCTTGCAACAAGGTGAAAACCACATTCAGGTAGTGATTGACGGCGAGGTTTCCGAGACATTGATCGTGGTGTATGAACCCGACCGCGCGAATTTGCACTTGCTGGTCATTGGCCCAAAGCACGAAGATTTGAAATTTACCGAAAAAGACGCTGCGGATATCGCAGCCGCTTTTCAGAACCAGGGCGGCAAAAACAAACTCTTTAGCGAGGTCTTTACTTATGCGATGCATACGCCCGAAAAAACAAGTGAAACAGCAATCAAACAGGTATTCTACGACCTGGCCTACCTCTGGGATGACAAACAAATCGGGGTGAACGACGTGCTGTTGGTTTTCATTTCTTCGCATGGCAAAATTACCAATAACCGGTTCAAGATTTTGCAAACCGGATACGATCCTAAATATCAGGATATTACGATTGATTTTAAAAATAATATACTGGATGTGCTGTCGCCGATTAATTGTAAAAAATTAATCTTCCTGGATGCCTGCCACAGCGGCGGCGCCAAAGACGGTTTCGGCGCAGTGAGTAAGGCTGTCGTGGATTTGGCAAATTCGAACCCTGGTGTGAGCACCCTGAGTTCGTGCAGCAGCACAGAAAAATCGTACGAAGATCCAACATGGGGCAACGGCGCTTTCACCAAAGCCCTGTTGGAAGCATTTGGAGATGTGCAGTGTAACGACATTAACGGCGCTTTTCGCGCGGATACGAACGAGGACGGAATTATCCGTCTGGGTGAATTGTACGGCTTTTTACGCCGCCGGGTACCCGAATTGGTCAAACAAACCATCCCGAACGCACCGACGACCCAAACACCGTTTATGCCTGAAAGCCAGTTGGATATCAATTTGCCGATCTATTACATAGAAAAAAAATAGCCCATGAAACCAGCAAAGTATTTTTTGATGACAGCCGGTTTATTTTGGATGGTGCAACACATGGCCTTGGGGCAGTGCCCTACTTTGGGGACTACTGTTGTGGTCAGCAATACAAGTTCGAACCCCTTGACCCCCAATTCGTTCGCCTGGGCTATTAATTGTATAAACAACACGACTCCATTAACGACCATAACGTTCAATATCCCTCCGGCGGGGATAAATACCATTTTCCTCACGTCGGGTTTGCCTGTCGTGACCAAACCCAATGCCATCATAGACGGAACAATTACAGAATCCGTCATTGTTGACGGAACAAGTGCCGCAGGGGCGGCGCCAATCAATGGCTTGGTACTGAGCGGTTCGGGCATTACTGTTCGGGGAATCCAAATCCGGAATTTTACAAACGGAAGTACAGGCGGCCATGCGATAAGGCTAGTTGGATCGTTAGGCTACAATATTGAAGACAATATCCTGTACGGAAATCGAATTGGAATAGGAACCACCGTCACTAACTTAGATCTGAACATAACGGGAAATACGATTGGTCTGAACGCCGCCGGTGTCCCAAACGGGAATACCGCAGGGGGCATTGTTTTACCGGCGGTAGTTGCGGCTTCCAACATCAGTGATAATACGATCGCACACAACGGTGGAGGCATCGCGATTACTTCGGGCAGCACCGTGCGCATTTCAGAAAACAGCATGTATTGCAATACCGGCTCAGGCATTGACCGCACGGATGGGCCTGCGGTTCCGATCATCACAAATGCTTCCACCCTGGCTATTTCCGGAACGGCTACTGCCGGACAACTTGTGGAGGTTTTTGAATACGATCCAAGCGGTTGCCCAAGTACGGCGGCTTGCCAGGGCAGGACTTTTCTCGGCGCAGTCACAGCTTTGGCTACCGGAACTTGGACTTTAAACCTGACGGCTGCCAACCCGGTAAACCCGGCGAATTCGGTAACCGCCACCGCCACTCAGTCGGGCAGCAACACTTCCCGATTTGCTACTTGCCGGTCAATCGTGAACTGCAACACTTTTACGGTCAGCATCACGGTAAATCCAATTGATTGTAATGGCGACAGCAACGGCAGCCTTACCGCAGCACCATCCGGAACCCCGGGGCCTTATTTTTATTCCTGGAACACAGGCGGGACTACGCCCACCATCAGCGGCTTAGGGCCGGGCACATATACGGTAGTGGTGACGGATGCCGCAGGGTGTACCTTTACTGCTGCCGCTACGCTGTCAGACCCACCTTTGTTAACCCTGGATTTTTCAACCACCAACGTTTCCTGTGCAGGTGCGGAGAATGGTTCTGCTACGGCAATTCCCGGCGGCGGAGTGCCGGGCTACGGCTATCTTTGGAGCAATAGTGCCACGACGCCAACCATCAACAACCTGGCGCACGGGACTTATTCTGTAACGGTCGTTGACAACAGTCCGTGCCGCATACTCGGGAGTGTGACCATTACGGAACCGGCAGCACTGACGCTGAATGTAACTTCAACAGGCGAAACCATGTTTGGCACCCATGATGGCACCGCAACAGCTACCGTTGCCGGCGGAACAGGGCCGTATGAATATTTGTGGAGCAACGGCGGCATTACGTCAACCATTTCCAACCTTCCACCGGGTGCTTACAGCGTTACCGTGACGGATGCCAATGATTGTACAATAGAAGGCTCCGGAACGGTTGCCCCCTTTGATTGCGGCGCTTTTTCGGTAACGATTGATGCAAATGATCCGCTTTGCAACGGCGAATCTACGGGGTCAGCAACAGCGATTCCCGTTGGGGGCGTCGCACCTCATGACTATCTCTGGAATACAAGTGCCATAACCCCGACCATTAGCGGACTTCCCGGTGGTATCTTTTCCGTAATCGTGACGGATGCAAACAATTGTCCGGCTGAGCAGAGTGTTATTTTGACCTCGCCGCCGCCGCTGATGCTGTCGCTTTCCACAACCGACCAAACGATGTTCGCCGTCAATGACGGCACCGCAACTGCCACAGCCAGCGGTGGAACCGGAATTTTGCTCTACGATTGGAGCAACGGCGGCACGACGGCTTCTATCACCAACCTCCCTCCGGGAACTTACACCGTAACCGTGACCGATGCCAATGGGTGTACCATTGAAGATTCGGGTTCAGTTGCGCCATTCGATTGCGGCACTTTTTCCGTAGTAATTGATGGAAGCGATCCGCTTTGCAACGGCGAATCTACGGGAACGGCGATGGCTATTCCTATAGGTGGAACGGGGCCTTATGACTACCTCTGGAATTCAGGCGCCATCACCCCAACCATCAATGGACTTGCAGCGGGCGCTTATGCGGTCACGGTGACGGATGCAAACAATTGTTCGTTTACACAGAATATTGTTTTATTCTCCCCGACTGCCTTGTTTCTGGATCTTACCTCAACCGGCGAAACGATGATTGACGTCAACGACGGCACGGCAACTGCCAACGTCAGCGGTGGAACAGGATCTTATGAATATTTGTGGAGCAATGGTGGCGATACGGAAACCATCACCGGCCTTCCGCCAGGCATATACAGCGTAACAGTTACAGATGAAAATGACTGTACCAGGACGGGTTCGGTTCTCGTAGACGAAATCACCTGCGCAGGATTTACCTTAACGGTCAACGTAGTAAACGTTAGCTGCAATGGGGAAGCGGACGGCAGTGCTACCGCAATTCCCGTCGGTATGGGTGGATCATTTACCTACGTATGGAATACCGGCGCTATAACGCCATCCATCAGCAACCTGGCACCTGGCACTTATACCGTTACGGTCTCGGATGCAGCCGGATGCCAGGAAGTATCCTCCGGTGTCATTTCTCAGCCCAATCCGCTGACGCTGCAAGTTACCGCAACGGATGAAACGGCGCTTGGCGCAAATAACGGAACCGCAACAGCGACCGCTTCCGGCGGAACCGGCCCTATAACATATTTGTGGAGCAACACTGGCGTGACGCCCACGATAGCGAATCTGGCGCCGGGAACTTACAGCGTGACTGTCATGGACGGAAACGGATGTACCCGAACCGGATCAGTCGTGGTGGCTTCGTTTAGCTGCGCCGGATTTTCAGTCAGCATCACCAATGTCGTAAATGCAGCCTGCAATGGCGAAACCACGGGCGCTGCAACCACCAATGTCTCCGGAGGCGGTACACCCTTTGTTTATAACTGGAGCAATGGAACGACTGACGCAACCCTGACTAACGTCGGCGCAGGAACTTACAGCGTCACGGTCGAAAACCTGACAGGATGCACCGACATCGCGAGTGTAACCATCAATGAACCTGCTGCTTTGCTGCTCGATTGTTCCCAGGATATGCCCGTTTCCCAACCCGGCGGCAGCGATGGGCAGGGTCGCATCGGGATTAGCGGCGGCACAGCGAATTATACCATTAACTATACCGGCCCTTCCAACGGCCAGCTCAATAATGTGCTTCCCGGCTTTACCTTAATTCCCGGGCTACCGGCGGGTGCCTATGCCGTCACGGTGACGGACGATAATGGCTGCACGCAAACCTGTGGCTTTACCATCAATGCCGCGAATTGCAATTTGAGGATAGACAGCATTACAGTTAATCAGGTCAGTTGTTTTGGCGGCAGCGACGGTGCTTTGACCGTAAACCTCAGCAACGGGGCGGGTAACCTGATGTTCACCTGGAGTAATCCCGCACTGAACGGGCAACAGAACCCGTCGGGATTATTGGCAGGCAGCTACAGCGTGACCATTGTGGATATGCCTGGCTGCACGGCAAATGCAACTGCGGTCATTAACCAGCCGGCAGCGTTGGTCGTTCAGGTTTCGGCTACCAATGAAACCACGATAGGGGCTAATGACGGCACGGCAACGGCCAATGTCAGCGGCGGAACCATGCCCTACAATTACGTATGGAGCAATGGCGCAACTACGCCGGGCATCAGCAACCTCGCTCCCGGGGTTTATACGGTTACCGTGACGGCCACAGTTGCCGGGGTAAGCGTTTGCCCCGTCACAGGAAGTGGAACCGTTGTGGCCGGAGGGACAGGCGGTGGAGATTGCAGGGCATTACCGGCTTACGCCCTTAGCGTGCCGGATGAAGTTTGTCAGGGCGAAGTTTTTACCCTCAATGCAGACGACCTTTTTCCTTCGCCTGCAGTGAATTATGTATGGCTGTTGCCAAATGGGGATTCCGTTATAACGACTCAGCTTTTTGTCAACCTGGTCGCAAGTTCAACCGCGTTTTCCGGCGAATATTTTGTGCTGCGCGATTCGTTGGGCTGTCGTTCGATTCCATTAGGCGCTGCCCCGATGACGGTACTTGGTTTACCGGACGGGGCTGTGTTTGCAGGGGTGGATACGGTGATTTGCGCGTCGTCAACCGCAACCTTGAGCGCTTTGCCGCTTGTCATAGGAACGGGGGTCTGGCGTTCGCTGGGGGCGGCCAAATTAGAGAATCCGACCCAGCTCGTTGCCATAGCTTCCAATTTGCAGGTAGGTGCCAACCGCTTTGTTTGGGAAGTTTCTATCGAAGGATGCCCAAAGGTTGCCGCCGATACAGTGACCTTGTTTTCGGAACGCGCGCCCATACTCGGCGACGACAATTACCGGCTTCAGTTTGCGAATCAAATACTGGTGATGGAAGTTTTGCTCAACGATAACTTAGCGGGCTTAACGGATACGATCATGTACCTCCTGAATGAACCGGAGGAAGGCGTTCTGGTGTTTTTGGAAGCTACGAATCGTTTCCGCTATATTGTGGATGAAAGCTTCAGAGGAGTAGTCACTTTTCAATACGTGGTTTGCCCGCCTGAATCAAATTGCCAGTTGCCCTGCGACACTGCAACGGTGAGGATTGAAGTATTTAACCAGCCTTCGGTGTCGGAAGGCTTGATTATAAACGATTCGGGCCGCAATGGATTTATGGAAATTAAAGGCATCGGCGGCTTTAGCAAAGTTGAAATTCTCGTGGTCAACCGTTGGGGGGATCTGGTGTACAAATCCGAAGACTATGCTGGAGAAGCCCCCTGGAATGGAACCATGCAGGGCAGTGGAAAGCCTTTGCCGCAAGGCGCCTATTACTACCAGCTACGAGCATTTGAAGGCGAAGAACAAGTTGGCGATACTCAAACCGGGGTGATTCATTTGTTTGAACAAAAATTTTAATCCCATGAATTCAAACTTATTCAAGTTGGCAAGTGTGGAAGTGGGCAAATCCTCAATCTGGTTATTAGTCTATTGGTTACTGGTTACTGGTCTGTCACGTCGCCCAATCTTCAAATTTTCAAATTTTCAAATCTTCAAATCTTCAAATCTTCAAAACTTGTCCCGCCCCAGCGGGATCCTCCTCTTCCTATTATTTTCCCTAACCATCCACGCCCAACAAACCCCCTTAACCACCCTCTACCGCGACCAGTGGAGCATCTTAAACCCGGCAGCTATTTCCAATAATTACCTGCTGAATGATCGAACGATGACCTTGAGTGCCTCTTGGCGCGAACAGTGGTGGAACGTGCCGGAATCGCCCAGTACCCAATCCATCAATTGGGAGTGGGTTCAGGATGATTACAACAGCGTTTGGGGCGCACATTTGCTCAATGACCGAACCGGAAAAATCGGGCAAACCGGTTTATTCGCCAGATACGCCTACCGAATCCGGTTGAGCCGCCGGGTGGATCACTCGATAACCATTGGTTTTCAGGGGGGCATTGTACAATACCGGGCACGCCTCAGCGATATTCGCTTCCCCGATCCTTTCACTGAACCTTTGACCAATGAAGTGATTTACCGGCCTGATGTTGGCGTCGGTATTTTTTACCATTATAAGAACCGCTACTACGCCGGCATTTCTTCGCCGCAAACGTTCGGGTTTGAAACGCAGTTTGGAGAAGATCCTCAATTGTCCATTAAGCGGGTGCAGCACCTCTACGCAGTGGTAGGCGGTTATTGGGATGCCACCTGGATTGGCAATGAGACTTCTTTTATAGAACCCTCGCTTTGGGTTAAATACGTTCCCGGTGCGCCACTCAACATTGACCTCAATGCCCGATGCCAGATCAGCGAATTGGTGTGGGCCGGCACTGGCTTCAATGTGGGGATAGGGGCTGAACTGGGTCTTGCACTGCACGTAGAAGCCGGGTTGTTTTTTGGAGAACAAAGCCGACTCAATTTTGGCCACTTTAAAGCCGGATTTGGGTTGGATATTCCTTTGCGACATTCGTTGGTTACCTCATTTGGCGCTGCGGCAGAAATTAACCTGGTGTATTCGTGGAAATAAGTGGCAGTAATCAGTATCCGGAAGGGTTAAATTTTCGTATATATTAAAAAAAACAGAGCCATGAAGCAGTATTTCACCATTTCAGCCTTGTTTCTGATAGCAACAATGACCTTGTGTGCCCATGAATTCTGGTTGCAACCCGCTACTTTTTTTGCAAAGAAAAACCAACCGGTTCAAATCCAGCTAAGAGTAGGAGAGGGGTTCATTGGCGAACCTTGGGGTGGTGCAGCCAGCCGCGCTATCGTTTTCAAATCCCTGCTGGGCAAAAAAGAAAGTGAACACTTGGCTCAGGTAAAACAAAATGGTTTTGACAGCCTGTTGCTCCAGTTTTCAAAAGAAGGCACCCATTTAGTTGCTTTTGCGACCAACAACAAATACCACGAAATGGAAGCCGGAAAATTCAGCGATTACCTGCTGGAGGACGGCCTGGATGGTATTATTGAACTTCGCAAGCAACGGAGCCAATTGATGCAACCCTCACGTGAGTTATACCGGAGAGAAGCTGCTGCCCTGATTCAGGTTGGAAACAAAACAGGGAAAGTATTTTTTGGAAATACAGGTTTTGACTTGCAAATTTTGCCGGCAGTCAACCCATATTCCTTGAATTCGGGACAAAAACTCGATTTTCAGATTCAATTTCAAGGCCAACCTTTAGTCAATGCACTCGTGCGTCATTGGGTAAAACCCGGGTTAGGTGAAGTCAGCACGGCATTGCGCACGGATACACGAGGTCGGGTAACTTTTACCCTGGCTTCCGGCGATAACATGATCAGTGTGGTACACATGTTTGAGCATTCCGATACGAAAGAAGCGGATTGGCAAAGTGTTTGGGGCAATTTGACTTTCGGAGTGAGATGATGTAATTTATTGGATTGAGCAAAAGTTCCCGGGCAAGCGGCAGGAAGGTAGCAGAGTACTCTAAAAGTCAGTTTATATAGACACTGGACAGTAATTTACACAGATAATCAAGGAGTAAACACGGAGTTTATATTATTGTATACGTATATATCATTGGTTACTCCCGACAAGGAATCTGCAAAACTAAAAACTGCTATTCTAGTGTTGCAGGCTCCCTGTCAGGAGTGAAAGATAAGACGTAAAAGTATGGATAGCGATCAGTATTGCAATTTCGTAGAAAAAATACTCATAGCCGATGCTCGCTGATAAAGGATTTTATATCCTGATAACTTTTTCTACCCACCTGGTTCCATTGGAATACTCCAATACGACCATATACATTCCGGGAGGTAGCTTTTGAGTTTCCAAGGTAAATTCATCACCCGTATTGACCGTTTCATATTGACGATGTAAAACGATCCTGCCTGTAACGTCCCTGATGTTCAAATCAAGATGGTTGTTTTTTGCGGATGCCCGGATAATTTTGAGCATGAAGTTTCCGGCAGATGGATTTGGGGTAATGAGGTAGTCAAAGCCTGAGCGATCATCTATGAAAGCGCTTTGTTCGCCCTCACCGAGTGGATCGGGAATGTCCGTATGACAGACCAATCCGGTGCAATTGATGCCGTCGCAACCATTTCTGTTATAAAATGCCAAAGGCTGCTGCCCCATATTTCCTATACTTTCCGTATATACTTTTGCTTTTGTACCCGGTGTAAAACCTTCGGGTAGTAGCAGGTTTGTTTCCATGCTGACCAACCCGGAATCCTGCATCAGTCTGAAAATCTGACCAACATTCAGGGAATCAACGAAGTCTTTTAACCCGGATTCTTCGGCGGTGAGAAAAAAAGGGCAAGAGAAGATAGGATTATCATCACAATGACTTGCTACGTTCTGTCCGTCGCAAAAATAAGTTATAAAAGCTCGTTGTCCGCACCAAGGTTGGTTTTCAAGGCATTCCAATTGCGCTGGAGAAGAATATTCACTGGTAATATATGTGCCAAGACTGAATACACACATCGTAACATAGTGGCAAGTGCCGCATAAATCGCCACAAAAATTAAAAAATGTTTGGGTTTCAAAATAACCATTTTCTACTATTTCCCATCCGCCACTTCCGGGGCATAATCCAAGTAGTGTGCAACCCGCTTGGTCTACCATGTAGCTGCTGTAATCGGTGTTAATAGAAGTAACCTGGCTATTATCTAAAGGACAATAGCAATTTTGGATGGTGCAATTCGACGGGTCATCATACTGACAATTCAAGGCCTGAATATCAGATTGCGCCGTTGCTCCAGAGGAAGGAGTAAGGCTCGAAATCTCCGTTCACGCCCAGGTTAATTGCTCCATTTTGCTGCCCCTCACAAGTAGGGGCTGTTTGAGCAATTAATTTTATCGAATGGCAAACCGGGACTTCGATGCAAACTTCTTTTTCGCAGCAAAGTGCATCGTAAATTCTGACACAGTAATTTCCCGGTGCCAGCCCGGCTACCTGATTGGTCGTGTTGCCATTCCACCATTCGTAGCGGTAGGGCTCGATGCCGCCTTCCACATGGAGTATGATGGCGCCGTCGGAAGCGGATTCAACAGATGCTGTCGTTACCTCCCAGGTAATGCCCTCGCCGTAGTTGAAACAGCTTTCATCGGGGATGATGACTACTATCGGATCCTCTTCATTCGCAGAGCGCCCGTGTTGGCCACATTTGGGGTTGAAAAATGCAATTCATCAGGCCCGGTCGTGCGGTCGTGCTCCCAACTATCGGTGCCTGTGCGCTTCGGTATTCTGACGCAGGTTTGTGCGCCGTCAGCACTTTTAAGATTGATCAGGTTGTTAGCCGGATTGTTCCAATCGTAGCCATAGAAGAGGAATTCTATAGATTGTTTACTGAGAATGGTGGTCATTTGCTGGCTATTGAGTACAAACCGCCATTTGCGCCCGTCTTCAAAAGACGCCTGGGCTTGTACGTCTTCAATATCGCTGTCGGCAATGTCCATCGTCAGGTTGGCTAACGGCTCGCTGGCGGTTACATTGATCCAGATGCCATTCCGGATTTGAGCCAGCGCCACTTCATTGTTGGTCGCCCCGGGCGTGGTCAGGTACATGCCGGGGCAGTCAGCGTCGTCGTTGCATACCCAGTAGCGCTGGTAAAAAGGCTCGGTCACATTGGGCAGGTTCAACTTTACTTCCTGAATGAAGGGTTTGTAGTTGTCAATGACAAACTCCTGAACAGAGCCATCTGTCGCATTATTGCGTATGTCTGTGATGCGGGCTTTGAGTTGGTAACGTCCGTCGTTGTAGCGGCTGCTTATGGGGCAATAAGATAAGGTACCGGCAGTTAAACTGGTATCGCGGTGGAGGCGGGGAATGAGGTTGGGAAAATAGTAATCGTCGTAGGGGTGGGCACCAGTGGTTGCATAAGCAAATGGACGAATGCCTTGTCGGGTAAGGCTGCCGATGTTGGGAGGACTGCCATCTATATACATATTCGCAGGCAACATGTCTTCCCCGATACGTCCCCCCAAGCGGATGTCGCTTTTTTGAGTAGTCCCGTCAATAAGTCTATAACTGTTTTCATATAGCTTTTTTATCAAAAGCTCTACCCGGTTTACATGATTCAGCGTATTATAGCGATTGAGATTAATTCCTTCGTTTTGCATAATGAGCCGAACGACTATTGGAGAAGCATTAGTGCCCGGGTAAGAAATGCTGCTCCAGGACTCTGTCTCATTGTTGTTATAATGGTTGCATTGGCGATAGCGGACTTCCAGATTATCTTGGGCAAACGCCGTTCCAGAAAGCAGCAAGAGCGCTGCTATGGTAAATTGCTTTTTCATGTGGATATTATTTTTCAGGAGTGGTTAAAATTTTTCCGATTGCCAGTTTTTATACCAGATCCGCTCAAATACTTTTGTTTTTGGATCCTTAATGATGAAGCCGTCTTCGGTGAAACTACGGATGAAATTCAGGCGAGGATCAAAAGGAGAAGTATATTTTACGCGATTGTTTATATCAAAAGCTATTTTTGCTTGTTCTTGCCCTTTATCTTGTCTCACGGCATCACTATCATTTAAGGATATTGCCATTCTGACCCACCCCCCGGGCTTTTCATGAGGTTCGGTTGCGAATTGATACGCTTTCGGTAATTCCCATTCGTAAATATTTTTTTTTGATTCAATATCATAAATACGGAAATGATCATTATACATACTTTCCCCTGCTATAGTAAATAGACCACCATAGCGGAAGCAAAAATATTTTTGGTCGCAGGTGAATAGACCTTCTCCAAAAAAAACATCCTCTACATCCTCGAATCGGGCAATTTCCTTTCCTTTATGATCAAGTAATACAAAAGTTGCCATAACGCTCAACAGGGTTCTGTCTTCGCCCAGTGCCTGGAGATAGTAGGCAACAACAACATTACTGCATTGAGCGTTTTCATAAGCCCCCCATGTCGTTGCAAATTGTACCACATCTTTGCGCCAGTCATAGGTTGGAAAGGCTCTTTTATCAATGATTGGCGCACTGTAATTCATATACGCTTCTGATAAGAAATTCTTGTATTGCGATGGTTTATAAGGATTGCTGGCAGTAATGTTATATGAGCCTGTCAAATGATTCTCCAGGTCAAAAAAATCAATTCTACTATCCCCAAACCGTTGAATAAAGCCTAAAGAATCTCTTTTTATTGGTGCGTGATAAACAATATTTGTGAGGTCGTGCTCATCAAATCTTCCTCCTGAAATAGTGTATTTATCTTCTTGCGAAGGAACCTCCCGATCTGGATAATACGGGGTTTTGCTAAGCGGTATCTTAGGCATCGTCGTATCAGTTATTCCGGGTAGTATGGTGTCTGTACGAAGCTGTTTTTCGTGGACATGCGTTTTTAAACTTTTCTTGTTGGCTTCCGGACCATTACACCACAAAGAGATGCCAGCCAGCATTGAGATCATTAAAATTTTCATGGTTAATTCAGTTTTTTATGATTAAATAATACCCTTCTGCCGCTTCCTGCGCGGCAGCTATGATTGTTTGTTCTTAGTGTATTAATGTTGCACGATGACCTTGAAATCTTCCGGGCGGGAAGTTTAGATACAGCAGATTCTAAATAGTGTGAAGCAAAGAAAAATACGCTCGTGTATATACTGCAAAAAAACTATTCCGGGGAATATGCCAACTTTTCGAGCCGGTTTAACATATTAATTTATTGTTCAGGTGAAGGAGTAAACAGCAGGGACTCCATCTATCATGGCACCGTATTGCCTGCTTTCCCTTCTTGATCCTGCTTTCAGAGGAGCTTCAACTTTTGATTTGCATTTTTTTCAAAAAAACAAAACTTTCCTGGGTACCTCTTTCCTCTCCACTACACATGATTGCGAGAACGATGCAAAACAACTTTAAGAAAGTATAAAACATCCCTCGAACGCCCGGCAAAAGGGCAGCCGCGGAAGCCGAAAAGCGGAATCAGAGTAGGCTCATTCACCTAACAACTTTTTAAACACTTTTCAGTCATGAAAACAAGAAGCATTTTATCATCCCTGAGCATGGTCTTCGCACTGTTTTTTTCCTTTCAGGTACAAGCTCAACAACCACAGAAATTGCCATTAGGCATTACCGAACAGCAGGTACGTGACCACAAGATTGACCCCGATAACATCAGAGGAATTAAAACGGAGAAGGAGATCAAAGAAATTGATTTCAAATTTGAACCCGGTTTTCTCGCCACACCGAAGAACGGAACTACGCTGAACTCTTCCAGCTTTGCCAGCCAGTTTCACTCGGCCATCAAAGACCAAGTGACGGGTTATGCCCTCCAAATGCGCAAAAACGGTGCCCCCAACCAAACCCTGATCTGGAACTGGGCCAAAACGCCCGCCAACGGCAGCAAAGGCTGGACATTAGACACCCGCATGCACGTGGCCAGCGTGAGCAAACTCGTCACAGGTATTGCGATGTACAAACTGTTAGAAACGAAAGGCATCTCGGTTGACGCCAAAATCATCAACTACCTGCCTACTTATTGGGTAAAAGGCTCGAAAATTAACCAAATCAGCTTCCGCAACCTATTGACCCACACCTCCGGCATCGAAGTACCGGGTTCGGCAACGAACTTTGCAACCATGAAGGGTGAAATCGCAGCAGGCGTTCCGGCAGTGGGTGGCTACCAGTATGAAAATACCAACTTTGGCCTTTGCCGCATCCTGATCTCGGTCATCAATGGCGATATTTCCAAAAACGCAAACTTCGGTGGCGTCAATGATAATACCTGGGATTTGATCACCATCAACGCTTACCGCAATTACGTTCAGGCAAAAGTATTAACCCCTTCAGGCGTAGCCAGCGCAGGCTTCACGACGCCAGCCAGCAACAACGCTTTCGCTTACCGGTTCCCACACCTCAACCAAGGCGGCTGGAATTCAGGCGACTTGTCTTCGGTTAGCGGTGGTGCAGGCTGGAGACTTTCAGTGAACGAAGTTTTGAAAGTGATGGATCATTTCCGCCGCAAAAACACGATTCTTCCGGCTGCAAAAGCGCAATATGCACTCGATAACGGATTTGGAATTGATCGCATCATCAATACGCCTGCTGGTAAACTGTATGACAAAAACGGTTCATGGGGCGATGGCGCAGGCAATACAGAACAGTGTGTAGCTACGTTCCTGCCGGATGGTTATGAGATCGTCGTTTTCGTGAACTCGCCCATCGGTGTTGGCGCAGCTTCTCTCCGGAACATGGTAAAAGATATTTATCTGGCGAATTTGCAATAGGACTTTCTTAAAATTCGACAGAGTAGAAAATAAAAATCGCGCTATGCAGGAGCTGCATGGTGCGATTTTTTTTTGAATGCCCTCACTTGTTGTTTTATTCAATATTCAACCTTTTTCAATGCTGCAATATTCCATAAACTATGATCAATGATTTGATTATCAACCGGTAATTAAGGCTACTTTTTATTGATAATTGATAATTGATAATTGATGAGATTTGAAGGCGGATGTTCGGAGCGGGGTAGGGTACCCCATGATCATGTGGTTGGCACAATGGAGTAGCAAGACTAAATTTGTGCTTTGATACGAAGAAACATCATTTTTGATTCAAGATATTCTTTTCTTCTCACCTATCAACAAGAAGCGTGTTTTTGTGTCGGGGACTTCCTTAACGGGAAAGTCCCTTATTTTTAAAACATTCAGTTATTAAAATATAAAACTAAGCTCCTCAAAAGAGAACCGCTCCAGAGCGGTTTTCTTTTTTATACCCCTTTCTTCGCCTCTCTTCGCACAATAACAGAACACATTGCTGTCAAGCTTCGCCGGAAGCATAATTTTTCGGATATTCGCACGAATTTTTTAACTATCCGAATTAAAGATGAACAAAACAAAATTGATCGGGCTGATTCTGAGTGCCTTTGCGCTTGGCGCATTTTCATATCAGCAGGTTTTAAAAGTGATTACGGCGGCAGAAGTCCGCGGTGCAGCCAATATTGCAGGACTGGAGTTTACACAGGCCGAAGTAGATTCGCTATTGCCCGAACTCGACGATTACCGCAAAAGCTACGAAGACATCCGAAAATTGGCTTTGCCAAATTCCACGCCAATGGCGCTGGTTTTCAACCCGATTCCTCCAGGCTATCAAATGCCGGTGGGGAATATGATGGGCGGTTACAGCTCGGCCGGGAATGCGCAGTTGCCTGGCAATATGGATGATCTGGCATATTATTCTGTTATCCAATTGTCCAAACTCATTGTTGGGAAAAAGATTACTTCCGAGGAATTGACGAAATTCTTCATCGAGCGCCTCAAGAAGTACGATCCCAAGCTGAAGTGTGTGGTCACCCTGACCGAAAAAACGGCATTGGAACAGGCCCGCCAAGCGGATGAAGACCTCAAAAGCGGGGTATACAAAGGCATGCTACACGGCATTCCTTACGGATTAAAAGACATTGTGGCTACCAATGGCCATCCGACAACCTGGGGGTCTAAAATTTTTAAAGACCAGGTCTTTAAGTATGATGCTACTGTCGTGGAAAAACTGAGAGCCGCCGGCGCTGTGCTGGTTGCCAAACTCAGCGTTGGCGAACTGGCCATGGGCGACACCTGGTTTGGTGGTCAAACGAAAAACCCATGGGATATGAAGACCGGTTCCAGCGGATCTTCTGCCGGCTCAGCCGCTGCGGTTTCCGCAGGATTGGTGCCTTTTGCTATTGGTACCGAAACCTTGGGCTCTATTGTATCTCCGGCCACGACCTGCGGGGTTACGGGCTTACGTCCAACTTTTGGCCGAGTGAGCCGTCATGGCATCATGACGCTCAACTGGAGCATGGACAAAGTTGGCCCAATTGCCAGGAGCGCGGAGGATTGTGCCGTCGTTCTGAGCTACATTACCGGCGCAGACAATAAAGACCTTTCGGTGATCAATATGCCGTTCACTTATGATGCCGGCATTAAAACCAATAAAAAGCTCAAAATCGGGTACCTGAAAAAAGATTTTGACAAGGCTTATCCATTCAAAACGCAGGACTCCATGACGTTGAAGACTTTGCAGGCGATGGGCTATGAACTGATCGCTATGGATCTGCCGCAATATCCGGACATCAGCTTCCTCATTGGGGTAGAAGCTGCTGCTGCTTTCGACGACCTTACCCGCACCAATAAAGACGACCAGATGGTTCGCCAGACGAAAGACGCCTGGCCCAATTATTTCCGTCAGGCACGTATGGTTCCTGCAGTAGAATATGTTCAGGCCAATCGGGTTCGTGCGCAAATGATTGAGGGAATGGAAAAGGTGTTCAAAGAGGTGGATGTTTACCTCAACCCCACCTGGGCAAGTAGCAGCCTGCTGACGACCAACCTGACCGGACACCCCTGCGTGGTAGTGCCCAACGGAATGAAAAACAACAAACCAACCAGCATTACCTTTACGGGCAAACTGTTTGAAGAAGCAACTTTGCTGGCGGTGGCTCAGGCTTATCAGGAACAAACTGGTTTTGATCAACAAAAACCAAAGCTCGATTAATCAGTTACCGGCTATTAGTTATTGGTTATTGGTGGGAACACGGGTAACCAATAACTAATAACCAGTAACCAATAACCAAATACACATGCTATTCCGTTTTATCATCGTTCTGGGCTGTATTGTGCTGTTTATCAACGGCTGTAATAGTCTGATTTCCCAGAATTTTGGAACGCACAAGCTTCGCACCTACACCATGGAGCAAGTCGTGCGCGAAAACATTGGCGACTCTGATTTCATCGAAGTCACAGGTGCCTGGCAAAGCGGGGATTTCCTGCACGCGCCGGGCAGACGTTTTCCTGATAAGCCCATTTTGTTGTACCCGTTGCTCGACCGCGCGCAGTTGACGGCATTGGACAGCAACCAGGTGGTGCAACCGGCTATTGTGGTTTGGACCGAAGAGTTTTCACCCGATTGCCTTTCCCAAAACAATTGCATCGAACGCAAAGAGTTTACCCTCAAAGGCATCGTTCGCAAAATTCCCAGCGAAAAAGACCGCTCGGATCAATTTTCAGCGGCGCGTTACAAACTGCCTGAAAATGTGATTTTTGTGGAAATCAATAAAGCTCCTATTGAATGGTATTGGAACTTAGGCATGATGGTCGGTGCAGTCGTTCTTGCATTTTTGCTGGAAAGTTCCGCTTTTAGAAAAACAAAATCTATAAACAACAATTCATGAAAATGAGCCGCCAACGCATCGTCGCAGGAAACTGGAAAATGAACAAGACCTATGAAGAAGGTCGCGCCTTAGTGAAAGACATCGTCGGGCAGCTCCAACCCTCTGAAATCCTGGTCGTTTTGTGTCCGCCTTTTCTGCACCTCAACTCCATCAGCGGTCAGATCAAAGACGTACGCAGCCTGAAACTTGGGGCGCAGAACTGCCACCAGGAAGGGGCAGGCGCTTATACCGGCGAGGTTTCGGCGGCTATGCTCCAATCGGTTGGCGTGGAATATGTTATTCTTGGACACTCTGAACGCCGCGAATATTTCGGGGAAACGGATGAGCTGATCGCTAAAAAAATTGACGCGACCCTGAAAGAAGGCCTGCGACCGATCTATTGCTGCGGCGAAAAGCTCGACGTGCGCGAAGCGGGCGGACACCTCGATCTGGTGGCTGCGCAAATCAAAACGGCGTTGTTTCATTTATCGGCAGCCGATTTTGAGAAAGTGGTCATCGCCTACGAACCCGTTTGGGCCATCGGCACCGGCAAAACGGCTACCTCGCAGCAGGCGCAGGAAATGCATGTACACATCCGCAGCCTGATTGCTTCAAAATATGACCAACAAGTGGCCGGACTTACTTCTATCCTTTATGGCGGCAGTTGCAATCCTTCTAATGCGAAAGAGTTGTTTTCTCAGCCTGATGTGGACGGGGGGCTGATAGGTGGCGCTTCGTTGAAGGCAGGTGATTTTGTGGCGATTGTGAATAGTTTTTGAGGTAGTGATAAGGTTTTATACTCAAAAAACCTATTTTTGTAAGCAAACGCGGATAACAATGGTTGCTTATCAGAACATATACGAGAGCCTTGCTGAGTTCATAGCCAGTATGGATCCGGAGAAGGTATTGGCTTTTCATGCGCCTGCCGATATTCAAACCCATGTAGAAATTTTGAGAGATAAAAAAAAGTCAGCAGGTTTGAGCGAACAGGAGCAGGATGAATTAGAGCATTATTTTATTCTGGAGCACATCGTTCGTTTAGCGAAATCACGAGCTCGTCTTCATCTTTATAGAGCCTGAAATGAGCCAGCCTCATATTTCGGATATTGAAAATCAAATGATCGCAGGCATTGACTATGGCGCCAAACTCGCCGGAACAACTGCTGTCGCCTGGATACAAGACGGCAGCCTGCAGTTTGTATCCAGCTCAAAAGGCAAAGATGCCGATGCATTCCTTCTTTCCTGGGCAAAAGAATGCCAGCCTGCACGTCTTTTTTTAGACGCTCCGTTGTCGCTGCCCGGGAAATATAGGGGTTTGGCCGATTGTGACGATTATTTTTATCGTTTGGCAGACAAAGAATTACACGCTATGTCACCCATGTTTTTGGGGGGACTTACGGCTCGTGCCATGAAGTTAACCGCTTGTTTGCAGGCAGAAGGTGCCGAAGTCATAGAAACTTACCCCGGTCATTTAGCCAGATTGCTCGATTTAGCAGCCTTAGGGTACAAAAAAAACAAGGCCAACCTGCCTACGGTAGCAGCGGCATTGTCTCGACTCCTGTCTTGCACCATCCCCGATTTACCCGATTGGCACCATATAGATGCCGTGCTGGCTTTGTTGAGTGGAAGCCGCCATCAGCAGGGCATTGCCCATACTTTTGGAAGGGTAGAAGAAGGGGTGATTGTGGTTTAATACCAATTCCCTATCTTACCGCCCCGAAACGACGCCCATGAGTACCAGCCTGACCATACCCTTTTACGCATTTAAACTGCATTTTAATGCAGGCAGCGTGCTGACGATGCCGATGAACGATCCGGAAGCATTGCGTTTGGGTCAACCTTTGCGGGTGGTGGCGGAACAGTACGCGGAGGCTCTGCAAAAAGCAGTGCTGAACAAAGGTCAGTTTCATATCCTGCTGGAAACCTACCGGAAAGGGGATTTTTTCAGGAACTTCCTGCACGTATCTTTTCCTAAAGCTGCGGACGGATTTAATTTTCCGGGGTTTGAACTCCAGTTTGAATACTATTTTAATGAACAGTCGGGCGGATTTTGGGGCATCGTGCCCGCTTTGGGCGTGGAAGGGTTTGGCAAAGACGCCGAAGCCCTGTTGAACAGCCTGCAGGAAACCATTCGCCTTGAGTTTTCGGCCAACCGCCGCCTGACCTATGTTCAAAACATCGTCTCCACCATTTGGTATAAGGCCATTGAATTGCAACAGCACCCCATCCACCTGGAGTTTCCGCGTCCATCGGAGGTTGCGCGCACGCGGGAGCGGGAGGAAGCCTCTTTGCTCGAAAAAGTCGTAACACCACTCGATATTCACCGCCAGCAAGTGTATGGGCGCCAGTCGGATTTAGAGCAATTGGCCCGGGCATTAAAAGGGCGGTTCAACCGCAATGTTTTGCTGGTTGGTCCTTCCGGCGTCGGGAAAACGGCTTTGGTTTGGGAAATGGCGCATCAGCACAAAAAATTCAAGATCAAAGGCCGCATTTTAGAAACGACGGCTTCGCTGCTGATCAAGGAACTCATGACCGAAAACGCCAGCTGGGAATACAACCTGCCCTTGTTGTGCAAGGAGCTGGCGACTACCGAAGATTACCTGTTTGTACGCAATTTAGCCGAACTTTTTGAAGTCGGAAAATACGAAGGCAACGAAGTCAGCATCGCTGAATACCTGCTGCCTTTTATCAGTCGGGGCGAAATCAGCATGATCACCGAATGCACGGAAGAAGAACTGTCGCTCATCGAATTAAAAAGCCCGACTTACCTGAGCCAGTTTCAACTCATCCGCCTCGAAGAGCCTTCGGAAGGAGAACTGGAATTTATGGTGTTGGGCAAAATCAAAGAATTAGCCGCTTTGGAAAATATCGGGGTGGAGGAGGAAGCCATCCGGGAGGCCATTCGCCTGCACCGACGGTTTGCACCCTATTCGGGTATGCCCGGCAAGCCCATCCGATTTCTCGAAGCTTTGTTGATGCGCGAAAAAGCAGCCCCCGCTGGGAAGACCATTGGCAGCCCGGAGGTCATGCAGCGGTTTTGCGAAGAAAGCGGAATGCCGCCCTTTATTGTGGATCCCGATATTCCGATGGATGGTAAAGCGGTGCTGACGCATTTCAATAACCAGGTTTTTGGACAGGAAGCGGCAGTAGCCGTGCTGGCCAACGTATTGACGGGGGTGAAAACCGCCCTTTCCAAAACGGGAAAACCCATTGCATCGCTTTTGTTCGTCGGCCCCACCGGGGTTGGGAAAACGGAAGTAGCCAAAGTATTGGCCGCGTTCATGTTTGGCAGCCGCGATCGCATGGTGCGCTTTGACATGAGCGAATTTTCCGATTACGGCGCTGTCAACAGGCTCATTGGCGGCGGGCCCGTCGCCGACGGTCAGCTCACCTCCGCAGTTCGGCGCGAGCCTTTCTGCGTGTTGCTTTTTGACGAAATAGAAAAAGCGGATGCCGGTTTCTTTGACCTGCTTTTGCAAATATTGGGCGAAGGCCGCCTCAGCGATGGCAACGGGCGGGTGGTCAATTTTTGCAGCGCCATCATCATCATGACCTCCAATATCGGAGCAGCGCGCTTTCAAATGGGACGGGTGCGGCTGCAACAGGGTGCCGAACAGGAAGAAGCCATCGCCCATTTTATGAATGTGGCCCAGCAACATTTTCGCCCGGAGTTGTTTAACCGCATTGACGAACTCATCCCGTTTTCACCGCTCGACCAGTTGTCGGTGCGGTTTGTCGTAGAACGTGAAATCGCCCTGTTGAAACAACGCGAAGGCATCCGTTTCCGGCGCATGTCGCTGAAAATTGAAGAACCGGTATTGGATTTCCTTGCTAAAAAAGGCTATCACGAAAAATACGGTGCGCGGTATTTGCAGCGCACCATCCGCGAGCAATTGGTGCTGCCGCTTGCGCGCAAACTAAACCAGGAAGATTTTGACGAGCGCCTCGACGTTTTGGTGGAATTAACAGAAGGCGCGCCGGCCATCCGGATCAAACGCGACCCGCTGGCATTGGATCTCTTGCTCGAAGAATTGGAAAAAGCCAACTATGCCAACTATGGAGGTTCGCTGCGCCGGAGAATTCAGGGCATCCTCAGCGGATACTTGTTCAGCAGTTTTTCCAGCGAAATCCATACGTTGGAGCGTTTGGCCCAAAAAGAACAAAAAACTTTCTGGAAAGACCCCCAACAGGCAGCCCGGTATGCAGCTTTAATGGCGTTGGCAGACCGGGGCCATCAACTGAGCGAACAAATCGAATCCATCGAAATGACGCTGAGCATTGCTGTGTTGGGCATCGAACCTTACCAACCGGCCCTGCGGGAATCCATCGAAAAGTGGGAAACCGCTTTTTTTGACTGGAAAAAAGCGCTTTGCGAAGCGGGAAACCCCGATGGCAATCGCTGTTTCCTCCACATTTATGGTGCCCAACCTTTGGAAGTATGCACGTTTTATCGCACCCTGTTTGAACAGCTTGGTTTTTATTTTAACGGCACCGCAATCTGGTTTCGCGACCGTTACTATCAGGTAATGAAGGCGGAAGCAGATGCTTCAAAAACGGCCAAAGATCCTTTTTTCAGGACGTTGTGCGCACCAAATTCGCACGAAGCGCCTGAACCGGAAGAAAAAGGCGATGTGTTGTTCGGCATGGTTTTTAAAGTGGAAGGCCCCTGCGCCGGGTTGATCTTAGAACCGGAAGAAGGTTTGCAACGTTGGAGAAACAAAGAAGGCAAGGATCAGCACTATATGATCAAAGTGGCCAAAGAACCCTTAGTGACCCCCATGAAGATTCACCGTCAGGATTACTATACCCATGAGGCGCCCCGGCGGATCCTGACTTTGAATTCGATTAAAGACACCATTTATCAAATCAACCGCGAATACCAGCGGGAGGAATGGAAACTGCTGTTGTACAAATCTTTGGAAGTTCAATTTAAAATTCGTTTAGATGATGAAGTTACCTGAAATCACTCGCTTATCGCTTCTGGTTCTATTCAGCTTAGCTGCCATAGGTTCGTTGTTCGCCCAACCGGCTACACCCACGCCTGCTCCTGAATTACCTGGTTTTTATTGGGTTACGTTCAAAGACAAAGCCGGTACGCCTTTCTCTGTTAAAAAGCCGGAAGCTTTTTTGTCGCAAAAAGCCTTAGATCGCAGGAAAAAAACAGATACGCCCGTTACGGCGCAAGACCTGCCGGTGAACCCCAAATACGTCGCCCAGTTACAAAATAGGGGTGCCGGGATTCAGTACACTTCCCGCTGGTTTAATGCGGCAACGGTGACTGCAACGAAGGATGTGGTCAAACAATTGGAAAAGCTGCCCAGTGTGGCTTCGGTGACTTTTGTTGGCAAAGCGCCGGTAGCCAGCGTCTGGAAAACCAAAGCGCCCGAAGGCACGTTTGACGCCGCGCGCAAAGCGGTTTCCATTGACAGCCTGTATTACGGCTACGCCGACCAGCAAATCAAACAAATGAATGGCCATAGCCTGCACGCCCTGGGCTACCGCGGCACGGGCATTACGGTAGCGGTGTTGGACGGCGGTTTCACCAGTGCCGACAAACACTATGTTTTTGACAGCCTGCGCATGAAAAATCTGTTGATTCCTGCCCGTGATTTTGTGGACAACGACTGGCAGGTTTGCGAATCGAGTTCGCACGGCATGCAGGTGCTTTCGGTAATGGGGGGCAACCAACCCGGTGTTTTGGTGGGTGGAGCGCCAAACGCGGCCTATGTGCTGGTGAAAACGGAAGATGTCCGCTCGGAATACCGGGTGGAAGAGTACAACTGGATTGCAGGCCTGGAATACGCCGACAGCCTCGGCGCGGACATCGTCAACTCCTCCCTGGGGTATACGACCTTCAGCGACAAAACAATGGATTATCAATACAGCAGCCTCAACGGCACTTCCGACGCCAGCAAGGCTGCGGAATTAGCCACCGCCCGTGGCATGATCGTGGTGAACAGCGCTGGCAATGAAGGTGATTCCGATTGGAAATACGTAGGCGTGCCGGCTGACTCCAAAGGCGCATTTTCGATTGGCGCGGTTGACAGCAAGGGCGTAAAAGCAGGCTTCAGCTCCTTTGGTCCCACCGCCGACGGCAGGATCAAACCGGATGTTTGCGCAGCGGGCTCGCGTGTGATGGCTGCCAGCGCTTCGTCCAACCAGCTTCGTCCTGCCAGTGGTACTTCTCTGTCTGCGCCGCTGGTTTCCGGGATGATTGCGGCTTTGTGGAGTGCTTTTCCTGAAAAAACCAATATCGAAATCATGGACGCGGTGCGGAAAAGCGGCAGTCAGGCGTATGCGCCCGACAATGAACTGGGCTATGGCATCCCCGATTTTCTTCGGGCTTTTGAGTTGTTGAAAGGAAAATTGCAGGAGAAGCCGTGAATTTGAGATACCTCCTTATTTTTGCGCGGCGAAAACATTTCCTAAACGAATAAAACGACTCAAGACATGATTATTGGAGTTCCAAAAGAGATTAAAAACAACGAAAACCGCGTTGCCCTGACGCCCGCAGGGGCGCTGGAACTGAGTAAGCGCGGACATGCGGTGTACGTGCAGGCGACAGCAGGCGTAAGCAGCGGTTTTTCGGATGACGAATATGTCAGTGCTGGCGCAAAAATTCTCCCCGAGATAGAAGATGTTTACGGCATTGCCGAAATGATCATCAAAGTGAAAGAACCCATTGAGCAGGAGTACCCGCTCATCCAGCCGGATCAATTGCTGTTCACGTATTTTCACTTTGCTTCTTACGAACCACTGACCCGCGCCATGATTGCGAGCGACGCAATTTGTCTCGCTTACGAAACGGTCGAATTGCCGGATCGCTCTTTGCCGTTGCTGGTGCCAATGTCTGAAGTAGCGGGTCGCATGGCCGTCCAGGAAGGCGCTAAATATTTGGAAAAACCGGCAAAAGGCCGTGGTGTATTGCTCGGCGGCGTACCGGGTGTACCTCCGGGTCGCGTATTGGTGCTTGGTGGCGGCATCGTGGGTATGCAAGCGGCTAAAATGGCAGCTGGTTTGGGTGCCCAGGTGACCATCCTCGATGTGAGCCTGCCGCGTTTGCGGTACTTGGCCGACGTTATGCCGGCCAATGTGAGAACCATCTATTCCAACGAATACAACATCCGCCAATTGGTGCGCGACCACGACCTGATCGTTGGCGCCATCCTGATTCCGGGCGCCAAAGCGCCAAAACTTATCACGCGCGACATGCTCAAAACCATGCAACCAGGCACGGTCTTAGTTGATGTTGCCGTGGATCAGGGCGGCTGCTTCGAAACGACCAGACCAACTACACACGAGGATCCAACCTATATCATTGACGATGTGGTGCACTACTGTGTGGCCAATATGCCGGGCGCAGTGCCCTATACTTCCACCATTGCCCTGACGAATGCCACTTTGCCTTATGCCATCCAATTGGCAGAAAAAGGCTGGAAAAAGGCTTGCGCCGACAACCAGGCTCTTCAGCTTGGATTGAATGTGGTGAATGGGAAAGTGGTGTATAAAGGCGTCTCCGATGCATTCGGTTTGCCCTACCATGAGGTGACCGACGTCCTGTAGCCGTCGGTCGTGACCGACGGTATTACGTAAAGCAAAAAAATAGCGGGCAGGAATGTATGTTCCTGCCCGCTTGGTTGTTCATGGTTATCAAACAACAGCCCGCACCACTTCGCAGATTTCCTGCGGAAATGACAAGCCGACAGTGAGCCGTATCCCTCAACGGCACAACACGCATTCCAAAATCAAGGTCGCCAACCCGTTGTGATCGTTATGCCGTTGTGTGAAATCAAAAATTTGCTGTGCAGATGCCATGGAGTTGACAGCCGCCTTAGCGCCCTTTGCGAAACCTTTGCGTACTTAGCGGGAAAAGGAATCCCGCAAAGCGCGCGAAGGACACGCAAAGTCCGCAAAGCGAGACGCCGCCTTATCTTTCAACAGATCCAGAGATCATCCTCAAAAATCAGAAAGAGCAATGTTATGTGGATATAGGAGCATTTGGAAATCCCACTAAAACCCCGTATTTTCACAGCAATCAATGAACCAAAATTATGCACCCATGAAAATTGTCCTGGAATTACCGGAAGCTTTAGAGCGCCAACTCCGTGAAGAAGCTGCCCGACACGGCTTGAGCTTAAATCATTATATCGTTGATCGTTTGACAGACAAAAGCGCCGACCAAAAAAATGTTCCTTTGACAGAAGACGCATTGCTTCAAAAAATAAACCTTGGAATTGAAGAAGAGGAATGGAACCGGTTTCATGCCTTAGTGGCGCTTCGCAAATCTGCCCGGATCAACGAAGCAGCGCAACAAGAATTAACTGCCGTTACCGAAAAAATTGAAGCTGCTCATGCGGAGCGGTTACCTTATTTAGTAGAACTTGCCTTTATGCGGAATGTTACTTTGTCCCAACTGATGAAGGATTTGGGGTTGAATGCGCCATTGCATATTGATGACTAAGTAAGAACGCCAACTCGTTGTGATCGTTGTGCCGTTGTGTGAAACCCCAAAAAACGCCGTGCGAAAAAAAAACGTTATACACTTCCATTTTACACATACAGGTACGACCTTTCTGCAAAACCCATACTCATGTCCGATTTTTACCTCAAACTCCGCTACCGCGGCCGCCTGCGAAATCCGGAAAACGTGGAATTGCTCGCAAATGAAGTAGAAGACATTTGCCGCTCCCGCAACTGGAAATACCACCGTTGGGAGGAAGACTGGTCGAAACCTGCTTCGGTGAAAGTCCACTTTGACGCGGGTGTGCTCGCTACCGAAGGCCATGCTCCTCTGCGGGGCATCACCTTTAACCCGCACCCGGAATGCGAAACCGTCTGGCTCACTTTCACACCGGATGGCCTTTTGCAAACACTTTTCACCCTGAACGACCCTACCTGGACCGCCGATGACGCGACCTACCCGTGGTCGCGGGTAAAAACGGGGTTTGATGGCGCTGTTACCCACCGCGCCATCTGCCAGTTATTTTTTTACTTAGAGGGAAAGTATTTTGTTGATTTCGATTGTCTGGACGAGTCGGGTTATTGGAAACACCGCGATGATAAACGGCTGGAAGCTTTTATGGCCTCCACGATAGAGGGCCATAACCGATTGCAATCGGAACTGGAAGCGCTGGAGGCAGATGAGTCGCTCGATCCTTCGGTGAAGCATAAAATCTTTTATGATTTGATGCGGGAATATGGGGAACGCTACAAACCTGATCGGGGATAGGCGGGCTAAAGCCCGCGAAACAAAGTGCTGACTAAGCGTAGAGCGTGCGCTGCTTCGTTTCGCGGGGGGCTTTAGTCCGCTTCCTGTAGCTTCCTGCTTATCCTACGGCTATCCCGTTGCGCGGGACAAGTTGTGCTAAACAGTTGCCTTTTTTCTAATCATACGCATACAAACTCGCTGCAACGTCTACTGCCTGGTTCTCATAACCATCCGCATAAACAATGACGACGAGCAGGTTGGTACTGCTTCTGGCATCCAGCACGGCTATGACCACAGCGTTGACGCCGTCCTTTCTGCCTTTGACGTAATAGCCGGTGAAATCATCCACTTCAAGGGCTTCTGCTTCCTCGATCACGTCATATTCTAAGCCTTTTGCCATTTCCACAACGGCTTCTGCGAGGTCGTCGTCCTTGACGGCTTCGTCCTGTATCGGTACAATGCTCAAAAACAGGTTGTCGTTGCTGGCAGTAAATTCTTCTGCATTATTGGTTTCCGCGACGAAGTTACTCGGCACCTTAAACCCAACTCCGTGGGTATCCCACTGCATATCCGTCATTTGGGCTGATAAATTCGTCGCAGCGAAACCCAGGATCGCTACTGTTGTCAAAAAAAGAAGTCTCATAGAAATGAAATTTAGGTTATTGTGAATAAGATGTTCCTGATTATTTAGTGTCCGTCCATTTGGTTCCCTGTCTCGGCTTTAGCGCTCGGGCGCAAGGTGTGCGAAGACCCTAAAAACGGGAGTCCCGCTCGGCAGGATGACCGTTTTTGGGGTCAAGCATAACGCAGCTATTGAGCGCTAAAGAACAGACACTGGACTAAATGGACAGACACTATTTAGAGCAGATATAATGAAAAGCAGGTTGCTGTTTTTTGAGCATGAAAGGTAGTGTTATTTTTTAGAATCGTTTATCTTCACGCTACCAAACTTAATTAAATATGTTTAACCAAAGCGAATTTTTGACGGAAGTACCGGGGAACAGCCACCAGAAACTTAAAGCGTGGGTGGATAACATTGCCCGGTTTTGCGAACCTGACCTCGTTCATTGGTGTGACGGCTCGGAAGAAGAGTACAATCGCACGACACAATTGTTGGTGGACAAAGGCACATTCATCCGGTTGGATCCGGCAAAGCGCCCGAACAGCTTCGCCTGTTTCTCTGATCCCAGCGATGTGGCGCGGGTAGAAGACCGCACCTTCATTTGCAGCCGCACCCGCACCGACGCGGGCCCCAGCAACAACTGGGTGGAGCCGCGCGAAATGAAAAACACGCTGGAAGGCCTGTTGAAAGGCTGTATGCACGGCCGTACGATGTACGTGATTCCTTTCTGTATGGGACCGCTGGGTTCGCCGTTGTCCAAGATCGGCGTACAGATCACCGATTCGGAATATGTAGTCGCGAACATGAAAATCATGACGCGCATGGGCAGCAAGGTGCTTGACATGCTGGGAGACGACGGCGAATTTGTAAAATGCCTGCACACCGTAGGCGCGCCGCTCGAATCCGGCCAGGTTGACGCCAAATGGCCCTGCAATCCGACCACTAAATACATCGTACATTTTCCGGAAGAACGCTACATCGTTTCCTATGGCAGCGGTTACGGAGGCAACGCCCTATTGGGGAAAAAATGTTTTGCGCTGCGCATCGCTACATCCATCGCGAAAGAAGAAGGCTGGTTGGCCGAACACATGCTGATTCTGGGCGTGGAATCACCGGAAGGGGAAAAGACCTACGTTGCAGCTGCTTTCCCAAGCGCTTGCGGCAAAACGAATTTCGCCATGCTCATTCCCCCGGATAGTATGTCGGGCTGGAAAGTGACCACGGTTGGCGACGACATCGCCTGGATTCATCCCGGCGAAAAAGGCGGCTTGTATGCCATCAACCCGGAAGCCGGATTCTTCGGCGTGGCACCGGGCACCAATACCAAAACTAACCCGAACGCCATGGTGAGCTGTAGCAGCAATTCTATTTTTACCAACGTTGCCCTTACTGCTGATGGCGATGTCTGGTGGGAAGGAATGACCAAAGAAGTGCCGGCGGGCCTGACCAACTGGCAGGGCCAACCCCACGATCCGGCCAGCGGCAAACCAGCGGCGCATGCCAACTCCCGGTTTACAGCCCCGGCATCGCAATGCCCCTGCATTGATTCGGATTGGGAAAACCCGAAAGGCGTGCCCATCAGCGCGTTCATTTTTGGCGGGCGCCGCAGCACAGCAGTGCCTTTGGTTTATCAATCGTTTAACTGGAGTTTTGGCGTGTATTTAGCCGCCACGATGGGGTCGGAAACCACCGCCGCCGCTTTTGGCGAAATCGGAAAAGTGCGCCGCGATCCTTATGCGATGCTGCCTTTCTTAGGCTATCACATGGGCGACTATTTCAACCACTGGCTGCAGTTTGGCCGCAACCTGCCGAATGCCCCGCGAATTTTTGGAGTGAACTGGTTCCGAAAAGACGATAAAGGCAATTTCCTGTGGCCAGGCTTCGGCGAAAATATGCGGGTGCTGAAATGGATCGTCTCGCGCGTAAGAGGCAAAGGCAGCGCCGTGGAAAGCCCCATCGGCTGGATGCCACGCTACCGCGATATGGACTGGTCTGGCCTGGAAGATTTTTCAAGGGAAGACTTCGGTCAAATCATGGCTGTTGATCGCGAAGCCTGGAAAAAAGAACTGCTGGCGCACGAAGAATTGTTCGCCCAGCTCTACGATAAGCTTCCGAAGGAATTCTACTTCATGCGGGAGTTGCTCCTGTCCTCGCTTTGGCGCTCGCCGGAGCAGTGGGGGCTGGCACCGGAGCAGGCGTGAGGTTTTAAATAGATTTAAAAAAAGGCTGCCGGGATTCTGGCGGCCTTTTTTATTCACTTCACCTTCCCCTCCAGCGCTTTAAAAATATCTTCTTCGCTTTTACCTAAATTTTTGAGCAAAAACTGTGCATCGTCGGCGAAATCGTCGTTCGGATATTTCTTTAAAAAGGCTTCGTACAGAACCTTTGCCTCCTCATAGCGTTTAAGGTCATTGTCTAAAGTAAAGGCATGCATAAAAAGAGCTTCCGAGGCGCGTTCATCATCCGGAAAGGAGGTGTAAGTCTGTTCGTAGTATTCCAGCGCTTTGTCCTGAGCGCCTGCTGCGCGGGAAACATCGCCCGCTTTGTAGAGCATTTTGGCCGCGTCGGGCGCCTTTGGCAAAAGTAGGGCGCTGAGTTCGCAGGTTTGAATATAATCGTTCGCGATCCGGGCATCTAATTGTCCTGTTTTAGGGTTGATGATGCGCACGGCCATGCTGTCTATGCGCTCTGGCAAGGGAGGGACATTTTCCGGCAGGTAAGATTTGGCTTCTGCGATTTGATCTGCCCCGGGAAAAGCCTCCGGAAACAATTGATAAATGGAGAATGCTGTGGCCGGACTACCCAGTTCTTTTTTGTAAAGCGCGGCCAGTAAAAAGGCCGCTTTAGGTGCTTGCGGTGTATTGCGGTATTGCTTTAAGACGTATTTTAGGCGTGCCTGGGCAAGCGCAGCCCGATTGGTAAGTGCCAGTGCTTGCGCAGCCCGCAAGGTGCCATCAGCCTGCCGGGCCGGGTCATCGGGCATAAGCGCCGTCCATTCCTGAACCACTGCGACCAACGAGTCTGCCAAAGCAGGATCGGGGTTTTGTGCCAGGGCTTTTTCTAATTGTTCAAGCCGGCCAACTAACTGGTCTGCTTCTGTGCCACTACAACCGGGCAGGGTGCTCAAGCAAGTGGCAAAAGTAAAAAGGGCAGGAAAAAAAAGAGTATGCTTCATCATTTTGTACATTTTATCGCCCAAAAGTAAATAGAAATAAATTTCACAGGCTACAATTGCTGAAAATGAATCAAGTCAACATCTTTTGGTTTCGCCGCGATTTGCGCCTGCACGACAATGCCGGGCTTTACCATGCGCTGAAAGCAGGTCATCCGGTATTGCCAATTTTTATTTTTGATACCAATATCCTCGATGAACTGGAGGATCGCAAGGATGCGCGGGTCGAATTTTTGCAGAAAACGCTTATGGAATTGTGTGGGGAGTTGAAAAGCTTAGGCAGTGGCATCCTGATTCGGCACGGCGTGCCGCTTGACGTTTGGGGGGAGTTATTGTGTGAATTTGAGATCAAGGCGGTCTACACCAACCGAGATTACGAACCTTATGCGACCAGCCGCGATGAAGCAGTTCAGCAATTGTTGCAATCCCGGGATATTCCGCTCCATACCTATAAAGACCAGGTAATTTTTGAAAAAGGAGAGGTCGTAAAAGACGATGGACTGCCTTACACCGTTTTTACGCCGTACAGCCGTAAATGGCGAATGACCCTGCAAAGCCGCATGGATCAACTGACCACAGAAAGCGGGGAAACAACCGTCGGCTCTTTTTATTTAAAGCCTTATCCGAATAAAGATTACTTCAGCAACTTTTTTCAAATGCCCCCCTGTCCTGTCCCTTCCCTGCAAGACTTGGGGTTTGAACCTTCCGGCATTGAAATCCCTTCCAAAGCGGTGAGTCGGTCATTGATTAAAAACTACGATAAAACCAGAAATTTTCCAGGAATTTCGGGAACGTCCAGGTTGGGCATTCATTTCCGCTTCGGCACCATCAGCATTCGTGAAAAGGCGCGACGTGCTGCTGAACTCAATGAAACCTACCTTAACGAATTGATCTGGCGCGACTTTTACAGCATGATTCTCTGGCATTTTCCGCAGGTGGTCACCCGAGCCTTCAAACCCGCTTACGACCAGATTGAATGGCGGTACGACGAAGCCGATTTTCAGCAATGGTGCGCCGGAAAAACCGGTTATCCGCTGGTGGACGCGGGCATGCGTGAACTGAATGCAACCGGCTTCATGCACAACCGGGTACGAATGGTTGTTGCGAGTTTTTTTACCAAACACCTGCTCCTCGACTGGCGTTGGGGGGAAGCTTATTTTGCGAAAAAATTATTGGATTTCGACTTGGCCAGCAACAACGGCGGGTGGCAGTGGGCAGCCGGATGCGGAACGGATGCGGCGCCGTATTTCAGGGTGTTCAACCCGGTGGCACAACAGGAAAAATTTGATCAAGCGTTGAACTACATCAAACTATGGGTGCCGGAATATGGGACGCCAGATTACCCTGAACCGATGGTGGAGCACAAAATGGCGCGCGAGCGGTGTTTGAAGGTATATAAAGAAGGGCTGGATCGCTCCGCGAAGGGTTAGGCACCTTTTAGCTTAGCTAAGATGGATTTGACAAAGTCTTCTTTCACCTTCAAAACCTGAGCAATAAGTCTGGTATTAAACCCCTCTTCGTCCATTTCGATGATAGTTTTCAGGGTTTTATTCATTTCGCCTTCCTCGATTCCCTCAAGTCTGCCTTTCTAAAGGTCTTCTTCTATCCCTTCTTGTACCCCCTCTTGTTTTCCTTTTTGAATTATTTTTTCGTACGTTGTTATAGCGGATAGTTTTGTTTCTTTAGATACATGCCCAAGCAATGCTTCAACCTCTCCAGGTTCAAAGACAGTTATCTGCAATAAATATACAAAAACACTCTTTAAAAAGTTGGATGATGGTTACCTTACACTTTATGAACGACCACCATTTTCTCAGAGCCGCCATCGAAATGGCCCGACAAGGCATGCGCAACAACGAAGGTGGGCCATTTGGAGCTGTCATCGTCAAGGACGGCGTCATTGTTGGCAGCGGCAATAACCGCGTTACCTCTACTAATGACCCTACCGCCCATGCGGAGGTGGTAGCCATCCGTGAAGCCTGCAAACATTTGAACAACTTCCAATTAGACGGTTGTGTCCTTTACACCTCCTGCGAACCCTGCCCGATGTGCTTCGGTGCCATTTATTGGGCCAGGCCCGACCGGATCGTGTATGCCTGCTCCAAAGCGGATGCTGCAGCCATCGGTTTCGACGATGATTTTATTTATAAAGAATTAGACCTGCCCCTGCCAGCACGGAAAATCCCCGCCAATCAAGCTCTACAGGAAGAAGGCCGGGAAGTTTTTAAGGAATGGACTGATAAATCAAATAAAACCGCTTATTAAGGAACGTGTCGTAAATAACCTCCCTGTTTGGGCGGCCTCTTTTTTCACCATGCTTCGTTGCATCGTCGGTCACTTAGCTTAGGCTAAGCTCCCTTCTCGCGCCTTGCTTGATGAAAAAACAGCCTCGCCGAATCCGGGTAACTTATTTACGCCACGTTCCTAAGCTTTTTTCAGGCTAATCCACAACACGCCACCCATAACCAGCAGCGTGCCTGGTACTTGCCACCCGCCAAAGCTTTCCCCCAGGAAAACATAACCCATGATGATGGTAGCCACCGGCCCGATGCTGCTGATAATCGCGGTATTGCCAGCGCCGATGACCCGGATGCCTTCGCTGACCAACAGCGTGGGCAGCACCGTAGCAAAAATAGCCATCGCCAACACCAGCCAGTAAACTTCTGCCGGATAATGCCAGAGTTGCCATTGATAAACAATGCCGTGGTGCAGGATGATGGCCATGCTTGCTGCAATCATGGCGGTAGAGGTGTAGCGCATTGGCCCCAGTCTAAGGATATATTTAGTGCTGCCCACCATATAAACGGCATAAGCAAACCCGCTTCCAAAAATCAAAACAGCGCCGAGCAATACATTATCCACACCAAGCTGCGTGTGGTCCAGCAGAGCCATCGCGACGCCCCCATAAGTCAGCAACAACGCCCCAAATTGGGTGCGGGTGACTGCTTTTCGCAAAAAAAACGACGACAGCAGGAGTACCATGGTGGGATACAAAAACAAAATAAGTCGTTCTAAGCCAGCCGTGATGTATTGCAATCCCATGAAATCCAAAAGGCTCGCCAAATAATACCCGGAAAGTCCCAACGCAATAACATTCAGCCAGTCGCGCCAACGCAACCCTTCATAATTTCCACCCCTTTTATGCCGCTGTTTTCCAATCCACGCATTGATCAGAAAAAAAGGCAGGGAAAAAATCATGCGCAGCGTCAACAGCGTGACGCTGTCCATCTCGTAGCGATAAGCCAATTTTACTAAAACCGCTTTTCCCGAAAAGCAGATGGCGCTGAGTAGTACCAGTAAAGAGGCGATGAGGCGGAGTTTTTGGGAGGGGGATTGCGTGCTTTGTGGAATGGTGGACATGGGTGTTTATTCGTTAGCGAGGATGTTCTTGATCCATTGGCTGATTTGGGAGATGGGGTTCCCAGGTTTTTGCTTGATGGCATTCAGGAGGTTTCTTACTTTCATGTTTTTGTAACTATTCAGCCGCTTTGAAATGCTTTTTGCCATACGACCCCGGAGAGGTCAGAGGTTTGTAGAAATGTAGCATTTCAATGTTTTCCCGACCTCGGAGAGGTCGAAGGTTTGCAGAAAATAGCGTTGAAACAAACGTTCGACCTCTTCGAGGTCGGGAATTAAGGTCAACCCGATGCATTTCTACAAACCTTTGACCTCTCCGAGGTCGGAAATCATAAGTATTTAGGGGAGGCTGGATAGTTACAAATTTTTCTACGATGAAGAAAAAAAGCGATTTGAGCTAATTGCAGCAAAAATAATTGACCGTGAAGTAATTTTGAAAAATCAAGTTAGGGTTGGCTTTACAAAAACGGATTTTATTGGCAGATTTACCAATCAAATAAAGCCGGAGGAAATTCAAAATGTAAAAGTAATTGAATTTATTTCCGCTTTGCTATGAGTTTGGCACTACTATAATTTCGACAATGATATTTTAACATCGGTTTACATGGATACAGACCATCAACTTGATAAAAGTTGAACATTTTTTTTACCCCCTCGCGCCAAAGCTTGTTACCTTCCAACAGCTTCATTTTAAATACTGCTACCCTACCCCGAACTACCCCATCTCCACCACCAAATCCTGCTGATCCACCAGCGTTTTTTCTTTCAAATGGATCTTTTTCACTTTGCCCGCAACCGGTGCCGTAATCGTGCTTTCCATCTTCATCGCTTCGATCACAAAAAGCGGGGCATTCGCTTCCACTTCATCCCCTTCTTTCACAAATATTTTACTCAGGTTGCCCTGAAGTGGCGCGCCGACCTCGTTGGCGGCATCCGCCTTTCGATGGGCAATTACTTCGATATGCAGGTGGATGTCGCGCAGTTGAACGGAGCGGGTTTGGCCATTTAAACTAAAGAAAACCAACCGATTGCCCAATTCATCCGGCTCGGTCATGTTCAAGTATTTGATCATAATGCTTTTGCCCTTTCCGATGGTCACCATGATTTCTTCATTTGGCTTTAAGCCATAAAAAAAAGCAGGCGTGGGCAAAGCGCGCACTTCGCCGTAGGTTTTCTGAAACGCATGGTACTCCTGATAAACCTTGGGGTAGAGCCGGTAACTGAGCCAGTCTGTCACGCCCAATTTTTGCCCGAACTCCTCTTGGAATGCTTTCAATTCTACTTCAAAATCTACCGGCGTCAGGTGGGCATTTGGGCTTTCGGTATACGGTTTTTCTCCTTTCAAAATAAGGTTTTGAATTCCCGAAGGAAAACCGCCCGGCGTTTGGCCGAGATCTCCGCGCATCAAAGCTCTAACGCTGTCGGGGAAAGCCAGCGTGCCGTTTGGATCGAGGACGTCCGCTTTGGTAAGCCCATTGGCGGTCATGAACAGAGCCATGTCGCCCACGACTTTAGAGGAGGGGGTGACTTTCACAATGTCTCCGAACAACTCATTGGCGATGCGGTAGTTTTGTTTCACTAAATCGAATTGATCCTCCAAGCCCAAGGAACGCGCCTGTGGCCGCAAATTGGAGTATTGTCCGCCCGGAATTTCGTGATCATACACTTCTGCCGTGCCGGCGCGCAATTCCGTCTCGAAAGGATAATAAAAATTGCGCACGGTTTCCCAATAATTGCTGAACGCATTCAGCGACGGCAGGTTGATCTTTTGCTCGCGCGGATGCCCCTCCAACATGGCCGCCACGCTGTTGAAATTGGGTTGGGAGGTCAGGCCCGACAAAGCGCCCAAAGCCACGTCAATCACATCAACGCCCGCATCCACCGCTTTGAGGTACGTGGCTGCCTGTATGGAACTGGTGTCGTGGGTGTGCAAATGGATGGGCAGGCTGACGGTTTCGCGTAAGCGCCCGATGAGCATTTCGGCAGCTAAGGGTTTCAGCAACCCGGCCATGTCTTTGATGGCAATCAGGTGTGCGCCGGCATCCTCTAAGCGCCGGGCCATATCCAAATAGTAATCAAGGCCGTATTTGCCATTGCGGGGTTGCAGGACATCGCCGGTATAACACAGGCAGGCTTCCGCCAAACTGTCAGTGCGTTCGCGCACGGCGCGTATGCTGACCACCATGCTTTCCACCCAATTGAGGGAATCAAAAATTCGAAACAGGTCAATGCCCGTTTTTGCCGCTTCTTCGATGAATTTTTCAATCAAATTATTCGGATAGGCGGTGTATCCGACGGCATTGGAACCGCGCAGCAGCATCTGAAACAAAATATTCGGAGCCGCTTGCCGCAACAGCCGGAGCCGCTCCCACGGGTCTTCTTTGAGAAAACGCAGGGACACGTCGAACGTAGCACCGCCCCAGACTTCCATACTGAACACTTCCCCGCCGTGATGACGGGCAAAACTTTCGGCGAAAGCCTGCATGTCGTAGGTGCGCATCCGGGTGGCCAGCAAACTCTGGTGGGCATCCCGCAAGGTCGTATCGGTGTATTGGATGGCGTTTTCGGCCTTGAGCCAGGCGATAAACCCCTCGCGCCCCAGCTCGTGCAGGCGGTCGCGGGTGCCTTTCGGCAAAGGTGCATGCCGGTCGAAAGCGGGCAGTTGCGGCTTCATAAAAGCGCGGTGCGGGTCGCGGTGTTTTACGTCGGGGTTCCCGTTTACGATCACGTCGGCTAAATAGCGCAACATTTTGGTGCCCCGGTCCTGCCAGTCAGGAGCCTTCAACAATTCGGGGTGGTTTTTGATAAAATTGACTGTGGCTTCGCCATTCTGGAAAGTTTCGTTTTCCAGGAGGTTGAGCAAAAAGCCGATATTGGTGTTGACGCCCCGGATTCTAAACTCGCGCAACGCCCGGTGCAAGCGTTGACTGGCCCCTTTAAGTGTGCGTCCCCAAGCGGTCACTTTGACTAACAGGGAATCGAAATAAGGCGATATTTTTGCCCCGGGAAAAGCGCTACCTGCATCGAGGCGGATACCGAAACCGGAAGCCGAGCGGTAGGCGACGAGGGTGCCGTAATCCGGTTTGAAGTCGTTTTGCGGCATTTCTGTAGTGACGCGGCACTGGATGGCGTAACCACTGATCTGCACATCCTCCTGCCCCTGAATAAAAATCATTGGATGATGGAAAGGATAACCCTGCGTCACTAAAATTTGGGTTCGAACCAAGTCAATGCCGGTGATTTCTTCGGTGATGGTGTGCTCTACCTGAATTCGGGGGTTCACTTCAATGAAATAGATGTTTTCTGCTTTATCTACCAGAAATTCCACCGTTCCAGCACAGGAATAGTTGACGGCGCGCGCTAAGCGCAGGGCATAGTCGTATAATTTGGCTTTTGTGGCGGCAGAAATGGTCACACACGGCGCTATTTCTACTACTTTTTGAAAGCGGCGTTGCACGGAGCAATCGCGTTCAAACAGGTGGATGATGTTGCCGTGCCGGTCGCCCAAAATCTGCACTTCGATGTGTTTAGGGTCTTCGATGAATTTTTCCAGAAAAACAGTGTCGTCTCCAAAAGCAGTGCGCGCTTCGCCTTTCGCTTCGTTGAACTCCCGGGCCAGGTCTTCGTCGCTGCGCACCACGCGCATGCCGCGACCGCCCCCGCCCGCTGCGGCTTTGATGATCAGCGGATAGCCGATGCGTCGGGCTTCCCGAAGGGCTACCTGTTCGTCAATCAACGGTTCTTCACTGCCTTCGATCAAAGGTGCCCCGACTTTTTTAGCCAATATTTTGGCGGCAATTTTATCGCCGAGTTGTTCCATCACTTCCGGCTCCGGGCCGACGAAAGCAATGCCTTCTTCCCGGCAGCGGCGCGCAAAAGCTACATTTTCGCTGAGAAATCCGTATCCCGGATGGATGGCGTCTACGTCATTTTCTTTTGCTACCTCTATGATGGCTTCAATGTCCAAATAAGGCTTCAGCGGATCGTTGTCCGCGCCAATCTGGTACGCTTCGTCCGCTTTGTAACGATGCAGGCTGTAGCGATCTTCGTAGGTAAAAATGGCGACGGTGCGCAATTCCAGCTCGGAAGCGGCGCGCAATACCCGGATGGCGATTTCGCCGCGATTGGCGACTAATAATTTACGAAAACGTGTGACGGATGGTGTCATGTTGTTCGAGCTTTAGCCCCCGGATTGCGCAACCGCACTGCCAACAGCAACGAGCACCCGGGGTTCGGTTACCGGCTCAACTTGATTAGGATTGGGCGGTTAAGATAGGTTTATTTTTGGATTTCCGTCCTTAATTCGCCTGTGTTTCTTTAGAAAATAAGAAAAAAGGAGGCTGCCTTTTGAGACAGCCTCCCTAAAAATGAATAATGGGAATATCATAAACACACTACTCAAGGATTAACTTTCGGACTGCCATTCCGCTTTCAGAAGCAATGTGTACGGCGTAGGCACCTTTCGGTAAATGGCTTAAATCTAATTGGCGGGTCACCACTGAAGCTTGAATTTCAAACGCCTGTACCAAAATGACCCGACCCAACACATCGTATAATTCTATGCGATATTCGCCATTCCGGAAATCTTCAAAACTCAATTTGACCAATCCGGAAGAAGGATTCGGGAATAGCGCAAGGCTGCCTTCCAGGGCAGTTTCTCCAGTACCTGTAATCACCGTTACCACAATTTCATCTGTAGTTTCGCAGCCATTGACATCCGTTGTGACCACGCTGTAAGTCCCGGTTGCGGACACGGTCAGGGTTTGACCAGTTGAACCATCGCTCCACAGGTAGGAACTGAAGCCCGCACCAGCGTCGAGTGTTACTGTTTCTGGTTCGGTGACGATGATGTCTTCGCCAAGCGTTACTTGTACCGGAGTAAATCCAAAAGCAGAGACCGTCAGGATGGAATCGCAACCGAAACTGTTGGCAAATGTAAACTGTTGCGTATCTCCAGCCATCAAGGTGATGCCATTGTAAACGACTTCACCGCCCGGGCATACCCCAAAGCTGAGTTCAGAAGCCGAAAGTGGGTTAAAAACCACATTCACTGCATCGTCCGATTTGCATCCAACTGCATTGGTTACGGTCACGGAGTAAGTTCCGGCGCTTATCACTTCCAGCATCTGATTCGTAGAATTGTCGCTCCACTGATAGGCGCCGAAATCTGCCCCGGCATCCAGCACTACGGTTTCACCTGCGCAATCTTCAACCGAGGTTTGCGGGAAATCGTAGCTACAGTATGGCGATTGATAATCTAATTTATTTCGCAAGCCGAAAATGTACAAGCGGGTTGTTTTTCCGGTATAAACAATCGAACCGTCTCCCGCAGGGCTGTTAATACCAAAGTCGTTGTCATTCACAACTGCAATCGTGCTGTCATTGAGGATGGTCAGACCTTCGGGCTTATCATGCGTAAGATCCCAACCGGCTTCAAGCAGGTCGAGCGCCAATTCTTTTTCAATGACATTCACGCCAAAAGCAGCGAGATTGGAGGCCGTTCCCACTTGTTCCAGGGTTTGTCCGGCGTAGTCCTCCGTGCTCAGCGGGGTAGCGTTGGCAATGTTTATTTTGTAAATATTTTTCACATTCCAACCATTGCGTTCCGCGTGTTCTACCAACAGGAATTCATTGTTGTTCACAGCGACCAGGTCGCCGATTTTCCAGTCGCGGGTGCGAATCTGTCCGGTTTGCGGGTTTATTTCGTAAGCGAACTGCCGCACAACATCCGTTTCCGGGTCAATTTCCACCATGCGCAGCAAGCGCCCGTTGTTGCCCGCAGCAGTGTTCGGATTGTCTGCCGGGCTTTGTATGAAGGCGTAAATTTTGCCATTTGGCGTATAAGCAACTCCTTCAAAGCCCCGATTGGCGCGGCGGGTACCAATGACCGCAGGTAGGGCAGCATCTTCAGCCTGGGTTGGGAAAGGCGTGTAGCGTTTGATGACTTCGAGCGTTGTTTTGTTCACTTTCCAAACCGAAGCGCCGTATTCATCACAAAACCAGAGATTGCCCTGGTTGTCTTCCACGATGCCTTCGCTGTCCATGCCCCAGACATCGGGGTTCAATACGACAGGTGTTGTATCCGCCCACGCAGTTTCACCGGTCGAACCAGCGCCACCGGGTAACGGCAATCCGCTGGCAACAGCGCCACCAGGGCGTCGAAGTGGTTCAATACTTTGGATGTTCCAGGTACCGTTTTCGGCCTTGAACCGCGTTACTTTTGGCGCATAGTCGGGTGCAGGGAATAACAAGGTTGTACCCGTAGCGTTCGGATGCAAAGTAGCGACCGCATTCGGCCCCCGGTCGCCAATCGCGTAAAACTCCTTGTCTGTGCCCGCGATGTAGTGCAGTCCGGAAATACCGCCTTCAAAAATTGTGTTCCCCTGAAAATCCACAATCGGTGCTGTGGAATTGTAATCGAAAGTTTCGAGGGAAAATTCATCGGTATTGGTGCGGTCAAGCTCGATCTGGAATACGCTGAGTGTACCGCTGATTTCATTCGACAACACCAGCAGGTTGCGTCCGTTCGGGCTTTCTTCTTTTGGGATAAAGAACATGCCTTCCGGGCCTAAATCGCCGAGATTTCGGGTATTGATGTATTGAATAAATTCAGGGTTGGATGGGTTGCTCACTTCGTACAAAACAACACCGCCGATGCGTTCCAGGCCAATGAAGGCAAATTGCCGGCCTTCGATATTGGCGACCAGCACAGCTTCCGGCTCAGGCCCCTTGTCGTCGCTCCGGTTTTTGAACGATGCTGAAGCGCCATTGCTGGCATTAAAAATACTTCCCCAGGTTGGATCGTTGGCCGTGATGCGTTCCAGATCGCTGCCGCTATCCCAAACCGGTTCGCCAGTGCTTGTGTTCCAGATGGTTACGGAGCGCCCGCCAAAAGCGTAGATCTCGTCCAAATCACCATCGCCATCGGTATCGCCGGTTGCGCTGGTCACATTCAAACGCCCCAGCAGTTCGTCTTTTTGCAGGAACCGCGCATCCGGAAAAGCAAGAGAATCCAGGGTAAGGTCTTTCAAGCGCACCGATTCAATCAGGGGACTGTATTCCCGGGCATCGCCTTCGTTAGCAGTCATGGCATAGGTAATGCCGCCGGCTTCAAAGCACTCGATCGCATCAGGCATATAGGCACCTTTGATGTTCCATGGCGCGAGAAAAACCCGTCCGCCCCGATCCGAAGCATCCAACATGTTGGCTGCTTGAGCGTGGTCTTTGTACCCAAGTGGACGAATTTCTTCGATTTGCAACGTCTCCAAATTCACGATGGCAATCGCATTGTTTTCCTGCAAAGTTACCAGGGCTGTTTTATCGTCGGCGCTGATGCAAATGTATTCCGGCTCCAGGTCGGAAGCGACTGTGGCATTCGGCCCAAAAATACGAACCCCGGCAGTGCGCAGGCTTTCGATTTCGGCATTAAAAGACTCAAAAGTTAGCGTTGTAACGTTATCAGCAGTTATATTGGGAATCCCAGGCAACAAGTTGATGATGCTGATTGATCCCAATGGGTCAATGGTGTAATCGCTGTTCGGTTCGCCTTCATTTGCGGTAAGCACGCGAATCCCGTCGTTGCTAAAGATGACCATATCCGGCAAATTGCCCACAGGCACGCTGTTCAGGAAATTGCCATCTGTGTCAAAAAACACCACCTTGCCGTCTTCGGCAGTCGTATTGCCCTGAACGGCAGCGGCCACAAAGCCGTTTTTCACAGCCACCGAGTTGATGCCGCTGCCATAGGGCGTCATGTCAATGCTGGAGACCGGAGTTGCTGCGACAGGGTTGCTGAAATTGAGAATATCTAAGGTGTTATTCGTAATGTTCGTAACAAACAGCCGCTTGGAGCCGGCATCATAAGCAGAAATTTCTGTGGAGCCTCCCGCAGGATTCCCTGAAAAACTACCCAAATGGCGCAGGCTGACGAATGGATTTACCTGGGCTTCCGGCGCTTCGATGTCGTTGTCCTGAATCAGTACAACCTGCTCCCGGATGCTTCCCGGAACAGCGTTCTGGTTGTCTGCAATGGCCAGGACAAGGTATTTCCCGCCCGTGAGGCTGCTATTTTCAGGTAAGTTCAGCACGAGCGAAAAGGTATCCAAAGCATTGGCCGGAATGTTTACAGTAGCAGTTGCTAGGACGTAGTCGTCGCTTTCTGTTGCGGTTGAGGCATCCAATACTTGTAGCGTTACCGATCCGGCAGGGCCTGCTTTTTCCACAGCTATTTGAACAGTGACCTCGCCGTCGCCTTCCGTGTAGGCAACAACGTCATCCAGGAAAGTTACAGTTGGCGCAGTATTCAGGTTGAAAATAGCCAGCGTACCGCTCAATTCGTTTGCAGTGATCACATAGGAGTTTCCGTCGGGGCTGTCTGCCGGAGCAATGTAGATGATGCCTTCCGGGCCGTTATCGCCGGCATACATCGTGTTGTCGCGCGAGTTTTTATAATCAACAAACGTTACGTTGGCCGGATCAGTGATGTCGTAAACCATCACCCCACCAATGCGCTCCAGTGCTACAAACGCATAGGTGCGGCCGCGAATGGTTGTTATGGTCAATCCTTCCGGTTCCGGGCCTTTGGCGCGGCTACGTCCTTTGAAACCGTTGCCTTCGTTGTCTGCATTAAAAATGGGCGCGGTGTAGGGGTCTGCTGCCGTAATTTTTTCAAAATTATCGCCGCTGTCATAGACCAAAGTGCCGGTGGCTGCATTCCAGATCGAAAAGGAACGGGCGCCCACGCAGTACAATTCATCAAAATCTCCGTCGCCATCCGTATCGCCCTGAAGGTTGGATACCCGGAAACGTCCGAGGTTATGGTTTTCCTGCAATACCCGTGCATTTGGGAAAGCAATGGAATCCAGCACCAAAGATGCAACCGTAGATCGTTCGTTGAGGACTGCGTATTCTTTCTCATCGCCTTCGTTGGCCGTAACGAGATAAGTCGTATTCCCCACGGTATAGTTCGCCAGGGCATCCGGAAGGTAAAACCCGTTCAACGGATAATTGGCGATATGAATGATGCCGCTTTGGTCGGACACATCCAGGCCATTGCCAAATGCGCTGTAGTCTTTAGTGCCCAACGGACGTATAGCCGTGAAGGATTTCGCAAGCAGGTCCAACTCTGCAATGGCGTTATTTTCCTGTAAAGTAACCCAGGCTTTTTGTCCATCGGCGGCTATGGTTATGTATTCTGGTTCAAAATCCTGAGCGAAGGTACTGCCCGTAAATAATTTACGAACCCCGGCAGCCCGAAGTTCCGTTTCCTGGCTATTGAACGCTGTAAAATCTGCCGTAACGACCTGATCTTGTGTTAGTCCGGAAATGCCATTCGCAAGATCAATGATACTAACTGAACCTTCCGGATCAATGGAATACGCATCATTGGGTTGTCCTTCGTTCGCGGTGAGTACCAATTGGCCGTTCGGCGTGAAAATAATCATGTCTGGCAGAGCGCCAACGGTTACCGCGTTTTGGAAAACGCCGTCCACATCATAAAAAAGTACTGAGCCATTTTCCTGCTCGTTGGAAATGCCGGGTACACATACCGCAACAATCCCGTTTTTGACGGCAATACTTGTGATGCCTCCACCATAGGCGGAAACGTCTATTTGCTGAATCAAAGCAGGTGTTGAAGGATTGGAAAAATCCACAATATCAAAAGCTTTGAGGCCCGTGTTGATGGTAAACAAGCGCTTCGAGCCGGGGTCGTAGGCAACAATCTCAGCCAATCCTTCTGCTCCGTTCGGGTTCGCTACGGTGTATCTTCCGACAAATTCAAGTTCAACCGCTTTGGTTGCTGACGGTGCCTGGCGGTCATTATCACGGATGTACAAAGTAAAGTAGGGATTGCCTTGTACGGTGACGCCGTTTATGTTTTCCAGGGCAAATACCAAATACTCGTCCTGCTCCGCTACCTGATCATCCGAAATCGGAATTTCCACTTCCAGGGTCGTCGCATTGCTAAAATCCAAGGGCGTTGTTGCCGCCGTAGATGAAAAGTCCTCTATACCCGCTGTGCTGAAAACGCCAGTTTTATAAACCAAATCTGCGCTGGCGCCCGAAGACGGATTTTCAATCTTCAACTTGATTCTGGCACTACCGCCATCCTCGGAAACAGAAACAAAGCGGCTTACAAATGAAACACGGGTAACGTACTCAAAGGTGAAGTTGTAAACATCTACCATCGTCCTGCCTTCCGAGTCTACCACGCCGGAAACGGTTAGCGTGTAGGTGTTTCCGAGCACAAAAGGGGTCGAATAGGTCAGGGTAATCGTGTCGCTCAGGGTGCCATTGTCGGTGCGCACGACCGTTGACAAGCCGGCAATTCCCTGGTAGTTCAACAGATCTGTGGCAGATGTGGCGTCGAGGTCGTTGTTGAAAACCAGTTCAATGGTTGCGCCGGAGGTAACAGTCGCTTTGACGACTTGCGGCGCACCCGGGAAATTCCATTGCGGCCATGCTTGGGGAGGTGTGCCCCCGCCGATGCCATTCCAGTTACCGGGGTTCAGGATAGCAGCCCGTAGCCCGGCCACCGATCCGGTCTGCGAACCATTGTAATAGGCATTGACCGTATTACCTGCGATATTGCCGGGGGCGGTACTCAAATTGATCGCGGTAATGGAGTCTTGAAGATTGGCAGGTATTTTGGAAAAACTACCGCTGCAAGCTGCAAGCGAAGCCACCCAGGCATTGGAGCTGAGTGCGGTGAGGTAAGCAGGAGACTCCGGAGTACCGGTATATACAATAATCTGGTCACCACCTGAGCTAAGTCCAAACGTTGAGCCAGTTACGGTACCAATGCTGGCTGCTCCTGCATCGTTCTGGATAACAAAAACGGTACCTGCGGAAACGATCTGGCCGGGGGAAGTCCAGATCAATCCACCGGGGCACTGCGGCTGGGCATTGTCGGTGTATTTGGTATCCGTCAGGCGGATTTTAGTGCCTGGCAAGATATTGACAAAGGTCAAAAAAGCTACTTCATCCTGGCCGCCGCTGGCGTTCATGCGGTAAGCGACCGGCACGATGTCCCCGGGTTGGAAAGCAGTCTGAGGTACGATGGTTGTGAAAGAAACGGCCAGTATATCGGCAATCGCGTTGTCCGAAGTATCTTCTACCACGTTTGCTTTGAGCGCGAAGTAATAGGTCTGTCCATTTTCAAGCGCAGTTTCCGGTGTCACCGCAATGACGCGACCGTTGATCGTTCCGGAGAATGCTACGGGGTCGCCAAGGGCATCGCCAAGTCGCAATTCAACGACATTGCTGATTTCCTCATTGAGAATAGCTGCGTTGGAAATCAGGCGTATATCTTCACTAAAAGTTAACGTTGGCTGAACATCAGTAGCAATATTTATCTCCCCGGCTAAGGGTTTAAAAACGACTGTTGGCGGTAGCACATCCGCGCCAGACGTTGCGCCATCTAAGGTAAAATTGTCAAACCGGTTGTTCCCGACTGTACCGCCGGAGCCTTGTAAAAAAGTGATGCGGATTTGAAAATCCGGATTGTCATTTACTGCTGGTATACCCGAAAAATCCAGGGTTTGCAAAGTAGGGTCGCCGTTTGCAGGCACTACCACCGTGAGGCTGTCGAAATCAATGCCATTTACGGAATATTCAATTTTTTGTATGCCTGCTCCTGAACCTGACCGGCGGGTTGCATACCGAACCACAATCTGTTGAAAGCCTGTTGTGGGTAAGACCCAAACAAGCGCTCCGCCAATGGGATCATTAAACCGCAAGTGGGTAGCAGCCGGATCGCCATTGCGGGCGTTCAGATTGGCAGCGTCGAAGCCTTGGCCTGTATTGCTTGTTGTTTGAATGGCGCTGATGCCTTCCTGTTGGTGTACGATGGAAGCACCGTTTATCAGACTTGTGGGCGTCAGAAGCGTTGCTTCATCTGCCGAATTGTTGAAATTCCAATAATGCACCAACGATTGTGCCCTGAGCTGCCCAATTAGCAGTAAACACAGGACACTATACCGCCAGAACGCGTGTAGAAATAAGTTCATAGACTCCGTTTTTTGTGAATTTAAGAATCCTCAAAAATCCGGGTTCTATATTAAGCTGGCTTAAATTATGAATTAAGATATGGTAAAGAAACCGCCGCCAATGTTTCGTTTTTGTATATAAAAAATGGTGAAAAACAGGACGAACCCATTTTCCACCTTACAAAACGATTGTATGAAGGGAGATAAACCAGTTTTTGGGATAGGGAATTTATTTCAAATATCACATTTTCGAGTTCAAATCATCGGGTCCCTGACGTTGAATCGCCGCCTGGTAGCCTTCGGCGTTTAGCGATTGTTCAATAATCGGGTAGCGGAAACGAACCGGAATTTTGTCATTATTCTGATTGGTCGGGCCGGGGATCAGGGTGGGGATTTGAGTACGACGCCAATCAAACCACGCTTCCAGCCCTTGAAAATACAAGGAGATCCATTTTTGAAAACCGATTTTATTCAGCTTTTTAACCTGAGAGCCTGTGTAAGCGACCTGATCCTGAAGGAAGTAATCCACTGACGGGGTTAATCCGTAGAATTGAAAAGAAGCGTTCACTCCATTTTGGTAGAAAGTCAGTGCATCACCGCCAATTAACCCTTTTTCGGCGGCCTCTGCCAGCAGGAATTGCAATTCGGCATAGGTCATGATCACGCCTTTTGTAATAGAAAGCCCTTGTGTAGAAACGGCATTTTCAAAATAAAGCGAACCAATCCTGGATTGGAATTGCGGGCCGCCATTGTACTGGAGGGCTTCTACGTCGCCCAAACCGTTGGGAAGTCCGGCAAATACAGGGTTTGCGGAAGTTTCCGTTTCAGGAGTCGGGCGGAAAAAGATGGGCATGCGGGTGTCTTCCAGGGTCTGGAGGGTGTCTAATAGCGTTTTTGAAGCGCGAAACTCATTAAAAGAGCCTATGCGCGAGGTGTGAAGCGGGAATTGGTCGGGAGAATTGCTCAGAAAAGTGTAGACAGTGTTGTCCGACACGCCGGTAAAAACAGGATTGGCAGCGGGATTGTTCACAATAGCCGACAGGTCGGCGCCAACATTGCGCTTATTGGAAATGCGCAGCAAATAGCGGATGCGCAGCGAATTGGCCAATTTTTTCCATTTTGACGGATCGCCTTTGAAAATGAGGTCGCCGGCCACGACTTCGCCGGTCGTGCCCAGAATGCTGTTGGCTGTTTCCAGGTCCTCCAGGATTCCGTCGTATACCGCTTCCTGCGAATCGTAGTTCGTGTAGTTGATGCCTTCTTTCGCCCGAATGGCTTCAGCATAAGGAATATCGCCGTATGCATCTGTAGCCAAAGAAAACATCCATGCGCGCAAGACCAATGCGATGCCTTTGTAATTCTGTTCATTGTTGGCGTCGCTTTGCACAATGATGTTGTTGACATCCCGCATGTTGTCGTATACGCTGTTCCAGATGCCATTGAGTTCGCCCCAAAGGTAGCGGTCTTCGTTTACGAATTGGTTTTTTGCGGTATGTTGAATCACGATATTGCCAATGCCCCAGGTTTCGCTCAACAGGCTGTTGATGACATCGCGTTGAATTTGAGGCAGCAGCAGACCTGAATTTACCAGCGTTGGCGCATTCGGGTTGGTATTGATTTCGTCAAAGTCTTTTGTACACCCAAACGCCATAGCGAGCAGCGCGAGGAGTACCCATGATTTTAAGACTGTATGTTTCATTGTCAATTGTATTTAATGTTAAAAAAATCAGAAGCGGCAGTTTAAATTCAAGCCAATGCTGCGCGTCGAAGGCAACGCCACCGATTCCACACCAGGAATAACCGTGCCCCCTGAAGTAGAAGAAGTTTCCGGATCAATGTGCGGTACATTCGTCCACAGCGCAAGGTTGCGGCCTACTACACTGATGCTCAGGTCGCGGATTGGTGTTTTGCCCCAAATCCTGTCCGGAAACGTATAGCCCAGACGCACTTCCCGCAGTTTTGCAAAAGAAGCGTCATAGATCACCCCTTCGATCAGGCGGCGGCCCAGGGTAAAAGAAGTGTGCCACTCGCGGGCGTTCAGTTTTACGTCATTCTCGCTGAAGGAACCATCCTGATCCTGCACCACGCCATCGCCGATCACGCCATTGCCAGCGAGTGTCAGATCGTAGCCATCGGCCCGGCCTTCCAGCGTTTCGACAATGGTGCCGCCTTCGCGACCTACCGTTTGGGTGTGCGAATAAATTTCGCCCCCAACGCGGACATCGAATAAAAAACTCAAAGTCAAGCCCTTATAAGAAAATGTATTGCTAATGCCTCCCAACCAGTCAGGATTATAATTTCCAAGTTTGACCAGGTTTGCGGTGGCTACAGGTTTGCCTTGATTGTTATAAACGATCCTGCCTACATGCTCACCCGTCGGGTCGTAATAAGCGCTGTTTGGATCATTGCTGACCCGCTAAAATCCAATGCCGTACATGTCTCCCATCTGCTCTCCAACGCGCGCTTCCACAGACACATAGCGGGAAGCCATGATGTAGCGGGTTACCTCCTGCCCGCTGATTGGGTCAGTAAACAGTTCTACAACTTTGCTGCGGTTGGTAGAAAAATTGAAAGCAACATCCCAGGAAAAGTTGCGGCTTTTCAAAGGCGTAATGTTTAGCGTAGCTTCAAAGCCTTGGTTGCGGATTAAGCCAGCATTGATAAAACGGCGGGCATAACCCGTTGAGATGGACAATTCGAGGGGCAAAAGTTGGTTGCGGCTTTCTGTATTGTAGTAAGTAAGGTCAAGACCGAGCCGGTTGCCAAAAAAGCGCAGGTCGAGGCCCGTTTCGATGGACGTACTGATTTCCGGCTTCAGGTTCGGGTTCACCAAAATGCTGGACTCGCTGTAAGCTGGCTGGCCTTGTACAGCCGTTTGCGCATTGTACACCGCGCTCAACTGGTAAGGATCGGTGTCGTTGCCGACTTGTGCAAAGCCCACACGCACTTTTGCAAAAGACAGGGTATTGCTGTTTATTTTGAAGGCATCCGTGAGCACAGCGCTCAGGTTAGCCGCATAATAAAGGTAGCTGCGCGAATCAGCAGGCAGGGTGCTCGACCAGTCGTTGCGGGCAGACAAATCGAGGTACAGGTAATTGTTGAAATCCAGTTGAGCAGAAGCATACACGCTATGGATCTGCTTTTCGCGGAATGGCTGAGAGGCCAGGTTCTGAATAGCTACCCGGGAATTAGACAGGGTGAAAATGCCCGGAACCGCCAGTTCTGGCGCAATTACGTCGGAAACGCGGCCTTTTTGCTGCATGGCATTCCCACCAACGCTGAAATTCAGCCCCAGCTTGGAACTCAGGTTCTTTTTATAGCTCAATAGGAAGTCGGTATTGATTTCCGTGGAGGCAATGCGTTCTTCCCGGTAGCTGCCCCGCTGGAAACGCTGGGTGCTGTAGGCGCGGCGGCGTGCGCGGAATTCGTTATTCACATCCGTACCGCTGCGCAACATCAGGCTCAGGTTGTTCGTGATGTCATAGGTTAGCGCTATGTTTCCGAAAATACGGTCAATATTTTGGCTATTGGTATTTTCGTACAAACCAAAATAAGGATTATCGTGGTAGTTGTAATTGAAATTGAACTGGTTAAGGTCTTCGCGCCTCGCCATCCAATAATCCCGCATGGCAGAAACATCAACGCTGCGACCCAGCCAGCAATTGAACAGGTACATGATGTTTTCCGTACCGTAGCTGAGGTTAGGGCGGTTGTTGCTGATGTTGTTCACATAGTTAATGCTGGTGCGAACCTTTAATTTGGGCGACAAGCTATACCCTCCTGCAAAAGCAATGGAATTGCGCTTGAGGTCTGTATTCGGAACTGTTCCTGTTTGGTCTAACCAAGTGTAAGAAAGGCGAAAATCGCTCTTTTCATTACTGCCTGCGACGGCTACATTGTGTGTTTGCGTCACGCCCGTTTCAAAAAAATCGCGGATGTTGTCTGGTCTTGCGGTGAACGGGGTCGCTGTGATTTCCCCGCGCGCTGCCAATTGAGCATCCAGATTCACCGGGCCGATGGAATTAAACAGGTTTCCAACATCGCCACCGCGAAAGCCATTGGCCGTGGGCGATTCGAACTGACGAGTCATTTGTCCCTCCATAGCGGGTCCCCAGTTTTCATCTACCCCGTCCCCAGCGCAATTTCCTGCGTGGCATATCCAATATAGGAAACCACCAGTTTTTCTCCAGGCCTGGCCTCCAGGGTGAAATTTCCCTGAATGTCGGAAACGGTGCCGCGGTTAGCGTCCTTTACAGCGATGTTCGCGCCGATTAAAGGCTCTTTGCTGTCCGCATCTGTAATGGCACCGCTGACAGTCTGTGCCCCGGCGTCAATTAAAGAAAGCAATGAAACAACAAGGGCAATAAACAAACCCTTGAAGGTGTAACTAAGTACCTTCATAAACTCTGATTTTAAGTGTGATTGTTAAGTGTGATTATTCGGATCGAATGTGGAATTTTTAAAAAGAAGCCTGAGATGGAATTCAGATACAGCGCAGTTTTTATCAAAACCATCTACAGGTTTAAAACTTGCCAGCAAAGGTAGAATGAAGGCATCAGGAAGGTAGAAAATTGATATTAATTCGCATTTAATTTACTGTTAATTAAAATATTAAAAACAGTAATAAATGTTAATACATCGCAAAATAAAAAACAACTCAGTGTAAAGACAAACAAGCGTCAGGCAGGAAAGAACTGTTTATGTTTTCGCCGAAAATACGCCCAGGAAACTAAACCCAGCAGGAGGATAAAAATGGCACCATAAAGGCAGAGCGCTGTAAAAAACTGTACCCAACTCAAATCGGCCTTGCCAAAATTTCGCCACAGCAAAACAAGAACACTCCCCAGGTAGCCAATGGAATCTGCAATGTAAATCAGGAAGCCGACATTCCCGGTTTCCCGGAAAACGGCCAGTAAGCGGTCAAAAATCACCCCGTTGAAAAGAATATATGGCAGGAAAATACCAACGCCTGAAAAAATCATCCAGACTACAGGAGATAGATGCCCGGACTGGAACATCACGGTGGTGACGATCATGACCAATGCGCCACCCACAACGATGGCATGGTTGATCCACAGCGCTCTGTCGTTTTTTTTGATCAGGGCGAGCGCGGCAACAAATGCCAGTACAAGCAGGGCGACTGGAATTTCGGCAATCGTGAGCACGGAAGGTTGGCCGCCGTAGCCCAGTTCTGCCCAGATTTCAACCGTAAAATTGTCGCGTACATCGCGCAGGATGGTTAACGCCAGGTAAATGGCTACCAAAACGAGGAGTCCCGGCGCATATTTCCGGAACAAAGCTTTCCGGGTTTCCCGGTTCATAGGCTGGCGCTGGGTGCGTTGCGCAATGTCCTCCGCCGACGGTGCCGGCAAATGTTCCATGACCCACAACCCCAGCAACAGCAAAGGCAACAGCAACATCGCAATGCTTAAAGGCATCCAGAATTCTGACACGCCCCAATCCATCATGATCCATTTTCCCAACGTTTTTACGAAGCCGGAAGACAAGATGAAATTGATACACAGAAAGGCCGCCAGCGCTTCCGTGACACGCCGCCCTTCTATGTAGCTAAAGATCAGTCCCCAACCCATTCCGAGCGGCAATCCGTTCATAAACAACCAAAATGGCCCCCACGAAGGCGGCGTAAGTGCGAATCCCAACAGCGAAACCCCCGCAATGCCAATCATAATCAACACCGATGTAGCCCGACGCGCAGCACTCAGCGAAGAAATCAGCCGGATGCCAATGAATTTGGAAAGCGCATAACCCGCTACCTGCGAAATAACCAGGGTTATTTTATACTGTACCCCCCAGATTTCCATACCGGAAAAAGTGGCGGCAGTAAAAGGCTTGCGGAAAGCGTAAATACAGCCATACGTCACAAAAGCGACCAGCCCGGCAACGAGAATGAACGCGAGGGAACCGGAATTGGCTAACCGGCGCTGGAGCATGGCGGATTTTAGCATGGCAAAGGTGTTCGTTGATTTTCAGACAAGGTAAAGCAATTCTTCCAGCGAATCAAAAACTTGGCTGGGATGCGCTGTCCAGAGTTGCGCTGCGGTTTGTGCGCCAGTAGTAATTCCAGCACAGATACCGCATCCTGCGTTGATTCCTTCTTCAATATCCACAATAGAATCTCCAATTTTGGCAACTTTTTTTGGGTCTTTGACCCCAAAATGACGCATGGCAACATGAATCATATCGGGATGCGGACGGCTGCGGGGGGCGTCATTAGCGGTGACCAACAAGCCGAAAGTATGCCCTTCTTTCCAGGCTAATTTTTGCAATAGTCCTTCCGCAACGGTGCGTTTATACCCCGTATTTAGCGCCACCGCGATGCCCCGTTCCTGTAAAATTCCAAAAACCTGCTCCGCACCCGGCATTGCTTTGGGTAGCAATTCATTATACGCTTTGTCAAGCAGAGTTTCAAAATCCTGAAAAATCAATTTTGCCTTTTCTACCTCAAAAGGTGCGCCTGTCGTTGCTTCCAGTACATCCAAAATGGCCTGAAACTTCTCTTTCCCGGCAGCATGCAGCAAAACCGCTTCAAGCGAAACCTCAACCCCTGCGCGCAGAATCGCCTGGTGAACCGTTTTGTAAACCACATTTTGTTCATCAACCGTAGTGCCAGCCATGTCAAAGACAACTAATTCAATATCCATTTTATACTTTTTATTTGCCCAAAATAAAATCAATATTTTCCGATGCAAAACCGGCGCTTCCGGTCATTCCTTTGCCGCCGATCCCGGTAAGCAGGTGAATTCGGTCATCAACTTGGTACTGAAAAACATCTTTGGTTTTGCATTGCGTGTACATCCCAACCCAGGTTTCGCGGATGTTCCAGTTTTGCAAATCAAAGATCCGGGCTGCCTCTTCCAGCATATATTGGTTAATAGCTGATTGGGTTTCAATGCGCAAGGATTCTTGGTCGTTGATGTGTGCGTATTCGTGCGAGTCGCCCAGAATGATGGAACCATCCGTTGTTTGTTTGAACAGGATATGAATGCTCCATTTTTTGGACAGGCTATCCTGGGCTTCTTTGGCTTTTATGGCCGCATAAGAAGGGCATTCCCTAAAACTTTCGTAGCGCCGGATACTCAACCCCGTGAGAATGGAACCCGGAATAAGCTGGGAAGGCTGTTGCTCCAACAGAATCATTTGCAGTTTAACTGCCTGTAAATCGCTCTGGCGGTAGACCTCCGGAAAAAGAGTCTGAAACTCATACCCATTGCAAACCAATACCTGGTCGGCTTGAAAAATGCGCTTGTCACTTGCAATAACCCGGCAACTTGCACCTGATCCTTCAACAACTACTGCCAGGGTTTGAGGGTAGTAATGAAGTCCTTTTTGTTCAATCAAATAAGACAGAATACGGTGTAGGGCGAACCTGGGCTCCAGCGTTATTTCTTCCGGAAAGAACAGTGCGCCGCGACAATAATCGGCGCGCAGGCCATCATAGCGCTGCAAACACTCCTTAGCCGTGAGCAATTGCGAAGGGTAATCATTGGCACGGTTGATGGCTGCCAATTCTTCTAACAGCACCATTTCTTCTTCATCAGAAGCAAGGTATACAGAACCGTTTTGCCGAAGGGAAATATCGAATTGCGCCTGAATAGATTTATAAATATCCAGACTTTTACGGCCATACTGCTGCCATTTGGCATCCATGCCCGAAGGAACGATCTGGCCGAAATTTTGCACGGAAGACCCCTGCGGGAGGTTGTTTTTTTCGAGAATTGCAACTTGCAACCCCCGCTGCAAAGCATGATAAGCGTGGAAGGTGCCGAGAATTCCGCCGCCTATAATCAATAAGTCGTAGTGTTGATCCATATAAATTAGTGTCTGTCTTTATAGTGCAATAGCTGCGTTGTACTCGAACTCTAAAGAACAGACACCGACTATAATAGTGTCTGTCTTTATAGTCAGTGTCTGTTCTTTAGGGTATTTAGAATCGCGCATTTAGACTAACCCAAAAACTCCGGCCTACCCCGTCAACTCCGGAACCGTGGGTTCGGTAAGCCTCATTCAGCAGGTTATGAAATTCTCCGGAAAGTGCAAATCGTTGAAATTGGTAACTGGCACCAAAATTAAAAATCTGCCATCCGGGTGTGCCCTCGTCTGCAATCCGGTTATCGTCTATATCGCCCTGTGATAAGCGGCGCTGCCCACTTGCAAAGATGCTTTCTGCCCGCAGGCTCAAATGTTTGCCCGGATAAAATTCAAGATAAAGCCGACCGTTAAAAGGTGGTATCCGCCGCAGGGGTTCATCGGAAGAAACGTTGTGTCCAAAAGTGTAGGCCGTGTGCCCGGCAATGAGCCAGCGGGGGGAGTAACGCCATTCGAACTGCGCTTCTACTCCTTTTACAAAGGCTTCCGTAATATTTTCTTTGCGATAAACGGCATAGCCTTGCAGGGTATCTGCTGTGCGGACACGCCCAATCAGGTCGCTGAGTTGCAGGTAATAGGCCGAAAAATTGGCTGAAAAGCTTTCTGTTTTGACCTTTACACCGGCTTCGATGCTCCTGCTTTTTTCAGGTTTTAAACTACTATTCGGTAGTTCGTACCGAAAATCCACGATGCCAAGGGTGCCGAGGTCGTCAATATTCGGGGCCCGAAAAGCCGAAGCTGCATTAGCATACACCCGCCAGTTGTTCACAAATTGCCAGGAGACACCCAAATTCCCGACAAGGGCGGCAGGTGTGATTTCGGAAACACCAATATTTTCATCGGGTACCCGGATTCGAAAAGCATTGTACCGCAATCCCCCACTCAGTGTTAGGCGCTTCCAATGGAAGGTATGCATGTTGTAAATAGCCAAGCTGTGCATGCTGGAGTGATCCGGATACAAACCCCGTTTTTCGAGGGCAGCATGGGTCATTTCATGGTACTCTTCCTTTTTACTGCGCACACCGTCCGCATACCATTCTGCCCCGGTAATCATTGTCCAGTTGTGTAAAATATTGGACAAAGCATTGAATTGCAATCCATTGGTTACATCTTCGTCGGTTTCGGTAAGTTGTAAGGGTTGTCCGTTTTTTTGATTTTTCCGAACTTCCAAGCTGCGCTGCCGCGAAACGGTGAATTCTGTTTTTTGCCACCACTTGTTGTCGAAAACGCCCTGCAAGCGCGCGTAGACCAACTGCCTGCGTTGTGGGTCGAAACTGTTGTATTTGAAATTTTCCAATTGCACTTTGTGAAACACGGGAACATCCTGCTGCTCCAAATCCTGGTATGCAGCGATTAACTGAATGCGCTCGTTTAGTTTCAGCAAGCCCTTAAATTCGACACTCCACTGGCGGTAAGCGTTTGGGGCTTGCCGACCAATCCCTTCCCCGGCTATCAGGTCTCCAAAATTGCGATAAGCGCCCCCGGCTCGGAAGGCCCATTTTTGTCCGGAGGCTTCCACCGCACCTTGCCCGCTTAATTCCATTCCGTCTGAGATCCATTTAAAACCGGCTTCAGGATGGAGTTTACTTTTTTCAGAAAACCCCGGCGTTCGGGTTAGGACATTTACAACACCTCCAATGGCATCGCTGCCGTAAGCCACAGCGCCACTGCTTTGGAGGATTTCCACGCGCGACAACCAGCTTGGATCGAGCGTATTCAGGTATTGATTGGGGCCGGATCGAAAGGTGGCATTGTTCAGGCGGATGCCGTCCACCAATAACAGGGTTTGTTGCCCCGTCAAACCACGCAAAAAAAGCGACCCGCCGCCGTGATTGGTTTTTTGTAAAAAAATGCCGGGCGCACCAAACAAGGCTTCGGGCAAACTCCGGGGCACCCGTACCTGCAAATACGAAGCATCCAGAACCGTTGTGACTACGGGTAATTTGAAACTATTTTGTGGCTGACGCTGAGCCGTAACCACCACTTCTCGTTGAAACAAAATAGTGGTGTCTATAAGTAGGGTCGTATCCTGATCCATTACCCGTTGGGCGTTTACTAAACAGGCTGAACAACAGCTAATCAGTAAAGCAAAAAAGGTCTTCATTAGAAAATGATTTATATTGAACCTGGGTTTGTTGCAGGCCCTAATTTCCACCGCGTTTCTCTTTGATAAAATCTTCTACATTGTCCAATTCCGGAGATTCCAGCAGGCTTTTCCAATCAAATTTTTCATCGAAAGGCGTAAGCAATTTTTGTGGATCGAGTACACGCGGGTCTTCCGGAAGTGCCTGATATGGGGTGAAATCCGGTTGATTGGTAAAAAAATCGGCCATATCTGAAGCGGCTGCGTCGTATTGATTCAGGTAAGGGGCGCCGAGGATATTCCAGAAGGTTTTGAAGATGCTGCCAAAACTGAAATGCTTGTGACTTACAAAGTTGCGCTTGGCCCAGGGAGAATAGACCATCAACAGGCTGCGATGCGCGTCCACGTGGTCGCGGCCATCCTGAGCATCGTCTTCTGTAACTAAGATAGCCATTTCTTTCCAGTAAGGGGTATGGGATAAAAACTCGACAATTCGCCCCAGCGCGAGGTCATTATCAGCCATGTAACTCTCCCGAAAAGGATAACCCGCTGCCGGACGTTCCCCTGCTCCGTGGTCATTTGGCAAAAGAATGGTCAGCATTTGGGGCATTTTTTCAGCAGTATCCAGCCATTTTTCCTTGAATTCATCTATGAACAAATCCGCGCGGAACTGATCCGGAATCGCCATATTGTACGTCGGGTAGCGCAGGGAGGTATTGACGAACAACGGCGCTGGAACGGGGTAGTTGACCAACACTTTCTGTCCATAATATTTCATGGTGGAGTCTGCAAAATTAGCGGGCATTTCTGTACCGAATCCCCAGTTGTAAAAGGAGATCCCATTGCGTTCCAAGTGTTCCCACATCGAACCTGCTTCGTTGTAGTCTTCCGGAAAAATTGCCCCCGCAGATCCGGTCCAGCCGAATTTTCCGGGTTCTTTGCTTTCGGCTTTCACCTCGCGGGTACCGCCATAACCAGCCGGAACATTCGTTTCCACCCACTGATTGGGATAGGTATTGACCAACCAACGGTGCCCGTCGGCAGAGTGATCTGCATCCACATAAAAATTATCAGCAATGCTGAAGCGCTGTGCTAAAGCAAGGTGGTTGGGCATGATGGTAGCACCTTCCACCGTCGTGGTTTGGTTTCGGTTGGAAAAAGTTCGGTTGTAGCCGTAGCGGGCAATTTCAGGGTCGCCTTTGCCTTGTTTCACCTGACCAAAGACTTCATCATACGTCCGGTTTTCTTTTGAAATATACACGATGTATTTGATTGGACTTTGTTTCTCTCCGGGAAACAAAGGAACCGGATTGTTTTTGCGAGCCACTAACGCAGGATCGTTCGCCTTTGTTAAATCAAAATTATTGTCCAAAACCTGGCGGGTAAAAAGGGGCAGGTCTTTGTCCTGTGGAATATCGAGCATGGTTACAGAACCGTGCATGAGGTGCCCGACATAGCTGCCTTCCAGTCCCTCTTTAAAGGTATAGCCGCCATTCGGACCGCTGCCGTAGCCTTTGGCATTGGCGACATAGAGTTTTTTCCCGTCGGGCGATACCGCTAACTTAGACGGGAACCAGCCAACCGGCAAATGGCCAATGACTTCAAGTGCAGGCACATCTACCACTGCCACCGCATTCAGTCCCGATTCTGCCACATAAAGGCGTTTTTTGTCGGGCGAAAGCGCCAGGCCAAAAGGGATTACCCCCCGGAATCGGCTCAATTGGGGTAGCGGCTTTAAAAATATATTTTTCAATACCCGCCCTTGTGCCGGTTCTATGACGGAAATGCAGTCGTTGTTGCCATTGGTGACAAACACATATTGATCACTGGCGACTAAAGAATTGGGGCCAGCCCCGCCAACCGCCGGGATGCCTTCTATTTTTTCGCCTACCAAAAACCCGGTTTTTATGCGGTGAATGACTTTAGGAGAAGCCCCGGAAACGTCAACCGCCCAAACTGAAAAAGACTCTGGGGCATTCGAATCCCCAAGTCCGGGCACGGTTATTTTAGTATCCATATAGCCGTCGCGCATTTCTTTTGAACCGTAGGCAAAAGGAGCAAAGTCGGCGCCAGTTGGTGTTAATTTATTTGTATCCCCGTTGTTGATGGGCTGGTATTCAAACATTCCGACGTTGGCAACATACACTGTTTTTTCGTCAGGCGACAACGCCACACCGAAAGGATAGCGCCCAACCGGCTGATGGTGCACTACTTTTCGCGAGCGGGTATCAGCGATCACGAGCCTGAAATTGCTTTGATCGCAGACATACAAGGTGTTGCCGTCGCGGGTCAATACAAGATCGCCAAGGTATCCGTCAGCATGTCCGGGTTGAGCACAGACAATAGAATCGAGCTTGGCGCCGGTATTCAGATCAAACAAATAAAGTTTGTTGGATTGCCCGCCAGCAACCCAGACCTTCTTGTTGTCAGGCGTGACCGCGAGGCCCATAAAGACGTCTTCGAGCAGATTTTTGTCATTCATCGCGCCTTCAGGTACCTGACGAATAGTCGGTCGGCCCGATGCAGGATTTTCCAGGATCGTAATGGAAAACGGCCGGTTTCCTGAATTGGCGGTTACTGCTACAGAACCGTCGGGCGAAAGTGCCAGTCCAAAAGGGTGCGGGGCAATGCGCACAGTTTCGCCCATCGGTGCCACGATCCGGCCATTGGGGATAATGGTTTCTCCGTCAACCTTAATCTGGCAGTAACGATCCCCCGCAGGAGGTTCTACCAGCCAGCTTCCAGATACTTTAGGCGTGCCACAGGCATATAGCAAAACTAATATCCCGGCTAAGGGGAAGGTAGACTTTGTAAAAAAGTGCATCTTTTTTATTTTAAGTAACGGGGCATTAATTTTGAATCGTGTTTCACGCCGCATTTCCCTCACTCTTCTTCCGTTTCATAGTTTAGAAAAGCGGCTCTTCGCGGGGCAGGCATTTCCGAATGTTCTCCTTTAATCGCCTTCCAAAGCACTTCGTTAAATTCCAAATCGGGGACACGGTCTTCTTTCGACAAAATCAAATGCTTCGGAGCGACGACTCAATGCGCTCACCGCAGTGTTGCGTTCGTCTAAATTGACATTGGAAGGACGCGCCTTGTAAGGAGACAAATCGGCGCTGGCAGTGAAACAGCGCCACATCGGAGTTGCAGCGGCATTCTGTTGACTCATCGGAGCCAAACCCAAAATCAGTTCAATGGTTCGCAACATGGAATTGGTGCTGTACATCGTGTGGTCTACCTGCTTGCGGCGGGTGTAAGGGCTGATCACAAAAGCAATGGAGCGATGAGCATCCACGTGGTCGGCACCGTTTTGAGCATCGTCTTCCAGAACAAATACAGCTGATTCTTTCCAGACAGGGCTATGGGACAAGTGTTCAATGAATAAGCCAAAGGCCAGGTCATTATCAGCCATTTGTGCGTAAGGCGTTGGTTTGCCGAGGCGCAAACCTTCGGTGTGGTCATTAATCAACCGCAGGGTATTCAGGCGGGGCAAAGTGCCAGCTACAACCAACGAATCGAAATCCCGCTTCCACTGCGTGACCCGCATCGTATCTTTTACCTCCGTGTCCCAGGAGGTAAAATAAGGGCAGAAGTGTCCCTCAAGCGCAGGTATATTGGGGTTGTAATCATCGGCAAACTCGCCGTAGGTTCGGTAGCTCACCCCCGCCCGCTTGCAATGATCCCAGATAAAGCCCCCTTTAGGCCATGCAATGGGATTTTGGCCTTCATACACGTAATTGCCACCCCGACCGCCGTAACTCGTTACCCAAGACTTTTCGGTATAGTCATTGGCATATCCGGCTGTGCTCCAATTGTGGCCATCCGCGCTTACTTCTGCACTCACGTAAAAATTATCGAGGAGCACAAATTCGCGCGCTAAGGCGTGGTGATTGGGCGTAGTTTTTTCAGGAAACAAACACAAGGACGTGTCTCCATTGCCTTCCGGCATATCTCCAAGTACCTGATCGTAGGTTCGGTTTTCTTTAATGATGTAAAATACGTATTTAATGGGAGAAGGATCGCCAACCTGCCGTGGAATGGGATTGCCCGGCACCCCTTCTGCTAATTTTTCCCGATCTTTGGAATAGGGCGAATTGCGGTAAACCTGCCGGGTATAAGCCTCAAGGCGCTGCGCTTCAGGCGCTGCGATGATGCTTAGCGTGCCTTTCATCAAGCCGCCAATATACTGGATTTTCGAGGTCGTTTCCCGATCTCCTTTCTGATAGGCTACCCGCTGTTCCATGCTGGTCGGATCAGGACCTGCCGGATTGGGAAAAGAAGAAAACCCTTTCCCGTTTGACACAAAAATTTTTCGCCCGGCTGTGCGCACGGTCGTCGGATACCAGCCTGTCGGAATAAACCCCAGCGAATGCCCCCGGCCCGGTTCCGATACGTCGAAAACGGCCAGACAATTGTTATCGGCATTGGCGACATAAAGTGTTTTTTCGTCAGGAGAAAGCGCCACACTATTTGAAGTGGAACCATTTGGTGCGTCGGGGTATAAAGTGGCCACCAAAATTTCTACGACTTTCCGGCGTTGCAAATCCACAACACTCACCGTATTGTCATTTAACGACTTGCCTGGTTCTTCCTGTGCAAACAGCAGGCATTGAAAACAACTGAAATACAGGAACGGGAGGAAAATGCGTTTCATCTTGTATGGCATTTTTTTAACATAGCCTGAATATATGCAACGCTTACCAGCACTTGAAAACAGGCTATACTTCTTTTGCCAAAAGTAAGGAAGCAACGGCTACTCTCCCCCACTATACGCATAGTTAATGTAAACTTAAAGGCTGCTTAATTCTCGCGCTATCTAAATTTTACAACCGCCGAAATCGTCATCGGTGAGGCCACTACCCTGCAATTTCGCAGCGTAGTGACCCCGCAAACTACCTAAAAGGAATTGAAGGTGTACGAACGAAAAAAAGAGTAATCAATTTACTTTCGCCACTTTCGCCACTTTCTCTTTCCCAGTACTGCCTTCGTATAAGTGTACAAAATATAACCCCGTCGCAAAAGTAGAAAAATCAATGCGCGCTGCATTGCTTTCTATGTACAGGGGTTCTTGCCTCACCACCTGCCCGGAGCTATTGAAAATCCGGATCTCCAGCACGGCAGACCCGGTGTGATAAACCGTCAGCACACCAGATACAGGGTTCGGGAACAATTTTGTTTCGCGAAATAAATCAATCGTGCCGACTACATCGTCTACCACACCATTGCAGTCGTTATCCAGACCGTCCAATACTTCGATTCCTTCCGGGTTGACTTCCAGATTGGCGTCATCGCAATCCATGTCATTAGAAACATAGCCCGGCAGTTCATTCAAACAGGTGTCCAGCGCGGTGGAGGCATCCCCAAATCCATCGCCGTCTGCGTCTGCGTATAAGGTAAAGAACGGCAGCTCGTCCGTCTCGCCGTTGCAGTCGTTGTCCAAACCATCACAAACTTCGGTTGCGTCAGGATTCAATCCAGCGGCCGAGTCATCGCAATCTGTATTGTTGGAAACATAACCCGGTACTTCGCTCAGGCAGGTATCTAATGCCGAAGCGGCATCGCCGAATCCATCGCCATCCACATCGGCGTAATACGTAAAGAACGGCAGCTCGTCCGTCTCGCCGTTGCAGTCGTTGTCCAAACCATCACAAACTTCGGTT
>JBBQGV010000013.1:0-87184 GCA_038323375.1 Chitinophagales bacterium
AGGCGTTGAAAAGGTAAATTATCTTGATAATGAAAATATATTTCACATCAACCAGCTTCCTAAAAAGCTATTGGTTGTAGGTGGTGGACCAATAGGAATTGAAATAGCCCAGGCAATGCAAAGACTTGGCAGCGAAGTAACGGTTGTGGAAGAAGGAAATGGAATATTGACTCATGACCATAAAACACTTACCAGTATTTTATTGAAGCGGCTGCAGGATGAGGGTATAATATTTCACTTTGATGTTAGTCTGCAAAAGTTTTCTTCGCCAATTGAAGCCGTTTTAAAGAAAAAAAATGGGGAAGAATTCTCTCTTTCTTTTGATGCCGTATTTGTAGGGATTGGAAGAGTATTGCTGCTGGAGCCATTACAACTTGACAAGGCAGGCATAGAAGTAAAGGATCATAAAATTATAGTTGATGATCAACTTCGCACCACGAATAAAGATGTAATGGTTTGTGGTGATGTTGCCGGTGATCTGCAATTCTCTCATGCAGCTGAATTTCACGGACGGATTATATTAAATAATCTTTTTTCGCCAATGAATAAAAAGCTGAACAACGATCACATGTCGTGGGTCACTTTTACCGATCCTGAAATAGCCACCTTTGGATTAAATGAAAAACAACTAAAAGATAGAAGTATTAAGTACGAAAAATTAGAACGGGATTTTAGTGGCGACGACAGGGCAGTTACGGATAATTATCAATACGCAAGAACTATTCTTTACATCAGCAAAGGCGGCTTCTTCAAAAAAGAAAAAATTCTTGGGGGCACAATGATTGCACCAAGTGCAGGGGAACTCATACAGGAGCTAATACTCGCTAACACTTTAGGGTTATCAATCGGTAGTATCTTTAATAAGATATATCCCTACCCCGTTGCTACAAGGATTAACCAACAACTTATTACAAGGCATAAGCAGAAAACTTTAACATCAGGCTTAATAAAATTATTACACCTTGCTTTTAAAATATTTAGCTAATGGAATGGTGGGAAACTTTCAAAGACTGGTTTTTAAGCCTTGGTGAAAAATACCATGTCAATCCTTAGGAAAAATGTATAGTAGTATGATCTTTGGGGTAGGCTGAGTAATTACACCACAGTGCATCTCAAATTTCTCAAAAAAATGATCCGATTTTTGACTATTTTAATGTTTTTAGCGGGTTTAAACCAAGTGATGTTGGCACAAATCCTCATCCCCCGGCAAACAAATCCTCCATCGTCACGACCGACTGCACGAGACCGCCGCTATGTTTGTTTTGTTCCATCCCGTAAGTGGTGAGCAGGGTAAGGTAAACCGATTTTTTGGTTTTTGTCGCCGATTTGAAGATGCCGATTTTTTCCCGGAGTTTTTCGGCATAGGCTTCGGTAACGGTGAATGTATGGAGCGAAAATTTAGCTTCGCACAAATTGATGACCTGGTCACGGCGGTCAATGATCAAATCAACCTGAGCGGATTTGCCTTCATAGCTTCCCTTCCAGGCCACTTCTTTCGACAACACGGCTGCGATGCCCAGCGCCTGTTTGATTTGAGTGATATGGTCGAGGCAGACTTGCTCGAACGTAAAGCCCTCCCAAGCCCGGTGCGAGGGGTTGTCAATCAGATTCAGCCAGGCATTTTTCCCTTTGTATGGGCTTTCGTGGATAAAATGGAAGTAAAAATCGGTGTAATAGTCCGTCAGGCGGTAAACGGTGTTTTTGCCTTTGCCGTCAAGGGGGGCGTAGGAGTTGATGAAGCCGCTTTCTTCGAGGTCGGCCAATACTTTGGTCAAGGTTCCCCCGGAAGAAATCCCGGTGGTTTTGGCGATTTCGCTGCGCAGCAAGCCATACGTTTTAGCGGAGAGGGCGGCCACTACTTTTTCATAGATTTCATGCCTTTTGAAAATGGAGCGGTACAGGTTAAAAAACTCGTTTTTCAGGATGCCCGTTTTTTCGAAAAAAAGCGCCTGTATATTTTGGGCAACCGACAATTCCGGCTTGATGGTCTCGAGGTAAAACGGGATGCCGCCAAGCGCCATGTACAGTTGCACGATTTGATAGCGATTGTAGGCGCATTGCTTCAGTTCCAGCATTTCCTCCACTTCCTTCAGGTTGAACGGCTCAATTTTGATTTTCTGCGTGACCCGGTTGTGCAGCCCGCCGGTATGGTTGATAAGGACGTTCGTCATCCAGGAGGCAGCAGAGCCGCAGGCAACGAGCAGCATATCCTTTCTGGCGCTCGCCCAACCGTTCCAGAAATGTTCCAATCCCAGCACGAAATCGGAGCCTTTCGTGTCGAACCAGGGCATTTCGTCAAAGAAAACTACCTTTTTGTTTCCCGTAGGCAAGGATTCCAAATGGTCTATCAGCCGTTGGAAAGCCACGAGCCAGTTATCGGGTAGCTGGTCGAAATGCAGGGCGGACTGGCGGTTGAGCGATGAATGGAAATTGAACAACTGTTGGGCGGTCGTGGCATTTGCTAAACCTGCCGTTTGAAAATCGAATTGGTAGTTGAAAAACTCCCGGACAAGAAAAGTCTTGCCCACCCGCCGTCTGCCATAGACCACCAAAAATTCCGGTTTCGGACTTTGGTAGATTCGCTTCAGTTCCCGGATTTCTTTTTGCCTGCCGATAAAAAGTCGAGGGTCTTCCATGTTTGGTTATTTTGGTCAAAAATACAATTTTTTGGCTGCTAAAAAGTTATTTGCAGCCAAAATGTATTAAAAAATCAAGGTTTTGGCTGGGAATAAAATATTTTCAGCCCAATATCGGCATTTTGGACAAGCTCTAAGGCTGCCTCTTTCCTTCTCCTGCAAGCTGATTGATGTCCTTTTTTAGCCTTATGCGAATCCTGTCCAGTTGTTTGCGAAATGGGTGCGGGTGGTTTGGCAGGGACTGCCCTCCTAAAGCCAGGCATTGCATATACGCGATCCGTTCGATGGATTTAAACAACCATTAAAAAGAACTGAATTACGGTGCCCGATTCGCGCTTTCCCCCGTTTTTTATCTCTTTGTTACCCCCTGAGTAGTTACCGTTGAGGCACTACACGGAAGCGCAAAGCATGGAAACCGTTCGATTGGTGGCGCAATTCAACGGAACGAATGTGGTGGGTTTCGACATTGCCGCCGATGAAGCGGGTTTTCCGATTGACAACCACGTCAGCGCTTTCACTTTTGCCAAAGAAAAAGGACTGCACGTTACGGCCCACGCCGGGGAAGCAAAAGGCGCCGAAAGTGTGTGGGAAACGCTGAAAAACTTCCATCCGTCCCGCATCGGTCACGGGGTCAGGAGTGTGGAAGACCCGACATTGATGGCTTTTTTGAAAAGAGAAGCCATCCACCTCGAAGTCTGCCCGACCAGCAACGTCCAAACCGATGTGGTCGCAACCATCAAAGACCATCCTGCTGATCGCATTTACCAGAGCGGGGTTTCCATGAGTGTCAACACAGATGCCCGCGCCATATCCAATACAACGCTGACCCGGGAATACCAGATCCTGCGGGACGAATTTGACTGGAAAAAAGCGCATTTTTTGAAATGCAACCTCGAAGCCATCAAACACGCGTTTACGTCTGATGCCATGAAGGCTGCTTTGTGCGCAAAAATTATTGAGGCGTATAGTTAGGGGTGCTGAAATAATAATTGTCCACTTTTCCAAGAGACCTTTTGCTCCTACTCTGCGTTGGGGAACCACCTCCCTTAGCTATGGCTAAGGTCGGGAACCCCCGCCTCGGTTAGAATCAAAATGCCCTGCCCGGAGAAAGCGACACTTATTAATTCAGCGACCCTTAGGAGCGTGTCTGTCCATTTAACCTGCTTTTTTCATCGTAAGCAAAGCTACATTGCTGTGAAACGCCATTTCCCGGGTGACGCTTTGACCAAAGAGTTTTTCAAAAAACGTCGGCTTGTGGGTGAACATGGCTAATATATTGGCATCGTTTGCCGCAATGAAAGCATCAATGGTTTCGATCACATTGTCACTTTCTAAAAAGTGTACCGCAATATCGGGGTATTGATAATTGTCAATCAGTGCTTTTTCCAGAATTGCCGGAGTAAGGGATGGTGGCGCTTCGGGCTGGGCAATGTGTAACAAATGAATGGAAGCGTCAAATAACCGGGCAAACGGCAGCAGAGCCTCTATCTCATTTTCAACGTCCTGCAAATCAGAAGCGTACACAATTTTATGAATGTTGTTGAAATAAGCGAACTCCGGCACTGTAATGACCGGTATTTTACTGTTGGCGATGACAGCCGTCGTGTTGCTGCCCATCAACATTTTTTTCAACCCGGATGCACCTTTGGTGCCCATGATGATGAGGTCAATTTTGTTTTCGGCAACATACGATTCCACCGCAGCTTCCATCGGCAGCCCAACCTCCATTTGCCAACTGACTTCAAGGTCGTCGCCAACGTCTTCTTTTAGCTTGATGGCTAATTCTTCGAGGTCAGCTAACGTATTTTCACTCATGGCAGTCATCAATTGACCCGATTTAAACGAGGTAGAAGCCCGCGGCATAGCCTCCAAATACACCGCGTGGAACAGGATGATTTCCGCCTTTATTTTTCGAGCCAATTTGGCGGCATAATACACCGGAATGATGGAGAGATTTGAAAAATCGGTGGGCAGTAATATTTTCATTTTTATGAATTTATATGATTAATTACCAGAATGTTATTATCAACAAAATAGCAAAAACAAAACAAAACTTGCATTGATATTAGTCAACCGTTTTGCTGCCTTACATCATTGTTTTTTAAAGCATTCTTCTGGTATTTCCACCACCGCAGTAAATTCACGTCACCCTGCTCGTTGCACAACACCGTAACCCCTTCGGTGCTGCTCACCTGTCAACCCAATTTATGAGACTTCAGTCATAGGAAAGGCCAATCAACAACCCAATCACTGCGCCCGCTTTGGCACCGGTTAAGAAGGTGCTGATGGATCCCCACCGTCCGAAAATGAGCGACAGTAACAAGCCGCCGGCTAAATTACCAAGGATCAGCGCCCACCAGACCATTTCATTTTCCGGTTTCATAACCCCGGTAGCCGAACCTGCGTTGTCTTTCATAAAACCAGCGAGCGCTATTCCCTATACGAGCCAAATTTTATATTATGCTTTGGAATCGCCTGATTTTTTTATGATGATACGCCCCATTTCGCGCCTTTCATCAAATGGATTGGTGATGATTTCCTGCCAGTAGCCATCGAGGGTAGATTCCCAAATGCTTCGGGTGAAGATGAGCTGGTATTTGCGATTGTAAGGCGGTGCGGCCTGATTCTGCCCGTTGGCAGATCGCACTTCTTCAAAATAAATGGAGCGATCATCGTAAACCGTCCCTTCAATTTCCATCGTATGTAGGGTATTGTCTTTATGATAAACATACGTTTTTCCACGTACGTTTTTGCCCTTGAATTCCAAAAGCAACTCAAAACGAAGGCCGTTTTGAGTACTAATGTTGTTGGTAAGCGTGCCTTCCCACAAGCCGGTTGGCTTTTTTTGGCCATAGAGGGAGCCGGTCAATGTCAGGCAAAGCAAAAGGAGGACGGGCATGAATTTCATAGCTGCGCAAGATGATTTTGGTAAATTTAATGCCAAATTCAGGATAATGTTTCAACAACTTTTCAAACAGAGTCTTATTTAAGATGACTAAGGTAGTAATTTTGGCGTTTAGGTAAGCAGATAAAAGCGAGGTTGAAGGAGGATAAGTTGAACAATAACGGCATACCTGAAAAAACGATACGAATGAACGATTTTAGACACAAAAAGAGCAGCAAGGCGAACTGGTTTGTTTGGGGGCATCTTGGCTGCCTGCTTTTGGTATTTATGGGATCAACCTGCCTTTCAGCCCAGGACGCCTCCCCGAGACTATCCTTTTTTCAACCTGCCGACACGCTCAATAAAACCCGCTTTTGGGCATGCACCGGCAGCGGAGTCGCCATCTACGGCGCAGCATCCATCGGGTTGTACAATGCCTGGTACCGGGGCTACGACCTCACCGGGTTCCACCCGTTCAACGACTGGGGGGAGTGGAATGACATTGATAAAGGCGGTCATTTTTTGACCACCTACACCGAAACAGCACTTGTTTTCAAAGGTGCCCGCTGGACCGGTATGAACCGAAAAGCAGCGGCCTGGACGGCTGCGGGGATTGGAATGGGATTGCAAACCACGGTGGAGGTCATGGATGGTTTTTCAGAAAAATGGGGATTTTCGTGGTCGGACATGGCTTTTAATACCCTTGGTGCCGGCTTGTTTCTGTCGCAGGAGTTGTTGTGGCAGGAACAAAAAATAGTAGCAAAACTGTCTTATACCCGCCCGAACTACCCGGTATTCCCGATACTGGCCGGCAACGGCGGCGGCGGCGTAACGACGCTGGCTGATCGCGCAAAAGAATTGTACGGCGTTGCTTTTGCGGAAAGCTTTTTGAAAGACTACAATGCCCTCACCATCTGGGCTTCCTTCAACCTGCGTGCAATCAGCGGAGCGAAATCGAGCTGGCTGCCGCCCTGGCTCAACCTGGCGGTCGGCTACGGGGCTGAAAATGTGTACGGCGGTTTTTCTAACAACTGGACGGACGACGCCGGGAATGATTTTTCGGTTGATCCGGTGTTATACCCCCGCTACCGGCAATTTTACCTTTCTTTTGATGTAGATTTATCGCGCATTCCCACGCGCAGCCATTTTGTAAAAACCCTGTTTACAATCCTGAACTGGGTGAAAATCCCAGGGCCTGCATTAGAGGTTAATACTTTGGGAGGGGTGAAGTTTCATGGGTTTTATTGGTGATTATAAGCGAGGGGAAAGTTGGTAAGTTGGTTGTTTGGAATTGCAAATTTGCCTACTTGCAAATTTGCCATTTTCTAAAACTACCCTCTGGGCAAAAACACAAACTCAGCCCCCGGATCGTTCAACACCAGGATGCACAAAAACTTTTTTGGGTCTTTGTAAACTTCGCGAAAAGCGTCCACTTTTTCCATTTGTATTACGCCGCGGGCCGTCAGCTCTTCCAAAGTAGAAGCCTGGATGCCCCAATCCTGTTCGGACTCGCCGGGCGCAATCAGTGGAATACCAATTTCCACCTCTTGGCGGTAAGCAACAAATACCGGGTAGGAAGAAATATTCTGATCCATAATGACTTCTGCCGCAGTACCTAAGGTCTCGCGGTGGCCTTTCAGCCATTGCTCCAATTCTGTATATTCAGGACTCATGTCTTTATGTTTATTCAACTCCTCAATTCCAACAACGCCACATTCTCAATATGATAAGTATGAGGAAACAAATCAACCGGCTGTGATTTTTTGACCTCGTATTTTTCGCTCAAAAGGTTGAGATCACGTGCCTGGGTAGCCGGGTTGCAGCTCACATACACCAAGCGCGGCGCTTCTAATTGCAACAGCATTTTCACTACATCGGGGTGCATGCCGTCTCGCGGCGGATCGGTAATGAGCAGGTCGGGTTTGCCGTGGCGTTCTGCGAATGCTGCCGTCAGGATATTTCTGACATCACCTGCATAAAAAACCGTGTTTTCGATGCCGTTCACTATTGCATTGACCCGGGCATCTTCGATGGCTTCTTCCACTTGTTCGATGCCAACCACCTGTTTGCACCGGTTGGCTACATAAAGCGCAATGCTGCCCAGACCCGTGTAGAGGTCGTAGACGTTTTCTGTGCCGGTCAGTTCCGCAAATTCAACCACCACATTATAAAGCCGGATGGCCTGGGTCGTGTTGGTCTGGAAAAAAGATTTTGGCCCGATTCGGAACCGTACATGCCCCAATTCCTCCTCAATATAGCCTTTGCCGTAATACTGCACTACGTCCAGATCCAACCAATAGTCGTTGGGTTTAAGGTTGATGCAGTAGGCAACGGTGGTCAGGTCAGGAAAGCGCTCGATGACCGCGTCGAGGAAGCGCTTGATGTTTTTTTCATCCCGTTCGCCAAAGCTCATCACCAGCAGGATTTCGCCGAGTGTGGTCACCCGGATCATCACATGGCGGAGGAATCCTGTGTTGCGCACCACGTCAAAAAAACTAAGCTCCTGTTCCTGAGCTATTTCGAAAAGGGCATTTCGAATCTCGTTGGAAGGCGAATCTTGTAACCAGCAGTGTTCGATGTGGAGGATTTTGTCGAACGCGCCGGCACGGTGATAGCCCAGCACGTTTTGGTCGGCCGGCTCGCCGAGGGCCATTTCCTGGGGCGTGCGCCATTTTTTATTGGAAAACGCGAACTCAAGTTTGTTGCGGTAATAAACCGTGCGGTCTGCGGGCACTATAGGTAACATGCTTTCGGTTTGCACTTTGCCAATCCGCCGCAACGCATTTTCGACCATAAGTTGCTTGTGCTCCAACTGGGCGCCGTAATTGATGTGTTGCCACTGGCAGCCCCCGCATTCCTGATAGTGCTGACAAAAAGGTTCCGTCCGAAGATCGGAATATTGGTGAATGGTAAGCAATTGCCCCAGCAGGTAGTCGTCTTTTTTCTTCCGAACCAGCACATCGGCCACGTCGCCGGGTGCCGCTGCTTCTGCAAAAACCACCTGCCCTTCCGGGGTGCGACCCGCACATTTGCCTTTGTCTGCCATGCCGGTGAATGTAACTCCCTGAACAGCAAATGGTTTTATTGTCCTTCTTCCCATGTTTTGATGTATATGTCGCGCCAGCACACGCGAAGCAGGTTCAGCCCTGCTGCGCGCTGTGAATCCTCCTGGCCACTTTTGAAGTGCGAAGTAACAAATTATCGCGTCAGTACGATGTAATCCCGGATCAGCGTTTTTAAAAATTGTTCCCGGTCGCGGGGGAATACCGGAATATCCAGCAACTCCATCAGTCGCAGAATCATGTCGTTGATCGCTTTGCTGTGCGCTTCATTAGGGAATTCCCGGTAGCGCAGCAGGGCATTTTTTACCAGTAACATATCCTGTTCGCTCAATTGGCGAACCTGGTGATAGACGGGGGTGTAACTTTCGGTGCTGTCAATGCGGAGGATGTCTTTTAGCTGGAACTGGATTCTAGGATTTGTTTTTACCACCGTTGTATTTGCCGTCATATCCCCCAGGCGCTGCCCTTTTACGGAAGCGCTGACAAAAAGTATGGCGATGATGCCTGCTGAGGTAAATACATCGGCGATGTAAAAAACGGTGCGCAGTAAATAATCCGTTATGCCCGGCTCGCGCCCGTCCAAGCTCACCACCCGGATGCCTACGCCTTTTTTCCCCCAGGTTTGTCCCCCCATCATCGCTTCGGATATAAACATATACCCCAAAAAGATGTAAATCGGGAGCAATCCCCTCAATATCATTTCCCAACGTTGGGCGTCTTCCGAACCAGCAGGAGTATCCAATCCGGAACCGGCGGCGATGGCAAAAAACATGGTAAAAACGAGGTAAATGCCCGTAACAATCAGGGAATCAATTATAAAAGCGCCAACGCGAGTCCACGCATTCGCCAGCTCATATTCGATAATGACGTTTTGGGTTGTTCTGATTTCGATGGTTTTCATACACTTGACTGGAATTGTACAATTTCGATGCCGCTAAGAAAAGGAAAATAGGGTCAGAGAGGTGGGGTTGTTCTTTGTATTTTACTTCCCCATTAATAAATTCAGCTTTTGCGTCCTCCTCCAGCCATTCCCGAAATTCATGGTGGCGCTTGGCCTCGTTGTCAAGGCTGTGCTGAACCTGTTTAAGTACCAGAGGCAGGTCGGGCCGTTTTAATAATTCAGCAGAAATGGCAGCGGTATTCATCGTGATGCTTTTTTAATCAAAAGTAAAGGTAAGCAATACGAGGTAAAATTGCAAGTTTTGGGCGACCGCGAGGGTCGCGTTTGTTGGGCGACCGCGAGGGTCGCGTTGTTGGTGTTGGGCGACCGCGAGGGTCGCCCCTACTCGCTGCGCAAACTCTCCACAGGATTTGCCAGCGCGGCTCTTACACTCAAAAAACTCACCATCAAAAACGCAATAGCCATCGCGCCGGCACCCGCCAGTGCAAACATCCACCACTGCATTTTAATGCGGTAAGCAAAATCCGCCAGCCATTGATTCATGAGCCAATAAGCTATCGGACTGGCAATCAAAATGGAAACGGCAACCAGTTTTAAAAAATCTTTGGCCAGCAACCCCGTAATGCCTGCCACCGTAGCGCCCAGCACTTTCCGGATGCCAACCTCTTTGGTGCGTTGCTGGATGATAAAAGCCGACAAACCCAGCAAGCCCATGCAGGCAATCGCGATGGCCAGGAAGGTAGCGACCAGCAAACTGCGTCCAAGTTGCTCCTCCGCAGCATACAGCGCTGCAAAATGGTCATCTAAAAATTCGTAATCAAAAGGCCGGTCAATGATCTGCTGCGACCACACAGCGCTGATTTTTGGAAGCATTTCAGACAAATCTGCCACCGCTAATTTTACTTCGAGGATTTGGTTGACCTGCGAAGCCTGGATGCAGATCGGCTCAATGGCGGTTCGCAACGAACTTTGGTGAAAATCTTTGACCACACCCACGATTTTTCCGATTTCGATTTCCGGCAAACCGGCGCGCATAATTCCCTGGCCGGCAGGGTTGGCTTTCCAGCCCATTTTTTTGAGAAAAGCCTCATTCACTACGTATTCGCGCCCCGTTGCAGCCCCCTCTACAGAAGGTGCCCCGCCGTAGACAAAGGACATCTCATGAAGCTCGAAAAAACTGCGGTCGGCAAAAATAATGTTCATCGGATGGTTTTCCCAGGCGCGGGTTTCGGTATTCTGAACCAACAGGCCCATTATGCTTTGGATGTCCCCCAACTCGTGACTGCTTCCGCTCACGGCTCCTACGCCGGGAATTTTCAACAGGGCTTCCTTCAAGGTTGGATATTTGAGCAAATTGCCCGAACCTAAATTCATTTTTACAATCTGTGAAGTGTTGTATCCTAAGTCTTTGTTGCGTAAAAACCAAAGCTGCCGGTAACACACCACCATGCCGATGATGAGCACGACGGACACTGAAAATTGCAGCACCACTAAGCTGCTGATAAAAGGTTGTTTCGTGGAACTGGCCGTCGCATTTTGCTGAAAAGCACGGGTCGCTGAAAAATTCGACAACCGCAGCGCCGGAATCAATCCGCCTGCTAAGCCTGCGAATGCGGCCAGTCCCAACATCCCGGCAACAAAAATCGGACTCATCGCCATATCCAGCGCACGCCCCATCAATTCCTGAAACGGGGCTTTCAGGAACCAGATCGCGCTGATGGCCGCTACGCCCGCCAACGAGGCCAGCAACAGCGACTCGTTCAAAAATTGGCGGATGACATCGCCCCGCGAAGCGCCAATGGATTTGCGAACCGCAACTTCTTTCATGCGTCGGTTGGCCAGTACCGAATACAAGTTGGTGAAATTGATGCCGCCGATCAACAGGATAAACACCGCCACCAGACAGAGCACGTACACGTATTTGCGATCCGAGCGTTGGAAATTATTGAGGTCGTACTCTAATTTCATCGAACCCAGATGCACATCGGCGATGGGCTGCAGACTGAGGCCGATCATTTGGGAATTCGGCATTTCTTTGGGCAATAGTTTTTCAAAAGCCACCTCATTTTGCTCCGTTTGACCGGGGCGCAGGCGCAGGTAGGTGTTGGTAATTATGCTGTGCCAACGGTTGTTGAGGTCCCACTGATACGCCTTTTCATCCAATGAAAAAACGGCGTCAAACTGCAAATGGGAATGCAGCGGAAGCGTTTCAAAAACACCGGTTATCGGGTAGTGCTCCGTCGTATCGCGCCCCGGGGTAATGGTATAACTGAAGTCAATGACTTTGCCGATGGGATGCTCCTGCCCAAACAATTGCTCGCTGACGGTTCGGCTGATGACGATTCCACCGGGTGTTTTCAAGGCGGTTTCCGGATTGCCGTAGCGCAGAGGAAAATTGAAAAAAGTAAAGAAACCGGGATCGGCCAAGAGGCTTTTTTTGATCGCTGTTTGTTTGTTTTCAGCGCGTACAAGAAAATCTTCACTGCCGGAAACAATGCGCAGGTAGTCCTCAACCGCCCCGCTTTCGCGCTGCAAAAACGGCCCCATCATGATGGAAGCCATCGAGGTGTGCCTTTCCGGCGAATTGGGGTATTTAAACGTCGTGTTCAACCGGTAAATCCGGTCGGCATTCGGATGAAAGCGATCGAAGCGGTATTCGTGCTGCAAAAACAGCGCAATAAATCCACATACGGTCAGCCCCAATGCAAGTCCGGCCCAGTTGATGAGGGAAACGCCAGGGTATTTTACGATGCTTTTATAAGCCGTTCTGAGACTCAGTCGGTTCATGCGATGGGTGTTTGTTGTATGGAATGATCAGACAAGAAAGGTAGGGCAATTGCTGTGCCATTAATTTATTAAATTGATATTCAATGAATTGAATTTAGTAAAAACAAAAACCTTGTTCGTTTTCGGACAACCGGATGTGCGGACGCGTACGTGGTCACCAGCTTTAGTTGGTAGACCCTAAGAGGCAAAAGGCTCCGCTGGCGTAAGGCACTGCTGGCGCGAGGCTCCGGCCTCGTGTCTACTATTTAAAAGGCTCTGCTTTTTGTTTTCCGGGCGACCGCAAGGGGCGCGCCCTACTCAATCTCCTCTTCATTCCTCGCCCGTTCAATCGCCACATTCATCCGCTCAAAAAACGCCGGGGTAGGAGCGTGGCATAAATATACCTGATTGCCGTGTTGCCGCGACAAAGGCATGTCCAATTCCCAGACTTTTTCTATGGTTCCAAAAAAGCCAGGCATGTCGTCGCCTAATTCATCGTTGACATAAATAAGGGTTTGGAAATTGGCGGGCAGGGAGTCGGGCAGCCAATAACGATAATTGTCGCTGAAACTCAGTACTTCCGGAACCCCGTAACGTTCGCCAAAATGCACAATGGCACCCGCTTGGCCATAGTGGTCGGCATAAATCGCGGCAACAGATTTGTTAGGGATGTTTTGCCAGGTTTTGCCCACCATTTCCGCAATTTCTTCCCAGCCAAGCATATCTGCAAAATCCTGCGGCAGCGCATAATAGTTGCCGTCTTCCCAGCGCAACATACCTTGCATGCCAGGTAATTTTGCCGTCAGTTTTTTCATAAACCGGGCTTCGGCTTCCGGTTTCAAAAAAGGCATAGCCGCAGGTATGGTGAGCGCGCCCAATCCTACCATCAGCATCGGCAAAGCCACCCGAAGCCATTGCATCCGGTTGTGCGTTAGTTGCTCCAACCACGCTGCGCCTGCAGCCACCAACACCGGATAAGCGCCCAGAGAATAATAGCTCTTGGCACTAAAAAACAGCAGCACGGCCAGCACAGTCAGGTACATCCAGCCGAAGATCCGCCAGTTCACGGCTGCTTTTGCGAAAAGCAAAAAATACAACCCGGCCAGCCAAACGGGCGCTGCCGCAAGGTGAAATCGCAACTGGTCGCTGAAAAAACTACCAACTGAAACATGCGCAAACTGCGAAGCCGCCAGCTCGCCCATGTGGCGGAAAACGGGAAACTCGTGGGCCGCCTGCCAGGCAATATTGGGGGAAAAGATCAACAGCGCAAGCCCTGCCGCAACGTACAATTGTTTGTTTGTGAAAATGTTGCGCCGTTTGGTGAACAGCAGTCCGGGCAACAGGGCGAACAGCAGAACCAGCACGGTGTATTTATTGAGCAATCCCAAACCCGCTGCCGCCCCAAACCACAATAGCCACGACGATTTTTCAGTATTCAGGTATTTTAAAAAAAGGAGGCAAAGCAATGCCCAGTAAAAAACATCAAACACCACCGGCATGAACAACATGCAAGGCCGCAGAAAAGCGCCCGTAGTCAACCCCGCGATCCCCACCAGCGCCACTGCAAATTTGCCCGAAGCCGTCGGCGGGAGCATCTCCCTCGCCATCAGCGCCGTGATCACCACCGTGCCCGTTCCGAAAAGGGTTGAAATGAGTCGAACGCCGCCCGCACTACCGCCAAGGACGGTATCTCCAAACCAGCCCCAAAAACCAATAGCTGGCGGCACGGAAGCGAAACCCCAGTCGAGGTGCCTGCCCAAAGCGAGGTACAGCAGTTCGTCGCGGTGAAACGACCACAAGTCGTTGACATACACATGGAACAGCAGTTTTATGGCAATGAATGCAACGAGCAGGTGAAGCCAGGTCAATTTTTTTACGTCCATCAGCCTTTTTCTTTTTGGAAATGCAATGCTGTTTGTATCGCGTTATAGCGCTTATTCGGGATTTCCGAACAAGCGCTTAGCGTGCGAAACGTAAAAATATTTATTTTAGGATTGGGTTTATAAAAAATTTGATCGCGTGTGGCTCCCGGTCTCGTATATCCTATTTTAGAGGTTCTTGCCTCTTGTTTTTCGGGCGACCGCAAGGGTCGCCCCTACCCCAATTGCGCGAGGCTCCGCCCCCCGCTGGCGCGAGGCTCTGCCTCGAGTCTACTATTTTCAAGGCTCCAGCCTTGACATAAATGAATCACTCACTCCGCAAACTCCGTACCGGATTCGCCCTCGCCGCGCTCCACGTCCGCACCCCTACCGTCACAAAAGCAATGACTAACGACAGCCCAACCGTGCCCGCAAATAACCACCACGACAACGCCGTTCGGTAAACGAAATCCTGCAACCACGCATTCATGGCGTACCAGGCCAGCGGAATGGCCACCAGAGCAGCCAGCAAGACCAGCAGCAGAAAATCTTTACTCAGCAGCCCCACCACATTGCCGATGGAGGCGCCCAGTACTTTCCGGATGCCAATTTCTTTGGTGCGCTGCACGGTGTTCAGCGTGGCCAAGCCATACAAACCGAGACAGGAAATAAGAATGGCTAAGGCGGCAAACCCCTTGCAAAGCGCGGAAAAGCGCTGCTCATCGCGATAAAACTCAGCGATGCGTTCATCCAAAAACTGCCCGTTGAAAACTTGTTCCGGGAAGGTGCTTTCAAACAGACGCTGTATTTCAACCGTGGTTGCCGGAAGGTTGTCTGCGGCAATTTTGACCCCCACCGTGCTGTAGAATTCCTTGCGGCTAAATATGGCCATCGGCTTCATTTCTTCGCGGGCAGAATTGGCTGTAAAATCAGCGACGACGCCCACTACCGGTTTCAACGGCCCACCGCCCATCCTGTATTTTTTGCCGATAACCTCTTCCGGGTTGCTATAACCGAGTTTTTTTACCATAAACTCGTTGACAATAATATCGCGCGCCGTATCGGAAGGCTGGATCATTTTGCCTGCGATGAGTCGCAAACCATACGTCTCAAAATAGTCGGCATCCACAATTTTCATAAAGGTATTGAACGGCGCGTCGTCGGTGCTGCCCAGCGCAAAATTGCTGGCCCAGTTGTTGCCCGACGAAGGCACGTCGCTGCTGAAGCTCGATGATTTGACGGCAGGCAGCGCTTTCAGGTCGTTTTTGAAACGCTCAAAACGCGACTGGTTCAGGCTGTCGGAATTGATGCCTTCTATCACATAAACCAAATCGGGTTTAAAGCCCAAATCCATTTTTTGAAGGAATTCCATCTGGCTGATCGTGACTAAGGTGCCGATGATGAGCGTCTGCGCGATCACAAACTGTCCCACTACCAAAACCTTGCGCAGCGACACGCCGCCCACCGTGCGGGAAGTAATGCTGTTTTTTAGGGCTTTCACCGGCTCGAAGCCCGACAAGACCAGCGCCGGATAAAACCCGCTGCCAACGCTGACGACCAGCGCTGTGAGGATCAAAAAGCTCCAGGCAGCCGGTTCGGATAAGAAAGCCTGCTCGTTGGGCACATTGGAAACGTATTGCAACAAGGGCGCACAAACGGCCGCCAGCGCAGCGCCCGCAGCAACTGCCAGCGTAACGATAACCCCGGTTTCGCCCATAAATTGAGCGACCAATTGCCCGCGGCTCCCTCCAAGTGATTTCCGAACGCCCACTTCGCGCGAACGGCTTGCCGCCTGTGCGGTAGCGAGGTTTACAAAATTGAAGCAAGCCATGACCAGCACCAGCAGACCGATGCTGGACAATACCCACAGCCGGTTTTTTCGGGTGACGTGCGTGCCGGCAGGGCTGCCATAGCGCTCGTCGTAGTGCAAATCGGACAAGGGTTGAAGCGCATGAACACGCTTACCACGGCTGTTTTTGTAATGCGCTTCCTGCCCGACTTTAGCGAGCGCAGCAACGGCGGCGTCCCATTGACCAGCGTCGTTTAGCAAGACAAAAGCCTGGTCGTTGCTGCTCGTGCTGCCCCATTCCGGATGAAAACCATACAAATCGGCGTTGCTTTTCAGCGTAGCGTAAGAGATGATGAGGGGACACTGGAAATCAGAATTTTCGGGCGAATCCTCTACCACACCGCTCACTTTCAGCAGCACGGCGTTGTCCATGAGCACCGTTTGGCCTACTGCCATTTGCCAGGTACCAAAACATTTTTCAGCCATTGTTCGGGCCATGACCACAGAATTGGGTTCCGTCAGCGAAGATTTTGGGTCGCCGGCAAGCCATTGCCAGTCGAAAATATGGAAGAACGCCGGCTCAGCAAATATACCGGTCTCGCGCTCGTCGTCGGTACTGAATTTTCGGCCTGCCGCAGCATTGGAACTGCCGGATGGATCAGGAATGGAAAGGGTCGGCCACGTGGTGTGAATCCGCGCAAACTGGGCAAACTGGGTAACCGTTTGTTGCATTTCATCCATCGCAGGAACAGGAATGCCCGGCGTGAAGCCTTCGCCTTCCGTTTCGCTTTTGTCATTGGTGACCACGCGCGCGATGCGATCCTGGTTTTTAAAAAAAGTATTGAAACTCAATTCGTAGCGCACCAATCTGAAAATCAGCAAACAAGCTGCGACGCCGGTTGCAAGTCCTAAAATATTGATGGCGGCGTAGGTGCGGTTTTTGGACAAATGCCGCAGCGCGAGGTTGAAATAATTTTTGATCATGACTGTTTATTGTCGTGGTAATTGCTTGTTTTTGTATTTATTTCACTAACTCCTCCCGCTCTACATTTCCATCCATCAAATGCAAAATGCGGTTGCCGTAGCGGGCATTGACATCTGAATGGGTCACCTGAATGATGGTGACGCCGTCTTCTTTGTTCAATTTTTGAAAGACTTCCATAATTTCTTTGGCCTGCGGGCTTTGCAGGTTGCCCGTTGGTTCGTCGGCCAAAATGAGGCGTGGATTGCCGATCAATGCCCGCGCTACACCCACCAATTGTTGTTGTCCACCAGAGAGTTGATTCGGAAAAAGGTCTTTTTTGGCCACCATATTGAAACGGTCAAGCAAGTCAGCAATTCGGCTTTTGCGCTCTGAAGAAGGCACTTTTTTGTACAAAAGCGGCGTCTCCAAGTTTTCATAAACCGTGAGGTCGTCAATGAGGTGGTAGGCCTGGAAAACGAATCCGAGGTACTGCTGATAAAGTTCGGTGCGGCGGCGTTCATTGAATTTGTGTACGGCTTCCCCCAAAAACCAGTATTCCCCGTCGGTGGGTTCGTCCAGCATCCCAAGGATGTGGAGCAAGGTGCTTTTCCCGGAACCGCTGGGACCCATGATGCTGACAAATTCGCCTTCCGCGATGTGCGCCGTAATATTGCGCAGTACCCAGGCTTTGGAGGCGCCATTCTGGTAATAGCGTTCAATATCTTTGAGTTCGACCATGATATTTGTCTTGTTATTTTCGTTGAAATTTAATAGCCGCAGAAGTGGTGAGCTTCTGCGGCATTTGAGTCGGGTGATTTCTTACCAATCAAAATTTGAATTCAAGTGGCAACCAGGGTTATAATTTGTTCAGTCAGGTGATGCAATTTAAGTCGGGTGATTCCATCCGGGTTTGGTGTCAAAAAAATTATCGGGTGATTATTGTCTTCTAAAATGTCTGTCCATTTAGTCGGGTGTCTGAGCTTTTGAGTTCGAGAACAAGGCGTGTATCGCCCCAAAAACGGGAGTTAACCCACGCAAATGACCAATTTTGGGGCGAAACACAACGCAGTTATCGGACTATAAAGACAGACACTAATTACACGTGGAAATTCTCCGTCACTACGCGTCCATCAAATAAATTAACGGTGCGGTGTGCAAATCCTGCGTCGTGCGGCGAGTGCGTCACCATGATGATGGTGGTGCCCGCCTGGTTCAGCTGGGTGAGCAGGTTCATCACTTCCAGACCGTTAGTCGAGTCGAGGTTACCCGTAGGTTCATCCGCCAGGATGACTTTTGGGTTGGCCACCACGGCGCGGGCAATGGCCACGCGCTGTTGCTGACCGCCGGAAAGCTGCTGCGGGAAGTGCTTGCGGCGGTGCATGATGTTCATGCGCTCCAGGGCAGCTTCTACGCGCTTGGTGCGTTCAGCGGGCGGCACTTTGAGGTACAACAATGGCAACTCTACGTTTTCAAATACGGTCAGTTCATCAATCAGGTTAAACGACTGAAACACGAAGCCAATATTGCCTTTGCGCAGGTTGGCCCGGCTGCGTTCGGTCATTTTTGCAACTTCCGATCCGAAGAAATTGTATTCGCCTTCGGAAGGGTTGTCGAGCAGCCCGAGGATGTTCAGCAGCGTCGATTTGCCGCAGCCTGAAGGGCCCATGATGGCTACAAATTCACCTGGCTGAATCTCCATATTGATGCCGTTCAGCGCCGTCGTTTCCACCTCATCGGTGGTGAAAATCTTTTGCAGGTTCGATGTCTTTATCATGTCAATTGTTCGTTTTTACAGTTGCCCGGATGGGTTTATGGTTTAAAAAATGAGCACATCTTTGTCACCGAAATTTTCATACGAGCTGGTGACGACTCGTTCGCCAGCCGTGAGGCCGCTCAGCACTTCAAAATACTGTGGGTTTTTGCGCCCCAGCGAGATGTTGCGCTTTTCGGCTTTGTCGCCACTTTCGCTAAGCACATAAACCCAGTTGCCGCCCGTGTCGCTGAAAAATCCGCCAACCGGCAAGAGCATGGCCTGGGTGGGTTGCCCCAGTTGCAGACGCACCGGCACCGACTGACCGCGGCGAATGCCTTCGGGAACGGCACTCGGGAAGGTCATGTCTACTTCAAACCTGCCGCTGCGCACCTCCGGATAAACCTTGGAAACTTTAAGGCTGTTCGTTTTGCCGCCGAATTCAAAGTTCCCATCCAGGCCCGGGAAAATGCGCGAAAGGTAGTGCTCATCCACATCAATCCGCATTTTGAAACCGTTGAGGTCGTCAATCTGGCCAATGTTCTGGCCGGCGGCGATGCTTTGGCCAACCTCTACATCCACCCGCGACAACAACCCGCCAACGGGCGCTTTCAGGGCGAGATTCGCCAGGTTGTCTTTCATCATCTCTAAGTTTTTTCGGGTACGCGCCAACGTGCCTCCTAATTGACGAATCTGCACGATGCTGTTCTCTTCCTGAAATTTTTGATTTTCAATTTCGATTTCCCGCTGTTGCGTCAGCCGGTCGAATGTGATTTTTGAGGTCAGGTATTCCTGCTCGCTGATGACTTTATCCGCGACCAATTTGGCATTGCGTTCGTGGGTGTCTTTGGCTTGCTTGATTTGGTAGTCTAATTCGGACAAAGTGCGTCGGAGAGTGAATTTGTTCTGGCGAAGTGACAGTCGGGTGTTTTCGAGTTCGTTGATCAGGCGGTACATTTCGGTTTCGCGGTTCACAAACTCCATCACAAGGCGCTGGTTGTCCAATTTCAGGATCAGGTCGCCTGGTTTTACCGTAGCGCCGCCGTCCAATAATTTCTGGGAAACATAACCCCCTTCGATGGCGTCGAGTTGATAGGTGCGCAGCGGCTGCACGACGCCGGTCACGACGATGAATTCGTCAAATACGCCCTTTTGTACTTCTCCGACGGTAATTTTTTCTTTGTTGACATTCAGCGCGCTTTGCCGCCCCGAAAATCCCAGGGTATAGACAGAAAACGCAACAAATGCGAGAATTGCCACACCAATTGCGATGCGTGTGGGGGTCCATGTTTTCTTTTTAATCGCTCGATCCATATTGAATTTGCCTGATGGCGTATGGTTGTTGTTTTGAATAGTGCTGCGCCAAAAAGAGCGCTCGTTGATCTACTCTATCTAAATTCGATGCCAGTTTTTTAAATAATTAATAATGAGTGTTTTAAAATTAAGGAGTGAGCCTTTTTTCGTTCGCAATCGTACACCGGTGTCCGAAAATGAACACCTTTCTAAAAAAAATCCGTTCATTTGCATAGGGTTAGAAAAGGGCATTGTCTTTGCGGGTATATTAACTTATGAAGCGCATGAACGAAGCCAACATTCTGATAGTGGACGATCACCCCGGTGTGCTCAGTGCCGGGAAATTACTCTTGAAAAGACATTTCGCGGAGGTAGACACCACGCGCGAGCCTTCCGAGATTCCTGGCCTGATGGCACAGAAGTCTTACGACCTCATATTATTAGACATGAATTTCAGCCGCAGCACCAAAAACACCGGCAGCGAAGGCTTTCAATGGTTGGAAAAAATTCTGGAAATTGATCCTTCGTCGGTTGTGGTGCTGATCACCGCTTACGGCGATATCGAACTGGCGGTTCGAGCCATTAAAAACGGGGCGACAGATTTTGTGCTGAAACCCTGGGACAACGAAAAATTACTCGCCACCCTGAACGCCTCCCTGCGGCTGAAAAACAGCCAGGACGAAGCTTCCCAGTTAAAATCCCAACAAACGGGCCGCAATTTGGCCGAGGGGCGCGACCTTCCGCAAATCATCGTCGGCGAAAGTTCCGCCATGCAGCAGGTATTTGCCACCATTACCCGGGTAGCTGGCACCGATGCAAACATCCTGTTATTGGGCGAAAATGGCACAGGAAAAGACCTCATCGCCCAGGCGCTTCACGCGCAATCGCAGCGTTCGAGTGGGAATTTTGTGAAAGTAGACCTCGGCGCGCTCACCGAAAGCCTGTTTGAAAGCGAACTTTTTGGTCACGTCAAAGGCGCTTTTACTGATGCGCGGGAAGACCGTGCCGGGCGTTTCGAGGCAGCTGACGGCGGCACCATATTTTTGGATGAAATTGGCAATTTGCCATTGGGGCTTCAAGCTAAGTTGCTGACCGTCATGCAAAATCGCACCATTACCCGCGTTGGCGCCAACCGCCCCCGGCCGGTAAATGTGCGCGTCATTGCAGCCACTAACCAAAACCTTTATGAAGCCGTGAAAAACCGGAGTTTCCGGCAGGATTTGCTGTACCGCATCAATACCATCGAAATCCAAATACCGCCCCTGCGCGATCGCCCGGAGGACATTCCCCTCTTGGCCAACCATTTCCTACAGCAGTTTGCGCCCAAATACAAGCGCAGCCTTACTGGCTATAGCGCTGCCCTGCTCCGCGAAATGCAGCGCTACGCCTGGCCGGGCAATGTGCGGGAATTGCAACACGCCGTAGAAAGAGCTGTTATTATGGCGCAAAACGATACCTTACAACCGGAAGATTTTTTCTTCCGCCAAAACGAACACGGCGGTGAAGCGGAGTTGTCTACCATGAATTTGGACGAAATGGAAAAAACACTGATTGTGAAGGCGTTGGGGAAATACCACGGCAACATCACCGAAGCCGCGCAGGAATTGGGCTTAACGAGGGCTTCGTTGTACCGAAGACTTGAGAAGTATAATCTTTAGAGATATAGGATGTTAGATATGAGATGTTAGATTTTGGATCGGAACACTCCCAAATAAGTGTTCCCTATCTACCGTCTACCGGGTCTAACATCTAATGTCTAACATCTAATGTCTAACATCTAAAAATGCGCATCCACCGCACTTTTACCTTTTGGCTGGCTGTTTATGTATGCTTGATCGGCGGTTCGTTTTGGCTGGCAGCCTGGTCCAGTGTGGCATGGCAGCGGAACGGGCTGGCTGTGTTGTTCGTTCTTTTTGCGCTGTTGCAAACCTGGCGCTTGTTTCGCTACGTGAACGACACGAATCGGAGACTGGCGCGATTTCTGGAAAGTGTGCGGTATTCCGATTTTGCCATTCGTTTTTCCGCAGCCAAAGAAAAAGGCGATTCTTTTGAAGATGTGAACCGCCAGTTCAATGAAGTCTTGGAGGCTTTTCGCCAAACGCGTTCTGAAAAAGAAGCCAACCTGTTGTTTATCAATGCGGTCATCCAGCACCTCAGCACCGGCTTGCTGGCTTTTGACGCCAAAAACAACGTCCTGTTGTCCAACCAGGCTGCTTTTCAGTTGCTCGGAATTTACCGCCTGCACCACCTCCACGATTTTCCGGAAAACCACCAGGCCCTTTACAAGTTTGTGCAGGATTTAACCAGCAAAGGAAAAATCTTGTACCAACCCGAACCGGGCCGCCAGCTCTCCGTGCAAGGCGTACACATAAACCTGCGCGGACAGAACCTGCGACTGATCACCATCCAAAATATCCACCCCGAATTGCAGCGCAAAGAACTTGACGCCTGGCGCAACTTAGCGCGCGTACTGCGCCATGAAATCATGAACTCCATCACGCCTATTGTTTCGCTGGTGGAAACGATGAGCGACATTGTGCGCTATGACCTTCCGGCTGGCGGCGACAAGAAGGCCAACGAAGCCCGACTCGATCTGGAAGAAGCGCTGGAAGTTGTAGGTGCCCGAAGCAAAGGACTCATGGAATTTGTGGAAGCTTACCGGAATTTTACGGCCATTCCGGCACCCCGGCTCGGCGACGTATCGGCGCAGCGGCTATTGCAGCAAATTGTACATTTAGCTGCGGCCTTACCGGTGGCCGCCGGGGTAAAAATGCAAATAAAGATCGTACCGGAAGAACTGATGCTGCGCGCAGACGCTGCGCAATTGGAAATGGTGCTGCTGAATTTGGTGAAAAATGCCTGCGAAGCGATGCAATCCAATCCAGAGCAGCACGAGCCGCCGCAACTGTTTCTGGAAGCCGGCTTAGATGGAAAAAACCAACCATTCATTGCCGTGCAGGACAACGGCCCCGGCATCACACCCGAATTGATGGAAGAAATTTTTATCCCTTTTTTCACGACCAAAGTAGAAACCACAGGCTCCAGCGGCGGCGCGGGCATTGGCCTGAGCATTTCGCGGCAAATCATTCAGCTGCATGGAGGAGATATTCATGTGGCTTCGCAGCCGGGGAAGGGGGCAAGGTTTGTGGTGGCGTTTTGAATCAATGGGATAATAACCGTCAGGGTAAAACCAATAAGGGGCAGGCCCGATACTTGTTGTCACGACTCGTTTCAATGTTTGCCCGCTTACGACTATCGCTCCCACAGAATCTACCTTGACTGCCAAAGTAATGACGCCTCCGAGGCAACTGAGTAAGTTTAAATTTACCGTATCTCCGGCTTCCACTTCAAAATCATACACTAAGTTCAGTGAATCCCCATACCAATAATAAATCTTTCCCCCATTTTGATGCATCAAATAATCTCCTGCTTTTCTGAAATTCAAATTATTAATCACAGAATCACCAGTACATTCCACCACGTAATAATCCAGTAGCGGGTTAGGAACAGGAATAGAATCGAAATCAATCCCGATGTTTTGTACCCAACGTGCACCGATTGGCGCCCATTCTTGTTGGGAAAAAAATAGAACAGCAGCACAAAAGCAGGCAAGCAGGAAGTAATATTTTTTTCATCACAACAAGTTTAATAATTCCGGAGGATTAATTTTTCTGTTTTATAAACAATGCCTTCTACGGCTGCATTAACAAAATACCCGCCTTGTGGCAATTGCAATAAATTAATGCTGGTTTTTGGCGCTTGAGCGACAAATTTTGCCACTATTTTTCCTTGCATATCAACGATCTGAATAAGGCGTTCTTTGGATGTTTCTTTATCTCCCCATTCAATGGTAATTTCACCGGAAGTGGGATTCGGATGTAATATCAGACTTATCAGGTGCAGAAGTTATTATCATTCAATGGTAATTTCACCGGAAGTGGGATTCGGATATAGCTTCATAGCTTCGGGTGCCAGCACAAGGTCTTGGGCAGAAGTAGTTGTTTGCAGTTGAGTATACAAAGTAACGATAAAAAAAACTTCCGAATCAATAGCTGCTTTAGGGTATATTATGTTAAAAAATGAGAAGTGAGCGGTAGGAACATCGGCGTGAATAAAACCTCCGTTTTTTTACTCCTCCCGCCTCCTGTACTCATGGCACCTCTTTTCTCTTTCAGGCAGCCGAAGAAACTCGTTTACATAATCAACGGTCAACCTCAATAGAGATAAAGAATTTGACTTCTGGCAAAATTTCGCGAATATTTGCGAACTCCCGTTGCAGGGACAAGTTTTGCGAGGTATTGTTTCCAGCAAAGAGCGCTAAGGATACGCCAAGTCCGCAAATCAGGACGCCACACTTAGCGTCCTCCCGTTTCACGGGACAAGTTGTGCGATCCCTCTGCGCCTTTTGCGGGAAATTTTAGACGTAAAGGACGCAAAGAAGCTGCTCGTATAATCAAAAGTATTTGTTTTCAGCTAATTAACACCCGGAACCAAGTTGAGTGATAAAAACTGGAATATGGATAGAAATGACGCTCTTGAACACCTTCGCACCATGATCTGGCAAATCACGCCCCTGCCCGATGCAGAATGGCAGGCTTTTTCCGCCATCTGGCAGCCCTTTTCCGCAAAGCGCAAAACCATCCTCACCACCGAAGGAGAAACAGAAAAACACCTGTACTTCGTGCTCGAAGGCGTGCAACGCGCCTACGCGGTGGGCGAAGACGGGCGGGAAGCGACGCTGGTTTTTACCTACCCCTTTTCTTTTTCGGGCGTAGCCGATTCGCTGTTGCTGCAACAACCTTCCCGCTACTGGTTTGAAACCCTGACGCCAAGCTCGTTTTTGCGCGCGCCTTTCCGGCAATTCGACGATGTGCTGCTGCAATATCCGCTGTTGGAACGCATGATCCGCCTCGCCTTGAGCCACACGCTGGCCGGGGTGCTGATCCGGCAGATCGAACTGCAATCTTTCACCGCAGAACAGCGGTTTCGGGCCTTACTGACGCGCAGTCCGCACATCCTGCAATTGGTGCCGCATAAATATTTGGCCAATTATTTGGGGATGGATGCGACTAATTTTAGTAAGTTTTTGGGGAGTGTCAGGGTATAATTTGCGAACTTTATACCATGGAAAAACCTAAAATTGCGCTCATTACTGGCGGTAGCCGCGGACTGGGAAAAAGCATGGCTCTGCATTTGGCCGCAAGCGGCAGGGATGTTGTCATCACCTACCACTCTAAAAAAGAAGAAGCGGAAGCGGTCGTCGCCGAAATTCAGGAAATGGGCAGGAAAGCTGCCGCGCTGCAATTCGATGTTGGCGACCTGAATACGTTCGATGCTTTTCTGGCGCAACTTGCCGCCAGCCTGAAATCTGTTTTTGGCCGCGACACCTTCGATTTCCTCCTCAACAATGCCGGGTATGGTGCTACCATCCCAATTGTACAGGTGAAAGAAGCCGATTTTGATCAAATGCTGAACGTGCATTTCAAAGGCGTTTATTTCCTGACCCAAAAAGCGCTGCCCATGATGGCCGATGGTGGCCGCATCCTCAACATCTCTACCGGAACAACGCGTTTTTGCGTGCCTGGCTATTCGGTGTATGCGTCTATGAAAAGTGCAGTCGAGACCTTTACAAAGTATTTAGCCAAAGAAATCGGTGCCCGTGGTATGACGGCTAACGTCCTCGCCCCGGGGCCGATTGAAACGGATTTCAACAACGCAGCCATTCGTTCCAATCCGCAAATGAAAGCTTTTCTTACCGCTCAAACGCCGCTTGGAAGGGTAGGCGAGGCCGACGACATCGGCAGATTAGCCGCTTTATTGTGTTCGGACCAGGCAGGCTGGATCAACGGCCAGCGCATCGAAGCGAGCGGGGGGATTAATTTGTGATTTTGGAAAATCTTGGTTTTTACCAAGAATCACTTGATTGCAATCCCTGACTTTTGTGGGATCAAAAAAAACAAAAGTCATGTACCAAACCACTCAGTTTCTCGAAGATTTGCAAAGCCAAACCGAAGCATTGCTCCAGCAGGCAATCAGCGAATGGCAAATGTTGCCGCCCGCCGTGCTGGCAAAGCAACCCGCGCCCGGCCAATGGAGCGCTGCCCAGTGCCTCGAACACCTTAATCATTATAGCCGCTATTACCTGCCTGCGATTGAAAAAGCGATTGCGGCAGGTAATGGCAAGCGTTCTTCTGCAACCTTTAGCGCTGGCTGGCTTGGCGCTTATTTCACAAAGTTGATGTTGCCACAGGCCAACGGCTCGCTGAAGTCGAAAATGCAGGCACCTAAAAATGCCGTACCTTCCCAGGCACCCGATCCCCTTGCTGTGCTCGCCGAATTTATTGACCACCAGGAAACTCTGCTCAAACTGCTCGATCAGGCCGCAACGGTAAACATCGGTCGGTTGCGCGTTCCCATTTCCATCGCCCCCTGGATTCGCCTGAAACTGGGCGACACCTTTGCTTTTCTGATTGCACACCAGCAACGGCATGTGGTTCAAATGACGCGGGCGATTGAGGCGGCGCGGAATGCATTGCCGGCTGCGAATTTGCCAACTTTTTAAAACGCTTCCACCCCGTTCACCGTGGTATACTTAAAACTCAGCTTCTTGTCTGGGTAGATGTACTTGAAGGCCGACTGGCACATGAGGGTGGCTTCGTGGAACCCGCAGAGGATGAGTTTCAATTTACCCGGATAGGTATTGATGTCGCCGACGGCGTAAATGCCGGGCACATTGGTGCTGTAATCGAGGGTATTGACTTCGATGGCGTTTTTATCAATGTTCAAACCCCACTCACCGATTGGACCCAATTTTGGCGACAAGCCAAAAAGCGGAATAAAATGGTCGGCAGGGTAAGCTTTGTCGCCTTCCGTATTGTGGCGAACAATTACATCGGTCAGTTTGCCATTGCCGTTAAGGCCCACCGCTTGCGAATCGGTCAGTAGGGAAATTTTTCCGGTGTGTACCAGTTCCAATACTTTTTCAACCGAATCGGGTGCGCCGCGAAACTCCTGACGGCGGTGAATCAGCGTCACCTTTCCGGCTACTTCAGCCAGGAAGATGGTCCAATCGAGTGCCGAATCCCCGCCTCCGGCAATGACCACGCGTTTGTTGCGGTATACTTCTGGGTCTTTGATGATGTATTCGACGCCGTTGTCTTCAAATTGCGCTAAGTTGTCAATCGGCGGTTTGCGCGGTTCAAAACACCCCAAACCGCCGGCAATGGCAATCACCGGCGCTTCCATAACCGTCCCCCGGTTGGTGGTTACACGGAACAACTTCTCTTCCACGCGCTCCACCGTTTCTGCGCGCTCGCCCAGCGTAAAGCCGGGTTTGAACGGCTCAATTTGCGCCATCAGGTTATCTACCAATTCTCCGGCGAGGATGGTGGGGTAACCCGGGATGTCGTAAATGGGCTTTTTTGGATAAATTTCGGTGAGTTGTCCGCCAGGGAGGCCCAGCGTATCAACAAGGTGGCAGCGCATTTTCAGCAGTCCTGCCTCAAAAACCGTGAACAACCCGACCGGGCCTGCTCCGATAATTAATAGGTCTGTACGAATCATTTCTTGTTTGAACTCAAATTCGCGCCAAAGATAGCTTATGAATACAACACGTAGGAATGTTTTGTTTTTTAAACAACATTTTTTCATTAGCTTTGTATAAACTGAAAAGCAGCTTGTCAGGCATATTGTGCGTTTCAAGTATAAGGTTGTCTTCATCATACTTTCCACTCCCTGTTTTCAAGCTAAAGCAATAGCGGTACATTGAAGTAAAGCACATGCGGTGTGGAAAGCGTGTTCACAGCGGGAAATTGTCATACCATATATTATTGTTACAGCCATGCCAGAGCTATTGGAAATTCAACAGGACGAGGAGAAAAAACTGATACAGGGGGCTTATCGGAAATTGCTGCGCACCATGCCGGCCGATATGGAAAAGCTGGACCGCAAAAATATTCGCATGGCTTATGAACTTGCCGTGGAAGCGCACAGCAAGCAACGCCGAAAATCGGGTGAACCTTATATCCTGCATCCAATTGCCGTTGCCAAAATCTGTGCGGAAGAAATTGGGCTGGGCCCAACCGCTATTATATGCGCGCTGCTGCACGACGTAGTGGAAGATACGGACGTAACCCTTACGGACATCAAAGAAAAATTTGGCGACCGCATCGCCAAAATGGTGGACGGGCTGACCAAATTGGACGCCGCTTACACCACTGACAGCCACCAGGCCGAAAATTTCCGAAAAGTACTCAGCACCTTAGTAGAAGATGTGCGGATCGTGCTCATTAAAATGGCCGACCGCCTCCATAATATGCGCACCCTGGGATCTATGCCCCGGGAAAAGCAATTGAAAATCGCCGCCGAAACGAGTTTCATCTACGCGCCGCTGGCACACCGCTTAGGTCTTTACGCCGTCAAAACGGAATTTCTTGATCTTTGTATGAAAATTACGGATCCGGATACCTATCGGGACATTGCCCAAAAACTGAAGCAAACCAAACGCGGTCGAACAGACTACATCAACGAATTTACGGCACCGCTGATCACCCGCCTCGACTTGCTGGAAACGCCTTTTCGCATCATCGGCAGGCCCAAGTCCATTTTTTCCATCTGGAATAAAATCAAAGGCAAACAAGTTAAATTCGAAGAAATTTACGACCTCTTTGCCATCCGCATCATTTTAGACGCGCCGCCTGAAAAAGAAAAAATGGTTTGCTGGCAGGCTTATTCCATCGTTACCGACGTTTACCGGCCTATTCCGGAGCGCCTCAAAGACTGGATCACCTGGCCCAAGCTGAACGGATACGAATCGCTGCACACCACCGTGATGGGGAATGAAGGACGCTTTGTGGAAGTTCAGATTCGTACGGAGCGAATGGACGAAATCGCTGAACGCGGGTATGCTGCACACTGGAAATACAAAGAAATCAAACAACAACAGGATACTTACGAACGCTGGCTCGACAGCGTCCGGGAAATGCTGGAGGATCCGAACCTTGATGCAGTGGAGTTTTTGGGCGATTTTAAAGCCAATACCCTTTTTAGCGACGAAATTTACGTCTATACGCCCAAAGGCGACATGAAGGTGTTGCCAGCCGGCGCAACTGCGTTGGATTTTGCGTTCAGCATCCACTCTGATCTGGGGTACCATTGCTCCAGCGTTCGGGTAAACAACCGCATTGTGCCAATGGGGCACAAGCTGGAGAATGGCGATCGGTTGGAAGTCATCACCAATAAAAATCAACGGCCAAACGAAGATTGGCTGAAGATGGTCGTGACGGGCAAAGCGCGTTCGAAGATCCGGTCTTCTATGAAGGAAGAGCGGCGCCGACAGGGAGAAATTGGTCGGGAAGCGCTGACCCGCAAACTTAAAAACCTCAAGGTGGAATACGAACCGGCTGTGGAATTGCTGGTTCGGCATTTTGAATTTGCCTCCCATATTGACCTGTACTTTGAAATTGCGATGGGGCGGCTGACCATTCCCAATATTTTTAAGCGTTTTCGGGTGGAAGGCACGAAATTGGTGGAATTGGAAAAAATTGTGCCCGAAAGCAATAAAGACGTGGACGACGGAAAACCGCCGAGGTCGTCTAAGAACCGGTACATCAACAAGCCCCGGCTGATGGTGAACGGTGAACTCGCCGACGAATACGATTTCAGTTTTGCCACCTGTTGCAATCCCTTGCCGGGAGACGCTATTTTTGCTTATGTAACCCAAACTGCCGGACTGAAAATACACCGCATCAACTGCCCTAATGCCACCAATATGATGGTGAACTATGGCTACCGGGTGATGAAGGCAGAATGGGTGGCCATTGGAAGTTCGCATTTTGTGGCTAACCTTAGAATAACGGGCATAGACAATGGCCCTGGCGTCATTGAGGTGCTCACCAAGAAGATCTCCTCTGATTTGAAGCTGAATATCCGTGCCTTTTCGATAAAAGGAGACCAGGGCTATTTTGAAGGAGAGGTCAGTTTGCTGGTCTCCAATGCAGATCAGCTCAATTCAGCCATTCAGGCGCTGAAAAGTTTGGAGAACGTTTCTTCGGTTCAACGATTCGAATAATTGGTGTCTGTCTTTATAGTCCGATAGCTGCGTTACGATCGGCTCCAAAAACGGTCATTTACGCGAGTAGACTCCCATTTTTGGGGTCTTCGCGTGCCTTGCTCTCGAACACTAAAGAACAGACACGAGACTGAATGGACGGACAATAATTAAACTAAGCAAAAAAAAATACATACCGTTTCCTTCTGTGGAGCTACCGTTCCGTAAAAATTTCGGATTTTGATGCCAAAACAGGCAAAAATGATCAAACAGGGCTTGGATAATTCAAAAGTCTGCCGTATTATTGCATTGTGATTAAGAGAAAAGAGATCAACTTTCCGGTACATCTCTATAACTTCTTCTAATCACACGTTTGACGACAATACCCTTAAAGATTAAATGATACTCCGCACACATATCCCAGTATGTGTTTCTGCTACTTACTTTGATAACACTTCCCGTGTACTGCTCAGAGCATCCTGCTCTCGTGCGTTTCCATTTATTTTGTATTTCGTTTAGAGATTTTGCTGACTAACGTATTTGGCTTAACGCCACTTGAACGAGTCATACCCTGTGATCGAAACGACAGATTTATCCAACTTCAAAAATGGTTGCGCGTGAAAAGAGTATCATTACTTACCGTATGTCTGATGGTTGTGTTCCTACAAGCGAATGCAAGAGTAATCTTCGTGAAAGCTGTCGCCAATGGCAATGGCGCCTCCTGGTCGAATGCTTTCGGTGATTTACAGCAAGCGCTGAAATCAGCAAAAGCAGGCGATGAAATCTGGGTAGCAGCCGGAGTTTATACCCCTACGAAAAGCAACGACCGTATGGTTGCTTTCTCGATCCCAAGCGGTGTTAAAATGGTTGGCGGTTTTGCCGGCAATGAAACGGCGCTCCAGCAGCGCAATATCCAGGCCAACCCAACCACGTTGAGCGGCGAAATCGGCACCATCTCTCAGGAAGACAATTCTTACACCGTTATCTATACGCGCCACGCTGGCAGCGATACTGAAATTGACGGTTTTATCATCAGTGGCGGACATGCGAACGGCATTGGCAACATCGGTGATATGAAAGTTTGCGGCGGCGCATGGTTCAACGATGGCTCGAATGGCGAATCTTCTCCGGTTGTTCGCAACTGCATTTTCCAGGATAATGTAGCCCGCAACGGCGGTGCCATCTACAACTTCGCTAAAAACGGCGTTTGCAACCCAATGATTGAAAATTGCCTGTTCGCTGGCAACAGCGCTGACCTTGACGGCGGCGCGATCTTCAACGACGGCAACTCAGGCGTTTGCAACCCGGTCATTGACAATTGCAACTTCACACGCAATGCCGCCACTTACGGCGCTTGCATCCTGAATGTAGGCAAAAACGGCCAGTGCCGCCCACTGATCAACGAAAGCGCTTTCACCAACAATACTTCTTTAGTTCGCGGTAGCGTTGTTTACAACCACCGGGAGCAAGGTTCGAACTGCGAAGCAACGATGACTTCCTGCCGCACGGATGACAACGATTCGATGGTTGGCAAAGAAGTAAGCAACACGCTGAACGGCGAAAACAGCAATTTAGAAGCAAAAAAGACCGGCAAAACTTCGGGCATCCGGGTAATTGTTACGGGTAAGAACTAATTCAAACTGTAATTTTTTTTCCACGCACCATATTTTAGTAAGAAGCCGGACTGGGAGTTTCCCAATCCGGCTTCTTTCATTTTGTACATTTGCTCCTGCAAGCATCTTTTTCATCAATCAATAAGACAACAGTATGCACAAGGAGCTGAAGCCGGAAACCCAGGCAATTCGCATTCAAACCCGGCGTACTGCGGAAATGGAGCATTCCACCCCACTTTTTCTGACCTCCGGCTTCTGTTACGATGCAGCAGAAGATATGGCGGCTGCGTTTGCAGATGATACGCTGGATGTCAATATTTACAGCCGTTTTTCCAATCCGAATGTGGATGAATTTATCCGAAAAGTCTGCGCTTTAGAAGGGGCAGACGACGGCATTGCGACCGGAACGGGCATGGCGGCCATTTTTTCTACCTTCATGACCTTCCTGGGGCAAGGCGACCATATCCTGTCGGCCTCGGCTGTATTTGGATCTACACACACCATTTTGACCAAATACCTGCCAAAATGGGGCGTTGAGTCTACTTATTTTGACATGACCAAGCCGGAAACCATTGAAAACCTAATTCGTCCCAATACTCGTATGTTGTATTTGGAAACCCCATCAAATCCGGGATTGGACATCATGGATCTGGAGTTTGCCGGTCAGTTGTGCCGTCGCCACGGTATCCTGTTTGTGGTGGACAACTGCTTCGCAACCCCCGTTTGTCAGCAACCCATTCGCTACGGCGCTGACCTCGTCATTCATTCCGCGACTAAATGGATGGATGGGCAGGGCAGGGTGCTGGGCGGCGTGGTGGTTGGGCGGCAGGAGCTGATTCACCAACTCTATCTCTTTGTGCGGAACACCGGGCCTTCTTTGAGTCCTTTTAACGCCTGGGTTTTGAGCAAAAGCCTGGAAACGCTGTACATCAGGATGGAAAGACACGCAAAAAATGCCTTGGAACTTGCGCAAGCACTAACCAAAAACCCGAATTTAGTCCACGTAAAATACCCCTTTTTAGAAAGCCACCCGCAGCACGGAATTGCCCGGAAGCAGATGTTGGATGGGGGCGGCATTGTTGTATTTGAAGTAGCCGGCGGCATTGAACGCGGGCGTCGTTTTCTCAATGCGATCCAAATGATTTCAATGACCAATAACCTTGGCGACAGCCGGAGCATTGCATCGCACCCGGCGTCTACCACGCATTCCAAACTCAGCGAAGCAGAACAACAGGCGGTAGGGATTACCCCCGGGTTGATTCGCATTTCAGTTGGGTTGGAAGCAGCTTCAGATATCATTCAGGACATCGAACAAGCGCTAACCAATTCGGAATAGCGGATAAACGAATGTGTGTTTGTTTTTATAACTGTATTAAAATCAACATTATGAGAAGGAAATTTACTTTGATTTTTACAATGCTAATGATTTTGGGAGCGGGCAGCCTTCGTGCGCAATTAGCTCCCGGCAGTATCGCGCCCAACTTTACCGGAACCGATATCCTCGGCGAAACCTGGACCCTTTACGATGCACTGGATCAAGGCAAAACCGCCATTATCGAGATTGTCTCCACCCAGGATGACGAGAGTTGGAACTACCACTCTCTCCAGACGCTGCAAAATCTCTATGCTGCCTATGGCCCCACAGGCACGGACGAAATGGTCGTATTTCTTATAGAGGGCGACGCCGATACCAACACCGACTGCCTTTTTGGAGCGCCAGGCTGTGTTGGAGGCACGATCGGCGATTGGGTGACCGGCACACTTTACCCAATCATTGACGATGCCTCTATTGCAGAAACTTATGAAATCAGCAGTTTTCCAACGATTTATCACATCTGTGCGAACCGCATTGTCAATGAAATCGGCCAAGTGACGAGCGTCCCTGAAATTTATGGATTCAATAGTTTTTGCGAACCCGTCAATGGCAGCAACAATGCTTCAATACTGGCTTACAATGGCTTCGAAGGCATTTTTTGCCAGGAAGCTACGTTCGCTCCGTCTGCTTTGTTTCAAAACATGGGCGCGGACGAAATCACCTCTGCCAGCTTTGCTTTGTCTATTGATGGTGCGCCATTTACCGAAAAAAACTGGGTAGGCTCGCTGAATACCTACCAACTTGGAACGATCACTTTTGAAGAAATAACCCTCAGTTCTTCCACCAACTTCAGCATCAGCGTCACTTCTGTAAATGGTGTTGCGGATGATGATGCGGGCAATAACTTGGTTACTGCACAGGTTTCACTGGCGATTGACGTCAATAACACCCTTGTAACCTTAGAATATACAACGGATGATTATCCGGAAGAATCTTATTGGGAACTGTTAGACGCCAACGACCAGATACTCTATTCTGGTGGAAACCCGGGGATTTTCACTGGCCAGGACGGATCGGATATCTATGTTGAAAATACGGCGTACACCTTAGAATTGGCTCTTCCTTCCGATGGATGCTACCGCTTTGTAACCTATGACCGTTTTGGCGATGGCATGTGTTGCCAGTATGGCGACGGGAGTTATGTGCTCCGCGATGCAGCAGGAACGGTCATGTTCTCCGGCGGTGAATTTGAATTTATTGCAGAACATCCGTTTGAAGTGAAAAATGCAAGTCCGGTTGTGAACAACGCCCGCATTGCGGTGTACGAAGGAGAAAGGGGGGAATACTGTCAGGTGCTGACGTTTACGCCGAATTTGGTGGTTCAAAATTTAGGCAGCAACGAAATTACTGCCCTCACGATTGAAGTGACGGGCGCAGGCTCCGTGCAAACCTTTGAGTGGACCGGCAACCTTGCTTCCTCGAATTATGAATTAATTTCGCTGGATGAATTGGTCTTGTCCGGCGCTGCCGACCTGACCTTCACCATCACTGAAGTGAACGGCGAAGCAGATGACTATGCTTTTGGAAATCAATACGGTGTGCCGCTGGTACGCGTCCCCGGTACGGAGTACCAAACGGTGAGCGTGCGCATTGTGACCGATGAGTATGGCTATGAAACCTATTGGCAGATCACCGATGACGCCGGCACTGTAATTGCAGAAGGCGGCAATGAACTGGTAGGCCCCGATGGCGGCGGTTTGCGGGTTGCCAGTGCAGGGGATCCCGGTGCTTACGGGCAGTTCGAAACAATTGACGTGCAGGTAGATTTACCGGCTGAAGGCTGCTATAATTTCCTGATTGTAGATGATTATGGCGATGGGATTTGCTGCGAATACGGCGACGGCTTGTTCCGCGTCAGCGATCAGGATAACGTCGTGGTCGCGACGGGCGATGTATTTGATGATTTTCTCCTCACTGCATTTGAAGTAGAGGTCATCGTGGGGGTCAAAGAATTTAAAGAACTGGGCGATCTGATGCTGTTCCCGAACCCGGTTCGCGACGAATTGATGCTGAATTTCGACCTGACAACACCTACTACCCTGCAACTGAGCGTTCGGAATGCCCTGGGGCAGTTGGTTCAAACCGTGGCAACTGATGATTTTACTGCCGGAAAACATACCCTGCGCATTCCGGTTTCTACCCTGAGCGACGGGGTTTACCTGCTGACTTTCAGCAACGGTGCGCAGGCGACGAGTAGGAGGTTTGTGGTGCAGCATTAATGCCGCAACAAGTCTATTGAATGAACCGGATTAGCATGCCCGTAGGTACGCAATGTTGACGCTATATTGCGTACCTACGGCACGTTGATCCATCCCAAATGCTTCGTTTGTACCGGCATTAGATCTCTACAGTACGAGGCTCAAAAAATTCTGATGTCTCCTGTTTCTAACACATCACCACGCACAAAACTTAGCGGTGAAATAAGATGAACCACAAATTTCGGGGGGTCAGAGTGCCGAAGCCCTTACCAAAAAAAAGCCATCTTCGCCCTGGGGCTGGTAGAGGGGCATAAGCAGCCAGCCATCTACAACCGCATAAATGGGGCCATTCTGGTCGTGCGCAAGCAACTGGTCTTTTTTTACCGGCTGGAAATTGTGATACCCCGGTAGCATCACAAACTGGTCGTCGGGATGCACCCGGTGTACTTCCACTAAATCAACGACCCTCGGCAACCCTTTTGAATAAGCGATCAACAATTCGTCGTGGTGATTTTCCACGTCGTGCGATCCAACGCAACCTATGGATTGCATGCAGTTGATGATGGCAGCAATACAGCGGTTCACAGAAAGGGGATCGCCGTGTTGCCCGCCTTCAAAACCGATTCCAACGGTCGGAATTCCGGTACGTTCAGGGGTGAAATAATGCAACAAGGTGCCGGAAATGCCCTGGAGCAAACCAGTGATGACCGGGGCGTGCATGGCAATGCCGATGCGGACGCTTTCCGGATCTGAGCTTGCAATGGCGAAGATGCCGCCTTCTGCACTCGTGGTGTGTAGGTCGAGGAAAACGATCCGGGGGGGATGGATGATCGTGATGGCTTTTTCGATCAAGTCTGCCAATTCCCGCAGTTCCCGGTCTTCGGCTTCTAAGTTTTCTGGGTCGTGCTGGCGGACGCGCGCGATATTTTCGGGCGTCCACTGGCGGTTGAGGTCTTTGCGGATAAAACGCTTGCCTTCCCGGATGGCGCGCAGATTCCCGCGCAACCCAATCAATACACCGTGGAAGACGAACCCCGGATTCACAAGCGGTTCCTTTTCCAGCATTTCAAACAGGATTTCTAATGCGCGCACACCGGCCATTTCGTTGCCGTGCATGCCGCTGAAAACCAAAAACAAAGGGCCGGGTAAGTCGCCGTCGTATCGGCCAATGATGCGTTCGTTGTCCTGCATGGTTCAAAATCAAGTAGTTAGTTATCCATTTAATCGAGTGTATAGCAGCGCGGGGAGGGGGTCTTTTCAAGTGACGCCCTCACTTGCCCCACTCCAAGCGAGTTAGCAATAATTGTGCGCGGTCAAAAAATGAAGAAGCCGGCTCAATGGTTTGCAGGGCGGTACGGCAGGCTGCATCATTGCCGGATTTCAACTCGTTGAGTGCAAGATACCAGTCGGCAAAATCTTTGAGGGAAGCTTCAGCGCCGGCAAAATCCTGAAAAATGAGCCGGGCTTCCGCCGATTTGTCCAATTCCATTTTGCAAATGCCAAGGTAAAGCCGTGCCTGGCGATCATTGGGGAATTGATCGGTGTATTGAACCAGTTGGGTTTCGGCTTTTGCATAGTCGCCGGATTGAAAAGCGACCTCGGTTTCAGCCCAATTGGTCGCTCCCCCTGATTTTTCGGACAAAGCCAATGGCGGGTGTTGTGCAAATTCATCGAAAAGGGATGGCACGCTCCAGAATTGCCACAGCAAAAGCAAGATCACGGCTGCTGCTGCGACGGCGGAAGCAATCCCAATCAAACGCCTTCGCGGCATGGGGATGATTTTTCCCGACGCTTGTTGTATTTTGAAATATTCGCCTCCAATACCTTGCAATTGCTTTTGCAACGCGCTTTTTTGGGTCTGATGCTGTAAAAAATGCGCCATGTCGCGCTGTACAGCCAAATCCTTTGCCAATTGCGCATCGTCGGCTAACTCCTGCTCAAATTGCTGTTTTTCAGCCGTATCCATTTCCCCGTTCAGGTAGCGGTCTATGCGTTCCGTATTATCCATTGCTTCCTTCTTTAAAATGTTCATGGAAAAGTTGCCGCCAGCGCGCCGTACAACGGTGCTTGCTTTGGTAAACCGCGTTCGCATTGGCCAGCCCAAGCGTCGAAGCAATGCTTTCAACGGACAATTCACCCGCGGTGATCATAGTCAATAACTTCTGACATTGATCACTTAGCAGTGTGAACACCCGCGACAGGCATTCCTGACGCTGTTGGTGCAGGATGGCTTCTTCTGCGGCTTCCCATTCCGGCGTTTCCTCCTCATATCGGGCTGATTCGGCATTCCTTACGTTTGCTTCGCGTTTTTTTTTCGATAAGCGGTCGAACCATTTTCTTTGGCAGATGGTCATCAGTAAAGCGCCAAAAGAACTCGTCAGTTGGAAGTCGCTGCGGCCGCAATAGCGGTCATAAATGGCCATGAGGGCATCCTGAAAGAGATCCTGCGCGTCTTCTGCCTCGCCATTATTTTGCAACACCCAATGCAGGATGCCCTTGGAAAACTTGCTGTAAATCTCCCGGATCAGGCGCTGATCGCCGTTCGACAAAGCATCGAAGTATTGTTGGTCGGGATGTTGGCTCATGTCTGGAATTTGCCATTAAGGTAATTTTTTCTGAATTAAGGGCGTAAGATTTTTTAAGCCCCCCGGATGTATGGATGTATTTCAATTGCAAAGTCATTCAAACACCATGACTTGCGGCATGCATTTGGAAGCCGGGATCATCACTTTCGATGCCAGCGAACTTTCTGTAACCTCAGAAACTAATCTGACACAACTCATCGGCGATTTGCCGTAAGGAGCGTGTCGATAATCCCAGAACAGGGCCTCCGTTGCAGATGCAGCGGGGGCTTTTTGTAAAAAAACCTTACCTTGTACAAGCTTTCCATTTATCCAAAATCGCTTGCGACTATGAAAAACTTAACCAACGGCTTTTTCCTGCTGCTGTTTTTAGCAGGCTCTTCGCTTGCCGCGCAAACGCCGGAAAGACAAGCTGATTTTATGACCCGCAACCTTGGCGATACCGTTTTGTTTGCCCCGGTTTTGCCGCCGTTGGTTCAGATGGCCGGCGCGCCGCAGGCCTATTACGAACATTATTGGGAGTTTGGCGACGGCACGTTTAGTTTTGAGGAAACCCCGCGCCATCTCTACGTGGACACCAGCAGCCGGGAGGTCTATTACTTAGCGACGGGAAAATACGACAACGGCAAAGCACCCAAACCGCGCAAAAAAAACGCAGCAAGGGTGAAAGCGAAATCACAGGGAGCAATGGCCGATGCCGGAAATACAATGCCTGCTGTTTTACCCAATACGCGATCACCACTGGGCCTTCGGGTGGTGCGCAACCCGCGAGCAGGAGAAGAATTAGCGGGCATATTTGCTTACGCCAACCGCACGCCGGTGCCGCAGTCCGGGACGCTGCACCTGTTTTTTAATCAAAAAGAATACCGCCATCCGCATTTCAATTTTAAAGAAGGGCGAACGCATTTTGGCGAAAAAGAAACCATAAAAAGCCTGAGTTGGGAAGGATCGCCGCTGCTTTACAACGGTTGGGCCAATCTCGATCAAGTCTCTGACTGGTACGCGATCAGCTTGCCCGACCGCGAACCGGAAGAAGCCTTGAGCGAACTGGAAGCAAAATACCAGGCTTCAGTAAGCTGGCGTTTCGACGGCCTGATGCCCGATGAATTGCGCCATTTATTTTTTTCGTTCGAAGCCACGGAAGCCATGCTGGCCGACACGAACGCCATCATTACCATCAGCGGGCTGTTGATTTCGGACGACCGGCGTGTGGTGGAGCAATACGACTTAGAAATGGAAATTGTGGCTTCTCACGACCCCAATTACATTGCCGTATCGCACCGACGCACCGGTTTTCGCGGTTTTCGCGGTAAAGATTTGGTGTACAAAGTGCATTTTCAGAACAACGGCGAAGGCCCGGCCAGCAAAGTGGAAGTCAGCTGCGATGTGCCGCCCGGACTCAGCGCTGCTAACCTTCAGGTGCTCGACCTTTACCCGCAATGCCTGCTTTGTCCCGATCAGGGCGCGCCGGAATGGAGCTGTTTGGATACTACTTTCCGGGATGGCAAAGTGGTGTTTACGTTTCAGAACATCTACCTGCCCGGCACGCGTCAGGAGGGGATTAATGACCGGGATTCTACAAAGGGGTTCATTAAATACCGCTTGTTGCCGGATAAAAAAATCCGCAAGCTAAGTTTAGATTCCCGCGCCGAAATCGTGTTTGATAAAAACCCGCCCATCCGCACCAACAGCGCCACCACGGCCTTCAAACCCGGTTTTTCGCCGGGGCTAATGGCGGGCTGGAATTTTTTCCCCGACGCACCAGCGCAAAATCATTTCGCTTTTGGCGTCAGCGTGTCGCCGTTTAGCCCGTACAAGCGGTTTTTGCAGGCAGAATTGTGGATAGGATTGCTGGGAAAGCAAACCCAAAATGAGTTGATCCAAGAGAATTATCAGCGTACCACCGCAGGCCAAAATGGCGAACCCACTGAAATTATTGACAGTGTGGTATTGGGAAAACGCACTACGATTGAAACTTCGCTGGTCAACCTCGGCATCGTTCCGCTGGAAATTCGGAAAAACTGGTCGGACTTTTTTAGCACCGGTGCCGGAATCCTGTTAAACCTGAATACCCGCGACTTTGAAACGCAGGAAACCGGCAGAACCACCACGGTACAACGCTGTTTGATGTTTTTGGGATCAACGCAATTGGATTGTTCCGATCCTGTAGAGACATCTTTAGCGGATGTTTCTTCCACCCGGCGCGTCACGACCCTGCGCGCTGCCATTTTCGCCGACCTCCATATCGGGTTGGTGCGCAAAGGGCCTGCTTTGGCGGTGCGACCAATTTTGCGCTTTGGCGAAAAGCCTTCGTTTCAAATATCGGCGTTTGCTTATTGGAAGTTTTAGTTTGGTAAATCGGCGTATTTTTGGAGCGTTGGTACCACGTACCACGTACCACGTACCACGTACCACGTACCACGTACCACGTACCACGTACCACGTACCACGTACCACGTACCACGTACCACGTACCACGTACCACGCCACGTTTACTAAACTTCCAAAGTTTAGTAAACGTAAAAAACGTAAAAAACGTAAAAAACGTAAAAACGTAAAACCGAACCGAAATAAATGACCTTCCGGCGCGTCCTTGGCTTCTTTTTTCTAACTGCTTGCATGACCTTCCTGTCTTTACCGGCGCAGGATCAGTTTCGCTTGTGGGAAGATAAAATTGCTCAGTTTGAAGCCGATTTCAACCTGGATAGTCTGGCTTTTTATTATCAAAAAAAGGCTGTGTATTCCCGCCAAACGGATAACCTGGCAGATTGGGCGGATACCTACTTTAATTGGCAATATAGCCTCAGTGATGCGCATCGGGAGGCGTTGGCCCTGCTGGATACGGCCCTGCAACAGGCGTGGCGCTCGCCCCGAAACGAAGACGAAGCCATGGCCATCGCGTATGTGCAGGCAGCGCGTTGCCGCCACTTATACGAATTGGGTAAAATACTCCCGGCCATAAAAGCAGGGGAAGCTGCCCTCGCTTTGTACGAGGGCGTTTCCCTGTACGACCCCGAAGCGCTGGATTATTTCTACCTGCCTTTGATTGGGCATTATACCCGACTTGGCGACAATGAAAAAGCGCGAATTTTATGTGAAAAGGCGATCAAAAACCATGCGGAAGGCCCGCAGGATGGCGCTTTGGCCGGATTGTACAACAACCTGGGGCTGGCTTACTGGAATGATCGGGATTTTGAAAATGCCATTGCCGCTTTCAAAAAAGGACTGGAATGCCGGGATATTTCACCGCTCAAATCGGGATTATTGCAGCAATCCTTAGCACAAAATTATTTTGAAATCGGGCAAATTGACCTCGCAGAAGCATTCGCGACGGCTGCCATTGCGGTATTGGAGCCTTTGAAAAACACAGGATTCGATCAGCAGGAGGTTTCGGATTATTTGTCCGGTGCCTGGCTTGTCAAAGCAAAGTTAAGCATGCAGCGGGGCGCAATTGCGGCTGCGCGCAGATGCCTTCGGCAGGCACTGAAAGATGGAACCAAGGCACATGGTTCGCCAAACCACCGCGATCTTGTCAAAATCCAGGTCGAATTTGGAAAACTTTACCTCCAAACCGGTGAAAACCCGGCGGCTGCCGAAGCTTTTCATGCAGCGCTGTGTAGCTTGATTCCGGGGCTGCCTGCTTCCGATATTCACGTTCAGCCCACCATCGCTCAATTGTACGAAGAAAACACCATTTACGAAGCTTTGGAGGGCAAAGCTGATGCCTTGCAGGCAATCTACAAGAAAACGCCCTACCTGATCAACCTGAAAACGGCGCTCGATTGCCACCAACTGGCAAGCCGGGTGGAATCCCTGTTGCGGCATGCGTTGCAATACGAATCTTCCAAAATCAGCTTATTGTCGCAAAGCCGGCTAAGGATTGAAAAAGCCATTGGCATCGCCCGGAAATTGTGGGAGGCAACGGGTGACACGCCCTATCTGTACACTGCCTGGGCGAATGCCGAGCAAGCCAAATCGGCTTTGCTGCTGGAGGCAGTACAACGCAACCGCTTCGACGCCCTGATTGCAGCGGGCGATACCCTGCTCTCCGGAGCGCGCATGCTGCGACAGCGCATTGCTTCTTTTGAACGATTGATGCTGGAAGAACCGAGGTCTCCGTCACGCCCCGAATGGACGTTACAGCGCGACGACCTCATTCAGCAATTGACCACCCTGGAAACCCGGTTGCAACAGCGTTATCCCGACCGTGCCAGATTGCTCCGACAGGCTGAAAGCATTTCCGGCGCGTCCATCCACGCTTTCCGCGATACCCTGCCCAATCATATCCTCATCGAATATTTTGCAGGAGACGAACATTTAGAGGTGTTTGGCCAGTCTCCGGACGGTAGTGTAGCCTGGCAACGGATCCGCACCCCCGATTCGCTTGCCGTAAAAACGCAGCAGTTTTTGTCGCTGCTGCAATCGAGAACGGCGATGGAACAAGCCGGCGCTTATCGCGAATTAGCTCACGGAATCTACCGGGATGGCCTGCTTCCGCTGCTAACCGATTTGAATCTGCAATCCGGAAACCTCCTTATTATCCCCGATTCCTGGCTGGCCTTTTTGCCTTTCGAGGCCTTGTTTTACGAACCTTCGCCCCAATCTTCGTGGGAACGCGCGCCTTTTTTGCTGCGGCGCTTTGGCGTTCAATACGCCTTTTCCTTAGCTGTTTTGGAAAGCCAGCGCAGTTTACCGTCAAAAGCCGGGCAGCACCTGTTGCAGTTGGCGCCGCGATTTTCAGCCAGCCAAAGAGGGTTGCCTCCCTTGCTGCAAAGCACTGCGGAAGCGCCGGTAGCGGAGACCTGCAAGAGTCGGCGCTATGTGGACGGGCAAGCAGATTTTGAAGCATTGAAACGAGAAGGCGCAGCATACCGGATTGTCCACTTGTCCACCCACGCAGGGGTGGATACCGGCGGGTTGCTACCCCGGGTAGAGTTGTTTGACCGTTCGGTCTTGCTGCCGGATATTTACGCCCTGCAATTGCAGGCAGACTTAGTCGTCCTAAGCGCCTGCCAAACCGGTCTGGGGCAATTCCGGAAAGGGGAGGGAGTGATGAGTTTGTCGCGAGCTTTCACCTACGCAGGCGCTAAAGGTTTGATTTCCAGCCTTTGGACCATCAATGAGGCTGCAACCGCCAACCTGCTTCAACGCCTCTACAAACAACTTCAGCAGGGCGATTCCAAGGCCGCTTCGCTTCGGCAGGCCAAGCTGGGCTATTTAGACGATCCGATTATACCGGCTTTTCAGAAATCGCCTTATTACTGGGCCGGATTGGTTTACCTCGGAGATGAAGGAAGCGTCATTTTTAATCCCTGTTGGGACTTTAGCCTGCTGATCTGGCCGATCCTATTGTTGCTTTTGGCAATTGCCTGGACAAAGCGGAAAACTTTGTTTGGGTAAATGGGCAGGAGTTTTATACCTTGTCAGTTATCACTAATTACGCATAAACTCAATCGCATGAAAAAAATTTTATCCCTCTTCGTAGCCCTTTCCTTCGTGGCCTTTTCGGCGCAAACCCTGTCGGCGCAAGAATTGATCAGTAGCGGCTTAGTCGGCACGCGCTCCCGGGCGCAGCTGCAGGCGCTGTTCGGATTTTTTATCCAGAACGGCATCAAAATGTACAAAATCACCTACACAACGCCGGATATTTACGGACAACCCGACACCGCTTCCGGTTTGTTGGTTGTACCCGTCCGCAACTTACCCAGCAGCTACCCGCTTTTGTGTTATCAGCACGGCACCGTAGGTTCGCGCACAGATGTGCCCTCCAACCTGCAGGGCGGCTGGGAGCTGGCGGCTGTTTTTGGTGGTATGGGCTACGTAACCGCAGCGCCCGATTTTTTGGGACTCGGCGAGGCAAGGGGTTTTCACCCCTATGTGCACGCCGAAACCGAAGCTTCCGCAGCGGTGGACATGTTATTCGCTGCCCGGCAGTTTGCTGAAGAAAACGAGGTGGTGATCAACGATCAGTTGTTCATCTCCGGCTATTCGCAGGGCGGCCACGCGGGCATGGCGCTGCACCGCTCCATCGAACAGGATCACGCCGACCAGTTTACAGTGACTGCGGCGGCTCACATGTCGGGGCCGTACAGCATTTCCGGGGCCATGCGCGACAAAATCCTCAGCGACGAACCCTACTTCTTTGCAGCATACCTGCCTTACACGGTTTTGTCATACAACTTGGCTTACGGCCTTTTCGACAACATCGAACAATATTTCAAACAGCCGTACGCGGCCATGATCCAGCAGTTTTATGACGAAGAAATTGACCTCGGGGATCTCAACGACATGCTCATTGACCAATTAGAACTCGAATTTGGGGCTTCGGTCACCAAAAATATGTTCCAGGACAGCATCCTCCAGGCGGTGATCAACAACCCGAACCATCCTGCCAATGTGGCCCTGCGCGCCAACGACGTTTATGAGTGGGTTCCCGTTGCGCCTACCCGCCTTTACTATTGCCAGGCCGACGACCAGGTGACGTACCGGAACAGCATCATTGCCGATTCTGTGATGTCCACGGTTTTGGGTGCCCTGTCGGTGGATGCGATCAATGTCAATCCCAATGCTGATCACGGCGGCTGTGTGCAACCGGCTGTTACCGCAGCGATCTTTTTCTTTGCGGAATTCCAGGAAATCACGGTGGGCAACAATGAAGTGACCGCAACGCCTCGTCCGGCGCTGTATCCCAACCCGGCCAATGCAAGCTTTCAGGTGAAAAATGCCCCTGCGGGTGCTTTGGTACAGCTGTTAACGTTAGATGGCCGACCCGTTTTTGAGTCTTCTGTGAGCGGAGAAAACCAGTCGGTAGCCTTGCCGGCAAACTTCCAACCCGGGGTTTACCTCGCGCGGGTGATTTGGGATGGCGGGTTTATGGTGGAGAAATTGGTGGTGGGAAGGTAGGTTTTGGAAACAAGGTTAAAGGGGAAAATAAGGTTAAAGGTTAAAGTAGAAAGGTTAAAGGCGGGCTCCGTAATTTGATTTTACACATAAACCCTACTTTAACCTTTCTCCTTTCCCCGCTGGCAACCAACCTCCACCTCGTCAACACTACACGCTCGTTCCGGCCTGTGGCCGTAAACGGGTCAAAGCTGCGGGCACCAGCCCGGCGATAAAAATTGTCAGCATCAAAGTTTAAAATACAGCAGTTAGAAAGTAGTGGAGCCTCGGTGCAAGCGGCGGTGGTCACCATTGGGAACGCCTGTCCCTGCATCTATTGTAACTTATTGGCAATTTGGCTAACTTTGTTCCGTTAAATTCTTTGTTCGCATGGATGTTACGAGCTTGTTCGCGGTTGAGCGAATTTTGTTTTGCCACGTTTGATGCAAAAGAAGAAAGCCGCCGGCATTGCAACTAAATAATTTGAATATGCTTACAATACATCCTCAATACATCACCGACAACGCAGGTAAAAAAATATCTGTGGTGCTCCCTATGGAGGCTTTTAAAGCCATTATGGAAGAACTGGAAGATTTGGAAGATATAAAGCTTTATGATGAAGCCAAAAAATCAAATGAGCCTTCTATTCCTATTGATGAGGCTTTTAAAATGATTGAAGCTAAACGCAATGCAAAGTAATGGCATATCAGGTAACCTTAAAGAAACGGGCGGTTAAAGCACTTGAAAAAATTAATGAGCCTTATTACTCAAATATAAAGGAAGCCATTTACAATCTTGCAGACAACCCACGACCACAGGGCTGTAAAAAACTAAAAGGCAGAGACGGTTACCGTATTCGTGTGGCTGATTACCGCATCATCTACGATATTTTTGATGATGTACTTTTAGTAGATGTCATTGATCTGGGACTTAGAAGAGATATTTATGAGTAGCGTTTAGTTAGGTAAATTTCGTTGCCGAAAAGCTCCGCTGGCAACCAACCTCCACCTCGTCAACACCACACGCTAGTTCCGGCCTGTGGCCGTAAACGGATCAAAGCTGCGGGCACCAGCCCGGCGATAAAAATTGTCAGCATCAAAGTTTAAAATACAGCAGTTAGAAAGTAGTGGAGCCTCGGTGCAAGCGGGTATCATGTAATAGCGCCAACCAACCAACCTACCCCTCTTTTGCCACAAACTTCATGGATAACGAATTCACGCAATGCCGCGTATTCTTTTTCGTGAAGCGCTCGCCGAGGAAAACATGCCCGAGGTGCCCGCCGCAATTGGCGCATAAAATCTCCGTTCGACGGCCATCGGCATCCGTTTCGTGGCGCACTGCTCCGGGGATTTCGTCGTCGAAACTGGGCCAGCCGCAGCCGGAATCAAACTTGTCTTCCGAATGGTAAAGCGGGGTATTGCACTGGCGGCAAATGTAGGTGCCTGCGGCTTTGAAGTCGTGGTATTCTCCGGTAAACGGGCGCTCCGTGCCTTTGTTGAGCAAAACGCGCGCTTCTTCGGGTGTAAGGACATTGTAAGACATAAACTACTTTTTTCAGGAAAACAATTTAGACGGAGAAAGGTTAAGCGCGGACACTTGCATACAGTCCCGTGTCTGCTCTATAGAGTTCGAGAACAAGGCGTGTTTCGCTCCAAAAACAGGAGTTACTCGCGTAAATGACCGATTTTGGAGCGAAACACCACGCAGTTATCGGACTATAAAGACAGACTAGTTGCCTCACCGCGATTTTTCAGATTGCTTAATCCACCAATCCAGCGTACTCACCACTTTAAATTCCACCCTTTTCAGTCCCGGTGGATCGCTCGGTTGGTCCAATGCGGCGCGCACTTCCCGCATGGCGGGCAGGTAATCTACGCCCATGTCCTTAAAATTTTCAACAGTGGCCAGCATGCGGTCAATGTCCCAGGAAAACTGGTCTGCATAAAAATGGGAAGGGTGTGAACACTGCCGGATGGAATGCCGGATGTTCGCGGCGAGTTGCAGAATGCCTTCGCGCACGGGTTCGGCAAATAAAGCTTTGTCGTCCACAGGATTAGACGCCAGAAAGGTAAAAACCTGCGGGGCATTTTCGTTTTGGAGCGCTTCCACCAATACTTGTTGCCAATTGGGGTTGGATTTTATTTTTTCCAGTGCTTTTTTTCGTACTTCCCCGTCGTGGTTTCCATCCGTAAAAACCAGGATATTGATGAGGTCTTTTACCGTTGCGGGGTTGGCTGCGGCTATTTGGGACAGGTGATCCTGGCGGTACCTTTCCTGATCAGATAGCTCGGTGCTTACCTGATCGCCAGCGTGCTGCTGTTCCAGCATCACCCACTCGACGATGCCCGCCAGGCAGGTCATTACGCTGATGCCGAAAACAAGGATCAGCGGAATTTTGTAGACCGGCACCGGGATAATTTCCCGGATGGGGGCGTTCAGCAAAACGGCGGCAGCGAGCAACAGTACCGCCGGGAAAAGTGCCGGTGCAATTCCGGTGAGGTAGCGCACTGACCACGGCATCATGGGTTCAAATTTGAACAAGGCGCTCCATGCCGCTACAAAGGTGATGGCCAACAAGCCCAAGGCAGCGAGGGCAAATTTGGCCGATTTGTCGCTCGAAATCCAGTCGAAGCCACCAGTCCAACCCACTGCGACCGCTGTAATGACCATGCAACCTAAGAAGGCCAGTTTAAAAAGGATAATCCCCATCGGGTATCCCCCGGCAGCGTCGCCCGATTGGGGCGGTTTGTCGCCATAAGCGCTGGCCAGTATGAATACGTAAATGAAAGTTGCCAGCGTCAGAAAAATATTGCCGAGTACAGCCATGCTCTTGTGTTTATAAAACCAGACAAATGTAGCAAAAACAGCGATGCTGGGATGGTCTGGCCTGCCAGCCCGTTTTTGTATTTGGGTGCTTCAATAATAATGAGGAACTTCGTATCTTAGAATTGAACCCATTCCCGTACTCCTCTGAACAAACGCTAACGATTGGTTGGTCGTGCTTCCCTTATTCCCGTAGATGTGAAAAAACTAAACGACAGAAAAATAAGGCTGTACGGAATTCCCATTCTCAGCATCATCCTCGCCGAGACGATGTGGTTTTGGGAGCCGGATATCGCTGTTATGTCATTTTGGCTGCACTTTCTGGTCGTGTTAGTGGACGATACCCTGGGCTGGATCGCTTGTCGCTCGGCTTTGATCTTTTTTCGCATCAGGTACCCCAGCATTGGAGAAACCCGCCGGCGGGTAGCTTGGTCAATGTCTACTTATGTCGTCATCACAGCGCTTTTTGTCTTGTGGCACGTCGGATTGCTGAATGTCGTTTTATTGCCCGATGGCGTCCAGGTTGATTTCATGTATTGGATCAAAGAGTTTTTCTTAGCCATTATTTGTGTCGTTTTTTTGGCGGGGCTATACGAAGCTCAGTATTTTTTTGAGCAGTGAACCGACCACGCAAGAACAACCAAACAATTGGAATTCAAGGTTATGAACAGCCAGATCGAGGCTTTGAAGAACCAGATCAGCCCATATTTTTTGTTCAACAGCCTCAATTCGCTTTCTGCCCTGATCCGCTCCAACCCGGACGAAGCCGAGGTTTTTCTGGATGAGATGTCGGGCATCTACCGCTATCTCCTGCGCAAAAACAGCCGACGACTGATTTCGTTGCAGGAAGAACTGGAGTTTGCACGAAGCTACCCGCAACTGTTGAAAACGCGCTATGGCATAGGACTGCACTGTGAACTGAACGTCAGCGAATGCTACCACACCCGCTTGTTGCCGCCGCTTACCTTGCAACTGCTCATCGAAAATGCCGTGAAACACAATGTCGTTTCGCGCTCGTCGCCTTTGTATATTCGCATTTTTACCAACGATGAAGGCTGGTTGACGGTCGCCAATAACCTCCAGGAAAAGAAAATTGCCGTAGAGAGCAACAAAGTCGGCCTGAGCAACATCAGCGCCAATTACAAATTGCTTAACCAGCCCGACATCATCATCGAAAAAACGGATCAAACTTTTAGCGTAATTTTGAATTTAATAGAAGACCCGGATGCTGGCTTATATGACCATGTAATTGGATTGGAAACAAAATGAGCGACCAGAAATGAGCGTATTAATCGTTGAAGACGAGCAACTTGCTGTTGAAAAACTAAGTAGAACCATCTACGAGGTGGACAAGACAATCGAAATTGTGGGCCAAACCGATGGCATCGAAACTACGTTGCAGTGGTTGCAGGCCAACCGGGAACCCGACCTGATTTTTCTGGACATTGAGCTGAGCGATGGCCAAAGTTTTGAGATTTTTAACCAAACCATGGTCAACAGTGCCGTCATTTTTACCACTTCCTACGACGAATACGCCATTCAGGCATTTAAATTCAACAGCATTGACTACCTGCTGAAGCCCATCAAAAAAGACGACCTTCGGCAAAGTCTGGAGAAGTACGCGCTGATGAAAAAGCAGTTCGGACAGCCCGCAGCACCTGACATTCAGCAGTTGCTCAAAGACATCCGCAGTCAATTTGCCTCTGAATACCGCGACCGCTTTTTGGTGAAGCACGGCCAGCGCATGCTGCCCATTGATATCGCAGACGTAGCTTATTTCTACTCCGAAAGCAGTATTTCTTTTTTGAAAACGAAAGGCAATGTCCGGTTTAACTTAGAATACACGCTCGATGAATTGGAGGGAATGGTGGATCCTCGCTCGTTTTTCCGCGCCAACCGCAGTTTCATCATCTACATCAAGTCTGTTGACGCCGTTTATCCCCACCTCAACGGGAGGTTAAAGACCGACTTAAAACCCACCTCTGAAACGGAGGTACTCATCAGCCGCGAAAAAGCCCAGGAGTTTAAGGATTGGCTGGGAAGGTAAATGCAGCCCGTGATCGGAAACTTCAAATCGGTTTTGAGACGGTTCAATTGCCAGAACCTACATTCCAGTAGATAAGGCTTTACACCACTATGGCGGGGTTGTATATTTGTATCCAGCAACTAAATACACCTCTATTGTTTGTCGGATACTTCCCGTAAAGGTAGTAATCGCATCGAAACACCTTTCACAAAGCCCTGTTTTGCGCTAATGCAAATTTTGGGAAGCAACCACTTTTTCAAACCAGCGATTTGCATTTCCGGCAGGTTTTCTTTCCGAATGGATGCACGTTAACAATTCCCGCTTGACCTGTTTTCGGGTAACCGGAATCGGTCAAATTTATTCATAATATAATGCCAAAAAACCTCTCTTTCTTTCGGCAAGGAGCCTGCATCAACCATGCAGGCTCCTTCTTTTTTAACAAGATGCTTCAAAAATCACTCATAATCCGTTTCGCACTCCGGTTGAAATTATCTTTCATACTCGTTGAGTCGAACGCATCGCCGTCCACCTGGTCGGGGGCGTCGCGGTAGAGTTCCAGTTCCCATTGCGGATTGTTGAGTTCCCCATTAGCGGTGGAGTGCAGGAGCCGGTATTCGCCCGGTGCCAAAGACGGGTTGTAAAAAAGGAACTTGACATTCTTTTGTTTGGTAAACGGGAAATCATAATAAATCCAGATCTCGTAAGGCGGCGCCGAGGGTTCGTCTTCGCGGCCTTCGATGTCGTCGGGTTGCCCGTATTTTAGGTAAGTGAAGCCGCGGTCTGTTTCGATGCCGTGCCGGAAACCGGATCTGAACTGCTGATCCACAGCATGTGCAACCGCCATGTATTTTTGATAAGCGCCTTCCGGGTTGGTGGCGCTTTTTTTGATCCAGTAGCTGAACAGGTAAAGGCGCAGGGCATTCAGACTGTCGGCTTTGAGCATCAGGCCGACCGTTTCGATGTCTTGCTGCGGAATTTTCGGCATGATGGCCCGCATGCCGAATTTGAGGTCTTCTTTGCTCAGGCGGCTCACGAATTCATCGGCTAAGGTTTGCTGGGTGAGGGCTTCCGGCGTTGGATTCAGGTAAGGGTTGCTGCGCTGAAAAAAGAGCGATTTGCGGCTCAACAACGTTTTCAGGCGGTCGCGGGCTTCTACTACTAAGGCATAATTGCCGGATTCGAGGGTACCGATGTCCATTTGGATCAGCAAAGGCACGACTGGCGCGGGTTTCATGCGTTTGTGGCCGATCAATACGGTTTTGGGCTGGCCTTCAACCGTTTTTTCGATGGAATAACTCACCTGGAAGTCGTCGCCAATGGCCTTGTCGGAATTGTACAACTCATTGTAAAACAAGAGTAGGGAAGCGTTTTTGCCATAAAAATGGTAGGGGAGCGGCTCCATGTGGATGCCGCTTTTCGAAAAAGGGCTGTCGTTGGTTTCATCTTTTTTATAGGATGCAAGCAATTGAATATCAGATTGCTCTAAGCCTGCGCTACTGTACAGAACGCTCACTTTGGCCTGATAAACTTTCGTGTTTTCCGGCTTGTGGGTATCCTGCACATTGACGGTCAGTTCATACTCGCCGTTGTCAATGGCGTAGCGCTTCATATCCACGAAGTCGAGCGCATATTTATGAATGGGACTATTGAGCAGGTATTTGTCGAATTTGACGATCTCTTCGCCGCGTTTGAACAAGATCAGCACCTCTAAGGTCGCCTGAGCCGTCGTATCGCTTAAAGGCGCATAGGTGGCCGAAGAACCGGCTACATGGATATAGACTTCGATGTAAGGCTTGTCGAGGTCTTTGAAGGTCGCGTAAGAAATGCTGACATCCAGTGCTTGTAGGCATTGCACGCTACAAAAAGCGAAGACAAAAAGGGTGATTTTTTTCATAGCCATGGTGTTTTATTCAAGGAAAGGTAAGCCGCCGCATCCAAAAACGGAGCAACTTATTTTATATTAAATTCGGTTTTCTAATCCTGCAAATTCGCCCTTTACCTACAGGAAATGCTACAAAACACAACCTCAACAACAAAACTTCATACAAAGTACAAAAGTTTATACAAAATGGCAACAGGGCAGGCATGTTTTTGGCAAATGTGCATGGAGGAGGGAGTGATGTCTGAGATGCATGGCCAGGCTTCCTGGTTCAACAAAAACTATACGGGTGTATAGAATAACAGAAAAAAAAGAATCAGCGATGAAATTGCTACCGATCTATCCTAATTTTGTTCTTTGAATCCTACTGAATCCTTATGAATGGTTGGCTTTTTTTTGTAAAAAAGCTGATTATGAGTTGATTATAAAATCAAATTTCTGGTGTGAAAATCAGAATATGGTGTAGCTGGAAATATTACAAAAATTATGAACAATTAGGAACAAACTTACACCATTCAACAACCTTAAAGCTTGTTCGGGATTTCGGATATTCCCGGGCACGCTCTTAATCTGGTTGTTTTTTTTCTTCCAGCTTCCATGCTCGTTTTAGAGCCATATTTGATTGACACGGTGTAGTCGAGGTAAAATCGGCTTGGGGTTGCTGTGCGTGGTTCATCATGCATAGGCCCTCTGAACGTAAGTGGTAACTACTGCGAAGGTGCCTGCTTGCCTTGGTGTCACGTGGTAAATTCACTTTGCCCGACTCCGTTATTCTGGCATTTAGCAGCATTTTTCCAGATGCTTATGTTTGTGCTTTTCGCGCAGCACTTGTCCGCGACGTGCGATAAATCGCCGCTACTTGCACCCTGTCGTCCCACCAGAGTCTGTGTCAGAAGTTTTACTCACAAATTGTAATCTACACGAACTATGGCTATCAATGCTATGAGGACTACCTCAGCGGTAATGCTACTTTGCAGAACCACGATGACCCGATTTTGCCTGATGTTTTTCAGTTTTACTTATTGCTGCACCCTTTTTGGCCAGGTGAACATCATTGACCCCAACGCAGCGGTGGCTCCGGACATTGATAAATGTTTCGGGGAAACAGTGATGGAGGCTGTTTTGCAATTCACCGCCAACGGCTCTAATGCCACCGTCTCGGTTCCCATGCCCACAGGGGTATTTTACCAGCCGGGTAGTGTGGCTTTGGTTGCTCAAACGGGCGGTTTGACCATCTCGCAGAGCAACGGTGCCACTACCAATCCTGTTTTTACCATCACAAAGCCCGGGGGATCCATTGGTTCGGGTAACGAAATTCGGTTTTCTTACCGCGTTCGCTCCAATTGTACGGCCATTGCGGGCACGCTTATTTTTCCCATCCAGGTAGCCTTCAACAGCCAGGTAAGGGTGGGAGAGCTTGCCGCAGATATTCTGGAAGCCGAGCTGAATTTATTGTCTCATCCCATCCAAACCGCAGCGATCGGCATCCCGGTAACGGTGCCCATTGCCATTCAGAACGGAGGCTTGGGCGATACGGATCATATCGTATTCAGCATTACCGAAACCGGCATGACGACGACCCAAGTTACCGTGGCGGGTTTTCCGGCTACTTTTTTGGGTTTGGCGGGCAATACGCGTTCGTATCAGATTCCGGTGGCGGCTCTATCAGGCGGCGTGCTGAACAATACCGAAACCTTCATTGCCATGCGCACAGTGGTGCTCCAAGCGTGTGTGTTTAGTTCGTCTTACAGCGTCAATTGGGGGTGTGAAGCTGCGCTGTGCCAGTCTCCAACACCCACAGGGCCGGGCGAGTTTTTATTAGCTTCCGGTGAGCCTAATGTTGTCGTCACCTCAAACGTCATTACGCCGTTCAATTTGTGTACAAATCCGGTTATTGACATCACATTCACCAACAATGGCACGGGAGTCGTGTCGGCGGCTACCGCTTTCAGCAATGTATTTCGCTTTGGCATGAATGGAGCCAACGGATGGCCGACCAGCAACTGGATGACAACGGGCATCACCCTGAATGGTGCTGCCGTTGCCCACACCCCGGGTATGAATGGCACACCGGCTACCATCAATGCCAGCCAATTTACCGGGGTAGATCCCGATGGCCCCGGTACCGGCCTGTCGGACGTGGACGGGGATGGTAGTTTTGACGATTTGCTGCAAGGCGCTTCCATTACGTTTCGGGTAACGTTGAAATATACCTGTCCTACCGCCTGCCCTGCTCCGAATGAAACGGCAAGCCTGACGGCGGGTTCGACCTATACCAATCAATGTGGCCAGAGCCGTTCTTCCACGGGCATTACAGGGCTGAATTTTGGGAGTACCGCCACGGGGTCCCCTGAGTTGTTTTATCCGGCCAGCGTGTTGGATGGCCAGCAGTTTCATGTACAAATTTGCCTGGCCCGCGATTTTAGCGGCGCTAATTGCTCCTCCAACGTCTTGTCGCTCAACCTTACTCTTCCTGATGGGGTTACAGCTACGGGCATAGGCACCATCAATGGCCATGCAGCGGTGGTGACAACCATGGGGAATGTCGCTACTGTGAGCGGTGTTTTTACTCCTGGTACGACTTGTTTCGACCTTGAGTTGAGCTATACTTGTCCGCAAAGTCCGCTGAATTTTACTTACGAAGCCATCTATACCTGTGATGCCGGATGTAGCTGTGTGCAGAAATGGGCTTGTGGCAATTTTACCATTTTAGGCGCGGATTGCAATCCTTGCCCCGATGGCGGGTTCACCACCAAAAATGTAGACGTCAGGCGCACAACGCTGGGCTTTACTGACCACACCGGGTCAACTTTCATTAACCCGGCTTCAGTTCCGTTGTCCAATTTGCGCAAAGGGATGCCCTGCGACGAGTTTCGATTCACCATCACCAATACCATGAATGGGGGCAGTGCAGGTACAGTTGCCTTCGATAATGCGTACATAGAGGTTGCCTACAACCAACTGTCGGGTGCTAATTTACTGGATTACGTCAGCGGAACTTTCGCTTATGTTGATGCCAGCACGGGCAATACTTTCAACAACATACCGCTGCCGACACCTGTCGTTTCGGTCATTGGCGGGCGGCATATATTTTTATACAATTTTACCGCTTTTATTGCAACACTGCCGGGCGGCATGATGGAAGCTGGTGATATATTAACGGCATTTCCGGTGTTCCGCGTGCGCAACAACCCCGGGCTTACCGCCTCACCCACTCAGCCGGTGAATCCTTTGATAACGGCCTTTAATTTGGCCAATGCAATGGGGAATCCGGCACCCGGTGGCTCACCCCGTTTTAGCTGCGACGCTTTTGCACCCGAATTGTACCTACACAATCCGCGAGTATTTCCTTTGGCGGTTGCGGGTGCGCGTTCAGGGTGCGGCACGTACCAGGTGAGTGGATTCATCAACCACGAACTGACGATACTGGAAGACGAATACCCGTTGGAAATTCGTCCGCTTTTTCGCCTCAACAACGTCTCTGTTCAGATCATGAATGGAGACAGCTACGACCCCTCGGTAACGCCTGTGCTGATGGTCTATGGTTCATCTGATGATCCCTGGTATACGGGCGCTTTCAACTTGCCTGCACCTTCTATTTCCGGAACGACCCTCACTTGGATCAACCCGGGAAATTGGCCGTTACACGATCTCGCGGGCATCAATCAGAGCATTACCGGGTACCAATTGAAGTTTAACCTGATCAACTCCGGGTGCGCCAATTCTGTGAATGACGGCAATTTGGTCACCAACTGGAATTACAACCGCTTTGGGTATGGTTCAAACGGCTGCCAGATCGCTACGGCTTCCGGCCCGCAATCGGGTACAATCGGTGCGGGTGCTCCGGTTCATCGGCTGACCAACCTGACAGGAGCCATCAACGGTACTAAACGAGTAGAATGTTTTCAGGTAGAGGTCGAAAATACGACCGCCGATCGCGAAAGCCGCTTTGTTTGGTTGGCGATGGAAGACAACCTCAGCCCAATGGATATCGTTTCGGTAAAAGACATCACTTCAGGGGGGCCTGTCAGCCTGCCTTTGCTTACTTACGCAAATGGTAAATGGGTAAAGCTGGCGACTTCTATGCCCGGGAATAGTGCCCGATTGGTTGAAATCTGTGTGACGTACAACGAATGCATCAGCAACAGCATGGTGGTGCGGCAAAGCTGGGATTGCCCGGCTTATCCTGCCAATCCACTGCTGGCCACCTGCGCTACCCAAACAATAACCCTGAACATCTATCCGCGCTTGTCGGCGATACAAGGCAATTTTATTGCGACGTCGCCACTGCCGGCCAACATGTGTGAACTGTTTGTTTATGATATTCTGGTCAATTCTTCCCAACAGGCGGATTTGCTCGACCCCAAGGCACGCGTAATTTTACCGGCGGGCATGGCATTGGAAGGCAATGTGCAAATCGAGTATCCCGACAACTCCGGTAATTTTCAAAATGCAACGCCTGCCATAAACGGACAAGTTGTGGAGGTTGACCTGACCGATCATCCGGCGCTAAACGATACTTTGCCTGGCACCCTTAACGCCAACCTGGTGGCCTATCCGGGGGGAGAAGACCGGAGGGCACGGGTGCGCTTTTCAGTAAAGACCACCTGCGATTTCTTTTCAGGCGACCGCGTGGTTTACCAACCTTTTGCACAGTCGTCCTGCAACGGACAGGCCCAGGGAAGTGGTGCCCTGTTCCTGTCGCCGCGCATTCGGATTGTGGGTGCTGAACCGACGTACGAAGGCACTTTTAGCATCAATGTTGGCACCAATGGCGTGATTGAAGGCTGCGATCCGCGCAGGGTTTTTGTCTCCTTGCAGTTGTCAGACCTTGTTGCTGCCGATGGCTTGCCTGCTGCTACGGGGTCAGCGGATACCGTGTTTTTGAGTCTGCCGTCGGTTATGGATTACGTGCCTTCCAGTTTCACGTGTACAACGGTTCCGGGCGCCAATTGCCCGATTTTTCTTGGAGAGACCATCGCATCAGACGGTCGCCGGGTACTAAAATTTAAGCTGCCTCCCAATCTGATGATTCCCAACGGCGGTGTGGCTACCCTTGCTTTTCATTTTGACCTGCAACCCCAGCAGGACATTGCATGCACCGTTAACGACAAGATAACGGGTCGAATCATTGCCGTTTACAACGATATTTTTTGTCCGACAACTGGCATGAATTGCCCCGTCGTGAGGGCGCTTGCCGGAGAAGGCGAAACTCCGGTGGTGTTGAAAAAAATGGAATTGGACCTCGAAAGTTTCAGCATTGCCTGCAACGACCTTGGGCAATTACAATACACCACCAGAATTCGGGTGAAAAATACTGCACTGGCCGCAGGGCAGTCAATTGAGGTAGAATACTATTGCCTGGATGCTCAGGGACTGGTCACCACCCTAATTGAAATCCGAACCCTTACGGGGCCATTGGCCATTGGTTCTTTGGTGACGCATACGGGAAGTTTTGCCGGTTGCGACCCTCAAAACGGGGTGCTGGTTTCCATTCCGCTTGTTAAAGCAGACGGGCAGTTTCAGTGCCATTGTGGGCCGGAAGCAAGAACGTCGAACAATCTACCCAAATGCCCCGGGGTAACGGTAACTGCCAGTGCGCTGGATGTTTGTGACAACGAAACCATTGCCCTGACCGCCACGCTCAGCGGAGCTGCAACTGGCGGTACCTGGTCGCGTATAGGGTTGGGGACTGCCGGGAGTTTTTCCAGCACGACGGCCCTGACGACTGTTTACACCCCAAGCGCTGCTGACATTGCGGCAGGACAGGTCACATTATTGTTTACCACCAATGATCCAACGGGCACTTGTCCCCCCGGAGTGGATGTCGTCATTGTACCGATTTATCCGCGTCCAAGCGTAGCCGCGTCTACCCTGACGGTATGCGCCAATGCTTTTGGCAGCAATATGGGAACGTTTAACCTGCCAATGGCTGATAATTTAGTTGACCCTCAGGATGTTCATGCCGTTACTTATCACACGACTCAGGCCAATGCAAACAACGGGGCATCCCCGCTTGCCAGCCCTTATACGGCGGCCAACAACACGGTTTTGTATGCCCGTGTGGTCAATGCGGTCACAGGCTGCTTCCGCACTACAACCCTTACCCTGCGCGTCAACCCGCTTCCTGTAGCCAATCCGGCATCATTAGCGGTTTGTGAACAGGCTCCGACGGGCAGCGGACTTGGCATTTTTAACTTGACTCTGGCGAATGCCACCATCAATAACAGCATTGGAATAACGCTGAGTTACCACCTTACCCAGACAGAAGCTTTGTCCGGAGTCAATGCATTAGGTGCCATCATTACTTCAGGATCAGCCGTTTTATACGCTCGGGTGGTCAACAATGCAACAGGTTGTATCAATACGGTAGCCGTTACCCTGACCGTACGCCCAAGTCCAGTTGCTTATTCCGGGCAATTGCAAGCCTGCCCCAGCCAATTTGACGGAAGTCAGGCGGTATTTACCCTTTCTAATGCCAATGTGCAGGTTACCGGAGGGGTAGGGGGTCTTACGGTGACTTACCACCAAAGCCTTACGCATGCTCAGCAAGGCATCAATGCATTAAGCAATGTGTACACTGCTCCGACCGACGATGTTTGGGTAAGGGTAACGAATGGTTTTGGCTGTTTCGATGTAGACCAGGTTCAATTGGTGGTTTTGGATGACCCTGAAATCCTGGCGGAAGGGGTGGATGTCCGTTGTTTTGGTGGTAGCGATGGCCGGGTTTCTGTTGCTGTGTTGGGAGGTGTTCTGCCCTATACTTACGATTGGAGTCACGACGGATCGGAAACTCCTGACAACGATCCGCAGGCCATTTTCGGATTGGCTGCCGGAAATTACAGCGTCACGGTCACGGACGGAAATGGCTGCCAGTCTTTAGACAACGTCACCCTACAGCAGCCCGCAACGGGCTTGTCGGCGGTAGTCAATGGCGTTACTCAGGTTAACTGTTACGGCGAGGCAACCGGCGCGATCCAAATGACGGTGACTGGTGGAAGTGCTCCTTATACCTACAACTGGTCTTCACCAGCTGCGGATGTAGAGGATCCGATCAATCTGCCCGCAGGTATGTATACCGTTTTCGTAACGGATGTCATGGGCTGTACGGCTACGACCTCGACGACGATTACACAACCCACTACGCCCGTCGCGGCGGTTGCGAGCGTGGTCAACAATGCACTTTGCTCGGGCACCGGCACCGGTGTTGCGACTGTAATGGCCTCTGGAGGAACGCCGGGTTACACCTATGCCTGGAGCAATGGGCAAACCACGCAGCAGGCAACCGGCTTGGTAGCGGGCGCTTATCAGGTGACGGTGACGGATGCCCAAGGTTGCGCTACGGTCGCTGCGGTCTTCATCAGCAATCCTGCCAATCTGGTGGCCAATATCACCCATCAGACCCCCGCCTTGTGCCAGGGGGTGGGCAACGGCACCGCTACGGTTACAGCCACTGGTGGAACGACCCCATACACTTACTTGTGGTCGGGTGGGCAAATAACACCCGTTGTGACCAATCTGGCTGCTGGTGTCCATAGCGTAACCATTACCGACAACCAGGGGTGCCAGGTTACCGCAACAACCAATATTGCGGAGCCTACGCTGCTTACGCTGAGCACGGTGACCACACAACCCGTCAGTTGCGCAGGAGCAACCAATGGCTCAGGTACGGTTCTGGCTGCCGGGGGCACCCCGAATTATACCTATACATGGCCTGGAAACTTTGTTGGGGCTACCCGGAATGGCCTTGCAGCAGGCAATTATCTGGTAACGGTGACCGATGCCAACGGTTGTATGGCTATGACTACGGTTGTCATTGGTTCAAATGGCAGCCTGATCATTAATACCTTGCCGGATATCAGCGTTGTGTGTCCGGGCAGTCTGGTGCCTCCAATCGTTCTGAATGCCACGCCTTTTAATCCCAATATCATTTTTTCCTGGACCGGGGGTACACTGGCCGGATTGGCGGACGGTACGAGTACGGGGTTGAGTCCTCAAATTCCTTCATTCACGGCCGCTACAGCACAAGGCACGTATACGATTACGGTTACCGCTAATCTGCAAGGATGCATAGCTGTGCGAACCTTCAATATTACCATTCAGGACAATATCAAACCATCTTTTACCAATTGCCCCAACGGTATGATTATGGTTGGCAATGACCCTGACCTCTGTTCGGCCAAAGTCAACTGGACGCCACCCACTGCAATTGACAACTGCGGCGGTAATGTGTCCGTCATACAAACGATGGGCCTGGCCTCTGGCAGCGTATTTTCGGTCGGAACGCATCAAATCGTTTATACGGCCAATGACGGTAACGGGAATACCGCAACCTGCAGTTTTACCATCGTTGTGCTCGATACCCAAAATCCATCCATTACCTGCCCGCCACAGGTCATACACCGAGCAGCGAATACCGGCTGCAATTTCACGCAAACCGGTACAGCGCTTGACGGCACAGCAAGCGACAACTGCCGGATCGTATCACTGACACACAACTACGCTGCTGCACCTTCCAATCAAACCCTCAGCGGTGCTGTTTTCCTGCCGGGAACGACGGTTGTTGTTTGGACAGCCACGGATCAGGCCGGCCATACGAGCAGTTGTTCTTTTTCGATCACGGTAGCAGATAAAACAGCGCCGACCGTCACAGCGGGTACCTGTCCGGCCAATATTGTGGTCAACAATGACAATGGACTGTGCGGAGCAAGCGTGAATTTCACTGCACCAACCTTTGAAGACAATTGCGATGGCACTTTATTGACTGGAACGCTCAGCGGCCTTGCCTCGGGCAGTGTATTCCCGATTGGCGTTTCCATAGTGCGCTATACCTACACGGATGCAGCAGGGAATGGCCTGGCGGTTTGCGAATTTACCGTAACGGTCAATGATGCAGAAGCGCCGCAAATTGCTTGTCCGTCCAACATCACGGTGCGCACCGACGGCACCATTACCGGAGGCCCTGCAACCCTGATCGGGACAGGCCCTTGTGGAGTTACGTTGTCTTACACGGCACCTGTTGGCACCGATAACTGCCCGAATCCACAAACCGATCTGATGAGCGGTTTTGGCGCCGGGGCAAACTATTATGAATATAATGGCACCTATACCCATCTCTGGCGGGTGACGGATGCTGCCGGGAATACCGTTACCTGCCAGTTTACCATCACTGTGGAAGATCCGATACTGCCTGTGATTATATGCCCTGTGAATACGACGGTTAGCACCGATCCTGGAGAATGTACCGCTGCGGTCACTTATGCACTGCCATTAGGCACAGATAATTGTCCCGGGTACACCATTGATTTGATTCAAGGGCCGGCTTCGGGGGCAAATTTCCCCATTGGAAATACGACCGTTATGTATGAAGTGGAAGACGATATGGGAAATACATCGAGCTGTTCCTTTGTCGTGACCGTCATTGACAATGAGGCACCTCAGTTTTTGGCTTGCCCGCCGAACCGCCCGATAAACGCATCAACGGGGGCAGCAAATGATTGTATTGGCTTGGTGCCCAATATGCTGCCTGAGGTTGTTGCCAGTGACAATTGCACGTCTGCTGCTGCGCTGGCAGCTACTGCGGTACAGCATCCCGCAGCGGGTACGCCTTTCGGCGGAATGCACGGCGCGACCCAAACCGTCATTTTCACCCTTACCGATGCAGCAGGCAATACCCAGACCTGTACGACGGTTTTAACCCTGACAGATGACGTGGCACCTGCCATTTCCTGCACCCCGACAACCCGTACCGTGGACGCCAACGCTAACTGCACCTATCAGGTATCGGGAACGGCTTTTGATCCGATTTGGGCAGACAACTGTGCGGCAACCCTACGCCATGACTATGCTCCCGCACCCAACAGCCATACCCTGGCCGGCGCGGTTTTTCCGATTGGTACTACGGTCGTTGTTTTTACGGCAACCGATGCCGGTGGCAACCCGGTTAGTTGTGCCATCACGATTGTGGTAGAAGACAACCAGCCGCCTGTTTTTGTCAATTGCCCAACGAACATCACCGTCAACAATATGGTAGACCAGTGCGGGGCAAATGTGGTCTTCAGTACACCCATCGTCACCGACAACTGCGGCGCAGTGGTGAGCCTGGTTGCGCCAAGTTTGCCAAGTGGCAGTTTATTCCCCGTAGGTACCTCAATCGTCACTTTCCGTGCGGTAGATGCTGCCGGAAATTCGGATGTCTGCACGTTCACCATTACGGTGCGGGATGTACAAATGCCTAAAGCAATTTGCAGTGATTTTACCGTCAACCTGAATGCTGCGGGCACCGCAACGATTACGGCTGCAAACATCAACGGCGGGTCAACCGATAACTGCACCCCTGCCGGAAATTTGACCCTGCTTGCCAGTCAGACGACTTTTGATTGTTCAGACCTGGGGGCGAATTTTGTAACCCTGAGCGTCACCGACGCTGTTGGAAATACCAACAGCTGTGTTGCAACGGTAACGGTGCACGATGTGACCCCGCCTGTGATTATGTGTCCGCCCAACATCACCAACCTCGTTTGCGGAGATCCGATACCAGCGCCGTTTACCACGGCTGCTGCTTTCGAAACTGCAGGAGGAAGCCTGAGCGACAACTGTACGAGCAATCCGAACCTGGTGATTCATTATTCAGATTTCAACAATGGGTTGGACATTTGTAGCGCCGACGGAGTGCGTACCATCCTGCGCACTTATGAAATAACAGACCAGTCGGGTAACGCAAACACTTGTGTACAAACCATTGCTTACTTAGAAGACACTACGCCTCCGGTCATCACTACTCCTGCTGCCGATTTGCCTTGTATCGGCGGCTGCGCCAATGGCGTCATTCCACCCCAGGTCATGGACTGGTTAGCCAATCGGGGAGGAGCTACTGCTGCGGATGCCTGTGGCACCGTCACGTGGATCAATAATTTCAGCGCCGTGGCGGCTCAGGGGCTTTGCAGCACGAGCGGTACGCTGGCCGTAACATTTACGGCTACAGACGCTTGTGGCAATGTGGTTCAAACAACGGCCAACATTTGCATCAACATCACAGAAAGAATCGGAGTAGCCAAACGCGTGGTCAGCAATGCCTTACAAGCAGACGGTTCTTCTATCGTTACCTACGAACTGAATGTCCAGAATTACGGTACGGTTCCGCTTACCCACATTCAGGTGGAAGACAACCTGATGCTCGCTTTCCCCGGCCCCTGTACAGTAACGGTTCTTAGCCTGACCAGTCCCGACTTTGTGGTCAATGGAGCCTACACCGGCAGTTCCGATCTGCAATTGCTGGCAGGTGGCATGGCTGGACTACTTGGCAATACACTCGCAGTGGATGGGAAAGGAGCTGTTTTATTGACGATTCAGGTTGAGGACTGCACCGGAACGGGATCTTTCAATAACCTTGCTACAGCCATTGGAAATACCCCAGGCGGAATGAGTGTTGCCGATATTTCTACCAATGGAGCCGATCCGGATCCCGATGGCGATGGCAATCCTTCCAACAATGGCGCACCAACGCCTGTGGTATTTTCGCCCATTCCGGCAATCGGAGTAGCCAAACGCGTTAGCGAAGGGCCAACGTTAGATGCGGATCAAAACTATGTGCTTACTTATGAAATTCGGGTAAAAAATTACGGCAATGTCAACTTGAGCAACGTACAGGTCAGAGACGATCTGGTGGCTACGTTTGGGGCCGCTTCCAGTTGGATGTTGCTTTCCGTACAAAGTGAAGAATTCTCGGTAAATACAGCCTATAACGGCACCACCATCACCACCTTGCTTACCGGAAATGACCTCCTCACGGTGAACAATGAAGGAGCCATCTACATTCGTTTAAAGGTTGCACCCGGTGGTTTTGAAGGGCCTTATCTGAATACGGCCACGGCATCGGGCATTAGCCCCGACGATTTTCTGCTGCAAGACGATTCACAAGACGGCAGCGATCCGGATCCGGATGGCGACAACAATCCTGGCAACAACAATACGCTTACTCCTGCGGTATTGCCTTGTTTTATTGGCATCATTTGTCCGATTGTTGTGGATACGATCCGCGTGGACAACGATCTGGGCTGGTGCCGTGCTTTGGTAAACTTCCCACCAGCAGAAGCCATTACTTGTGCAGGTGCATCGGCGAGCCTGATTCAATTTCGGTTCTCAGGAGCCGGAGTAGCAGGATTTACAAACGGCGTATGGTATCCCGGACAACCCAGCGGGCGCATGTACCAGGTGGGGATAACGCAGGTACAAATCCGGGCCAGCATTCCTGGCCTACCGGCCTTGGGATATTCCGATACCTGCACGTTCCATGTTCAGGTATTCGATAAAGAGCGCCCGGCTATTGTCTGCCGGGATATTACCGTGCCCGTTGGGGCAAATTGCGAGTACATTTTGGTTCCATCTCGGATTGACGGTGGCACGACCGATAATTGTACCCCGTCTGTCGGCTTAATTTACGAGATCAGTCTCGATAACGTCACCTATGTCAGCTCGCTTACTTTTGGTTTGGCTGATTTGGTCAATACACCCATTACGGTATGGCTGCGCGTGACCGATGCTGCAGGCAACTCATCTACCTGTACGGCAGAGGTCAACCTTGAAGATAACACAGCTCCGGCCATCATCTGCCCACCAGACCAAATTGTGTATGCCGAACCCAACCTCTGCGTCGGGAAAGTGCCCAATTTGACTGGAGAACTGACCATTGACAACTGTGGGCAGGTAGATACGGTGTTTCAGGTGCCCTCGCCCGGCGTCTTGTTTGGCACCTACCACGGAGACACCTTGCTGGTGACCCTTACGGTCGTGGATGTTCAGGGTAATACCAGCAGTTGCACCGTAAAACTAACCCTTCAGGATACGATTGCGCCCGTTTTCCTAAACTGCCCGCAGCCCAATATTGTGGTCAATACCCTTCCGGGAATGTGTGGTGCTTTTGTCAACTTTACCTTGCCATTGGCGACGGACAACTGCGAACTGGATCAGGTTACTCAAACCGATCTTACCGGGCTGAATAGCGGCGATATGTTCCCGGTTGGGACGACCATCCTTGAGTTTACAGCAACCGATGCTGCCGGTAACAGTACGGTATGTGTGCTGAAGGTCATCGTTAATGACAAAACCTTTCCGACGGTGGCTTGCCCGGCCAACAAAACGGTTGATGCCACCGCCGGTATTTGTGGCGCTTCGGTTCATCAGATCGCTGCCATTGCTACGGATAATTGCCCGGATAACAGTTCGGTTATTTATCGGTTGACCAATCCGCAAGGCCAGGAATGGCATAGTGGCCTTCAGAATGCCAGCGGGACAACCTTTGATTTGGGCACGACTACGGTGACTTACCGGGTACAGGATCAGCCGTTGTTGTTGATTACAGAAGTAACACAACACCTCCAGGCGGTTGCAGGCGGCACTTCTCCTGTGCCGGCTTTCATCACGAGTGGGTTGCCCAATGGCGATTTTCTGGAAATTACCAATTTTGGCCCGGCCGCAATGGATGTAAGCTGCCTGAACATTGAGCGACTGCACAATGGAGGCAGTGAAACTTTTAGTGTGCCCCGGGGGCAGATTTTGGCTGCGGGCGAAGTGCTCACCCTTCATTTTGGCAATGGCACCGACCATCCCGCATTGCATTATTTCAATGTGCCGGGTGGGGCAAATTTGCCAGCAGGACAACCAGCCGCCTACGTCATTAGCCACTCTGGCGCAGTGTTGGATGTTGTCGTATTGGGTAGTTTTAATCCAGTAGGGCAGGGTACACTGGCTACCGTTCAGGTCGGGCAGTGGAACGGACTCCTTCAAAACGTGCAAGCTGGCGTGGTTCGGACAACGCATTGGGACAGCAATAGCGCAGCTGATTTCGATCTGGCAGAAGTGTGTGCCGGAAGCTCTATCGGGAGCCTCAACCCCGGGCTTCCTGCTTTCCCGGCTAATGGAGGGTTAACTGCGCTGCAATCGCAATTGCCCAATATGGCTACCTGTAGCTTTACCGTTACGGTGCGCGACAACGAGTTTCCGCAATGCGGCGCCAATGGTCCTGCTACGGCCAACACCACCCTTTCCGGAGGGCAAATTTTTCCAGGCGATTGCTTTGAATCCAGTCTCGTACTCAGCGGTTCTGGCCGAATAGCTGACCTCAACATCTATACCGAAGGCCAATCGGATGCCGTGGGCGACTTGAGCTTTACCCTCATTAGCCCGTCAGGGATTGAGGTAGACCTGGCGTCTGGCATTTGCGGATTCAATGACGGCTGGCGATTGACGTTCGATAGCGATACGATCAACCAGGTAGCCCTGTTTTGCCATGCCCTCAATATCGGTGGGATTTATGCCCCCATCAACTCCTTAGAAGTGCTGAATGGCGAGCCTATTGCCGGTGTTTGGAAGTTGCGCATCGGGCATAGCGGCACCTTATCGGCCAATCTGGCGGCTTTGATTCGCTGGCGACTCAACGTACAAAGACGCTTGCCTTTCCTGCAAAACGACGTAGTCCTGGCCAATAGTCCGGGGCAATGCACTGCGGGTTATACCTGGCGCCATCCGGTATTGTTTGATAACTGCGATGGCGGCACCATGCAAATGCAGCTAACCCGCGCTAATGGAACCTTGTTGGTGAACCAGTCGGTAGCCTCCAACAGATGGGGTAGACTCCATACCTACCAGTTCCCGGTGGGCGTTACCACCGTAACCTACCTCCTGACCGACGCCGCAGGCAATCAAACGGAATGCAGCTTTGTCGTAACCGTCCGCGATGAAGAACCGCCCATTATTGCCTGCCCGGCAAACCTGACCATTCAATTAGGACCTGGCGCTTGCGAAGCCACACCGGCTCTCATCCCACAAACCGCAACGGACAATTGCGGGATAACCAGCATCACCTATGCGCCGGCGGGGCCTTATCCGATCGGAACAACGGCGGTGACCATGACAGCAACCGATGCTGCCAACAATACGAGAACCTGCACCTTTACGGTAACCGTGACGGAACACATGCCTACCGGAACTCAACTATCATGCGTAGGCCAGATCAATGTTGTATTAGGCCCGGATTGCACCGTAGAAATTACGCCAGAAATGGTGCTCACAGGAACCAACCACCGGTGTTATGGCAATTACGTAGTTACCTTGCACCTGGCTCACGGGCTGCCTGCATTAGATAGCAGCCCTTTTGCTACCCTGGAATTGGCGAGTCTTGAAATTATTGTAATGATTTGTAATCCCCAAACCGGGGAGTGCTGTTGGGGAACAGTACTCGTGGAACAAAAGGAAGATCCGGAGTTCATTTGTCCGGCAGACACCACCATCAGTTGTTTTGCGGATATTTCTACCAGTACAACCGGCTTACCGATCGTAACGTCCTGTATCCCGGATGAGCCCATTATCTCATACGAAGACCAGATAGAGGAGTACGACAATTGCGACGATTTTCCATTGATTATTACCCGCAACTGGACGGTGGCCGATGTTTTTGGAAATGCATCTACCTGCGAACAGGTCATTCGGATTGCTTCGTTTAACTTAGACGACCTTGTGTTTCCAATGAATTTTGATGAATTTGGGGCAACCGCACTCCATTGTGCCGATGTAGCAGCCAACCCTCACCTGACCCACCCGGATAGTACAGGCTATCCAATACTGCTGGATGGCACCAACCCATTTGCAGGGGGTAATTATTGTGAGGCTTCTTTCCTCTACACCGATGAGGTGTTTACCATTTGTGATGGGAGTTATCAAATTCTGCGAACCTGGAAAGTACTCAATCCTTGCGAGCCGGTAGTGCCTGGTGTGAATCCAAGGGTTCATGTTCAATCCATACAAGTATTGGATGAGCAGGCACCCGTATTGACCTGCCCTGGAAATCGAGTCATTAGTTCGGGGCCTTTCGCTTGTCGGGGGGCACTGGTATTGCCTGTACCCCAACTCAGCGATGGCTGTTCGTCGGCGACTTACACCATCAGTGTTGGATCGGGGTCTTTGATTTTTGTGAATGGCCTGTATGTGTTGAGCAACCTGGAGGAAGGCATTCACTACATAACCTACCGCGCTAAAGACGCTTGCGGACGAAAATCGCAGTGTACGTTCACGGTGACCGTAGAAGACCAGATTGAGCCGATTGCTATTTGTAATGAAGACCTGAACATCAGCATTGGCGGTCAAGGGCTTGCGCGCGTTTATGCAGCAGACATTGACGAGGGCAGTAGTGACAATTGCGGTATTTCGATCATCGAAGTACGCCGCCGCATAACCCGTGATGCTGCTTGTGAGCCGGTAGCTGAAAGTTATTCAGATTGGGGGCAGTTTGTAGATTTTAATTGCTGTGATGCAGGCAAACTCGTCACCATAGAGCTTCGGGTGACCGATTACAGTGGCAATAGCAATATTTGCTGGCTGGAAGTATTGGTGGAAGACAAAATACGGCCTTTCTGTACGGCACCTCACCCAACTGCGCTGGACTGTGATGACCTTCCGTATGACTTTAACCCTGCGGATACCATTCAGTTGCAGGGCCTTTTCGGCAATGCGACAGGAGCCGACAATTGTTTCGGTACAACGACAAGAGAACTGGCACCAATCGTCAACCTCCACGATTGTGGGTTCGGCACCCTGCTGCGCAGCTTCCAGGCCGTTGATGCACAGGGAAATATTTCAACCAATACTTGCCAGCAACTCGTTACCATCAACGAAGTACACCATTACGAACTCAAGTTTCCAAAAGATACGGAGTCCCATTGCGGCACGCCTAATCCGGACACCCTGGCTTATTACACACCGGGTTGTGACCTGATGTCGGTGGTGGTAACCGATGAATTTTTTGAGGCTTCGGGCGACGAATGCTACAAGATATTCCGAAAATACCGGGTACTGAACTGGTGCGAATACGATGGTACCTCGCTGGCAGTAGTAGTGGGCCGGGACGAAGATTGCAATGGCGTTCCTGGCGACGAAGCCGTATGGGTGCTGGTGCGGCCAAATGGTTTGACGTACTACGACCGCGATTCTGTGGAGCTAAATGCCAGCCCCGCAGCGCTCACCAAGGGCACTGCCTGCGACGGCATCACCAACCCAACGGGACACTGGATCAATTCCAACATAGACATCAATGCGACTAAAGATCCCTTTACGGGAAATCAAAACAATACCAATAATCCGAACTTGGGGCCAAACGACAACATCCGCAACATCGCCCCAACGGGCCTCTGGGAATACACACAGGTAATCAAAGTGTACGACGATACGGATCCAATCATTCAGGTTGAACAATTGGCACCGTTCTGTTCCATCAACAATGAAACTTGCGAAGGCGCGGTAGAACTGGCGTTTCGGGTTGAAGAAAACTGCACGCCGGAAGATCTGACGATTACCGTATGGGCAGATGAGTTTGCCGACGACGTTCTGGAGGGCAATGTCACAGATGAAGCATTAAGTGGTACGTACCCGGATTTTGTCCTTAGCGGCACCTTCCCTATTGGGGAACACCGCTTTGTCATACAGGTTGCCGACGGTTGTGGCAACCACGCAGCAGCAGACATCGCGTTTGAAGTTGTGGATTGCAAAGCTCCGGCACCGGTTTGCATCAATGGCCTGGCTGCTGAGTTAATGCTCACACCGCCCAACACAGATGCTGACGGCGATGGCGATTTTGACAGTGGGGCCATAACGGTTTTGGCCAGCGACTTTTTGGCCAGCACACTGGAGGATTGCACTGGCCCAATCCGGTATTCGATCCACAAAGAAGCCGCCGTTTTGGCAGGCACGGATGTCCCGGCTATTGATCAACAAGCCCTGGTGCTGACTTGCGAAGACCTCGGGACGGTCGTCGTGCGCATTTACGCCTGGGACAGCGCCTTCAATCCTTATGCTGTTCAGCCTGATGGTGCAGTAGGTGGAGCTAATGTTGACTGGTGTCAGACGTATATCCTGCTTCAAGACAACATGTTCGACCTCTGCAATACAGGAGTGGGCCGGATTGCCGGGATCATCACCACCGAAGAAAACGAAATGGTAGCTGGCGTAGCAGTGAACCTGAGCGGGTCAATGAGTGGCAATACAGCAACGCAGGCAGCAGGTACTTATGCATTCAACATCCTGCCAACCGGCCCTCAGGCCGACTTCACGGTAGCACCTGAATTGGATACTTTGCCGCTCAATGGGGTCTCCACCTTTGACTTGATTGTCATTACCCGGCATATTTTGAATGTACAATTGCTGGATAGCCCGTACAAGATGATTGCCGCGGATGTAAACAACGATAAGAAAATCACGACGTTAGACCTGATTCGCCTGCGGCGCTTGATCCTGGCTCTGGATCTTTCTTTTACCAACAATACGAGTTGGCGTTTTGTGCGGGCAGATTATGTCTTCCCGGTACCAACCAACCCCTGGTTTGAGGCATTTCCCGAAGTGTACAACGTAAACGACCTTCCGGGTGAGATCGGCAACGCCAGCTTCATCGCGGTTAAGATCGGCGACATCAACTTGAGTGCTGCAACGAGCTTTACCAACCTCGAATCGCGCGATACCGAGGGTGTTTATGCCTTTGAAGTGGAAGACGCGCAAATGGAAGCAGGTGCCGACTACGCGGTTGTTTTCAAAGCTTCCGACTTTCCGACAATACATGGATACCAAGGTACGCTTACCTTTGACCCCGATTTAGTAGAATTGACGGCCCTCGAATACGGGGTAGCAAAAGCAGAACACTTTGGCATGAAGTACGCGGATCAGGGGCAGATTACAACCAGTTGGCATGCTGCCGATGCCGGTGTTTTATCGGAAGAAAAGCTATTTACCCTACATTTGCGCGCCAAAGCAAAGTGCTTGTTGAGCACCGTATTGGGCATTGGCTCGCAAGGTACGATTGCAGAGGCGTATCCTGCTTCGGGTGGCGTGTGGGATGCCGGTATCCGATTTAGCAGCGGGGTGTTGAGTAAGGCTAAGGCCATATTGGAACAAAATTCACCCAACCCGTTTGCTCAAAACACAACCATCGGATTTTGGCTGCCGCAGGCGTACGAAGAAGTCACCCTCACCATAAGCGATGTCCGGGGGCGCGTGGTAAAGACATTCCGAAACAGTTATGGCGCGGGTCGGCAGCAGGTCAGCCTGGATGCGAAGGAACTGCCTCCAGGTGTGTATTTTTACACCCTTGAGGCCGGTGAGTTCAGAGCAACGCGGAGTATGGTGGTACAGGAGTAAAAAAAAGAGGCTGCCGCGCGCTGGGCAGCTATGGGCAGGGTAAATATGAGGAGGGCAAATACGGGGATAAAAGTTTTCATAGTCTATTTTTTTACAAAAAGGAAAAGCAGGCAATTGCTTGTTGGCGCAATTGCCTGTATGATGTTTTACCGGGCAACCACCAATCGGGGCGCGCTGCACCTGCAATGGCATCAAAAAATGCCATGAGACATCCCGGAAATTCGGGATGTCTCATGTTTCAGATTCGTTTTTATATGAAATAATTACTGAAAATAGACCCTAAAGCGTTGCCAACTCCTGCTTCAGTTCCAGCAACTCAGGATGCATCCCTTTGGTGCGAGCCGCTTTTTTATAGTGTTCCATGGCTTTAGCGGTGTCGTTCATTTTGTAATAAATCGAGGCCAGCACCCGATTCACGTCAATATTGCCGGGGCGGAGGTTGTATTCTTTTTTCGCGTAAGCGAGAGCCTGGTTGTAATCGCCGGCTTCATCGCGGTAGAATTTGGCGTATTCCAGGTTCATGTTGTGGCCGTGCGTCACGTCGTCGGCAAACATTTCCAGCACCATTTTTTGGGTTGCTTCAAAAGCCGCCATGTCGCCACGTCTTTTATACAAGCTGGCCAATTCGGTATAGAAACCAACTTCCGGGATGATGCTGCACGCTTGTTTCAGCAGTTTTTCACCTTCAGCGTCGTTGCCTTCTTTAATTTCGAGTTTGCCCAGCGCGGCAATGGCAAACGGGTATTCCGGGCGCTCTTCCAGGATGATGCGGTACTGCATTTCCGCCATTTTGGAGTCGCCGTAGTGTTCGTACAATTCGCCCAGCGTCATGCGCGCCCAGCAGGTTTGTTCCTGACCCGGGTAGCCTGCGGATACGGCCATTTCCATCGCTTCAATGGCACCTTTGGGGTCTCCATGAATTTCGCGCAGGTAAGAAACCCGAGAATAGGAACGGAGGTCGGGGCGCATAGAGACCATTTTATCTGCCATGGCAACGGCTTCTTCGTATTGCCCCAATTCTACGTGTGCATCCACCAAAGCGCCGTAAATTTGCGCATTGTAAGGGTTGAGCGCAATGGCTTCTTTGGCCGTAACGAGCGCATTTGAAAACTCGTGTTGCGACAACTGAACGCCTGCTTTAATGGCTAAAGTTCTAAACAACAAATCTTTGTCTTCTGGTTTTTTTGCCAGCACATCGTCGAGCATCTTTAGTGCTCCGGGATAGTAGTGCCCGTGCTCTCCGGTGATGCGCGCTTCGTTGACAAACAATTGGGCTAAGTTCAGTTTGGGCTCTGAAGCGTCAGGTTTTTGAGTCAGTTCCTGTCGGTATTGGCCGTAAAGGCTCTGTACGGTTTCCCATTCTTTGCCCTGCTGAATAGAAGGGTGACGATCCAGCAGTTTGGGAATATCGGGCAAGCCCAATCTTGCCGCCATGTCACTTTCAGATGGTTGGCAAGCGTTGAAAACCCCTGCGATTAGGGTGATGATAAGGAGGAAGGATAAGTTACGCATGACGTGTTTTATTTATCGGATTGTGAAGAAAAGGGAGGTTAATTTGAAAATTTTAAAATTTGATGATTATTTTTCGATACAGCCAATAATAAATTGATAATCAGTGAATTAAATACTGTTTTTAATTCCAAAAAAGCGTAGCTATTTACCACTTGTCAGCGGAAATAAGTGTGGCTATGGATTAGGCGGACTAAAGCCCGCGAAACGAAGTGCTGACGAGGCGTAGGGTTTGTGCTGCTTCGTTTCGCGGGCTTCAGTCCGCTTCCTGTATCATCAAACTTATTCCAACAGCTACCCCGTTGCGCGGGACAAGTTATGCTAAATAGTTGCAAAAATAAGCACTTAATTTACTGATTATTAATTACTTAGAAGACTGTAAAGGCAGGCGCTAATTCGTGTCCGTCCATTTAGTCGGTGTCTGTTATTTAGCGTTTGAGAGCAAGGCGTGCGAAGGCCCCAAAAATGGGAGTTTACTCGCGTAAATGACCGATTTTGGGGCCAAGCACAATGCAGCTATCGAACGCTAAAGACAGGCACTAATTCGTTTTCACGATTTTCTGCACCTGCAGGATATGCCCTTTGGCATTGATCGCTTTCGCAAAATAGGTGCCCGCGGGCAACCCGGAAGCCGACCAATTGGCTTCGTATATACCCACTTCTCTATACTCATTGACTAAAGTGGTCAATACTTTGCCGCTCATGTCAAGGATTTCGATGCGCAGGTCGCCGGGCTCATCTACCCGGTATTTCACCGTCGTTGAACTGGAGAACGGGTTCGGATAGCTGCTCACCATAGCTTTGCTGCCCACTGCTGAAGGTGCCATACCGAGGTTCATGGCCGGTATTTGTGGTGTATTGTCAGCAAGGCCGGCTACGTCGCCGCCGCATTCGCCGTCGCCGCTCCAGGGCAATGCCAGGAAGGGGAAGCTGCTGCGGAAAGGCTTGTCATTGGCTTCCACGCCGGTCGTATAGGTCAGTACGTCAAGGAGATCCTGCGTAACCGGGTTGGCGCTGCCGGCGATGTAGTCGTCGTACCACAGGCCAATAGCCGCCAGCACAACGCCAGCCACAGCCTGTAATTCGATGCGCGTCACGTCGTCTTCAAGGCGACGTCCGTTCGGGAAACCGTCCATATTCGGGATAAACTGGATCGCTGTGGATTGATTGTACGCCGGATTCGTGAGTCCCAATACCGCAGCCTGTACAAGACCTAATGTACTGAAATTCGGGTCGTTGCGCGGGGTTGGCGGCACGGCCATATTCAGGCGAAGCATATCGCCGCCGTTGGGCAAGAAATTGCTAATGAAAGGCTTGCCGGCTGCCAATGGGTTGCCGTTTTTACCCGTCGCCAATTGGTAAGGCGGGAAATTCGGAACGCCGGTGTGGAAGATCGGCCACAAGTCCACCGAGCGCGGTTTGCCTGCTGCGGGCAGCAAAAGCGTACCAAAAATCGCGTCGTCCAAAGCGGTTCCGGCTACAGCCGCAGAACCTTTGAGCGGGAAAAGTCCATCCTGTCCGTTGCCAAAGTCGAAACCCTGAAGCGAATTGCGCTGGATGCGCAGCGGCGTCATTGCAGGCACAGCGCCTCCGAACAGGTCGTCGTCCATATACAGGCCCAGTTCCGGGTTGTAGAAAAATTCATCGAGGATGGTATCTTCTAATTCCTGGTAAGGCGTGATCGAGTTCCAGTAATCTTTCATACCGATTGGAATCACCGCTTCGTTGGTCAGCGGCATGCCCAAACGGGAAACCTGAACCCATTCGCCGCTATGGAGTTCTTTGCCCGCAGACAGGGTTCGGATTTGGCGGCGGCTGGCCGAAGCCCAAACACCGATGACGTAATCCGGGTCGAGGATGCTGGTGGCTGCCGTATTCTTTTTGCGCAGGTAAGGAATCGGGATTTCGAGCACGATTGCGCTGGTATTCATACAACCGACACCGTCGCGTGGTGCGCCGGACTGGCGGGGTACGTCGCCGAGGTCGAAAATACCGCCCAGATCCACGAAGAAAGGATCGTCAACCGGGCCGCAGAAAACGCGCTCTCCGGTTTGCGTGACGCGAATGCCTTGCTGCGACAGCAAAGGGTAATTACTGTTGAGACCTACCGGCGACTCAATGGAGCGCGCGCCGATATTGTTCGGGGGCACCACTGCATTCACCAGAATTTTCAGGAAGGTCTTGCCGCCATTGATACTTTTTTCCAGCGTATACACCATTTTCAGGTTTCTTTTGCCAAGCCGGATGTTGAAGAACGTTGACGGGTCTTCATTGATCTGTCGGAAAGTTATGCGGTAAATGATCTCGTCACCGCGTCTGTCGGCATTGTTGTCAATGTGAATTTCGTAGCGGATGTTTTCGCCGAAATTGTAGTAATTCGGACCGCCTTGTGGCAATTGCAGCGGCACATAGGTGGCTGCAATGATGATTTTGTTCGGATCAGTCGGGCTTCGGAAAGCGTATAGATCCACGTTGTCTGCCAACGGGTCGTCGGCAATCAGCGGCGCCTCGCGGTGGCTCGAAGCCATCAGGGGGAACTGGAGCCCCAACAGCGCGAGAATTAGAAAAAGTTTATTGTTAATTTTCATGACATGTTTTTTTAAGACCCAGGCCATTAGACACCAGATTTTATACTCGCTGTCTAATGTCTAAAATCTTTAATCTAAAATCTGATCATTATTGCCCCGTTTCAGTGCCCCTCCAGGGAGTTGCAACGTAAGGGAATTCCGATTTGAACGATTTGTCGTTAGCGTCCACACCGGTGGAATAGGTTAGCACGCCTACGAGGTCGTTTGTAACCGGGTTCAGGCTGCCTGCCGTGTAATCGTCGTACCACAAACCGATAGCGGCCAGTACAACACCGGCTACGGCCTGCAATTCGATGCGCGTAACGTCGTCTTCTAAGCGGCGACCATTCGGAAAACCATCCATATTCGGAATGAACTGGATGGCTGTTGACTGATTGTACGCCGGATTGGTTAGTCCGAGCACGGCTGCCTGAATCAGGCCATTGGCGCTGAAATTAGGGTCGTCGCGCGGGGTAGCCGGTACGGCCATGTTCAGGCGCAGCATATCGCCGCCATTGGGCAGGAAGTTGTTCACGAAAGGTTTGCCGGGCGCTAAGGGGTTGCCGTTTTTACCCGTTGCTAATTGGTAAGGCGGGAGGTTGGGCACTCCGGTATGGAAAGCAGGCCACAAGTCAACCGAACGCGGCAATCCCGGCCCTGGCAGCAACAAGGTGCCGAAAATGGCATCGTCGAGCGCCGTTCCCGCCACTGCTGCGGTGCCTTTCAGGGCGTAAAGTCCATCCTGGCCATTGCCGAAATCGAACCCTTGCAACGAATTGCGCTGGATGCGCAAGGCCGCAAAAGCAGGAACCGCGCCGCCAAACTGGGAATCGTCCATGTAAAGAGCCAATTCAGGATTGTAGAAAAATCCGTCCAATGCTGTATCGTTCAATTCTTCGTAAGGCGTCAGGCCATTCCAATAGTCTTTGAAACCAATTGGAATCACCACTTCATTGGTCAGCGGCATGCCTAAGCGGGAAACCTGTACCCAGGTGCCGGATTCTGAATTCGTGTTGCCGTTTGTGCCCAAGGTGCGCATGGTTCGGCGGCTGGCCGAAGCCCAAACGCCAATGACGTAGTTCGGGTCAAGGATGCTTGTTGGGGTTTGTGGAGCGCCAACTTTCAGCAAAGTGGAGATAGGAACCTGAATGGCGATGCTGTGGACGTTGTAGCGGCCGAGGCCATCGCGCGGGCTGGCGCCACCCTGACGTGGCAGGTTGCCGAGGTCGAATACGCCGCCTAAGTCCACATAAAAAGGATCATCAGCTGGTCCGCAGAAAACACGTTCGCCGGTTGTGCTCGTCAAAATCGAACTGGAAATCAATTGCTCGTAAGTCGTGTTCAGACCTACGCCACTTTCAATGGAGCGCGGGCCGATGTTTGGAGGAGGCACGGAGCCATTCGCTACAATGACCTGAAAAGTGGTGCCCCCATCCATGCTGCGTTCCAGCGTGTAGGTGGTCTTCAGGTTTTGAGCGCCCAGGCGGATGTTGAAAAACGTCGTGGGGTCTTCATTTACCCGCCGGAACGTGAAGCGGTAAACGATTTCATCGCCGGGATTTGTGGCATCATTGTCAATGTGAATCTCGTAGCGGATGTTTTCCCCGAACGTGTTGTAGTTCGGACCGCCGTGAGGCAGTTCTGCCGGGATGTAATTGGCAATAATGGTAATGGTGTTAGGATTGTCTGGACTGCGAAAAGCATAGACATCCGTGTTGTCCGCTAAAGGATCGTTGGCGATCAGCGGGGCTTCACGGTGACTGGAGGCCTTTGCTGCCAGGGCAACGAGCAACAACGCTCCGAGCGCTGCCGTCCGTAAGGTTCTGACATAGGTTAGCATGATTGTGACAAAAATTTGGTGAAAAAATAAATAGAATTGTTGTAAAAGCCAGCTTTGGATACGGCTTTGGATCTGATTTTTTCAAACCCGCCATTATCTATGGAGAAAGAAACGAGCGGAGTAAAAAGACAAACTGATTGTACTATATTTTTCATAACCAATTAGTTACGTTAAATAAGGGAATATCTGAAACCAAATATTAAATCGGAGTTCATGGATGAAAGCGAATGTTGGGAGGTGAAAGCTTACCGCTTGCATGGTTAAGTAGCAAGCGGTGCCAATCTTTACTTTCACGCTTTCAAGAGCTACTTACGAGAGGGAGGTCGTGCTTGGATTCCTTTCCTGCAAAAATTCTTCAATTCTTTTATGTGTTAACTAAATGTAAACTTAAATTGAACTTAATGTAAATTTAACTTGACTTTACGGGCGGGCTTCTGTACTTTTGTTAGTTCACGTTCAACTTGAAAATCTGAGGCTTATGAAATGGGTGGCCTGTTTTTTTTTCTTACTTGGGGTGTTTGCTTCAAAAGGGCAGCACACGGTCTCTTTTTTGAATCCCCTGCCTTCGTCGGTGAAAAGGTCGGCTTCCGGGCAGGCTGATAAAGTAGTAGGTGAAGCGCTCATTCCATTTGAGGTCAACCGGGGCATGATCATTGTGAAAGCGCAATTGAATGGCCGTCCCGGAAGTTTTATCGTGGACACCGGTGCGCCGTTGATGGTCGTTAACAAGCCGCCGGAAGCAACGGCGCAGCAGGAGGCAAGAAGTTTTGCGAGCGCCATTAACTATACGCCCGAGACCATAGACCGCTTCCAGTGGGCCGAAATGGCATTTCAAAATCTGGATGCTTTAGCTTTAGACATCAGCCACCTGGAAGCCTCCACGCAGTGTGATTTAGCGGGCATGGTCGGCTACAATGCCCTTAATCATTATGAGGTACTTTTTGACTACCGTCAAAACCGAATGGCTCTTTACGACGCCCGCCGAAATGTGCTACACCGCACGGCATCTCCTCTAATGGAGTTTTCATTTGAATTACAGGATCACCTTCCCGTGGTCAAAATCCAAGCTGGCGAGCGCAAGCTGGCATTCGGAATTGATACCGGTGCCGGGATTAACCTGATTGACCGGCGGTGGCTCGAAGCGCTTCCTGCCGGGATGCTCACCCTTCAGCAGGATGAAGCCGTGCGCGGGATGGATCAGCAAATGCAGACCGTGCCATCGGCATTGATTTCCGGTTTGGAACTGGACGGGTTACCGCTCGATGATCAAATGGGTTTCCTTTTTACCGATTTACAGCATCTCCAAACCAATACCGGGTTGGAAATTGACGGTTTGTTGGGCTTTCCTTTTCTGAAACAACTGGTTTTTTCCATCAACTACCCAAAACGCAAACTCTACATCTGGCATCTTGGTGATGCGCACTGAGCGTAGTTTTAGCAAAAAAGTCCCCGCGGTGACCACTCTTTTAAGAAGTAGGTGTACTTCGGGGACTTTTTTTTACTTTTTTTTTGCTCATAATGGTGCTGTTTCAATCTTTTTATTTCACTTTTCGGCATTGGATTTGATGAGGTGTTTTTTTTAAGTTGTTGATTTGGTTTGGGTTGAAAGTTTTAAACCCTTACGTGGCGGCACATTTATGTTTCACAATAGCCAATTTTTGTCTTTGTATCGGCGTATAAAAGTTCGGATGTTTGTAATGTCAAACGAAATAAGCGCAGGTAAAAGAATCGGCGCACAAAAAAATGGAAAAGTACATGGGATTCAGTTTGTCAATAGTAAGTCAGGTTGTCCGGAAAATAATCTGACTTACTATACAAACAAAGTAGCATCAAAAATTCGACAGTAACAACTTTAAGATATACCGGCTTCGGTCGGCCTTTCAGTTTCTTTTTATGTTCATGGGATTATGATTATTGAGATAAGTCGTATCGCATTCTTGCGATGCGACTTATTTTTTTGTATGCATTTTTTTGCATTTTCTCCTTCTTTCTGCTATCTTTGCAAGATATAAGCAGACTCAACACCTAAATTTCATTCCCTTTTACCGATTACAATGACTGTTCCACTGTGTAGGTATCGCACAAGAGGAGCCATTTGTCATGTTGGATTAACCACACACAGTTTCATTACAAGCACAGTTTTTTACAGAATCTTGACCGGGGTCTGAGGCTGCCCTGCCAAGTGGTATGCCATTCTGACGGAACTATGGACAAATACACTATTGTACTTTGCTGCTTTAATGCGGTGAGGTTTGCTATTTGTTCATTAAGGTTGCTCTGGTTACGCGGAAACGTTGTGGCTTAGGAGCGTCAGAATCAAGCATAAACAGCAAAGGGATGAAAGCATTACAGGAACTATTGTTCATTTTAACGAAAGGCAAATTAAAAGCAGTTGACCTCTTCAAAACCAACGCGGACGGACAACCTCAGAAATTGAAAATTTTTTATGAAGGTCTCCTTCAGAATCGTTTTCAGACAGACGATGAAGCTGCTACATTCTTTTTCGGATCGGATGCAGGAGATCAGGCATACCAGAAACTCAAAGCCAGCCTTAAATCCCGATTGGTCAATGCACTATTCCTGATTGACCTGAAGCAACCTTCCTACAACGAGCGCCAGAAGGCCTACTATGAATGTTATAAGGATTGGGCGGCCGCCAAAATCCTCTTGGGCAAAGACGCACGGGCTGCAGGCTTTGGTCTTTATCATAAGGTCTTGAAAATTGCAAAGAAGTATGAATTCACGGACTTAGTGCTGGATATCGCCCACACGCTTTGCCTCCATTATGCGACCCGGGAAGGAGACCTTAAAAAATACGAGCAGTACCGGGAGTTGTACCAAACATACGAACGGCTGTATATGGCTGAAGCCAAAGCAGAGTTATTCTACGCCGACCTGGTAGCGCGGTACGTGAACAGCAAGGCCGCGCAGGACGAAATCAGGGAGAAGGCAGGCGAGTATTTTCAAGTCCTCAAATCTTTGCTGGAAACGTCCGATTCTTATGGATTGCGGCTGTGTACGATGATGATTCAATTGATCTACGTCACCAGCATCCACGATTACCGGGGCGCAATCGAAGTTTGTGAAACCTATATCGCTTATTTTGAAGCCAAAGAATACGTTGCAAACATCCCGCTTCAGATTTGTTACTACCAGTTGCTGGTGTGTTTCACGCAATTGAAGGAGTTTGAAAAAGGAAAACATGCCGCGCTCAAATGCCTGAGTACTCTGGATGAAGGCTCGTTCAACTGGTTCAAATACCAAGAGCAGTATTTCCTGTTGTCTATGCACACCCGGAATTACCAGGAAGCTTATCGGATTTTTTTGGATACCCAGGCTCATCCAAAGTACAAACACCTGCCTTCCAATGTGCTCGAATACTGGAAAATATTTGAAGCATATATTTATTATTTGATTGAAATTCAAAAAATCAAACCCAAGGCGGGCGATGGGAACTCGTATCGGTTTAAGCTGAATAAATTCCTGAACGATACGCCTATTTTTTCAAAAGACAAAAGAGGGTTAAATATTCCAATTCTAATTATTCAGATATTGCTGCTAATTCACTACAAAAAAAATGACGCAGCCTTGGAGCGCATAGAATCTATTGAAAAGTACTGCTCCCGATATTTACGACAGGGAGATACTTTCAGGAGTAATTGTTTTATTAAAATGTTATTGCAAATACCAAAATCAAAATTTAAAACGAATAGCCTGATTCGGAAAACCGAAGAATTAGCTGAGTTGTTGAAGTCAGTTCCACTGGAATCTGCCCGCCAAACTTCAGAAATAGAAATTATCCCTTATGAGGATTTATGGGAGTTGGTGCTGGATACAACCAGTAAAAACAACAGAAAAGTAAGGACTTTAAAAGTCGCCATGCAAAATAAAGGCGCAATTTTTTTGTCTTAATGCAGTGATCCTTTTGATTGCCGGAATACCTTTCTGCCTGTTTTAGGACTCATCTCTGAATTCCTATTCATATCAGTTCCGTAACAAGCGCGTCGTTAATTAATAGTAATGTTAATTAGTGTCCGTCCATTTAGTCCGTGTTTGCTCTTTAGAGTTTGAGAGCAAGGCATGCGAATACCCAAAAGTGGACGTTTACTCGCGTAAATGACCAATTTTGGGTCTTTGCATAACGCAGCTATCGGACTTTAAAGACAGACACTAATTGGCCTGTTATTCCTATGTATTTTTGTTATCTTTTTTCTGTAAAATTATCTTTATTGTGTTCATGAATAAAATTTGAGTCTATTTGAGTTTTAGGTAAAAATATTTTGAGTTAAGTAGTTGTAAGTGAGTTAATTGAGATGTAATAAAGCAAAAAAACATTGATTTTTAAAGAGGAGTATAAGCTGTTTTGTGTCCGAATATTACATCTTTATGCGGGGTAGTTTTGTAGAAATTATCACTCATTTTCTAAAGACGACCACCATGTTCACATTTACGCATGAAACAAATTTACTTCTGGAATTACAATTGCTTTTCGGCATCATTATTGTAGACATTACGGGGCCTTGAAAAGGCCAGATGTGTATTAAACTTCCCAGGCACAAGCCGCTTCTACACGTATTATTTCATGGAGGTTAAAAAGCTCCGCTATCCAGTGAATACCAGGTTTCATCCCCAAAAATAAAATAAGGAAAAACAGGCAAATGATCTTTCCATTTTTTATATGAAATCTGGTATTTATTCCTTTCCCAACAGGCAATGTTCCAATCTGAAGATTTATTAATCGTTAATTGGATAAAACGCCAGGCCGATTCAACTCACCACACTAGTACAATCACACGTTTACCCGGCGTCTTTTTCCGGACTGGATTTTATATTATTTTTTCACAGTATGAGGAAGCACTTTTATGTAACGGTATCATATTGTATTATTTGAAAAAAATAGGCCGTACCTCTATTGACAAGCTTCCAACTTCCAAAGGATAATCTTATACCGAAACATGGAAAAGCATCTCATCGTATGCACTCTGAGAAAGTAAGTATCTTGTTTTTTATAAAATTGTTTATCAGGGTTTTATACTTTTAATCACACTTTTTATCTATTACTTTGAGTGGATTAAAAGTAGCTTTTTGTCTCGGTTTTCCTTTTTGACACCTTGTAGCTTTGCCTTGGTTACTAGGCATATAGCATCCCTGTGTAAGTATACAAAGCTTCAAGCGAGAATTCAGGTATTTGCATTCAAGGCTATTAATTGCTGGTGTAAAATCTGGTATTTAAATTTGCATCAGAATAAATAGCGGAATACAGTATTTACGATACGCTCCTAAACTATTTCCAAGTTTTGCTTTAACAAATTTCGATCTCTCATGAAACACATTTACGACACTTGCAACAAATCCTGTTTTCTACTTCCAGTAGTATGCTTAAATCGTTTCATTTTTAATCCCTGTTGGTCACCACTAAATTATTGCTTTCCACCCAAAAATGATTCCGCTTTGGGGGGGGCGCATACCGGCACCTGTGTGGGAGCAATGTGTCCATTGTTGTTCCTCAATTTCCATGAACGTTTTAACATATTACAGGCATGCAAGCACTAAAAGAGTTGGTCTTGTTGCTCCAGCAGCACAATTTGCACCCTTTGAGTAGCCCTTCGGAGCAAAACTCCAAATTAGGAGCCTTTTATGAAGGCATATCCAAAGGCAAATTTAAAACCGATGCAGGTGCCTGTATGGCGCTGTACAAAGAAGACCCACAAAGTTCAAAGTACCGCAAACTGAAATCTGATCTTCGGGAAAAATTGATGGAAATGGTACTTCAACTGACGCCTAACCAGGCACAGGCTTCTGATTATCAAAAAGCATACCACGATTGCCACAAAGAATGGCTGATCGTGCGCGTCCTGACCGGGCGAAACGCCAATACCGCTGCCATCATGCTGGCAAGCCGGTTGATGCGCCAGGCAGAGAAATTCGACTTTACCCTGCTGAGCATGGACGTTGCTTCTTACCTGCGTATACAATATGGATTGCGGGAAAGCGACGACCACAAGTTCCAGGAAGCCAACCGGAAGTTTGCTCATTACCGGAGTGTTTATGACGCTGAAAGTTTGGCGGAAGAGTTGTACACCCAGTTGATTGCGAGCTATGTGAACAACCGTTCGGCTCAATCGAAAGTGCACCTCAAAGCCGTGGAATACTACGACCGTGTAAAAGAACTACTCGATCAATACAATACCTATCGCCTTCATTTATATGGCAACCTGATTAGCCTGATGCGCTTTACTTCGGTGAATGATTACACACAAACTCTGGAGAACTGCGAAAAAGCAATCCGGTTTTTTGAGTCAAAACCCTATGAAGCGCGTGTTCCGCTGCAAATATTTTATTACCAGCGGCTGATCTGTAACATCCAGCTCCGGCAATTCGAAGCAGGGCAGGAATCGGCTCAATATTGTATGAATCTGATGAACGAAGGAACCTTCAACTGGTTCAAATATAGAGAATTGTATTTTCAACTCTCGATGCACACCGGTCAATACGAAGAAGCTTCTAAAACCCTGCACAGTACGTTGAAAAATCCGAGATTTGAATTCCTGCCCGATAACGCCAAAGAGTTGTGGCGCATTTATGAATCTTATGTTTACTACCTGGGCATAGCGGGCAAAGTTCGGCTGCCTGCCGGTTATGTGTTCAAACTGGGTAAATTTGTAAACGAGACGCCCATCTTTTCCAAAGACAAAAGCGGCCTGAACATCTCCATCATCGTGGTGCGGCTGATGTTGTTGCTGCAAGAGCGGAAATACGACAAGTTGCTCGACGAAGTGGAGGCGATTGACCAGTACGCTTACCGCCACCTCAGGGGAAAAAATACACAGCGCAGTTATTTCTTTATTCGCATGTTGCTACAGATTCCGTTGGGGGCCTTCGATCCCGGGATGATTTATGACAAAGCCCAGCGCTATCTGACCCGATTGAACAGTATTCCGCTTCAGGTGGCCAACCAAACGCACGAAATTGAAATATTGCCTTATGAGGATCTATGGCAGTTTGCCTTCGATTCTTTGAATATCGCCAGAATACGACGCATGGCCAGATGATGTGACAGGATTCATGATGCTCCTGAACCGTTTTAACTGACACACAATTATACCCCCCGGTCATTTTATCCAGCAATGGGAAATTAAAGTTTTGTATCATGAAACAGATCTACACTTTCTGCGCCCTTCGTAGCAAGATTGATCGAAAGTCAGTGGCTGCTATCATCGTTGATACGACTACTGCCTGAGATTGTGCCGCCGGCGGTTTTAACCCCCCCCTTTAACCGGCGGCATGCCGGATCAATCATCTACCCCTTTCGGGAGGCAGGCTTTTCTGCCTCCCGTTTTTTTTTCAGCGAATTTTTTCGGCCCTATTTTCCTGATGTGATATGGCTTTTATCTTTTTATTGTCTTTTTTTATATATATGTTGTTTGGTTGTAACTATACAGCCGCCTTCGGCGGCAAGGGCATTTTACGTCCAAAATCGCCACCTAATCAGGTGACACAGCGTTCCACGGAGTAAAGGGAGTCTCGCGGAGGAGCTTAACTCCACGAGACTCCCATTACTCCGTGAGACTCCGCGCCATATTGGAGTCCTCAGAGGCTCCTTGATATTGATGGTGTTCAAAAACATCAATATAGCTCTGATTCGCATGAATCATCCCAAAATTTATTGGAGGACGGAAATGGCCGCCGGAGGCGGCTGTATAGTTACGTTTGGTTTAATTATAACGATCATTGTTTTTTGTTTGTATTAATATTCTTGGGTATGTTTTTTTTCTTAATCCAGAGCGCTCTCCGGTAACAAAAAGGTTAAATAAAAGCATTTAATTAACTGACATACAGATGTTTAAATCAAAAATTGTATAGAATTTTGTTAAATCAAAAGGTAACAAGAAGCGGATTAGTGATAAGACCCCTGCAAGCTATCCGGGCCATCTTTGAATGGTAATAACAAATCAAAATAATTTGCCATGAAAAACATCTACCCACAACAAAAGAACACTTCGATGCAATTGGCTTCTTGCCGCAAGCGCATTATCGTTGACACAACCATGATTTAATTTATCCCTGTCACAAACAATTACATGGTCAAATACGAATCCGGCCCTGCATTCAAGATAGCCGATTTATGGAAAGAGGGATTGAACCGGGAAATAAAAGCAGAGGTTGTATTCGGCACACCAAGTAAACATTGTGCAGGTGCAGGCATCTGTATGGTGTCTATCTCCGGTGCAAGAACCCGGCTCATCACCTGTACCTGTGCTCCTGCCTGGATTTCCAGTTCGGATCCATATTGGCTAAAGTTCAGGTTTGAAAAATCCTGCCTACAACCGAATATCGTTGATGGGCGCTTTAGCCAGCAGGATTTTACAGTTGAGGAAGCATTCCATTTGCCACTGCGCATGGTTCGCCAGTTGGGGTTGGTTTCTCCGTGGGGGCAGCCAGGAATTTACCCCATTATTGAACAGGAAAACGATTGGCTGATCTGTTTTCGACTGCTTTAAGCCGGGTTTTACCTTGATTTGCAGGAAAACCAAAAACTGTTTCCCGTAACAAAATTACGCTTTTTTATAAAGTCAAGTATTTGCAATTCAGATTTTAAGATAACATAGATAAATAAAAAAGCGCTTTAAATAGGTGTTAGATCCTGCGCTTAGCTGTCTAAGGCTTGCTGTGTAAGTGGATATATCTTTGGCAAAGGAAGTTGAATATACCACATGAAAAAATTACGATCACATGAAACACATCAACATCAATATTCCTATGCACGAAAGGCTCACACTGGAAGGCCGAGTTGATAAAGGGGTTATTATCATCGACATTTCTGGTGTGTAGTATGAAGAAAAAACTCAAGTAGAGTAGCCTCCATTACCCCCCTTGTATACCAGGGCTTGGTTAAATTTCCACATAAGTTGGGTTACTAAGTTTGGCGCGGCAAGATGAAAAATGCAGTGTTTTGTTACTCCTACGGCATTGTTGTATGGATTTGGTGGAATATTTTAAAAAGCCCTCTGGCGGAGGCTACCCATTCCAACTGAACAAAAAGGATGAAACGAACCGATTTAATGAATCTGGAAGGATCCGTCTTTTCATGCTATCGGTCTATTGACCAGATAGTAAGTGCCCAAGTAATACGGGGGTCTCCGGGGCAGCTTGTAGAGGAGTAGGGGTTTGTAGGGTGGTATCTATGGGTTCGCGCATACATTTTAAATGCCCACTACTACCTGTAAAGTTGGGATTTGTAGCTGAGGGCAAGTTGAGGTTTTTATTTGAGAAGGCTGCGCTCAGCGCAGAGATGCAGGCACGCCATTTTGGTAGTGGCTTTTTTGAGGTTAGTGTGGGGTGTGGTTTGCCCAGGTTTGTATGTAAGCAGCTAGGCTGCTTTTCGCATATCACCGAGCCAGGTATTTATCCGGTCACAGAGTTGGATTATTGCCTGCTTATTGAATTTTGAGTGAACATCATTAAACATAATCAATTTCTCATGAAAGGTACATTTGTCATCACCGTTTCGGCGCTCCTATCTATGATAACCCTCGCCTTATTGGGCTTTTTCCAGTGGATGGCTCCTGCCGCCCCCGCTGCTTCCATCGCTCCTCCGCTCGTAGTGCTGAGCATTTTAATCCCTCTTTTGTATAGGATCGCGCTGTTTTTGCGGCCTGCGATGAAGGGGGTACTGCAAAAAATGCAGCGGTTGTATCCTTCGGATACCGCATTTAGAGGCTATTCAAAGTCATTTTTGATGCTTTGCGTACTCGGATGCTTATCTGGCGGCTTGGCCGGGCTTCACTACACTGTATGTTCGACCACCATCAGCCAGGCACCCTTACCAACCGGTTTTTTGGTTTTTGGACTCATCCTCTGTGTGGTTTTTTACTGGTATATACGCCCCTTGCGCCGGACGATCTTCCCGCAGATGAAACTGCCCTGTTCGGTAGCAGATGATCAACTGGCAATAGATTTTTTTAGAATATTACCCAAACTATCTATGGCAGTGGCAATAGCCGCCGCCTTTGGTATTTTATGCTGTCCCGGACAACTAAATGCCCAGGCACCAGGCGGGGTAAGTGCCAACCTGGGTTGGTGGTTCAAAGGGGACGATGGCGTAAGTACGACTGGTTCTGCGGTCACCACCTGGAATGATTTTGGGCCACAAGCCCTTCATACCAGCCAAGCTACTGCCGCTAATCAGCCCATCTATACGGCATTGCAGAATTTCAATCCTGTCTTGACCTTCGACGGCTCGAACGATTATTTGCGCAATGTGCCGGGTCTGTGGAAAGATACTGTGGGCTACCAGCAGATCAATACTTTTATCGTCAGCAACAATGACAACGCGGGCGGGGTGAATGCCGCTTTTGGGGAGGCGACCCCCAGTGGTACGCAAACCATGTTCGCCCCCTATTTAGGCAACATCTACTATGGCTTCTGGGGCGGCAACACGAGTAACACCACTACCATTGGCACTATTAACACGCCTTACTTATGGAGTGGCCGCTTCAAGCACGACGCCATAGTCGCCAACCGGGTCAACAGTATCAGCCGTGATGGCCGACAACTAATCAGTAATAATGCTACCGCTGCTTTTAATGGCAATAACAGCCCCCTGGATATAGGCGGCCATGCACCCAACGGCTGGTACTACAACGGGCAGATCGCCGAAATGATCCAATACAAAGCCGATCTGACTGCTGCCCAACGCCAATCGGTGTGGAGTTATCTGGCGATTAAATGGGGCTTGACCCTCGACCAAACGAGCCCCCAGAAT
>JBBQGV010000014.1:0-82862 GCA_038323375.1 Chitinophagales bacterium
TTGGTGCCCCGGGGGGTGTTTTTTCCCCCCCCTCCCCGTCCGGGGTCTGGGGGGGGGCAAAAAACAACGCCCGCTTTTGGGGTCTTCGTGCCTTGCGCTCGAACTCTAAAGCTCAGAGATCAGATTTAAATTTAAATTTCAAGCTGTGACGGAAAAGCAACTGATTGAAAAACAGTTGGTGGATTGGGATTTCGTGCTCGACACCATACGGGATGAACGCTGTGTGCTTTTTATCGGGCCAGAAGTTTTCGCAACGCCTGAAGGCGTCAAGCTGGAAGCGCAATTGGCAAGCTACCTTGGCGTGCCCGGCAACCCGGACATTCACAAATATTATCCCGACGACGCCCTCTTTTTCTTTCAATCGGGCGCAAAAAAAACGCGGATCAGTTATTCCATCAAGCGTTTCTATCATCAACCGTTTCCACATGCAGAAACGATTCTTGAAAAGCTGTCTGAAATTCCTTTCCATTTCATCATTTCCCTCACGCCGGATCAGCTATTGCATGCCGTTTTTGACAAAAAAAACCTGAAATACAAGTCCGATTACTACTACAAAAATCAGCCCGCAGACCCGGAAGCTAAGATACCAGTCGCTTCTAATCCACTCATTTACAATTTATTAGGAAATGTAGATGCTCAAGAATCGCTCATCCTCACACACGACGATTTATACGATTACTTTGAATCTATTTTTCGTGGCAAAAGCATGCCGGAAACTTACAAAAACCATTTGCGGCAAGCGCGCAATTTCATTTTCGTCGGACTGCAATTCGACAAATGGTACATGCAATTGTTGTTGCGGATTTTGTACCTGCACAACGAAAAAGCAGAATTTATGCGCTACGCTGCCAGCGAAGGGATTGCAGATGAAGTAAAAACTTTGTGCTTAGACCAGTTCAATATCAACTTCATTTCAAAGGATATATCCGTATTTGTGGAAGAATTGCACCGGCATTGCGCAGAAGCCGGGTTGTTGCGCACGGCCAATGATCCTTCCACATCCCCGGTCAATAACTGGATTGCCTTGCTTGCTAAGGGCAAAATGGATACTGTGCTGGATGAATTTGCTGCCTATCTTGAACAATTGGGCACTGCTGGGCAATCACTTTACAACGATGTGCTGAATCTTATGGGACGCTGGAGCATGTTGCAGCAAAAAACCAACCGGGGCACCATCGGAGAACAGGAGGCTTCCATCGAAACCAATAAAGTTCGGGAAAGCCTGCTTGATTTGTTGAACACCGCAAAAACCGCCCTGTGATGTCGAACCGATACCGCTATCCCGGCGCCAAGCCTTTTCAGACAGACCAACAGGACATTTTTTTCGGTAGAATCAAAGACGCCGAAACCCTCTTTCAGCTCACCGGGCTGGAACGGTTGGTCGTTTTGTACAGCAAATCAGGTTTGGGAAAAAGTTCGCTGATCAATGCCGGGCTGATTCCACGCATCCACCAGCAGGGACAAGTCACTCCGGTTCAGATCCGTTTCGGCGCCTGGATGCCGGAAAGACCTGATACCCCAATTCTTACAACAGCGGAACGAATCGCCAACGACCCTTTCCGGCAGGATTGGCTGGAAAAATTAGTCCCCGGGGATGCCTCCTTGTGGCGGTATGCAAAATCGCGGCAAATGGGCGACCCCGCATTCGGGAACTTCCTTCTCATCTTTGACCAGTTTGAAGAATTGTTCACCTATCCCCAGGAAGTCATCACTGAGTTCAAAAAACAACTGAGCGAACTGATTTATACCCAGATTCCGCAACGATACCGGGATGCCATTGAAGAACGCATTGGGGAACTTGGCGATGAGGCGCTCGAAGCACTCCACCGCCCAATGAACGGACAGGTGCTGTTGGCTATTCGCTCTGACCGCTTGCACCTGCTCGACCGGCTTTCCGACTATCTGCCCACCATTCTTAGCAACTGTTATGAGTTGGGCGCGATGGATGCAATCCAGGCAACGACTGCTATTGAACGACCAGCACTGGCCGAAGGCGATTTTGCCTCTTCTCCTTTTCGCTATGAAAAAGCTGCGCTGGGCGCCATCCTGGATTTTTTGACCGAAAAAGGCGCTGAAAAAATTGAGTCTTTCCAACTTCAGATCCTTTGTCAATCGGTGGAGCAAAACGTGATCCGACATCAGCTAAAATCTGTTGGCATCGGGCACCTTGGCGATTTGGAAGCCATTTATGAAAATTACTACGACGACCAAATCGGCAGCATTAAAGACCCCGGAGAGCAACAAGCCGCTCGTCGGCTCATCGAAGATGAACTGATTTTTGAAGACGAAGAACGCAGATTGAGTCTGTACGAAGGCATCATTGTCCATAAGATAAGGCCGGAAACTTTGCGGCAATTGGTGGATCACCACCTGTTGCGTGCAGAGCCCAGCGCCCAGGGTGGCTACACTTATGAGCTTAGCCACGATACCCTGGTGCCGCCCGTGCTGAAATCCAAAGCGCGGCGCAAAACAGCCGAAGCGCAGGAAGTGGAACAAAAAGCGAAAGGCGTCAGGGAGGCAGAATTGGCATCCTTGCGCAACAAAGCACAGGAAGAACGCAGGAAACGCCAGCGGGCAAGGCGGTTGGCTTTCGTGGCAGTTGTGGCTGCGGTTATTTCCCTGCTCACTTCTGTTTTTGCTTTTTGGCAGTATCGCTTAGCAGAAACGGCGAAAGAGCAGGCAGAAGCAAAAGAAGCAGAAGCGAAGACCAACCTCAGCAAATATGAAGAAGAAGCCCAAAGTCGCAAAAAGTTAGAAGCCAAAGCTTTGGTGGAAAGCGCCAAAATTTATAACGATGCCGGATACAAAGACCTTGCTGCACGCACCCTGAAGCAAGCCCTTGAAATTGATTCGTCTGAAGATATTCGGAAACAAGCGGCTGCGATTCAGGCAAAAATTGATCAGTAGGAGCGACCCTCGCGGTCGCCCAAAACACAGTCACCCGAAAACAGAAAAAATGTAAAACCCATGAGAAAATGGTTGTTCATATTGGCAATTTGTAATGCTGGTATCCTTTGGAGTCAGGAGGTTGAGCCATGCCCCGAATTCAGCAGGATCATGCAAGATGCGAAAGAAGCGGAAGCAGCCGGCGACTACCGAAATGCTATCCTCCGCTACAATGCTGCCGAACGCTGCAACCCGGCAATGGGCGCTGACATAGACAAACGCATCCTGAAGGTTTTTGATAAAATTGAGCAACTAAGAAAAAAAGCGGAATCTGCTCAGCGCGCTGCTGAACGCGAAAAACGCACCGCACAGGACGAAGCGCGAAAAGCCAGAATAGCAGAAGTGCGGGCTGAAGATTTGCGAGAACAGGCAGAATTTGCCCTTACCCGGGCAACACAAGAAAAAACCCGCGCCGATGACCAAACCCGCCGGGCAGAACGCAAAGGCCTGGAAGCTAAATCAGCGGCATTGGCAGCAAAAGCGCAACGATTGCAATGGGAAAATCCTACGCTGGCCATTCGGTTAGCAGAGGCCGCTTTTCAAATGTATCCTGGGGATGACGCGCAGGAGGCTATGCATGATATTTTGAGTTATCGGGACAATACGTTTTACTATAAAGAAATATTGACCGGAAGTCCAGTCAAAGCGCTTGCACAAGCCCCCAATGCATCTGTTTTTGTTACCGGAAACGATATGGGGGTATGCCGTATTTGGGAGATGGACGGTAAAAGTTTTCACGAATTCAAAGCGCATGACGGCGGGCTTACCAACCTCGTTTTTTCTCCTACCGGCCAATACTTTGCCAGTGCAGGTATGGACAGCTTCGTTCATTTCTGGAACCTCAAGGGGGAATTGATCCGCAGCTTACCTAAACAAAAGGCCATCGTCAGCGAATTAGCTATTTCTCTGGATGGCGATCGGGTTGCGACCTGCCTTGGCGTGGATTCTACTGCATGGGTATGGGGATTTGACGGAACATTGATTCACAAACTCAAAGGCCATAAGGAAAAGGTTAACGCCGTTGCTTTTTCGCCGGATGGGACTCTGCTTGCTACCGGAAGTTCAGATAATACAGCGATTGTCTGGCGCAGTAGCTCCGGTGAGGCATTGAAAAAGTTTAGTTCTGACGGGGGTATCTTTGCCATAGCGTTTTCTCCCAATGGCCAAGATATTTTACTCGGTTCGGGCAAACCCCAAATTTGGCGGTTTCAGGAAAACCAGAGTTTTTCTTTTGATACTAACTATGACCCTGTTTCCACGGTTGCTTTTTCGCCCAACGAACAATTCCTTGCCACCAACAATATGCTTGAACCGGATGTAATTATCTGGCAGGCAAATGGCCGGAAATACCTGACGCTAAATGGCCATGCCGCTGGTACGTCCGTAAATGTGATCGTGTTTTCGCCAGATTACCGTACCGTAATCACCGCAGGTGAAGACGGCAGTATCAAATTTTGGGATATTTATTCCAACATTCAAATGACTTACGCCGGGCACGATTCTTATATTAATTCCGTTACTTTTTCACCTGATGGATCAACCCTGGCAACTGCAAGCGCCGATCTGACAGCTAAAGTATGGACAATAAACGGGCAGGAATTGCAAACCCTGGCTCCTCATTCCGGAGCCATAAACGATATTGCATTTTCGCCTGACGGCAATCAATTGCTGACGGGTAGTGACGACAGTACAGCTATTTTATGGAACCTTGACGGAAATGTCGCAAAGACGTTGAAAGGCCATACTGGTGGAATAACAGCAGTTGCCTTTTCAAAAAACGGAGCATGGATGCTGACTGCCAGCCAGGACAGTACGGCGCGGATCTGGGATAAAAACGGGGAAACGATTTTTATTTTCAAAGCACATCAAGGAGGAGTGTCCAGTATTCAAATGACCAATGACGGCACCCACATCCTGACAGGAAGCTGGGATGGAACAATCCGGCTCTGGAATGAAAAAGGTCATGAAAAATTGGTACTGCGCCCTGAATCCACGGGGATCAAAGCTGCAACAGTCTCCTCCGATGGCCATATAGCGGCCATTACTGATGATGAAACTTTCATCGTCTGGAATGCTCAAGGCAAGGAAATACTACGCCGGAGTAAAAATTCCGACCTTCTTTTTTCGATCAGTTTTTCAACCGATGGACAATCCCTGATTACTGGAAATTATCTGGGACATGTAGTTTTATGGGATTTGAGCGGCAGGAAAATAGCGACTTTGCGCAATCACAACGGTGTTGCCAGCGAAATAGCATGTTCTCCAGACGGGAATTACCTGCTAATGCCAGGTAGTTTTGGAGGAGGCGACACCGCTTCGCTTTGGTTAATGCCTTCCGCCTGGCTGCGTTATGGAATCGCCCCAATGTCGGAAGAAGACATCATCGCTTACGGCATCCGGGAATTTTTGGAAGATTATGGAAAATAAACCCATATCTTTGTAACAAAAGATTACCGTCAGATGATTATTGCCAATCCAATCTACGATGTTGTTTTCAAGTACCTCATGGAGGACTTGGAAATTGCCCGACTTTTTTTGTCCCGGATCATAGGGGAGGATATTGTTGAGGTTAAGCTTCAACCCCAAGAACATATCAGCCGGTCGGAGCGCTTCGAAATCAACATTTTCCGTCTTGATTTCAAAGCCATCATCAAAACGAAAGAAGGCGTTCACAAAAAAATCCTGATTGAACTACAGAAAGGGAAAGCGGCTGGAGACATCATGCGCTTCCGAAAATACCTTGGGGACAATTACCGAAAAGAAGACATGGTTCAAGAACCAGACCCAAATGCCCTGCCCATCATTACCATTTACTTTCTAGGCTTTCGCCTGAGAAATATCGAAACTGCAATTTTAAAAGTAAACCGGGAATACCTTGATCTGGTTACTGGAGAAATCCTACATAAAAAAGAAGCCTTCATTGAGCAGTTGACGCACGATTGTTTTGTCATTCAGATTCCAAGATTGAAAAAACAAGTCCGGACAGAACTGGAGCGCCTGCTCAAAGTTTTTAACCAAGCTTATGCAAGAGTTTCGGACTATAAAACACTGGAAATTGCCGAGATGGAAATTGAAGGCGATAAAGTGCTGGAAATGATCATCAACAGACTAAGAAGAGCAGCCACAGAGGAAGAGGTACTGCGAGGGATCGAAATTGAAGAAGAAGTCGAAAATGTGATAGAACAACATATCAGAGATAAACAAGAACTGAAAGAAAGATTAGAACAGGAGATTTCCCAAAAAGAACAAGAGATTTCCCAAAAAGAACAGGCACTTTCCCAAAAAGACAAAGAAATTGAAGCCCTGAAAGAACAATTAAAAAAACGCAAGTAGGCGTATTCACAGACTATGCAGCTATTCTTCACCATACAAATCGAAGGTAATTTTGCCATCCTGAACGAGGAAGAATCCCTCCATTGCGCACAAGTCTTGCGCAAAAAGCCGGGCGATTGGCTGCAACTCGTGGACGGTTTGGGCAATTGGTACGAAGGCTCTTTAACAGAAGTGGGTAAAAAACGATGTCGCATTGCCATCGAAAAAACGATACATGATTACCAAAAAAGGCCATACCACTTGCACATCGGACTGGCGCCAACCAAACAAATGGAGCGCACAGAATGGTTTTTGGAAAAAGCCACCGAAATTGGGGTAGACGAAATCACGCTGTTGCAATGCAAACGCTCGGAACGCTCCAATATCCGTCTGAACCGGCTGCAAAAAATCGTGCTTTCCGCCATGAAGCAATCACTCAGAGCCTACCTGCCCAAACTTCATGACATGACGCCATTTGGAAAATTCGTGGAATCCGCCAACAAAGAGGCTTGCCGGTTCATTGCATACATGGGAGAATCTCCCCACCGGACGCTGAAAGAAAACTATCCACCGGGCAGGGACGTTTATCTTGTCATTGGGCCGGAGGGTGATTTTACGCCGGAAGAAATCCAAAAAGCACTCGATTGTGGTTTTTCCGGAATAAATTTGGGGCCGCATCGTTTACGAACAGAAACAGCGGGTATTGTCGCTTGTCATTCCGTCAACATGATCAATGGATAGTCAACAAAGAAAAAAGATATGAAACGCTCCTTCTGGCTCTTGCTGCCTGTTTTTTTTGTCAGCTTGTCGGCTTTTACATCAACCGAAACTTTACCGCTAAAATTAGCTTTGCTAAAGTATAACGGCGGTGGAGACTGGTATGCTAATCCAACGGCTCTGCCCAATCTTGCCAAATTTTGCTCCCAGCAGTTAGGCATTAATTTCGATCCGGAAAATGCTGTGGTTGAAGTTGGTAGCGCCGATTTGTTCAACTATCCCTTCGTACACATGACCGGCCACGGCAATGTTGTTTTTTCAGATTTGGAAGCTGAAAATCTTCGAAATTACCTAATGGCAGGCGGCTTTTTGCATATTGATGACAACTTTGGCATGGATCCTTACGTCCGGGTTGCCTTGAAAAAGATATTCCCGGAACAGGAATTGGTCGAGTTGCCGTTCGAACATCCGATCTATCGCCAGAAATTTACGTTTAAAAACGGTTTACCCAAAATCCACGAGCACGGAGGAAAAAGCCCACAAGGTTTCGGTTTATTCTGGGAAGGCCGATTAGTTTGTTTTTACTCTTATGAGTGCGATCTTGGCGATGGATGGGAAGACCCCCAGGTACACAAAGACCCGGAAGAAGTACGTCTTCAGGCTCTGCGCATGGGCGCCAATCTGGTTCAATATGCCTTTAGCGGCGAATAATTCAGGCCGCTTTCAGTTCCACATCAAATTGTGGCGTTGCTTAACGTAACGCTTGATGTTGAGCCAGAAAGCTACCGCTAAATAGATAATAAACGGAGAACCCAGGGTGATAAATGAAGCATAGATAAAATACATGCGCACCCTGGCAGAAGCTACACCCATTTTTTCCCCGAGGTAGCTGCACACGCCAAAAGCGGATCGTTCCAACAAATTTTTGAAGTAGTTGATCATCCCTGCTGTTGTTTAGTATCTTTTAAACGCTAAATTGGCTTCAAAAGATGCTTGATAACAGCGCAACGCGAAAAAAGATGCGCTATCCTTCTGCAAATTTAAGCATTTGGGTGCCTTTTTTGCGAATCGTTCCAAATTTCATAAGAGGCAAGCAGCAAAATGGAAGATGCAAAGGGCAATTTTGTTCCTCAAATATTTGCCTTTTGCATCTTGCCTTTTGCCCTTTCCACGAGGCTCCTATTTCCCGCAAAGACAAGTCGGCTGGTGGCCAAAACTTTCTCCCGTCGCAGGCCAGGTATTAGCACTTCCTTCCATTTCAAAATAGAATTTACTGCGTTTGCGGTCGTAATTGCCAATTTCGTTTAACGTGTCGGCATCGTAAAGCCGGCCATTCAGCATGACTGATCGAATCGCTTCCGTGTGCTGGATATTGGTTAATGGATTTTTGTCGAGAATGACCAAATCTGCCAATTTCCCTGCCTTAATAGACCCTATTTCCTTGTCCATCCCCAAGTACACTGCGCCGTTGATGGTCGAAGCTTTTAACGCTTGCATCGGCGTCATCCCGCCTTGTGCAAACATCCATGTTTCCCAATGCGCGCCGATGCCCTGAATCTGGCCATGCGAGCCAAGGTTGATGTTAACACCGGCGTCTTGCAGTTTTTTGCAGGATTTGGCGGTCAGGATATGGCCATTTTCGTACTCCTCGTCAGGAATCATGGTGCGGTGGCGTGCGCGTCTGTCTATCACCGGACGTGGCGTGAAGTTAAGCAGCCGTTTCTTTTCCCACACATTGGTCTTCTGATACCAGTAATATTCGCCGTTTACACCGCCATAATTTACGATTAAAGTGGGCGTGTTGTGCGTTTTTGTCGCACTCCAAAACTGTAGTACATCGTTATAAAGCGGCGCTACCGGAACATTGTGCTCCACACCGGTATGACCGTCGGCGACCATACTCATATTGTGGTAGAAAAACGAACCGCCTTCCGGAACGACCAGAATCCCAAGTTCCCGCGCAGCCTGAATCACCTGCTGGCGCTGATCCCGGCGCGGCTGGTTGTAGCTTTTTACGCTGAATGCGCCGTAAGCTTTGGTTCGGCGAAGCGCGGAACGCGCATCTTCGAGGTTGTTGATAACCGCTTTGAAGTCTCCTTCTGCTCCGTAAAGGATGGTTCCAGTTGAAAAAATGCGGGGACCCAGCATGGTTCCGGCCTTCACCATTTCAGCCTGAGAAAAAACCATCTCGGAATTGGAAGACGGGTCATGAACAGTCGTTACCCCGTAGGCGAGGTTGGCATAATAATGCCATTGTTTCTGCGGACTGATGCCGAATCGAAAGTTCCCTACGTGCGCATGCACATCAACCAAGCCGGGAATAATGGTTTTGCCGCTGCAATCAATGATTTTAGCGCCGCGCGGAATCGTCACCCGGGAGGAAGGCCCTACTGCTTTAATCCGGTTTGCTTCTACGACGATGGTTCCTTTTTCGATCACCTGATCACCTTCCATAGTCAGGATGCGTGCGTTTTGAAACGCAACAATGCCTTCCGGTTTGTCAGCAGGCAAGGTTAACCCTACTTTTAAACCAATCGTATCCACGGGCGGAATGCTGTCCACTGCGCCTTCCAAAAACAGGAAGCGATTGGTTAACGGTTCCGAAAAATATTCTTCTCCCAGCGTCCAGTGCAAGGTTTTGCTGTCAGCCGACCAGTGCAGGTTAATCCCGGCATCCCGCGCGACCTGCGCGACAGGAACGGCTTTTGTATTTGCCGAAAGGCCAATAGATTGTCCCGGCATGGGCATCGGTGCAACATACACCTTGTACAATTCGGTGAAAGCAATCCACCGGTTATCAGGGCTGGGCACAAACTGATTGGTGTATTGCGTATTAAAAATCACTTTTTCATCGCTGCCATCGGGTTTTACGCTTTTAAAAGCTTTGGTCAAGCTGCCAAACAGATAACCGCCCGTTTGAATAAAAATGCGCTGACCATCGGCTGTAAACTGCGGGTTTTCACCTTGTGGCGTCACAAAGGCTGCTTTGCCGCCAGTGGCTTGCATGAGGTAAATGCCCGGTTCTTTGCAAAAAGCAAACCCCTGATGGTCGTTGCCGTCTTCTTTGCGGTAGACAATCTGCTTCCCGTCAGGTGAAAAAGACGGCGTTCGGTAAATGCCTTTTTCGGTCGTGAGCTTGGTGGATTGTCCGCTGCGCAAGTCGAGTTTGTAAATGGTGCCCATCGTCTCGTCGTTCCAGGTTACATAAACGAGGGTGTTTCCATCTGCGGAAAAAGCAGGTTCGTACTCTAAATCCGTCGCCTTGGTCAGCCGCTCCGGTTTGCCTTCCGGCAATGTTTTTTTCCATAAATAACCGGCGGCATTAAAAACCAGGAGCTTGCCATCCGGAGCCGTTTTGGCGTGCCGAATGGCGTGTACGTCAAATTGATCGCTGAAGACTTTATTTTCAAAACGCACCGTTTCTGCAAGCCGGTGTTTGGCGTTTACCTGAAACGGAATATTGGTTGCTTTTCCAGTTTCCGAGTCTACTTTCCAAAGTTTGCCTTTCCCCCAAATGACGATGTGCTTGTTGTCGGGAAGCCAGTCAAATCCAGTGTAGCTTCCAAATATCGTCCAGGCTTCCTGCTGGTCTTTGCTCAGGCCGCTCCAAAGCGGGAATTCCTCTCCGGTAGCCAAGTTATGAACCAGAAGCACACTCGACGTCCGCATCCTTCTTACAAACGCCAATTTTTTTCCATCTCTGGAAATTTGAGGACGACAACCGCTTCCAACGACCTCTTCCACTTTTCCTTCCTGACTGTCGTACCGGCGAATAGCAAATATCTGGTTATTGGGATCTTTGTTGTATTGAAAAAAGCCGCCGGGATACATGTCCTCGCTGAAATAGACATACCGGCCATCCGGTGATACAGCAGGTTCATTCACATCCTGTTGGTCATTTTTGCGCTTGGTGAGTTGAACCCCTTCTCCACCACTGATGTGGTAAAGCCAAATTTCTCCTGCGCCGGCAGAACGTTGGGAAGTAAAGTGCTTTCTGGCGACAAAATATTGGCCATCAGCCATCCACTCCGCATTGTTGAGCAGGCGAAAAGTTTCTTTGGTCACTTGTTTAACGTCCGTCCCGTCTGCATTCATCATCCAGATATTGTCTCCGCCCCCGGCATCGCTGGTGAACAGGATCTTTTTCCCATCGGGGCTAAAGCGGGGCTGAACTTCCCACGCAAGGCCCTGACGCAATACTTTGGCATTGCCGCCGGAAACTGGCATGGTATAAATGTCTCCCAATAAGTCGAAAACGATGGTTTGACCATCAGGGCTGACATCGAGGTTCATCCAGGTACCCTCGTTCAAATCAAAAGTAACCTCTTTAAAAGGGCCCGGCGGGTTGTTAACATCCCATTTCGGTTCTTCTTTCTTTTGTGAAAAAATCGCGCTACAGGTCAACAGCGCAAGCATACAAATCAGTGAAAATCTTTTCATCACAGACAAATTTTAGCGTATGAAGCCTCCTGATCTCCCCAAAGCCAGGTGGGCAGGTAAATCGCCGCCAAGATAGCCATTTCTGCATTTCTGAAAAAGGGGAGTCTTTATCCCGCCAGTCCATTTTTTTTTCAGCACAGATTTGATGCGCCAAAACTCGGAAAAGCGAATCCCACCAAATAATCAGCAATTTAAGTAATCCTGAAAAAACACTCCGCAAACGATTATTTCACTTATATTTCCACGTTCATAGTATAATTTTTAAGCAAACTTAAACCAACGACAATGAAGCGACTTTACCTAATCTTGCTGCTGGCTTTCGCCGTTCAGGCGATGAGCGCACAATCCGTTTGCAAAGGCACGATTACAGATTCAGACGGCGAACCTATGATCGGCGTCAGTATTTACGAAAAAGGCACAACCCGAGGCACGGTAACAGACGCCAGCGGGAGTTATTCCATTGATTGCGGTGCCGATGCTACCCTCGTTTTTAGCTATGTCGGTTACGCAACCCAGGAAATTATGCTGGAAGGACGAATGCAACTGGATGTAGTTTTGTTAGAAGGCATCACGCTTGCAGACCTTGAAATTGTTGGCAGCCGCAGCCTCAACCGCTCAGTCACTGCTTCGCCGGTAGCCATTGACATCATTCATATCCGGGAGGTGACCAACAGCGTCGGCCAATTGGATCTGAACCAGTTACTGCAATTTGCTGCGCCATCTTTCAACGCCAACCGCCAATCGGGTGCAGACGGCGCTGACCACGTGGATCCGGCTACCCTGCGCGGTCTCGGGCCTGATCAGACGCTCGTTTTGGTCAATGGCAAACGCAGACACCAATCTTCGCTCGTCAACCTGTATGGCACACGCGGCCGGGGCAATACCGGCACCGACCTCAATTCGATTCCAGCGGCTGCGATAGAGCGCATTGAAATCCTGCGGGATGGCGCCTCTGCACAATACGGCTCGGATGCTATTGCAGGGGTTATCAATATTGTATTGAAATCGAGCACTGATGAATTTTCTGGTAATGTCAATCTGGGTGCCCACAAAGCAACGAACAATGGTGACCGCAGTTTTGATGGCGAAAATCTTCAGCTCAACGGAAACTATGGATTTAAGGTAGGCGACGGCGGCTTTGTGAACGTCACCGCTGATTACTGGGACAAAGGGCGTACCAACCGACGTGACCCAGGGCTGTATCGCCAGCAGTTCGGCGATGCGCAAGCCACCAATTTCGGGGCTTATTTCAACTCCAGAATCCCAATCAGCAAAAAAGCACACTTTTATGCTTTTGGCGGCACCAATTTCCGAAAAACGGATGCTTTTGCCTGGACCCGCGATCCTGGCAGTGCCCGCAATGTATTGTCTATTTATCCCAACGGTTTTGATCCGCACATCGTGTCCGACATCACCGACAAATCCATGTCTGCCGGAATTCGCGGGGATTTGAATGGCTGGGATGTAGATTTTAACCACACCGTTGGCTCCAATCGTTTCCACTACTACGGTGAAGGCACTTTGAATGCTTCGTTGGAAGAGCGCTCCCCTACTCGCTTTGACGACGGAGGTTTTGCCCTGAGCCAGGCAACAACTTCGCTGGACTTCACACGCTATTTCAAAAACACGCTCAAAGGTGTCAACGTGGCGTATGGCCTCGAATACCGGGTAGACCGCTATGAAATTTTTGCCGGCGAAGAAGGCTCGTGGCAAACTTACGGCCCTGTTGTTTTTGCCGTAGAAGATGGGGACACAATTTACCGGCCTGGCGGCTCGCAGGGCTTTCCGGGCTTTAGTCCGGCCAACGAGGTTAACGAATCGCGCACCAACTTGGGCGCTTATTTAGATACCGAATTCGACCTGACCGACCGTTTCATGGTGGGCGCTGCGCTGCGGTTTGAAGAATACAGCGATTTCGGCAACACGTTTAACGGTAAAATTGCGGCACGGCTACAAGTTGCCAATGGCCTTGCGCTTCGGGCTTCTGCAAGCACTGGTTTTCGGGCGCCTTCTCTGGCGCAGATCCATTTTAATTCCATTTTTACAGATTTTGTGTCCGGGGTTGCAGTCGACAAATTTCTGGCTCGCAACAACAGTCCGATCACCCGGCAACTCGGCATCCCGGAGCTTAAGCAGGAGCGTTCTGTGAACGCCAGTGCCGGTATGACCTTCAATTCAGGTTCATTTTCATTAACGGTAGATGGTTATTATGTAAAAGTAGAAGACCGAATTGTACTGACCGGAGATTTTACTTCCGACGACCCGGATATCGGCCAGGAATTGCAGGCCATCAATGTGGGTAGCGCACGTTTCTTTACCAATGCCGTGAATACCAGCACGACCGGCGCCGATATTATCCTGGCTTATGTGCTGCGCTTGGGCAATGGACACCGCTTTTCTGCGACCATAGCCGCGAATGTGAATGATATGAAAATTGATAAAGTCAATACCACCGATAAATTGAAAGGCAAAGAAGACATTTATTTTAGCAACCGCGAACGGTTGTTTTTGCTGGCTTCTGCGCCCAATACAAAGGGTAATTTAGCTTTAGAATACAAAACCAAGCGGTTGAGCGCCAACGCCCGGTTGACCTATTTCGATAAAATTACCCTGGAGGATTATGTAGGGGCTTTGGATGAATACAAAGCGGCTACGACGCTTGATCTGAGCGTTTCCCTGGAATTGTCGCGTAACCTGCGGTTAACCATTGGCGGGGCCAATATTCTGGATGCTTATCCCACCATCCAGGATGTGGAAACTGAAAGCGGCGGTCGGTGGGATTCTGTACAAATGGGATTTAACGGGGCATTCTACTTTACCCGGATCGGGTTTAAGTTTTAAAGAGGTGCGGAAAGCGTGAATAATAAAGGGCAAAAGGCAAGTAGCAGAGGGTAAATTACCTTTCGCACCTTGCCTTTTGCCACCTTCGAAGCGATTCAATGTTTACCGCTTGTTGAGGGATTTCAGTACACGCTATTGCATGGAATGGATAGAAATCTGATTGCCTTCCGTGTCCATAAAAACAGCAAAGTAGCCATGTTCTTCGGTGATGAGCATTTTGGGCAGCACTATAGATCCGCCTGCATCTTCTACCCTGTTGAGGATGTTGTTCAGGTCAGATCCGCCATTCAGATACACTTTAGCGCCTTTACTGCTTGGTTCGTGGCCTTCCCCAAAACAAATAGCACCGCCAACGCCGCCCCCATTTTGATCATAGGGCAACATGCCCATGGTGACGGAGGCCATTTCCATTTCGGGCATGTCATACGCATAAATAGCGCTGTAAAATTGTTTTGCACGTTTGAAATCAGAGACCGGGATTTCAAACCAGTTGATTGCATTGGTGTTCATTTCCATGATTATACCAGTTTTAGACGGGTGAATAAATAGTTTGATATCAATCCACTGTAAAGATAAAAATATTTTAAAACATAAAATATCATATCAAATAATTTTAAAAACATTTTATATCAAACACTACACACAAAGCCTTATATTACCAAGTTCCTCTAATTTCTGCGTACCTTTGCGCGCTGTTAGCCCCGGCAGAGAAGCGTTTTTGTTTATAAGGGGCACAAAATCAAGTATATGGGGAGTATTATTGCAATTGTTGGCCGCCCGAATGTCGGAAAATCAACCCTTTTCAACCGGCTGATCGGCGCGCCTAAAGCTATTGTGGACAATATAAGCGGGGTGACAAGGGATCGCCAATACGGTGTTTGCACGTGGAATGGAAAAACCTTCACGGTGGTGGACACCGGTGGTTTTGTTCGCGATTCGGAGGATGTTTTTGAAGCGGCGATCCGTTCTCAGGTAAAGTTGGCTATTGACGAAGCGGCTATAATTGTGTTTATGGTAGACGTAAGCACAGGGATTACCGACCTTGACGAGCAGGTTGCCGACTTGTTGCGCCGCTCTAAAAAACCAGTTTTGCTGGCCGTTAATAAAGTGGACAACGGCGACCGCATGCTGGAAGCTAACGAATTCTGGAGCTTTGGCATCGAGGAAACTTTTTTCATAGCTTCTGTTTCTGGCAGTGGTACCGGCGAATTGTTAGACGCGGTCACCAGCCGGATTGAAGAAGACGAAAACGTCGGTGCATCGGAAATTCCCCGAATTGCCATTGTCGGTCAGCCCAACATTGGCAAATCATCGCTCATCAATGCCCTGCTTGGGGAAGAGCGCAACATCGTGACAGAAGTGGCGGGAACAACACGTGATTCCATTCACTCTAAATATACCAAGTACGGAAAAGAATTCATTCTGGTTGATACTGCCGGCATACGAAAAAAGGCCAAAGTCCACGAAGACCTTGAGTTTTACTCGGTCATGCGGGCCGTACGGGCAATTGAGGAAGCGGATGTCTGTCTGCTGATGATTGACGCTCAAACCGGAATGGAGAGCCAGGACATGAGCATTTTCCGGCTGGCTCAACGTCGGAACAAAGGAGTCGTACTCTTGGTAAACAAATGGGATCTGGTTGAGAACAAAGAAACCAATACGGCAAAACGGCTGGAAGAGCAAATTAGAAAAGACATTGCGCCCTTCACTGATGTGCCGATTCTTTTCATTTCCGTTCTTGAAAAACAAAGAATTTTTCAAGCAGTAGAAGCTGCGATGACGGTTGCTGAGAACCGGACAAAAAAGATTAAAACTTCAGAGTTGAACAATGTGATGCTGGAAGCCATCGAAAAATATGCACCTCCTGCCTATCGTGGCAAGCTGATTAAAATCAAATATGTGACGCAGTTGCCGATTTATTATCCGGCCTTTGCATTCTTTTGCAGCCACCCGAAATACGTTCGGGAGAATTATAAAAACTACTTAGAGAACCAGTTGCGTAAAAATTTCGACTTCAACGGCGTGCCAATTAGCATTTTTTTCCGGGAAAAGTAGTTTGCAAAGAGCAAGTTTGCAAGGGGCAAGTAGGCAAACACGCAATCCCCCATTTGCCCCTTGCCTTTTGCAAACTTGTCTTTTGCAAACTTGTCTCTTTATAAAAATCAAGCTTGCACCAAAACAGGTGCCTCCAGTTCCACTTCCACCTGATTGCGAAAGATGTCTTCCATCGTTTCCCGACGGCGGATTAGGTAGTCTTTCCCCTCATGAACCAACACTTCTGCCGGACGCAGCCGGGAGTTGTAATTAGATGCCATGGAGAAGCAATACGCTCCAGCGTGATGCAAACAAAGAATATCTCCTTCCTGAATTTCAGCAATCCGGCGATTTACGCCAAAAGTATCCGTTTCACAAATGTATCCAACCACAGTATAAAAACGTGGCTTGTCTCCAGGTTTTGAGATATTGGTAATTTCGTGATACGCATCGTAAAACATGGGGCGAATGAGGTGGTTCAGTCCTGAGTCCAAGCCTGCAAACACCGTTGAAGTGGTCTGTTTGATGACATTCACTTTTGCGAAAAAATAACCGGCTTCGCTCACCAAAAACTTACCCGGTTCGAACATCAGGGTGAGATCGCGCCCGTAGCTTTCGCAAAATTCGATGAACCGCTGAGATATTTTTTCGCCCAGTTCCTCAATATTGGTTTCCACATCGCCTTCTTTGTACGGCACTTTAAACCCGCTTCCGAAGTCAATATAATCTAAGTATTTGAAATCTTTTGCAATGTTCAACAGGATATCCGCCCCCAAGATGAACACATCCGCATCGAGAATGCCCGAACCGGTATGCATGTGCAAGCCCTCGACTTTCAGCCCCGTTGCTTCCACGATCCGCAACACGTGCGGCATCTGATGAATGGATATACCAAATTTGGAGTCAATGTGGCCAACCGACGTTTTGCGGTTTCCACCAGCCATAATATGCGGATTGATCCGAATGCAGATCGGCACATCGGGATGCAGCTGGCCAAACTGCTCTAAGGCAGAAATGCTGTCAATATTGATCCGAACCCCCAGTTGAACTGCCTCCTGGATCTCCTCAATGCTCACGCAATTCGGAGTAAAAATGATGTCATTGAGCGCAAATCCAGCCTTGATACCCAAGTGTACTTCCTGGATGGAAACCGTATCAAGCCCTGCGCCCCACTGTTTAAATAATTTGAGCAGGCTGAGGTTGCTTGAAGCTTTACATGCGTAATTAATCTTCAGCTTCGGAACATTAAAAGCATCCAAAATGCGCTGATATTGGCGTTCAATGATGGCGCTGTCGTATACATACAGCGGACAACCATACTTTTCGCACAAAACGAGCGGATCTACGTCGCCGGTCAGCAAATAACGGTTGTTGTTCAGGTACATTTCCTTTTGTTAGTGATAAAAAAAATGCAATTTTGACGCAGGCTTCCTCCTTTCGTCATCTGTTTTCTGAAAAATAGCCGCAAAGATAATAATTTTCAGGGGGGAAAAGTTTCACACCAAAAGTACAGAAGATAACATCTATACGTATATCAAGCTTGTTGCGCCTCTGCCTTCAAGTGAACCGAAGAAAAACTTCCGCGTGGACGAAAAAACATTGATCGCTGCCTGCAAGCAGGAAGACCGGAAAGCGCAACAAATGTTGTTTGAACGCTATTCGCCTGTCATGCTGGGAGTTTGCAGGCGCTATCTGAAACGGGAAGAAGATGCGGAAGATGTATTGGTTGAAGCGTTTTATAAAGTACTGACCAACATCAACCAATTCAGGGATATGGGCAGCTTTGAGGGATGGATTCGCCGCATTGTGGTAAACGAAGCCCTGATGTTTTTGCGACGTACCCACGCCCTGCAACACGCACAGGAGTTGAATCCCCAGATTGATGCCGGGGAAAATGCAACAATCGAAGAAGAGATAAGTGCCCGGGAATTGCTGAGTTTTTTAGAACAATTGCCGACCGGCTACCGAACCATATTTAATCTTTACATACTGGAAGGAATGAAGCATCGCGAAATCGCGGAGTTGCTTGGCATCAGCATCAACACCTCAAAGTCTCAACTGATCCTGGCCAAACAACGGCTTCAGGAAATATTGATTCGCCAGCGATATCCGCTTCAATAAACAGTTAACGCATTCGAGCATAAAAAAAACAACTATGAAAAAGAGAAGAGACGTCTTTGACGCTTTTCGCGAAAGTGGCCAACAGCTAAAAGCAACCCCCTCCAGCTCGGCCTGGCGCAAATTGGAAGGTAAGTTGGATGCGCAACGGCGCAGGCGACGCATTCAGTTTTTCGGTATCACCAGCATCGCTGCTGTGCTTGCCTTCGTGGTCGCTTTAGCAGCCATCCTGCCTTTGTTGGACAATGCCCGACAAACGGCGTATGCGAAAACCGAAAATCCGGCACCTCAAAGCTTTGAAACGCTAATCCCTGTTTCTGAAGCAGACGAAGCGCCGATCCGGGCAGTCGAATTTTCGCGGCAACACGAGCGGGCAGCCCGACCCATTGCAGAAGGGAGCAGTGGACAAAAGCTGGTACTGGCTTTTCAGGCTGAATCCGGCGGGTCGAAATAAAAATCCGGACGCCGATTCTGATCAATACCCTTGTTTTTTCAAACAAATGGATGATCGAATTACTTGATACCCGTTGAAGGACAAATAATTCATAATCGGGAGTTTGGTGCGGTTTGTGAGGGCGTCACGCTATCGGACTATAAAGACGGACACTAATTAGTGTCTGTCCATTTAGTCGGTGTCTGTTCTTTAGAGTTCGAGAGCAAGGCGTGTTTTGCCCCAAAAATGGGAGTTTACTCGCGTAAATGACCAGTTTTGGAGTAAAACACAACGCAGTTATCGGACTATAAAGACAGACACTAATTAATCGCGAACCAATTCAAAGTCCGTACGCCGGTTTTGAGCGCGGCCACTTTCAGCGCTGTTGGAACCGACTGGTTTATCCGGACCATTGCCAACGACAATAAAGCGATTTGAGGACATTGAATGCGCCTGAGCCAGGTAGTTCGCCACAGATTGGGCCCGTTTCTGAGAAAGGGCTATATTGGAAGCGCGGTTACCCACATTGTCGGTATTGCCTTCAATACGGATTCTGGAATTTCCAAAAGCTTTCGCAATGTCCACGAATTCTTTGTCAATGATGTATTTCGAATTTTCATCCAGCAAAAACTCACCACTTCGGAAACTGATGCTCACGCGTTTGGTGGCAAAAGCCTCTTTTTCTTTTCCTTCATCGGCAGCAACTTTGGTGAATGCCTTTTGCCCTTCCGCCGCATGTTCGCTCCCGCTGAGAGAAGTAGTCGCAGTGACTAAGCCCGGATAAGCAACTTGGCGAAATAACGGAACACGTCCTTCGATGTAGCCCAGCGCAGCGTACTTTTCAGACATATTGGTGTACAGGTTATTGCCGGTTACGCCTTTGAATCCCGAGTTCAACCCAAAGAAGTTCTGGTTGTCGCCATGCGTAACCAAACGCACATTGCCAATCATCTGGTCAGCCTCGTCTGTGGACAGCGCCGTGCCGCGTTCTGTGAATTCTTCTGCCAGAATTTGGGCAGCTTTCCTACGGGATTCCTTAGAAGCATTAATTTCGGCGGCGCCGCGCATCCAGCCTTCATACAGCTTTTGAAGCTTGGCCTTATTTTTTTCAGCATACTCGCGCTTCGCTAAAAAAACGTCGGCAATGATAAACGAAGCGGAACGGGTGCTTTCCAAAATTCGCGATCCGGGCACTGCTTTTGTGCAAAGGATATCGTCCGGACTCCACACCACCGCAGCATCCACATTGCGGCTTTTGAACACTTCCGCTGCGTCAATGGCGTTTGGCTGAGCGACAATCTCAATGTCTTTAGCGGTCAGACCACCCGCTTCGAGCAACCAAAGCAGGAAAGAATGCGAAGGCGTCAATTCAGCAACAGCCACTTTTTTACCTTTCAGGTCAGAGACTTTTGTGATGCCGGGCCGGGCAACTACGGCATCGCCACCCCTCGACCAGTCGGATTGGAAGACCACAACCGGATCAAAATCAGCAAGTCCGTTTACTTCTGTGGGGAATGCATCAATGGTTTGCCAAAGCAGGTTGACTTCATCCGCTTTAAACGCATTTCTCGAAGCTTCAAAGTCATCCAGGACTTTAAATTCAACATCAATGCCGTATTCTTTCGAAAAACGGGACTTGGCGCTGGCTTCAAAGCCTTCGTTGAAATACTGCCCGCCGGCGTATCCACCCCAAGTGACCACGCCGACCTTAATGACGTCGTCGTCTCCGGCGCTGCTTTTGCCGGAAGACTTTTTTTCTTCTTTGGCTTCCGTTGTGCCGTCACCGGCACCATCCAGAACTCCGGAATATTTCAATCCAAAAAAAGTACCACCCAAGACTGCCAGAACGATGAGCAGTTTGGAAAAGGTAGTGAGTCGTGCTGCCATAATTGGTTTTTATGATTCAAAAAAGTTGTCGTACTGGTTTTTGTGGCTCGTTTCCCGCACAGGCATTTTCATGGGTTCATTCAAATCGAGCACTTCTGTTTCATCGTTTGCCTGAACGAGCAAGCGTTGTTTTTCTTCGCCCAACAGGAAAGAAACCCCTTCGTTTTCCCACTTTTCCAGCATTTTCAGGCCTTCTTCTTCAAAAATGCCATTCTGGAGATCCACAGAATCCATAAATCCGGAAGACATTTCCATAAAACGCTCCATTTCACCAACTTTATTGGCCACGTCTTCTGTGATGGCTTCCATGGCCATATCGAACATGGCACGTTTATCCGGATCGCCGGAGATGATGCTCATGGCCGAACGCATGGCACCGTGGCTGGCGTGGATGGCTTTGCGCTCCTGTTCTTTTACGTCTACCTGGTCTTTGATGTCTTCCATCAAAACCTGAGAGTTTTCGTACATTTTGGTGAGAACACGGTAGAGGATTTCCATTTTTTTGTACAAATCCTCAAGGCGAATATTGGATTCCTGAAGTCGGCCTGCGCGGCGCGATTTCAGAATCATCACTGATTGTTTGTTCGTTTCCTTAGCCTTGCTGGCGATGTGCAGGTTGCTTTGGATTTCTTTTTTGTTGTTGACAATGACTTCCTGCAGCTTGTGCATTTGTCCGCGCAACTGGCTGATCTGGCGGTTCATTTTGCGTAGGTTGTCCGATAAATCCTCGACATAGGTTTTAAGGATGCCGATGGGATCAATTTGCACAAAAAGACCGGTCATCCAGCGCATGATGCTTTTATAACCGTACCAGACTAAATTACGCATCTTAGGGTCGAGTACCATATAAACGATGGCACCGATCGCGACCAGCATCAAGCTCAGGTAGAGCGTATTTTGAGCCAGCGTCAACAAAAATGGCAGAGCCGTATAAAGCAGAAAGCCGCCGCCCAGTACCACACCGCCCAATACCAGCGCTCCGGTGATGCCTTCGGGGCGTTGCCAAAATGATTTAGCTTTAAATTCTTTGCTGTAATTTTCCATTAGAAACCGATTGATTTTTCCTTTTGAGCAATTGCCCTGTAAATATAATGCAAGATGTAAAACCCCCATAACAGGAGCCAAAAAACATGCCGTTCCTTTCAGGTTTTCTTCTTCAGCATGCGGGAAATCATATAAACGCCCGCCAATACCAAGGCCACAATGACGGCAAGGTAGATGAGGTTGAAAGCAATGGACAACAAGGCCGGTAAAAACCGGATGAGTACGATGGCTGCCAAAGCGATGACGCCAATGCCGACGACTCTGTTGATCTGTTGTTGTTGCATGATCGTTATTTTAAGAAGTTTTTGATATTATCGAGATCGCTGCGAATTTGCTGAACCAGCGCTTCATAAGACGCAACAAAATTACTTCGGGTCGTTTCTACTTTTACACTGGCTTCCGTCATTTCCTGCTTCATTTGTTTGGCTTTAGCCTGATCCGCTTCAATTTCGACGGTGAGTTGCTTGATTTGCTCCGCTTTTGCTTTAATGGATTCTTCCAGTTTGAGGATGTGTTGTTCTTTTTCCCCAATCTGCTTCGCTTTTTGGTTGTTCACCGCCGTTTCAAACTTCTGCTCTTCCTGTTTTAGCACATCAAGGTAGTGCTGACCGGTTTGCAGGAGGCGTTCCACCGTCACGCCCATCGTCTGCGCCATAGCATACGCAGATTGGTAACGGGTTTGTTCGTCCATCGGCATTTTTTTTAGCGAATTGAGCGATTGTTTGAATTCCAAATAATCAAACCCCTCCACATTGTTTTGCTCCATTGCCTTGAACAGTACTTCTGTCAGCTCTGGCACTGCTTTCCCCGGTTCGGAAGACCCTGTTGCAGGCGTGGTGTTCTGCGTTATTTTGGAGGCCGGCTGTTCTTTCAACCCCGCTTTACCTTGCTGGGGGTCAGACGAAGGCATTTTATTGGAATTTTCTTCTTCAACAACAAAAAGAGACTTCAGATTTTTAAACATGCTTAGAATATTGTGATGTTGCAAAGATAACACGTAAATGCGGCGAATGCGTTGCGTGCGTTAGACTAAAAAGGATTAAAACTCTACAAAGGAAGAAAAAAAGCGCTGATTCTACAAAGGAAGCCCCTAATCCATACTTTTGCGCGATAATCTGTTGCCTATGACTTTCGATGTTACGATTCCTGTACTAAACGAAGAAGCGACGCTTGCGCAAAATGTGCGCATCCTGCATGCTTTTCTGAAGGAGCATTTCCGAGAACCAGGCCAATGGCGCATTGTCATCGCAGATAATGGCTCTACTGACAAAACACCGGAAATCGGCCAGCAGTTGATGGCTGAATTTCCGGAAGTTGCTTTCCTCAAAGTGCCAAAAAAAGGCGTTGGCTTAGCGTTAAAAACTTCCTGGAGCCAATCGCAGGCCGACATCGTAGGCTATATGGATCTTGATCTGGCGACCGATTTATCCCATTTCCTGGAAGCTTACGAGGCCATCGCGCACAAAAACTACGACATCGTTTATGCCACCCGCCTGCACTGGCGTTCAAAAGTCATCGGAAGAACCCTGAAACGGGAAATCGCATCCAGGGTTTTCAACTTGTTGCTAAAAATCTACCTCGGTATCCGATTTTCAGACGGTATGTGTGGTTTTAAATTCCTGAAACGCAGCTTATACGAGGGGATCTACCAGGGTGGTGCCCAAAACGACGGCTGGTTTTTTTCCACAGAACTCTTGGTCGTTTCTGAGTGGAAAGGTCTGAAAATATTTGAATTACCCGTAACATGGACAGACGACACCAGCAGCAGCCGCGTACAGGTGATTCCGCTTGCTAAAAAATACATCGCCGACATGCGGGCGCTGCGCCGGAAACAATTTACAAAACCCGATTCCTTGTCATCATGACTTTTTTGAAACAACTTTCTTCCGACCAGGCGGGCATTCTTGCGGTAATCGTGGCCGCGATTTTGTGGAGTATTTACTTATGGCCTAAAACGCACCTTAGCGGTGGAAAGCGCCTTGATCGCCATGCTGGAACCCATTCTGAACCCGGTCTGGGTATTCATTGGCTATAAAGAGTGCCCGGCCAACTTAGCCATTATGGGCGGATTGGTCATTATTGCCATGCTGGTCATTCGGACAATTGCCACTGAACGGGCAAAATTGCGCAGAAAGCAGGCTGCTTTTTGACCGATTTCGGGCAAACTGATTATCTTTCTGCCACTTTGATTAATAGACTTGTTGCGACGGTATCATCGCGGGCGCAACAAGTTTAATTTATTCCTGACGCTAAGATGAACCACTCGTTTATTGTTGCTTTGCTTTTGCTTTCAACTGGAATTTGTGCGCAATCTGCTGCGCCAACCGTTGAAACCATTGCCATTCCAGGAACAAAACAATCCTTCCGGATGGCCCTGCTGCCTGGCGGAACCTTCGAGATGGGCAGTCCGGGTACAGAACCTGGACGGGCCGTCAATGAAGGACAGCATAAGGTTGAAGTCAATAGCTTCTGGATTGGCGTACACGAGGTGACTTTCGATGAGTTCTTTTGTTTTCAGTTCAAAGAATACGACTCCGATGTTGCTGCTACACCGGATTTTAAAGCCGATGCCGTAGCGCGCCCTTCCCCTCCCTACTACGATTTTACGTACGGCCGGGGAAAAGCCGATGGTTTTCCAGCAACAACCATGACCCAGCAGTCCGCCCTCCGCTATTGCCAGTGGTTGTCTGACAAAACGGGCGATTTTTACCGCCTGCCAACGGAAGCAGAATGGGAATACGCCTGCCGCGCCGGCACGAATTCCGCGTACTCCTGGGGCGAAGACGCCTCTAAAGCGTCCGAATTTGCCTGGTTTTTTGACAACAGCAGCGGTTCTTATCAAAAAACCGGCACGAAAAAGCCCAATCCCTGGGGTTTGTACGATATGCACGGCAACGTAATGGAATGGTGCCTGGATTTTTATGTGGAGGACTATTTTCAACGCTTAGATACAGCATCGGTCAACCCATTGATTTTACCCACCAAAAAACACGCGCGCGCTCTGAAAGGCGGTAGTTTTGAAGACGATGCCCCAGCCCTGCGCAGCGCAGCCCGCCGGAAAAGCGACCCGAAATGGCAGGCCCGCGACCCCCAAATTCCCAAAAGCAAGTGGTGGAATCCAGAGTCGCCATTTGTCGGCTTTCGAATTGTACGGGAAATGAAAAAGGTTTCCAAAGCCGAAAGGGATCGGTTTTTTGAGCGGGTCATTAAGGATTGACGATGGACGGATACAAGCCCAAGGGTTAACCCCCGCTGTGCGGGACAGGCTTTTCTACTTTAACCTTATCATGCAACCTTCAACCTTCACTTAAAATGAGTAAAACAACCAGACGCGATTTCATCAAAACGTCCACTGCGGTAACCGGTGGAATGATGCTCGGGGGACTTTCCTTAGCGCAGGCGGCCAACAGCTTTACGGACGACGCCATCAAAGTGGCGTTGGTCGGCTGCGGCGGACGCGGAACCGGTGCCGCCGTACAAGCCCTCTTGACGAAACAAAACGTAAAACTCGTTGCAATGGCCGACGCTTTCCGCCACCGCCTCGACGATGCTTACAAAAGCATTACTGCCGACGACCTCGCCGAAGTGATCGGTGTGGAAGGCAACGTAAAAAGCCGGGTAGACGTGCCGGAAGAACGCAAATACGTGGGTTTCGATGCATACAAAAAAGCCATTGCGCACGCTGATGTGGTGATTTTAGCCACGCCGCCGGGCTTCCGTCCCGATCATTTTGCCGAAGCCGTCGCGCAAGGGAAACAGGTTTTTATGGAAAAACCCGTAGCCACCGATGCACCCGGCATTCGCAAAGTACTGGAAGCTGCCGAAATGGCAAAGCAAAAAAAACTGAACGTGGTCGTTGGCCTGCAACGCCACTACCAGAAGGTCTATCGTCAATGGGTGGACATGCTGCAAAACGGCGTCATTGGCGACATCGTCTCCTCTCGGGTGTATTGGAACATGGGCGCGCTATGGGTAAATCCGCGCAAACCAGACGCCACCGAAATGTCCTACCAAATGACCAACTGGTACTATTTCAACTGGTTGTGCGGCGACCACATCGTAGAGCAGCACGTACACAATATTGATGTTTCCAATTGGGTGAAACAAGCCTATCCGATCCGCGCGTACGGCAGCGGCGGGCGTCAGGTACGCGTGGGCAAAGAATACGGCGAAATTTTCGACCACCACGTCGTGGAGTTTGAATACGCCGACGGTTCGCGCATGTTCAGTCAGTGCCGCCAGATTCCGGGCACGAAAGAATCCGTGACGGAAGCTTTTCACGGCACCAACGGCACAGCTCCCTGGCCGGGCCGCATCCAGACCCGCAGCGGTTATGCCCTGATGAATTACAACGACAAAGGTGATCCGGATCCTTATCAGAATGAGCACGACGAGTTGTTCGCGGCCATTGCGAAATCAGAATACAAATTTGCTGACGCAGAAAACGCTGCAAAAAGCACACTGACCGCCATGATGGGCCGCATGGCCACCTACTCCGGCCAACTCATTGAATGGGATGCTGCGCTGAATTCCAAAATCAGCCTGATGCCGGAAAAATTAGACTGGAATGCGAATCCGAAATTGTTGCCCGGAGCGGATGGATTATACGCCTGCGCTGTGCCGGGGATTACGAAGGTAGTTTAGATTTTTGAATAATGTAAAGCACTTCCTTAGTGACCTTTGCGAGGGATTGTTTCCCGCAAAGGACGCTAAGGATACGCTAAGTCCGCAAAGCAGGACGCCATCCTTAGCGTCCTCCCGTTGTGCGGGACAAGTTTTGCGAGACCTTAGCGACCTTTGCGGGAAATTTTGCTACACCAAATCCGCAACGAGCTTGCTGTGTATTCAAACTTATTCATTTTCAGTCAATTAAATCATATTCTTACGTTAATTACTTGAAATGAAATGGTATAACGGCATCCATTGCTCACAGGAATACGTATTATCGAACAATTTGTACACCATCTTTAACCTTTCTACTTTAACCTTTAACCTTTCTAAATTCCCCTTTAACCTTCTCCTCCTACTCCCGGTTTTACTCCCCGCCCAGCAGCGTTACGAATTTTCCCATCCACAAATGGGTACAGTTTTTCGCCTGGTTTTTTACACCGAAAAAGACTCAGTAAGCGCTCAAGCCATCGCCGCCCGCATTTTCGCCCGGGTAGATACCCTAAACGCCATCTTCTCCGACTACCTGCCCGAAAGCGAACTCAGCCGCCTGAGTGACCAGGCCGGTATCGGCAAAAAAGTACCCGTTTCAAAAGAACTTTGGGAAATTCTTCGTTTGTCAAAATCCTACGCCAAAGCCAGCGATGGCGCTTTTGACCCGACCATCGGGGCACTCACAAGGCTATGGCGAAGGGCACGCAACCTGAAAGAACCGCCCGATTCGGCACGGATTGTCGCTGCCCTGGAAACAGTAGATTACCGTTCGATTCGCTTGTATAAAAACCGCCGTGTTCAATTGAAGCTAAAAGGCACCCGCTTAGACCTTGGCGGCATCGCACAGGGTTATGCCGCGGACGAATGTTTGGCATTGTTGCGGGCCACGGGGATTTCTAGTGCCTTAGCCGATGCTGGCGGAGACATTGTCCTTGGCCACGCACCACCCGGCAACAAAGGCTGGGCCATCGAGCGCCCCCTCACAGATTCCACAACCGAAACTTTGTTTTTGGCCAATTGCGGCATCACCACTTCCGGTGCTACTTATCGCTACTTCGAGGCTGCCAATGGCATGCGGTACTCCCATATCATAGACCCGCGAACGGGCTGGGGCATTACGCAGCCCCGTTTGGTGACCATCCTTGCGCCTAATGCGATTACGGCGGATGCCTGGGCAACGGCGTTGTCGGTAAGAGGAACGCCAAAAAGTAAAAAAATCGGATTCAAGATTAAGATATGGGTGGTAGAGATTTGAAAATTTGAAGATTAGAACGGCATTTTCAAATTACCAAATTTTCAAATCATCAAATCACTTTACCTCCTCCATCAACCTCCGTATATTCCGTTCAATTACAACGCCTTCCCCCTGTGGATCTAATGCAGCTGATTTTGTCGCCAATTGCAAGGCGGTGCGAATATTATCCGGGTCATAGCGCGAAAGTTTGTACGTCCCGAAGTTCTTTTTCAAAAAGTACTTGGCGCACCCGGCCAATTCGGCTGCATTCATGGAAGCGGAACAATCGGCTTCCTTCATCAATCCATATTCGATGCGCTGCTGGATGGTAAGTGAGGCGATGTAGCCGGGTTTGTCCAAGTTTCTGATGTCGCAAAAATAAGGAAAGAAATACGGGCCGGAGCCGAGCAAAACCCGCTCGCCTTCGGGTGAAAAAGCCACCGAATAGCAAGTGCCGCGCAGGTTCCAGGTATAGGCAGCCTGCGTATTGTTCCGTTGGCCGGTGTACCATAAATGTGCTGTTTTATCTTCGCAGCCGGTTAGAATAGTCAACCCGTCCGGAGAAAAAGCCACGGATCTGACGGCAGAGGTAAATCCTGTATAACGCTCCATTTCGACGCCCCTCAAATCCCAGATTTTGGCTGTTTTATCCCAACTTCCGGTCACCACACGCTTTCCGTCGGGGGAAAAAGCAACAGATAGCACGCCGGACTCATGACCCCGAAAAGTTTGAATTGTGTTCCCGTTCAAATCCCATTGTCGCGCCAGATAATCCCAACTGCCGGTCAACACGCTTTGTCCGTCGGGTGCAAAAGCGACGGACCAAATACTAGATAGGTGACCGGAAAAAGTCTGGAGTTCTTTGCCGGTCAAATCCCAAAGCTTGGCCGTTCTGTCAAAACTGCCAGTTAAAACGAAATTGCCGTCAGGGGAAAAAGCAACTGCGGTGACCCCGAAAGCATGTCCTGCAAAGGTTTGAAGCTCCTGCCCGTTGATGTCCCAAAGTTTTGCCGTTCCATCCCAACTACCCGTGAGTATCCGGCTTCCATCGGGTGAAAAAACCACGGAGGAAACGACTTCTTTATGCCCCGTAAACGATTGAAGTTCGCGTTCGCTCAAATCCCAGAGTTTGACACCGCCGTTCCAGGTTCCGGTCAAAACCCGTTGTCCATCTAGGGAAAAAGCCACGGATCTGACGATTTCAGTATCCCCGGTAAAATATCGCGGCTCGATTCGCCGCATGTCCCATAATTTAACGACCCCGTCTTCACTGGCGGTCAGAAAACTTTTTCCGTCCGGAGAAAAAGCCACAGAACTCACGGCTTTGGTGTGGCCCATGCAGGCTTGGAGTTCCTGACCGTTCAAATCCCAAAGCTTTGCGCTGGCATCAAAACTGCCGGTCAGCAAATATTTTCCGTTGGGTGCAACCGAAATAGGCCAAACGGCCCCTTCATGGGCAAAAAAAGTTCGGATTTCCTTTCCTTTTAGTTCCCACAACTTAGCTGTTCTATCCAAACTGCCGGTCAGCACATTTTGCCCGTTGGGGGAAAAAGCAACCGACCAGACAGGGGCGGTGTGTCCCAAAAACGTTTGCAGTTCCCGGCCTTTCAAGTCCCATAATTTGGCTGTTCCGTCTTCGCTGCCGGTTAGTACGGTTTGCCCGTTCGGAGCGAAGGCAACAGCCTGAACAGCGTCTTTATGGCCGTTGAATGCCTGAAGTTCCTGACCGTTCAAATCCCAGAGTTTGGCAACCTTATCCAAGCCGCCCGTCAGTACGAACTTCCCGTCGGGGGAAAAAGCAACCGATTCAACGCCTTCGTGGTGCCCCATAAAAGACTGGAGTTCGCGGCCGTTCAAATCCCAGAGTTTGGCCGTTTTATCCAAACTACCCGTTAGCACAAATTGCCCGTCGGGGGAAAAAGCAACCGATTCGACGCCTTCGCGGTGCCCCATAAAAGACTGGATTTCGCGGCCATTCAAATCCCAGAGTTTGGCCAATTTATCGCTACTGCCCGTCAGGATGCGCTGCCCGTCGGGAGAAAACACGGCAGACAAGACCTCGGCAGCATGCCCGACAAAAGTGGCCGTGGCAAAAGTATTCGCGGGATCGCTCAATAGGTTGAAGCGGTTTTTGATGTACAGCGGACTTTCGCCCAGGGTAACGAGACAAGCTTCATGGGTAAGGCGCAGGAGCAAGGTGCGGTCATAATTCGGCTGCGCCATCAAATCGGTCATTTTTGAAGTCAGTTCGGCGGCGCGGGTGCTTCGGGCAAAAGCGGCTTTTTCTGCGTCTATGCCGGTGCTGATCGAATCGAGGAGCCTGGCAATCGTTTGCGTCGTTCCCGGACACAGGGGCAATGCAGCCTCACAATATTCCCGGGCAGCAAGCCATTTTTTAGCAGCCAGATTTATCCGGGCTTTTTGCAGCATTTCGCGACAAAAGCGCGGATCCTGGGCGAGGAGTTTACAAGCGAACAACAAAAACAGAACGGTGCATATCTTTTTCATAAATGAGGCAACTTTTGGGTATAGCTTTATTCGATTTCTTTCAAAAGCGCAATAATATCAGCATTGGCCTTGTCCAATTTTTGTGCTTCCAATAAAATCTGATGCGCCATATCCCGATCCCCTACCCGCATCATCCGGCGGGCTGAGGCAATGTATTTTTCCACCTCGATGCGGTTCCGTTCGGCTTTTTCAGCCTCCAGTTCGGCAATTCTTTGTTTCGCTTCCTGTAACGCTGTTTCTGCGGTTTGTTTTTCAAGCCGGGCGATACTGTCCTTCCGAAGTGTTTCTTTTATGCTTTCATCGGCAATCCGGATGGTTTCTTCCGCTATGCGCAGTTGTTTTTGAGCCGCCTGTTTTCCTTTTTCTGCTACGGCATAGAACCAAATCATGACGGCCAAGGCAATAAGGGAGACGACGTTTATGGTCGTTAAAAGCATTCGCAATCGCCTTCTCAAAAGGCTGTGCCGCTGGTTATGCATTTCTTTTTCCTTAATCATGGCGGTCATTTTCGGGGGATCTTTGTTGGCGATGACAAAGTCGGGTTCGCACCTTCAACAATTTCTCCCTGTGTGTTTATCTCATATTCAAAAAAGAGTGGGAAACTTTGGAAAGCGCAAGCTAAGGATTTACGGTAAAATTGCCAATAGTCTCCAGTTTTGGAAATCAGAATAATTGACATCAAAAAACATCGCCCCATTGGAATCAGGTATTAAAAAAAATCTACTATACTTGCAAAAGCCAGATTGTTCATTCGGGCTATTTCATCAAAATTCATCTATTCCCATGTCAAAATTCCTGTCTACCTTCACTTTGTTAATGATGCTAATGCCTGCCGAATCCATGTTTGCACAAATTAAACTGCCTCGTTTATTGGATAATAATGCTATACTACAGCGTGAAATTCAGTTGCCCTTGCGTGGCCAGGCGGCAAAAAAAAGCAGGGTTTCCATCGTTTTTGCCGGAAATTCCTACGAAACGCGCGCCGATAAAAACGGGCAATGGGAAATAAAACTGCTGCCCCTTGCCGCCGGCGGACCTTTCCAGATGCGGATCAGCGATAAAAATGAAATCTTAGTACTCGACAACATCCTCATCGGCGATGTCTGGGTTTGTTCCGGACAGTCGAATATGGAATGGGCCTTGCGGGAAGCGAACAACGCTGAAGCGGAAATTGCAGCGGCCAACGACCCGATGATCCGGCAATTTTATGTGGAACACACCGCTTCCATGCTGCCTTTGGATACGCTTAAAAGTGGTAGTTGGAATATATGCGGACCTGCAACTGCGGGCGATTTTACGGCGGTCGGTTATTTTTTCGCCAAACACCTGCGCGAAAAAACGGGCGTCCCCATCGGCCTCATCCACAGTTCCTGGGGCGGCAGCCGTATTGAACCCTGGATGGATGCAGCGACGCTTGGATTCAAAGACGCTCAAGCTATTGAAGCCTACCTGGAACAGAAGCTGGCTCCTCAAAAAGTACGAATTGATGAATTTATGCGCAGCAAATTCGGCAATAATATCCCGACAGAGGACAAGGGCATCCTAAATGGAAAAGCGGTGTGGGCCGCAATCGAACTTGACGATAGCGACTGGCAACCCGTCCATCTGCCCGGGGTTTGGGAAGGCCAGGGTTGGGAAATGCTTGATGGCATCGTCTGGTTCCGGAAAGAAGTGGTACTGACAGAAGCACAAGCAACACAGGTGGCTACATTAGGCTTGGCCATGATTGACGACAGCGACGAAGCCTGGATTAATGGCATCAAGGTAGGCGGTCTGAGGAACAGCTACAACGTAGTACGCAGTTACGAGACTCCAGCCGGGGTTTTGCGCGCCGGAAAAAACAGCATCACGGTGCGGGTGGAAGATACCGGTTACGGCGGCGGATTCCACGGAAAGCCGGAGCTGCTTTATTTGAGTTGTGGAGATGAAAAAATTGATTTGTCAGGCGACTGGAAAATGAAGGTAGGAAAAGCTCTGGCCAGTTTGCCTGGCATGCAGGACAACCAGTTGCCGACTAAACTCTACAACGCCATGATCCGCCCAATACAGTGGTTTCCAATCAAAGGCGCGATCTGGTATCAGGGAGAAAGCAATGCCGACAACGCTGCAGATGCAGTGGCTTACCAGCCGTTGTTTCAAAAAATGATTCAACAATGGAGGAAGCAATGGGATGTCGGCGATTTTCCATTCCTTTTTGCGCAATTGGCCAATTATCACGCCCCCGAACTAGAGCCGGGAAACTCAAACTGGCCCTTCCTTCGCGAGGCGCAATCGGCGGCTTTAAATTTGCCCAATACAGCTCAGGCCGTCATCATTGACATCGGCGATGCCACTGATATTCACCCCCGAAACAAACAGGACGTGGGATACCGCCTGGCGCTCGGCGCTCGCCGCTTTGCTTATGGGGAAAAAGAACTCGTTTATAGCGGACCTACTTTCGAGCGCCTCGCAATAGATGAGGCGAAAGAGGGAAGCGGCCGCCCAGCGTCTTTGCGCCTGAAATTCAACAACCAGGGTAGCGGGTTGATCGCCAAAGGCGACCGCTATGGGTACCTTCGCGGGTTCGCTATTGCCGGTACCGACCAGAAATTTGTATGGGCAAAAGCCCTGATTGAAGGCGATCAGGTGGTAGTCTGGAGCGAAAAAGTGCCAAACCCGGTAGCCGTGCGCTACGCCTGGGCCGACAATCCCGACGATGCAAACCTGTTTAATGCCGAAGGACTACCTGCTGTTCCTTTTAGAACCGACCAATGGTAGTGTTTATCGTAGCCGTTGTGTGGAAAAGTAGGCCCTGGCGGCTCCGGCACGGCAGCCCGTTCGGCGTCCGCTTCTGCCTGCGCCGGCGGCGGCCTTCAAGGAGCAGGCTTTCTTCTCCTTTTCAAGTTGATCAAATATTGATAAAAAAGCCGGCTTCGAGCCAGGCTTTTTTCCATTCAGCCCATGCTTCCTGTGCTTCCTTTTCGGATTTATGGTAAGCGAGGGCAGTGGAGGCCAGGGCTTCTTTAACGATTTTACCGGCCATCATTTCCTGAAGAAAAGTGTATTGGGGCGGCAACAAATCAAAAATGGCGGTGCGAAAATCTTTTCGGACAATCGAGACAAAATGCTCCCGGGGCACTGGTACGTCCGGATCCCTGCCCCTTGCTACAGCGTTATAATAAATGCTCACCGGGAAATCGTATTTGTGAATGGAAAAACAAGGTTGGAGCCGGAGATTTTCTTCCAAATCCAATGCGCCGGCATAAGCTTTTCCTTCGTGCCCAGGTGCGTCAAACATCGAATAAAGATCCCATTCAAACTGCGCCAGGGCAATCATAAACTCAACCCAAGGCTCTTTTTCAGACGCTTCCTGATCCGGCCGGGTCTCGCGCAGGAAATCCGGAAAACGCGCGCCCAGCAAGGCTAAAGTTGGGTTAGTTGACGGGGATTGCCGCAGGTATTCCTTAGCAAAATCGTCGAAAAGTTCCTTTCCAAGGGCGTGGCACAATGCTTTGTATTGTCCTTCCAAGCATTGCAAAAGTCTGGCAAAATACCCCCTCTGGTAAATGGCTAAACGCTGGGCCGCAGACAGCGATTGCGAAGGAGCAATATGCATAACCGTGCCCTCTTGTGAGTCGGTTTGTCCGGGAAACATCAGTGCTTGCTGCATCCACGCCTGTATCTCTGCCAAATGCTTGCTGTTTGGATCCATATCAGTCAATTGGAAACGGTATCTTCCATGATTTGCGGCACTAAAAAGCTGATGGGGGTTGCTACACCATCGTAAGTGATTGGCGCATCGTATGCCGGTTTGGCATCTCCTGCTGCTTGTCCCATGAAATTCCGGGCTTTGTGCAATTCAGCCAAGCACGCTTCAAACGAAGGAATATTGCCATCCCATTCCAGCAGGGTTGAAACGCCGCCGGTTTTGTTCCACGCTAAACGAAAAAGCTCCCAAACTTCAGAAACCACAGGCCGGTCGTGGGTGTCAATGATGTGGGTTCCACAATGCTGGTGTCCGGCTAAGTGCATCTGAACAATGCTTTCCTGTGGCAAGGTTTCGATATAGGCCACCGGATCGAGGCCGGCATTAAAACAAGTCACATAGCTATTATTGACGTCCAGCAGCAAGCCGCAACCGGTTTCGGCAACTAAGCCGCACAAAAATTCAGGCTCGGAGATCGTAGCGTGGGTAAAGCTCAGGTAAGTACTCGGATTTTCTAAAACCAAAGGACGCTCTAAATAGTCCTGCACCACCCGAATCCGGTCAGCTACGTGGCGAAAAGCTTCTTCTGTGAGTGGCAACGGCAACAAATCGTGGGTATTGGCACCCAGCACCCCCGTCCAGCACAAATGGTCGCTGATCCATTGGGGTTGAACTTCAACTGCCAGCTCATGCAAGGCTTTGAGGTAGCCAAAATCTATCGGCGCTGTGCTGCCGATGGAAAGCGAAACGCCGTGCATAACTACGGGATAACGCTCGGCTACCTGGCGCAGGACGTGCCGGGGGCGACCGGCAGAAAACATGAAGTTTTCTGAAATCACCTCAAACCAGTCCACCGCAGGCCAGTTTGACTGGATGTAGTCAAAATGAACGTGGCGCAGGCCAAGCCCCAGGCCCAGGTTTGGCATGGCTGCCACCTGAGCCTGGAGTTGGGCAATATGATTGCGATCGGTATTCATATACAACTGCCGCCACCACTCATGCCGCTGGCACCGCAAGCGTTGTAATCCGGATTGTAATTCTGTTTAAGCCATGCCGTTGTGGGGCCGACCGGCGATGGAGACGGCCCGAATGTCCGGCTCGAACGGTTCATCCGTTGTTCGAACACGACTCTTGCCCGCTGCCAGACACTTTTCCCCTGATTGGAGCCGTCTGTGGAAAAGCGCTCGGCGTTGATGGGTACCGCGCAGGATCCTCTCCAGGAACAGGGATTGTCTCCAGGGTGATTTTGTTCTTCTGCCGTGCCATAAAGGCCGCATCCGCCTTGTCCGCGGCAGTTGTTCAGGGTATGACAGGAATGTTCCGCAGCAGTGGCGCACGTGCCCATTCCCGCACATTCATTGGCTCCAAGGCGATCGTGCCCTTTGCAGGCATTGAGACCCATGCAGGCGTGTAATTCTATTGGAATATTATTTTGTGAACTCATCGTGATTCATTTAAAATTTTAGAAACGCACAACACCATCTGCGCCCACATTCACATCCGGCAAAACTTCTATGCGCTGGATAATATTGGCATCTAATCCGAAAGAAGCTGGAACCGTTTTAGCCAACGCCACCAGCTCCTGTTTTGCAGAAGCGATGCTTGTAAACTGATAATTTTCAAAGGTTGGCGCTAAAACTTCTCCAGCTTTATTATTCAAATAAAGGTAGCGCATAGCGCCGAGGATTTTATCCAAAATAAAGATCATCCCCTTGTGCATGCCGATGTAAAACAGGGTACTTTGTGCGCTCCCTTTTAAAGTAAAGCTGACTTCCGTGATCAAAAGCAAATAGGAATAAACCGCATTGGCCAAGTCCACCAAAGGGTAAAACTGGCTTGGGTAGCTGGCTCGCGTTGGGTTTTCCGGGAAGGTAAGGATAAAGCAGTTCAGATCATCTGCTTTGATATTTTTGATCTCTTTATGCAATTCTTTGAACTTGAACCAGTGGGAATTCTCGTCTTTTTCCGGGTCATCGGCTTCATGGCTCGGATCATCTGCGTACCCTTCCCCCTGATGCTGAATGGTGTGAATGGCTTTTAAGGCAGATTTTTTGTCTTTAACAACCATCAATTCGCCGCTGTCTTCATTGTTGGGATACACGGCCTGATCGGCACCTCTTGCAGCCGGATTGAGCGGGTTTTCCGGTTGCTGGAAGTAGTAAGCGTCTTTAGGGTAGACGGTATCCACATTATTGGCCGCATAATACCTGCTTGCACCGCCCAACTGGTAAGCTTCCTGTTTGTAATCCTTATCAGTTGTTTGTTTTTCAATTAACTCCGTGATGTAATCGTAGAACTGTCCGATGGTATCCCAATTGTCGCCTTCGGGTTTAGCGCCTCTTTTTTCAGGTTTTTCGATGCCAAGAAATTTCTCCAACTGATCCGCAGAAAGCTTTTCCAATCCCACAGAAAAGCCTTTTTTATGGTGTGGCAGATTGGTGGGGTAAGCGCCGGGAGATTTGCCATAGATTTTCGGATAGCCACCAAGTGCCCGCATGAGGTTGCAGGCCAGCGACATGTGCAGCATTTCTTCCACCGCGACACTCATGATCAGGCCTCCGGCACGGTTGGCATAAGTAGCCAATGCTTGCCCGTTTTTTAACGCATCGCATGGGCTGGGTATCCGGTTGACGGAATAATAGGTGTACAGGTATATAGGAATCGTACTCAACTCAATCTCCACGGCTGTCTGAAGATGGCAGAGCAGGTTCTGACGTTGGGAATCAGTCATAAGCGTTGTGTTGTAGCTGTTTAGTATTGCCTACAAATATATCACAACGCTTTAATATTTATTCAACTACAGAAATTAAATCTATAATAATTTTTAAAGTTATTTTTCAAATATCTAACGCTTTGCCCATTACGATCCGGCCATGCTGCGCTTCATCCCGCACAACTGTGGCGCACCCAACTACCGGATCGTGCTCAAAAATGAGCCGATGACCCTGATCGGCGGCATCATTCAGGATGCAGACTTTTTCCTCCAGCGTCAGCAACGGGCGTACATCATAAGCCATGACATAGGGCATGCCAATGTGGTGGGAAGAAGGGATCACATCGGCGCAATAAACGTAAGTATGTTTAGCATCTTTAAGAATGGGCAGCATCATGGCTTCTGTGTGACCATAGACGAAGCGGAGCTCGATGCCCGGCAACCACTCAACATCTGCATCCGAAACAGGAATAAACCTCAAGACGCCGGCTTCCTGCAACGGCACGAAGTTTTCCTGCAAAAAAGAGGCTTTTTCACGCGCGTTTGGACGCATCGCCCACGCGTAGTGCCGTTCGTTGGACCAATACGTTGCATTTGGAAAAGCAGGGACGAGTTTGCCGTTTTCGTCAATTTTTACGGCACCCCCGCAATGGTCGAAATGCAGGTGGGTGAGGAAAACATCGGTAATATCTTCCGGTGCCAATCCTTTTTTGCGCAGCGAATCCATGAGCGAAGCGTCGCCATGCGGTTCAAAATAGCTTCGAAAACGGGCGTCCTGTTTGTCGCCCATGCCCGTGTCTATCAAAATTTTCCGGCCTTCGGTTTCCACCAAAAGACAACGCATGGACCAGGTGCAGAGGTTTTGTTCATCCGGCGGATTGAGTTTACTCCAAAGCCTTTTGGGCACGATGCCAAACATGGCGCCGCCGTCCAATTTGAAATAACCGGTTTCTATGGTGGAGAGGATCATGGTTTTGAATTTTGTGTGGTTGTTGAAGCGGAACAGGTATCGCCCACTTGCATTTTGCACTCTGCCCCTTGTTTCTTCAGGAATACCCGATCTTAGACTTTGAATTGCTCATCTCTTGCTTCATTGCCCCCATGCGGATGGCCGTCACTGCTGCTTCTACGCCTTTGTTGCCGTGTTTACCCCCGGCGCGGTCTAAGGCTTGCTCTTCGTTATTAGGCGTAAGCAAACCAAAAATAAAAGGAATGCCGGAGACAATGCCGAGGTTGGTCAGCCCCAAAGCGACAGCATTATTGATGTATTCGTTGTGTTTGGTTTCGCCTTCGATGACGCACCCCAGACAGATGACGGCATCAAGGGAATAGCGGGAGGCTAAAAGCTTGGCAGCAGTCGGCAATTCAAAAGAACCCGGAACCTGTGCCGTATGGATATTGGCTTCTAAAGCGCCGTGTTTAATCAGCGTTTCGTAGCAGCCTTCATACAGCGCATGGGTAATGTGGGCATTCCATTCTGCCACCACTATACCAAAACGCATACCTGCTGCGGAAGGCATGGTTGATTCATCGTATTGAGAAAGATTTTTTAGCGCGCTTGACATTTTTTTAAGATGTTAGATGTTAGATATGAGATGTTAGATAGCAGATGTTAGACTTAAGACAGTAGACATCAGATCGAGAGGAATAGTTTTACCATGATCGGCAATACCACTTTTATCACGATACTCCGCCGTCTAAAATCTATGATCTAATGTCTAATATCTTAAAAATCAGTCCTTCTCCCAAAACTTCCAATTAATGCCTTTCCGGCGATTGGGTTTGTCAAATTTAAAAATGATGTAACGCAGGGAAAAACCGGTTTGAAAATAGACGCTTTTTACGCCGCCCACGAGGTTGATGGCCGGTTTGATGTCCCAGGAAAGGTTAAGCCGGAACAGGTTTAGTTCGATGCCGCCGATAAAAGTGACGCCCACCGGATTTTTATAATCTTCTCCAAATTCAGGGCTATCGGGGTCATCCGTGCGCCAGCCAAAATGCGGCCCTGCGCCAAAATAAGTATTGAATCTGCGGCCAATGAAAGGAAAATGCTGCTCCCCAAGCAGGGTTACCATCGCTTCCGAGCGCTTGAATCCTGCCTGAACGATAGCTTCGAGGGTCGTGCGTTCAGCAACCCGCTGTTGTACGGTAATGCCCCAATCCGTCCCCAGCCGAACGCCAAAGGCAGTATTGTATCGCTGCGCAAAAGCGCTCGTGGCCAAGGCAGCCAAAGTAAGTATGGTTGCTATTTTTTTCATGTCATGCGAACGCCTGCAAGCGTGGGTCTGGTATGTGTTTGCGCTCAAAGTTAGCAAGGCAATACCAACTGTGGCTGAAAAAAAAATAACTTTACAACCACACAGGCCATCATTTGGCCTTTTCCTTTAAGCTCAACGAATAAATGCTGTAATTATGAAAAAAACGGTCTTTTCGATTGCCCTCCTTGTCGGGTGCTTTTTTGCTGCGAATGCGCAGGACAAACCCGACGAAGCCATCAATAAAATCATCCGGAAACACGGTTTGGAACAAAGCAAGGTAATGGAAACCGCGTTTTATCTCACCGACGTCTATGGCCCCCGCCTGACCGGCTCGCCGATGCTCGACAAAGCAACCAACTGGGCACAGGAACAACTGAAAGCCTGGGGATTGGATCAGGTTCATACCGAAGCCTGGGGGCCGTTTGGCCGGGGCTGGGAACTGAAACATTTTGAAATGCATGCGGTAGCGCCCAACTATTACCCCATTCTTGCTTATCCGAAAGCCTGGTCGCCTTCCACCAAAGGTTTGGTCTCCGGTGAAGTCATTTATTTGGACGCAGACAGCCTGCCGCAATTGGCGCAGTACAAAGGAAAATTGCGTGGGAAATTTGTGCTCACCGACACCAGCCGGGCCACGAAGGAGTGGTTTGAAGCGCCTGCCGAACGCTTAAATTCTGAAGACCTGCTTAAAATGGCCAACGCGCCGGCACCAACGCCTCGAACCATGCGCAATTTTGGCCGCGACGACAACGATTTTACCACCAAACTCCGCGAACTGCTTTACGACGAGAAGCCGCTGGCTCTGTTGGATCGCAGCTTTAAAGGCGACCTTGGTACCGTATTCGTCAGTGGCGCAAGGTCGAAAGAAGGCAGTGCGCGTGATGAAGGCGCAGAGGTGCTGCCACAGGCCACTTTGTCCGTCGAACACTACAACCGCATTTTTCGGTTGCTGAAAGCAGGCATTTCCGTTAAACTCAGCATGGATCTTTCTGCGGCTTACACTAATCCTGATGGCATGGAGCACAACATCATCGCAGAAATTCCAGGCACCGACCTTAAAGACGAAATCGTCATGTTTGGCGCACATCTAGATTCCTGGCAAAGCGCCACCGGAGCCACCGACAATGCTGCCGGCTCGGCTGTGATGATGGAAACTGCGCGCATTTTGATGGAAACGATCAAAGAAAGCGGCGTTCGCCCGCGCCGAACCCTGCGGATTGCGTTGTGGACTGGCGAAGAACAGGGACTTTTAGGTTCCATAGCTTATGTCAATCAGCATTTTGCGGAAGTAAAAGGCCGTACGGTGCAGTCCCTGAAACCGGAACAATCGAAAATATCCGCTTATTATAATTTAGACAACGGTACTGGCAAAATCCGCGGCATTTACCTCCAGGGCAACGAACAGACCAGGGCCATTTTCCGCCCCTGGTTAGATGCGTTCAAAGATTTGGAGGCGACCACCATCACGATTTCCAACACTGGCGGCACCGACCACCAGGCATTCGATGCGGCGGGGATCCCCGGCTTCCAGTTTATTCAGGATCCGGTGGCCTACTCTACCCGCACCCACCACTCGAATATGGACAACTGGGATCACCTCGTTGCCGACGACCTGAAGCAGGCGGCCACGATCATGGCTTCGTTTGTGTGGCATACTTCGCAGCGCGATGAATTGCTGCCGAGGAAGAAGTTGGATTTGGGGGAAGGGAAAAAAGAGGCTGGCGGCGGGAATTAGGGGGTAAGGTTAAGGTTAAAGTAGAAAAGCCTGTCCCGCATCGCGGGGGTTAAAGGTTAAAGTAGGGTTACATAACACAATCAAATTACGTATCCTACTTTGACCCCCGCTCATCCCAAGCTCTTCATTAAAAACTGCCTTGCTCGTTAGACCTCAGAGGCCATAACGACCGCTCGCGTGCAGGCTCCGCCTTGCGTGTTCTATTCCGCTGGAATTCACGAGCCCAATTGGGGTCTACCAGCTAAAGCCGGTGACCACGTTTATGCCCCCTCCTCCCCCGTCAGCCACTTTTTAAACACTGGCGAACGCTCCGTGCTCACTACCGTGTCTAAATCACAGCGGGGAATGAGTTCCAATTTCACACGCGATTTGGAATAGGCGTACATCTCCTTAATGGCGTTGATGTTAACGATGAACTGGCGGTTGATGCGAAAAAAAGTTTGCGGGTCGGCCAATTCTTCCACTTTTTCCAAAGAAATATCCAAGGGGTAGCGCTTGCCGTCTTTGGAGACTAAAAACGTGATTTTACTTTCGGTGTAGAAATAGGCGGCATCCAGCATGTCCACTACGCGGATAGTTTGCCCAAGTTTGATGAGGAAGCGCTTTGAAGTAATATCTTTTTGTAACAATTTGGTGAGTTCTTTATAATCGGTGCGCCATTCGCCCTGCCACTTGCGGTATTTTTCGATGGCGTGTTCCAGTTCCTGCCGCTTGATTGGTTTGAGCAGGTAGTCGAGGGCATTTACCTGAAAGGCTTGGAGTGCGTATTGGTCGTAAGCAGTCGTGAAAATGACCGGCTTTTCGATTTTGACGTGGTTGAAAATTTCAAAACTGGAGCCATCGGCTAAGTGAATGTCCAAAAAAATCAGATCTGGCAAACCGTGGTTATTCAACCAGGTCAGGGTGGATTCGATGCTGTCTAATTCAGCAACGATTTCCATTGAGGGGTCTATTTCCTGGATTAGTTTGTGCAGGCGGCGAGCGGCTGCTTCTTCATCTTCTATGATTAACACTTTCATCTTTCCCGTTTTTTATCAGCGGAATACGCACCCGAAAGGCATCCGCTGTTTCTTCAATAATAATTTTACTGTCGGTGAGTAATTCGTAGCGCCGGGCAATGCTTTGCAGGCCGAAGCCGGTTGATTTTTCTGCGGTCATCTTGCGCTGCAGGTTATTGGAAACCAACAGGTAGCGACCATCCGGACTAACCGAAATGACCACTTCTAATTTTTTACCTTTGCTGATGACATTGTGTTTTACGGCGTTTTCCACCAGCATTTGCAGGGTCAACGGCGGCAGTAGGATGGACTGTTTTGCACCTGAATCGCATTCAATACGGAGGTTAAAATTATCGCCGTAGCGTTTCTTTAGCAAAAAAACATAGTTCCGTACCAATTCTAATTCCTCCTCCAGCGGTATGACCTCCTTTTCGCGGTATTGCAGAATACTGCGGTAAAAATCGGACAGGGTTTCGACGTATTCCACGGCTAACCCCGGGTTTTCTTCTATGATGGTAATCAGGGTATTGAAACTGTTGAACAAAAAGTGCGGATTAATCTGGCTTTTCAACACTTCATACTGGCTTTCAATTTTCTCTTTTTTCAGCAATGCCGCTTGTTGTAAACGCTTATCTCGTAATTGAAGAAAGTAACGGGCAAGCACTGAGCCGGTGATAATCACCAGCAAAATAAACCACCAGCGCATCCAGAAAGGCTGTAGGATGGTGAATGCGTATTGAACCACAGGCTCGTCATCAAAAGCGGCATTTTCAGAAGAAGCCACCAGGAAGGTATAATCTCCCGGCGGCAGATTGGGGAAAACAGCCCGAAGGTCGGCGGATTCAATCCAATCCTGGTTATGCCCTTCCAGCTTGTAGCGGTAACGCACAGCATCTGGATCGGTATACCACAAACCCGTATATTCAAAAATAAGGTTGTTCTGATCGTATAAAAACCGAGGCTCCGCACCAAAATCTACCGGTTCCAGAAAGATGGAAACGTTTTTCAGCAAGGTGCGGGGATGTATGGCAAGGGTATCTTCGAGGGCGCTATACTTGATAATTTGATTACCAAAGCCCATCCAGATATTGTGTTGCTCATCTGTACAAAAAGCATTTAGATTGGGTTCTGCTTTTGAAATCCCGACTTCGTCGTCGTAATAGATCAGGTGTTTGGTCACCGGATCCAGGATATCTACACCAGCAGCATGTGTTAAAAGCAAATCCCCCCGTTGGTTCGAGGCTAATCCCATGATGATCATTTTCCGCAGGCCTTCTTTCACACTGAGGCGCATGAATTTTTTTCCGTCAAACTCAAAAATGCCCTCTTTGTCCGTGCTCATCCAGATATGGCCGCGGTCGTCTTCTGCAATCGAGTATACCGAGCCCAGCCGTATGTCCCCGGCATGCGTATAGTTGGTAATTTTGCCGTTTTCCAAAACGCTGATGCCTTTGCCGTCGGAGCCGAACCAGGTACGTCCTCTGCTGTCTACAAAGGATTTGTAGATAAAATTGGATCCCAGGCCACTCTCATTATTGAGATTTTGAAAAGCGATAAGGCCATTTTCTAAGGGATTGCCCTGCAAAGTCAGGGCCGTCACGCCGCCAAAAGTTGCCAGCCAGAGCTGGTTCCCGAGGCCCGAAATAGAGATTACACTATTGGTCGTCAAGCCTCCTTTTTCGTTGATGTGCCGGATTTTGTGGCTTACAGGGTTATAACAATAAGCACCTTCGTCGTAAGTGCCAATCCAGATATTGTGGTAAGTGTCTTCATAAAGGGAAACGACATTGGCTTTTTCCGGCAACGACGACACCCTGACAAACTTCGCCGATACTTGGTTTTCGCGCACATAGAGCCCGCCTTCGGTTCCAGCCCATAACCGCTTATTATGGTCTGTAAGCAAAGCCTGGATATTGTCGAAAGGCGCAGTCAGGTATTCGAACCTGCGATTAGCCGAACACACGCCTTCGATATTGTTGAGCACCCACAAGTTGCCTTCAATATCTCGATGCAGGTCATAAATTTTAGCGTTCCGGAGCTTTTTCCAGTTGTCTGAAATTTTTTCTAACCGCTTGTCGGCAAAGGAGTAGCGCCACAAGCCATTCCCTTCGGTAGCAATCCACAGGTCGCGGTTTTCAAAAAGCGTCAGGCCATTAATCACCCCGATATTCCAATCCGGTGCGGGGTAAGAAAAGGTTTGTTTTTGGGTATTGTAGTGACAAAAACCATTGTCGTTCATCCCGATCCAGCAGTTTCCGACGGCATCGTGGACAATATCCCGCACAATTTCATCGGGCAGTCCGTCGGCTTTGGAAATATTTTCCACCTGTTTTTTGCCCTGGTTGAGGGTGCATATACTGATGCCATTGTCGGTTCCCAGCCACATTCGCCCTTGCTTGTCGGGCGACAACACGTAGATGTCATTGCTGGCTAACCCATCATCCGTATCAATATTGTAGAGGCGGTTGTTGTAAAGGTAATAGATGCCTTCTCCATAAGTGGCGATCCACAACACCCCGTTGCGGTCTTCGGCAATGCCTTTGATGGGGCTTGCCGGGTGGCCTTCTTCCGGTTGCCAGCGCTGTAATCGCCGGTAGTTGTTCATGAAAAATATCGAACCGTCTTCGTACCCAACCCAGAGCCGTTGATGACTATCGTAAAAAATTGCCGCAACCTGCTGGTTGTTAACCGGCAAATCGGGCGCTTGGAATGCTGTAAATTCGATGCCATCGTATTGCAACAGTCCGCGGTTGGATCCAAACCACAAAAACCCGTCGCCTGACTCATAAACCAGCGTTATTTTTGCACCCTCCAAAGCCTCGCCAAGCAGATGCCGCCGAAAAAACGGCTCCTGCGCCCCCACCGTTTGCAACGCCCCCGAAAGGAGCGCAAAAAGCTGGATCAGATAATTCATGCGAGGTTTCATCAATTCCTGTTTATGCTTTGGTCAACGTAGCGGATATTTTCACTTCGATCTCTTCTGCAACCTTTTGGAAAACAATTCTTGGAATGTCAATATCGTGTTCCTTCAGCAAAACCGTAAATTTGGAGGAGATATTGATTTTCCCGTCGCTTACTTTAACCGTGCTTTTAATGATGCGCTCCTGTTCGATGCCATGGATGGCTAATTTGCCTTTGGCGCGCACAATGTATTCTCCATCTTTGGTGAAATCGCACTGCTCAATGATCTTGCCGGAAAAAGTGGCATTTGGAAATCTGACGCTTTCCAGATAGTTTTCGTTGAAGTGCTCGCGTTGCAAAGCGCTGTTGAACCCCTGAAAAGAGTTCATCGGGATGCTGAATGCAAAGGTGCGGCTTTCTATGTCAATGATGCCTTTAATTTCCCGCGATTGTGCTTCGATCAATTCTAAAGGGGCGTCCGATTTGAAAAAAATCGTGCCTTCCGATAACTTATAGCGCTGCTGGGCAGCAATTGAAAACTGAACGAGGCAAAAAAAGGCAATGGTCAGAAAACGGATCATACTTTAGTTTGAATTTTGATTTGAAGTACTTGTTCTATGCGATGCTGTCATATTCCGAAACAACTTACTCAGCAAGATTACACTGAAAAGCGGAAGAAACCAGTAGAAAAGCAGTTGAGCGGGAAAAATACCGTGCTGAATCGGAATTTTTCCACTTGCTTTGTAGTAAATTCACCGCATGTCTCACCGGTCATTACAATTGGTCACCTTATGCATCGGCACGTTGCTGATGGCCGTCAAGTTTATTGCCTGGTGGCTGACGAACTCCAATGCCGTCCTCTCCGATGCGTCTGAAAGTATCATCAATATTACTGCCGGAGTATTTGCATTTTACAGCCTTGGCTTAGCCGCAAAACCCAGGGACAGCAACCATCCTTACGGCCATGGCAAAATCGAATTCCTTTCTGCCGGATTCGAGGGGGGGCTGATTTTTCTCGCGGGCATTGGTATCGTCATCAAAGCAGGTTACAACATCGTTTATCCTCAAAGCATTCAGCATTTGGATATTGGCGTTTACCTGACGGTGTTCAGCGGCGCGGTCAATTATGTGATGGGGCGCCTCCTGGAACGCCGGGGTCGCTTAGCCAGCTCCATGACGCTTATAGCCAGCGGCAAACACCTCAAATCGGATGCCTGGTCTTCCTTAGGATTGGTGATTGGACTCCTGATTGTGACCTTCACCCAAATACCCGTTTTGGACAGCGTTGTTGCGGCCATTTTTGGCCTGGTTATTCTTTTCACTGGCTTTCAGTTGATGCGAAAATCTGTTGCCGGCATCATGGACGAAGCAGATTATCACCTGATTGAGCAAATGGTGCAGGTATTGGATGAACACCGCCGCCCTACCTGGATAGACGTTCACAATTTCCGTGTCATCAAATATGGGGCTACCCTGCACATTGATTGCCACATCACCGTGCCCTGGTATTTCAGCACCCGCGACTCGCACGGGGAAGTCAAAGCTTTTGAAAACCTCGTGGTGGAGAAAAATGAATTACCGGTTGAGTTGTTCGTTCACGTAGATCCCTGTGAACCGCCCGTGTCCTGTAGCATTTGCCAAAAAATGGATTGTGAAGTAAGGGCGGCGCCTTTTTCACACCATATTACCTGGAAGCTGGACAATATTATGGCGGATAAAAAACATACCCCGTCGTAGGCGCGACCTTTGCGGTCGCCCTGTTTGCCCATCGTCAACCGAAAATTGATAAAAAACAGTCGCTTTTCTGGTCGAATGATTACCAATCAGGCAGTTATTCTTAAGTTTTTTCTTCACTCGTCACTTATTTGATAACACTACTGAAAATTTTCCACAATGAGTTATCCACAATGTGGAAAACAAAACCAACAAAACAACTAATTGATTTTCAATAAATAAGATTAGTTATCCACATTCTGTGGAAAATTAACTAAGCGGAAACTTATCTTTCTGCCCTATTTTCGTGAGCGCAACACCCATAAGGTTTGTTACGAACTTCCGCGCGGATATCGGAACAGCCCGGGCAACTTAGTCTTTACTCCCACACAGGATATGTCGTTCCTGAAATAAACAGCAGGTGCCAGGTTCAGAGAACAAACACATTAAACTACCGAGAGGTAGGGCTATAATTTTTTGTCTATTAAATTTAGTAATCAAATGACACAGCACGCGCCTATTGAGCCAATTTTAAAGGAGAATCCGAACCGCTTCGTCCTTTTCCCTATTGAGCACAGCGACATTTGGGCTTTTTACAAAAAATCACAAGCCAGCTTCTGGACAGCGGAAGAGATTGACCTGAGCAGCGATCAAATTGACTGGACCGAACGCCTGAACGACGACGAGCGCCATTTCATCAAGCATGTTCTGGCTTTTTTCGCAGCCAGCGACGGGATTGTCAATGAAAACTTAGCAGAAAACTTCGTCTCCGAAGTGCAGTACACCGAAGCCAAGTTCTTCTACGGTTTTCAGATCATGATGGAGAACATCCATTCCGAAACCTATTCGCTGCTGATAGACACCTATATTAAAGATAACAAAGAAAAAGATTACCTTTTTCACGCCATTGATACGCTGGATTGTGTGAAGAAAAAAGCGGAATGGGCGCTGCGTTGGATCAAAAACAGCAGTTTCGCAGAACGGCTCATCGCTTTTGCTGCGGTGGAAGGCATTTTCTTTTCCGGCTCGTTCTGTTCCATTTTCTGGCTCAAAAAACGGGGACTGATGCCGGGGCTTTCTTTCTCCAACGAACTAATTTCCCGCGACGAAGGCATGCACTGCGATTTCGCCTGCCTGCTCTACAACGACCACATTGTAAATAAGTTATCGCCGGAAACGGTGCGTAAAATTATCACCGACGCGGTGACCATTGAGAAAGATTTCGTTTCTGACGCCATCCCGGTCAAACTCATCGGCATGAACGCCGACCTGATGTGCCAATACATCGAGTTCGTAGCCGACCGCCTGCTCATGGAACTGAAACAACCGAAAGTGTACAAAGTGGAAAACCCGTTCCCCTGGATGGACATGATCTCTATGCAAGGCAAAACTAACTTCTTCGAAAAACGCGTCGGCGATTACCAGAAGTCGGGTGTGATGACGACACGGGCGGAGCAAGTGTTTACGACGGATGCAGATTTTTAATGCAACTTACTGATAACAGAGTTTCTGAGTGCGGAGGCTTTGAGGAGTCTCCGCCAGCTTTTCAAAATTGGGTAAAAGAAAACGGGAGAAGGTTTCCCAACTCCCGTAATCATTCTTGCTCAACTTGGTTACGTTGCATGGCAAGAGGCTTTACCAAGTGTTACGCTATAAAAATAATCTAAATTTCTCAATCCTACAAACAATAACTACTTATTTATTACCTCCTATCACTTTTAACCTTTAAATCTTATCATCATGGAAAAATCACAAACAGCAACTGCTTCTTTATTAACCCCCTTTACACGGAATAAATTCTTTCAATGACTAAAAAAGAAATCATCAATGAATTCGTCTCTGCTCCACGCTTCGAAAAATATCTTAGTGCATGTGGAGACGACTATGATTTAGCTTCTAAACTTTATAATTATAACTTATTGATCTCTATTAATTTTTATTCAATGCTATCCATCTTTGAGGTATCCTTAAGAAACAGCCTGAATAAAGTGTTATCCAATCATTTTCAAGATAATGACTGGATTTTGAATCAAAAAGAGGGCTTTATGTCTAATCCCAAATTAGGGAATCGGTTTACTACACGCAAGCAAGTTCAAAGTGCAGAAGAGTCCTTGAAGAGAAAAGGGGTAAGGAATATTAGAAGCCAGATTGTAACTGAGTTGACTAAAGTTCAAGATGTTTACGACAATCTTCATACTGCCTTGTTCTGAATAGGCGGGTCGAACCTAACAGACTGGATGGGGAATGCTATTGGCAATCAGTCAATTGCTCATGAAGCGACAAAAGTTAATGAAATAATAAAAAAAATAGGAATTGGCAAGCCCTTTATTACGCTTACCATACCTTAATTCATAATTGTGCAACACACTGAATAAGTCATCATGATGCAAGTAATCAAACGCTCAGGCCACCGCGAAGAGGTGTCCTTCGACAAAATCACCGCACGGCTCCGCAAGCTGTCTTATGGGTTGGATTCCAGCTACGTCAACTTTATAGACATTTCCAAAAAGGTCATCATGGGCCTTTACGACGGCGTCACCACCGTTGAATTGGACAACTTAGCTGCGGAAACGGCGGCAACCATGGCCACCATCCACCCTGATTATGCCTTGCTGGCTGCCCGGGTGGCGGTGAGCAACCTGCATAAAGAAACGGAAAAGTCTTTCCACAAAGTCATCCAGGCACTCCACAAATATGTAGACCCTAAAACCGGCGAAAATGCCGGACTGATTGGCGATGAGACCTACCAGATCGTGATGAAACACAAGGAGCAGTTGGACAGCGCTGTCATCTACGACCGTGATTTTGACTTCGATTATTTTGGATTCAAAACACTGGAGCGTTCCTACCTCATGCGCATGGAAGGCAAGGTGGTGGAACGCCCGCAGCACCTGTTTATGCGCGTTGCAGTTGGCATCCACGGCGAAGACATTGCCTCCGCCATCGAGACCTATAACCTGATGTCGGAAAAGTGGTTCATCCACGCTACGCCGACGTTGTTCAATGCCGGTACGCCCAAACCACAACTGTCGTCCTGCTTCCTGCTCAGCATGACCGACGACAGCATCGGCGGTATTTTTGAAACGCTGACGCGTTGCGCAAAAATTTCGCAATCTGCCGGTGGCATCGGCCTCAGCATCCACAACATCCGCGCCACAGGCAGTTATATCAAAGGCACTGGCGGCACCTCCAACGGCATCATTCCGATGTTGCGCGTGTTCAACGACACTGCCCGCTATGTGGATCAGGGCGGCGGCAAACGGAAAGGCGCATTTGCCATCTATTTAGAACCCTGGCATGCCGATATTTACGACTTTCTGGAACTGAAAAAGAACCACGGCAAGGAAGAACTGCGTGCGCGCGATTTGTTCTTTGCAGCCTGGATTCCCGATTTGTTCATGGAGCGCGTGAAGAACGACGCCGAGTGGTCGCTGTTCTGCCCGAACGAAGCGCCGGGGTTGTACGATTGCTACGGCGGCGAGTTTGAAGCGCTGTACCACCGCTACGAAAAAGAAGGCCGCGCCCGCAAAGTAGTACGCGCCCAGGAGTTGTGGTTCGCCATTCTGGAATCCCAAATCGAAACCGGAACGCCGTATATCTTGTACAAAGACCACGCCAACCGGAAGTCGAACCAGAAAAACTTAGGCACGATCCGTTCCAGCAACCTTTGCACGGAAATCATGGAATATACCTCTCCGGACGAAGTGGCGGTCTGCAATTTAGCGTCCATTTCACTGGGGAAATTTGTGCGGGAAGACCGGACTTACGACTTCGAGTACCTCCGGGAAATCACACGGGTCGTCACCCGCAACCTGAACAAGGTCATTGACATCAATTATTACCCCATCCCCGAAGCGCGCAACTCCAACATGCGCCACCGCCCCATCGGCATTGGCGTACAAGGGTTGGCCGATGCGTTTATCATGATGCGCCACACCTTTGACGGTCCCGAAGCCCGGCAATTGAATAAAGATATTTTTGAAACGATTTATTACGCTGCATTAGAAGAATCCTGTGCATTAGCTGAACAAAACGGCGCTTACGAAAGCTACGAAGGTTCGCCTGCAAGCCAGGGCGAACTGCAATTCGACATGTGGGGCGTTCAGCCGGGTGACCGCTGGGATTGGGCCGGGCTGAAAGCGCGCATTCAAAAACACGGCATCCGCAACAGCCTGCTGCTGGCACCGATGCCGACGGCATCCACTTCTCAGGTGCTGGGCAACAACGAATGTTTCGAGCCTTATACGTCCAATATTTATACCCGCCGCACTTTGTCGGGCGAATACATCGTGGTGAACAAACACCTCCTCAAAGACCTGATCGGACTGGGGTTGTGGAGTGACGAAATGAAGCATAAAGTGTTGGCGGCCAACGGTTCTGTTCAAAATATTCCGGATCTGCCGCAGGAGCTGAAAGACTTGTACAAAACGGTTTGGGAGCTGAGCCAAAAAGCCATCATTGACATGGCGGCTGATCGGGGGGCGTTCATTTGCCAAAGCCAGAGCATGAACCTTTTTGTGGAAAACCCGAATTATGGCAAGCTGTCATCTATGCACTTCTACGCATGGCAAAAAGGGCTAAAAACGGGCATGTATTACCTGCGTTCCAAAGCAGCGACCGATCCCATCAAATTTACGGTAGATCAGAAACAATTGGAGCAGCAAAAAGCCATTACGCTGGCCAATAAGGCCGTTAGTGTTGCCGCTACATCTACCGTGGCAGAGGCCGATCAGGAAGGCGCTGTTTGCAATCTGGATGATCCGGATTGCATCGCCTGCGGCAGCTGATTACACTTGTATCCGAGTACTTACTGATATTATTAACAGGCGGGTCTGCCATTGGCGGCCCGCCTTTTTTGTACCCCTTCGCCTACCCTACACACACAAAGGCAAGATGCATCCGGGTCAGATTCTTTCGCCCGACTGCTATTAGTGTGTTGATTTTTCCATAGTTTAGCGCATCGGATGATGACATTGAGGCTATTCGTCACTTTCGATACAGCGGTGCCCTATATTTTATATACACTTCCATCTCTGTGAGAAAACTTACCGGCATGCACACATAGCCTTGCGTTGCTATGCCTATGGGAAATTGCTGATTATGTAAACACTATTGAATTGATGAGAGCTTTGAACTACACAAGCCTGTTGCTTTTGCTGTGCATTAGCGCAAAAGCGCAGATGAAATGGGATTTGGGGTGCTGGGCAGGCGGGGCCAATTACCTGGGGGATCTGGTAGAACACAACTATCCTGTTTTGGCTGAAACAAATCTCGCGGGAGGAGGTTTTGTAAGCTATTACCCCGGCTATCGCTGGTCGTTTAGAATGGGGGCGTCTTTTGCCAATATCAGTGGCAGCGACGCCAATTTTAAAAATGACCCGATTTTTGTAGAAAACCGAAACCTCAAATTCCGAACCCAGGTAGCTGAAGGCGCATTGAGCCTTGTTTGGGAACCCTGGGGCAAAAAAAGATACCCTGCACAGGGCGGGCTACGGCGTATTGTTTCGCCTTATTTGTTCGCAGGGGTTGGCTGGATTTGGTCAGACCGGGTCATAGATTATTCAGATGCGCCGCGGACAGGTCTTTTTGAGGCCATCCAAAAAGATGCCGAAACAGCTACCCCTCTGCAAGCGCTGAGTTTTCCGGTAGGGGGCGGTCTTAAAATAGACATAGGAAAAAGCAGTTCTATCGGCATTGAGGTTGGCTTAAGGAAAACGCAAACAGATTTTTTAGACGGTGTCAGTTTTTCCGGGAACCCGAAAAAAAATGACTGGTATGTTTTTGGAGGACTGAGTCTTTCCAAGCGGTTTAAAAACAGGGACTATGACCAGGACGGCATTGTAGATCAGGAGGATGCGTGCCCGCGTTTGGCGGGCGTTGCTTCGGCCAAAGGTTGCCCGGATATGGATGGCGACGGCATAGAAGACCTCGAAGACAGTTGCCCGGAACAAGCGGGGTTGCGCGACCTGGGAGGCTGCCCGGATTCGGATCAGGATGGCGTAGCCGACAAGGAAGACGAGTGTCCCGGGGAAATTGGCACGTTAATCACGCTGGGCTGTCCGGATACCGATGGCGACAGCATCGCCAATAAAAAAGACCGCTGCCCGGAACTTGCCGGCCTTAGAAAACTGGAAGGCTGCCCCGACAGAGATAGCGATGGCATTGCCGATCACGAAGATAATTGTCCTGATACTTTCGGAATTGTGCAACTTAAAGGATGCCCTTTCGTAGACAGTGATGGAGACGGAATACGGGATGAAGAAGACGCTTGTCCGCAAATGGCCGGACTGGATTCTCTTCAGGGGTGTCCTTTTAAAGATAAGGACAAAGACGGCCTGGCAGACGAAGCAGACGAATGCCCGGAACTCGCCGGTTTGGCAGCATTCAGGGGATGTCCGGACAAAGATGGAGATGGTTTGCCGGATCACAAAGACCTCTGTCCGGATTCGCCGGGAAAAGCATCGGATAAAGGATGCCCGGTTTTGACTCAGGAGGTTCGAAAAATTTTGAACCTGGCAGCGCGGGCCGTGCAGTTTGAAACCGCAAGCGCCGTATTGAAAGCGGAATCGCTGACAGAACTGGATCAGGTTGTCGAAATTCTTAAAATGTACAGCCATTATACCCTGCGCATTGAAGGGCATACCGATAGCCAGGGTGCGGCAAAGGCCAACCTTTCGCTTTCCGGAAAAAGGGCAAAAGCTTGTTATAGTTACCTCAAAAGCAAAGGAATTGATGCCAGACGGATGAAATTCAAAGGTTTCGGAGAAAGTAAACCCATTCGAACAAATAAAACAGAAGCGGGAAGGCAACGAAACCGAAGAGTGGAATTTATTCTTAAATAACCCTTTTTTATTATCAATTTAACTAAAACCTATTCAGTATGAGGAAGTTGTTTTACATCAACACCGCTTTGTTTTTTTTATTTCCGCTATTTCTGAGCGCCCAGCCCCGGTTTGAATTGGGTGCCATGCTCGGCCTCTCCAATTATCAGGGAGACTTAGTTGAAGAAACCATACCGCTTTTCAAAGAAGGAAACCTCAGCGGTGGCATTATGGGGCGTTATGTTTTCACCTACTCGCTTGCCGTTCGCACGAACCTGATGTTTGGAAAAATCACGGGCGACGACTACAATTATGACGATGAATTTAGGAGAAGGCGGGGCGCACAATTCAGTTCTTCTATCTTTGAAATTTCGGTAGTCGGCGAATGGGAACCCCTGGGTCAATGGCGCTACCTTTCTCGTGGCGCAGGCTTTAAAAAGCTCATTTCCCCCTACGTTTTTGCGGGCTTGGGATTCACCTTCACCAACCCCAAAACTGATTTTTCAAGGGCTGATTTTGATGACATCAAACTTGCCGCTATGATCGAACGCGATCAAAATGCGCGGTATTTTAATACCCGCATCAGCGCACCCATTGGTATTGGCGTCAAATTCGACCTCTCGGAATATTGGGTAGCCGGTGTAGAGTTTGGTATGCGCTATCCATTTACGGATTATTTGGACGGCGTCAGCCTGTCGGGCAACCCCGACAAAAAGGACTGGTATCAGTTTTCCGGGATTACATTATTTAAGCGTTTCCGGGATTAACCCTTTAGCAATTGATCCACCAACTTGCGAACTCCTTTAGTGGCTGGCTCCGGAATAACTTTCAGATTCCCTGCGCGCTCCAGTTCAAAGTTGATGGCGGGTTTTGGATCAATGTAATAAATTTGCGCGTCCGGCGGGGCAAACCCGACCAATCCGGCTGCGGGATAGACCTGCATGGAAGTTCCGACAATCAATACGATGTCGGCCTGCCCGGTCAGTTCCGCAGCCGGATACAACATCGGCACTTCTTCGCCAAACCAGACAATGTGGGGCCTTAGTTGGCTGCCCAATTCGCAGGTATCTCCCAAATTGATGTCGTCTTCCCGTTCATAGATGAGTTTCGGGTTGCGAAGGCTTCGTACCTTTCGCAATTCGCCGTGCAGGTGAATGATGTTTTTGCTCCCGGCGCGCTCGTGCAGGTCGTCCACATTCTGCGTCACGATGTGAACCTCATAATATTGTTCCAGCTCTACCAGCGCGTGGTGGGCTGCGTTTGGCGCTACTTCTTTCAACTGCCTGCGGCGTTGGTTGTAAAAATCCAGTACCAGCTTCGGGTTGCGCTTCCAGCCTTCCGGACTGGCCACGTCCATCACATTCTGGCCTTCCCAAAGTCCGCCAGCATCGCGAAACGTTTTGATGCCGCTTTCGGCGCTGATGCCTGCACCGGTAAGGATGATGATTTTTTTCATGGTGATAGAAGTTTTGAAATGTTTTAAAAAAAATATGCAATTTAAAAAACATTTAATATTTTACAGCTCCATAAGACAATACACTGCCAAACACGGCAAGTACAAATTTACTAATCATTAGAGATTAAAAAAATGGCTTCAAAATCTAAAATTGAAGCGCCGCAAGTGTATTTGCCCAAAGGAGGCGGTGCAATAAAAGGCATGGGAGAAAGCTTTGCCCCTCAAGCGTTTAGCGGTTCGGCAGGCTTTAGTCTTGCTTTGCCCGGAGCCACTGCAAGAGGGTTCACGCCTTCGCTTTCCATTGGATATGCCTCTTCTGCGGGCAATGGCATTTTCGGTTTAGGTTTTCACTTACCCATCTCCTCGATTACCCGCAAAACGAGCAAAAACTTACCACATTACGACGATACCGATGCATTTGACTCAGACGAAGGGGAACTGGTGCTCCTGCTGGATCAGAACCTGAAACCAGTGGTTTGTCAAAAAGAATACCAGGGATTGGTATACCGTGTCACTCAGTACCGGCCACGGCTAGAGGGCAGCTATTCGGAGATTCAACATTGGGTCTCCTTAGCGGATGGGCAGTCCTTCTGGCAGGTACGCAGCAGTGCCGATCATGTAGAATATTATGGCCTTTCGCCTGCTTCCCGTATCGTGGATCCTGCTGACCCCGCCCGCATTTTCCAATGGCTCATTGACGAGGCCCACGACGACCACGGGAACGTCATCCGCTATCACTATAAGGCAGAGGACGGCGTCAACATCCCTGACTCCATTCATGAAGCAGGCAGGAACCATACCACACAGCGATACCCCATTTTAGTCGAATACGGCAACTATATTTATCAGGATGACGGGCAGGAAAAAGTCAATTTCAGTTTCCAGTTGGCCTTTGATTATGGGCAAATTAGCTTAGGCGATCCGTCGGAAATGACGGGAAACTGGAGTGCAAGGCCCGACCCTTTCTCCAATTACCATCCCCGCTTCGAAGTAAGAACCCTGCGACTTTGCCGGCGGGTGTTGCTGTACCATCAGTTCCACGATCAAAATAACGGCCAGCCTTTTCTGACCCATAGCCTGACATTTGACTATGCCTTGACCAGCACAGGGATCAGTCAAATGCAATCCATACTGGAAACGGGGTATCGTCTGGAATCCGGGAGTTATTGGTCGGAAACGATTCCTCCGATACAATTTAGCTATACACCTTTTGACCCGGAAACTTCGCTTTGGCAAACTATGGAAGTACAGGGCGGCGAAATGTTGCCGGGCGAATTGAGCAAGGAGGGATTCCTGCCGGTGGACTTACATGGCGAAGGCTTGCCAGGCATGCTGTATGCACATGACCAGGTTACTCAGTATTTTGCCCCAATGGGCGAAGGGCGTTATGCTCCGGCAGACCTCAATATGCACTTTCCAATTGACCGGGAACTGGGAGACGGACGTCTCAACCTGGCAAGTGTGAACGGGAACGGGCGTAAAGACTTAGTGGTGACGGGGGGCGGACGATCGGGGTATTACCCTGCCTCCGACAAAGGGCGCTTTGAAGCCTGGCGCAATTTCTCCTCCATGCCTGCCGAAATATTGACCGATGCGCACCAGATTGTTGACCTGACTGGCCGGGGACTTGGAGATTTATTAGTCTTTGATGCCCCCTATCTGCGGTTCTATCCGGCGGAAGGCGAACATGGTTATGGCTCGGCTCACGTGCAAGAACTCGCGCCCGATTTTCCGGCTTATACCGCCAATTATCGCGAAGAAGTATTGGACTTTATGGACATCCTTGGCGATGGCTTGCAACACCGGGTTCGGGTGCGCGCCGGCAGTGTAGAAGTTTGGCCCAACTTAGGCTACGGGAAATTCGGCACCAAAGTAGCCTTGGAAAATGCGCCGCAATTTGGCGGAACGCTTGATGCCAGCAGACTGCATTTTGCAGATATTGACGGGTCGGGTACGATGGATTTCGTCTATGTATTCCCTGATCGTATTGAGGTCTATTTCAACCAAAGCGGCAATCAATTCAGTGCGGCAACGATCCTGCCATTGCCTCGGTTTTACGACGACCTCTGCCAGGTAAACTTTATGGATGTGCGGGGCAATGGCACGACCTGCATGGTTCTTAGTAAGACCCATTCCGAGGTAACGCACTATTTTTTAGATTTTTGTAAAAAGAACAAACCCTATCTTCTTGATCTGACCGATAATGGCATGGGGCTGCGCACACGGCTTCACTATTCCAGCACCGTGCAACAATACCTAAAGGACAAACGCAATGGCCGCTCCTGGGCCACAAGGTTATTTTTTCCGGTGCATGTCGTGGAGCGGATCGAAATCAGAGAATATTTCAACAAATCCCGTTATGTACAGCGATTCGCTTACCACGATGGTTATTACGACCCGGTAGAAAGAGCGTTTCGGGGATTTGGATTTACGGAAAGCTGGGATACCGAACATTACGAAAAATTCACCCCTGCCGAGGATATCCCTGGTTGGGAGGTAGCCCCCATAGACAAAGCCCTGCACGTATGGCCCACCTATACTAAAACGTGGTTCGACACCGGTGCTTATGAAGAGAATGCGCTCATCCTCCAACAATATCAAAAAGAATTCTGGAATGGAGATGACGAAGCCTTTCCCCATCTGCGCGCTACGCTGGGGCCGGAAATCATCCTATCAGACGGAGACACTTACCGGGAAGCTTTCGTCGCCTTAGCCGGGCAGGTGCTGCGCTCCGAACTTTACGGGTTAGACCGCACCGAGCTGGCGAAAAATCCTTACACAGTGAGTGAAACTGCGCTGCACGTGCGCATGGTTCAGCCACGTGGCCACAATCGCCATCCTGTTTTTCAGGTTGATCCTTTAGAAACTTTATCTTACACTTATGACCGCAATCCGCTTGACCCGCTGATTACGCATAGCCTGAGTCTGGCTGTGGACGAATACGGCCATGACTTGCTTTCTGCTTCGGTGGCTTATCCCAGGCGCGATCAGGAAGGTGTAGTTGTTTATCCGGAACAGCAGGTCTTGCAGGTCGCCTTGTCGCAATCTTCCTATATCCATGTTTTGCTCAACGATCAGCCAAACCCTGCTGACGATTGCCGGCTGATTGGGTTGCCGTGGGAAGATCGAGGGTTCCAATTGAATGGGCTTTCGCCGGCAAATGGCAGCTATTTCACCGTGGATGACCTGCGCACCCAGGTTGAGGCCGCCCTTCAGGCGCAGATTCCTTCTCATCAACCTTTTACCAGCGGGTCGCAGGCGCGGTTGCAAAGTTGGGGCCGCACGTATTATTGGAACGCCGACCAAAGTGCAGTCGAGGCAGGCGGTGTTGCCCACAAACGAGCCTTGACGCACCATTGCGAATCGGCGGAATTAGCAGCGGATCAAGCACAGCAGTTGTATGGAGCGAAATTCCCTAATGGCAATTTAAATACCGTTCTAAATAAAGAAGCGGGCTACTTCCTGGCAGATGGCTATTGGTGGAACAGGGGGCTGATTCAGTATTATGCTACTGAATACACACAGTTTTACCTGCCGGTAAAAACCGACAACGGCTTCGCAGATGTACCAGCAGGCAGTAGTCTGGAGCATTTGAGCACCGTAACATACGACCCTTATTGCCTGCTTCCGATAGCGACGATAACCTTGTTGGACGGAGGCATTTCCCTGACCACCCGGGTAATCAATGACTATACGGCTATGGGGCCGGTGCAATCCACGGATCCCAATGGCACCGTAACCCAGGTATTGCTTGACCCGTTGGGTCAGACCATTGTATCTACGGTTTCTGGCAGCGAAGGCGGTAAACCGGTAGGCGATCTTGATCTTTCTCAATATGTGATTCAGTCCGACGCCACCAAAGACAGCGTTTTAGCCAATCCAGCCCAATATTTACAAGGAGCAAGCAGCTATTTTTATTATGATTTTTTTGCCTTTGTCAATGAAAAACAGCCCGCCTGCGCGATTAGCGTTACACGGCAAACCCATGTACACGCCCTGCCCACAGGCGTGAGTGCCCCTTTACAACTTGTGGTAGCTTATAGCGACAGTCTTGGCCGCGCCCTGGTGGGCAAAGCCAAAGATATAGGCCATTGGCACGCGACGGGCCGCACGGTGTGTGACAACAAAAACCAGCCCTGCCAGCAGTACCTGCCTTACAAGAGCAACACAGCAGATTATATTCCGCAAGAACAATTGTTGCAAGACAAAAACGTAGTGCCTCCAACGATCATGCGCTACGATCCGCTTGGGCGTGTGACCCGTACCGATTCGCCGAAAGGCTTTTTTTCGCGTAGTGTTTACAGTCCGTGGATGCATCAGTCGTGGGATCAAAACGACACGGTGAAGGAAGCACCTTTTTACCTTGCCAACATCAACAATACCGATCCGGGGTTTGCCAATTCGCTTGATGCTTTGCAAAAAGCTGCGGCGCATTATGGCACGCCGGCAACCGTGATCACGGACAATATGGGGCATACCATACGCAGCATCGTCAGCAACCTTGGGCAGGTGAATGCCGATGACCTGGATGCCATGGCCGAGACGATAAGCGAAACAGGGAGCGGCGTTTTTACAGCCTTGGTAACTGCCGGATATTTAAGTGCAAATGGTTGGATATTGCCTGCATTTCAGCCCTACCAATCCGGATTCCAGCTTGAGCTGCAATCGCCTTATAATCAACTCGAAGAACAACTCACCGCCTATCTGATGCAGAGTTGCCTTACTTCCTATTCCTACAACGATTTCCAGGGGCGGCCTCTCGTTACGATGGATCCGAGGTTGTATTACGCTTATCTCCAATCTGGTCAGAAGGCTGCGAATTTTGAGTGGACTTATGCCATGGAAGGCAATGCCCTGCTTACCGCAAGTGCGGATGCAGGCGTGCATTTGGCGTTAGACAATATTTATGGCTGGGTTTGTTATGTTTGGGATGCGCGGGGTTTCACGACAAGGGCAGCGTATGACCAGTTGCAACGCCCAGTTTCCAAACATATACAGGGCGATGATGGCCGAGGTTTAGTGCTGGATCAATTAGTGGAACTTACCCTTTACGGCGAGCACCTTGCCGACGCCGCGCATTGGAATCTGAATGGCAAAGTGTACAAACACTATGGCGAAGATGGTCTGAATACCTATCCTGCTTATTCCATTTATGGCAGTCCAAGCCGGGTAGAACAACGCATTCGCCCCGGGTATAAAACAGAAGTCGCTTGGGATAAAAACAGCATGCAAGCCATTGAAAAAGAACCCGCCTGGACGATGACCTATGCTTACAATGCTCATGGCGCGGTAACGGAAAACAGCCTTCCGGATGGCTCCGTGTTGCAGGTCGGTTATGACGAGATTGGCATCCAGCGCACACTCTCGCGTAGGCCCAAAGACGGCAAGATGGAACCACATATTGTTGACATTCAATATGATGCCAATGGTTCGCGTACCTTAGTGCGCTATGCCAACGGGGTGCAAACACGCTACACCTACGAAGACACCACCCTGCACCTGTTGCGCATGCACAGCACCCGATTAGAAAAAGATAGCGGCAATGGCAAACCCGGTGTCAAGGCGCTTCAGGACCTCAATTATACTTACGACCCATCAGGCAACATTACCCGCAAGGAAGACCTGGCACTTGAGCAGTTTTTTACTTTTCAGGCACCCGCAAGCCCACTGTCATATTATACGTATGATCCCTTGTATCAATTAATTGCAGCAACGGGGCCTTTGCACAGTGGCTACCAGCCGCGACAAATGGTAACCGCAGCGCAACAACGCGATGGAAATTTTGTGCCTTTCAAAGCACCTACCTCCAAAGGCAGCAATTTATTACAGCAATACACCCAGCAATACCAATACGACAATAGCGGCAACCTTGCGCAACTCAGTCACAATACGCAGGGCGGCCAACGGTGGCACCGCACTTATGGCATCGCAGCAGACAGCAACCGACTGAACACGTTGGGCAAACAGACTTTTTCTTATGATGCGGGCGGCAATTCCCTGACCATGGGGCTTTACCCGCATATTGGTTGGGCTTTTCGCAACTTCATCCAACAAGTGCAGGTGTTGCAACGCGAGGCAGCGAACCCCGATGCCGAATATTACACTTACGACAGCGATGGGGCGCGGGTGCGCAAAGTCTGGGAACGGATGCAACACGGGGGCAGCGTTTGGGAAGTGGAAGAAAAGCGCTATTTCAACAATTATGAGGAAAAACGCATCCTGCACCGAACCGAAAAAGGAGAAACCGTGCTGCTCCATCGCAAAACGGTGCGGCTCATGGACGGCGGCAGTGCTTTCGCCACCATTGACACCTGGGAAGTAGATGAACTCGCCCGCGAGGTGGAGCAGGCAGGCAAGACCCTCACCCGCTATACCCTTGCGGATGCGCAAGGCTCTGCCAACCTGGAGTTGGGAACCGAAGGCGAATTGCGCAGCTATGAGGGCTACCTGCCCTACGGAAGTACGGCTTTCCGCGCAGCAGACAAAAATCTGGACCAGTGGACACAAGACTACGGCTACAGCGGTAAGGAACGCGATTCTGCTACCGGCTTGATTTACTATGGCTTCCGCTACTACCCATCCTGGCTATGCCGATGGATGAACTCTGACCCTGGGGGAACAGTGGATGGGATGAATCTGTATGCGTTTTGTGGGGGGAATCCGGCGACGGGGGTGGATGTGGATGGGCGGGTTGGGGACAAAGCCTCGGGTGTAATCACAAAGAAATATGATCTAAAAGGCATGATAGGCACTACAGAGTTTGGTATCAACGACTTCTTAAAAAATTTGTCGGTCCATCAAAGTGGCATCATTTCATTTGGCGTCCAAAAAGTGATGGACTTAAAAATTCAGCGACATAAATTCAAAAAACCTATCAAGCGATTGAAAAAGAAGATCCATGTTGAGGGTAATGTATTATTTAGAGCCTTAAAAGATTCCATCAATTCCGACAACACCGAGTATTTTTCTTCAAAAGCAAGCAGCCAAAAGCCTGTAGAGGGAATTGTAAAGAGAACTCCTCCCGGACAAGTTATGGCCAAGCATTTTAGTTCTCAAATGACTGAATTTGAATATAATAGATATGGCGCTACAACATCTTCATTGAGCGCGAAACTATACGCAATTGAGCATGATCCGGAATTAGCCGATCAGAAAAATGAACGAGATGCGGAATGGAGCAAGCTTGGGATGGACGATCCGCTAAACCATACTTCCAGTAATCTTAAGAAATATCAAGAAGCTGTAAAAATAATAAGTGTAGGCAAAGATAAACAGCGAGAATGGCTCCACATTCAGGCGGTCGAGCATGGGCACGATTCGGCACCTGACAACCTTGTTTGTGGTGTTTATGGTGCCAATCGCACAATGGCAGCTTTTGAGGATATGACGCGTGAACTCGTGAATACGTATGCCGGTACCACAAAGAAGATATATCCTAAAGTTACAAGCACCAACCTTCCTGGAACCCTCATTTCACAAAATATTAGGTACAAAATTTCTCTCAAAGATGAATGGTATGGCACCACAGTCCAGAAGAAAGTCGCTGATGTGGATATCGCTGCCCATCAAGATAAATTCCCTACTGATTCAGAGTGGCGAAAATCAATGACAAACCACCTGAGAACCTTTTTCCAGTTTCCAACAACTTAATTGAGTTAGCTATGCCTATCCAACAACTCTATCAATTACGCGCACAAAACCCGGCCACTAACCTAGGCACCTTACCGCTGCACGACGCAGCAGCCATGCAACAACTCAACTGGAACGGCCTCGACCCGGCTGCGGTTTTGCCGCTGCTCTTAGCTTATCAGCGTTTATGGCGGCTTTGCCCTGATGAGGAGGTGGTCGCGTTGTTGTTGGACAAGGGCATGACCAGTGCGCACCAGATTGCAAGCATGAGCCTCGGCCAGTTCCGAATGCGGGTAGGCACCGCCCTGCGCCAGTTAAAAAGACCGCCGCAACTTACTGCCGACCTACACAGCGCCGCGGCCCAAACGGTCGCAGCCGTATCCCAATACGCCGTCCACGCCATCCCATCGGCTTATCTTTCAGCAGCCCGATTCGACACCCGAACGTCTGGCCTGCCTGACTTCCACGGCGATGATCCTGCTTACCGCAAACTCTTCGACCCCATCACCGCGGGCCCTTGCAACAACTGCGAGAGCATCTTTAGTCCGGCAGCTTATTTTGTGGATTTGATGCAGCTCATTGACGAGTACATTACCCATGCAAGCAGCAATTCCATCCCGACGGCCTTACAACTCCAGCACCGCAGGCCGGATCTCTGGAACTTGCTGTTGAACTGCAAAAACACCGTCAAGGAGTATGCCTATCTGGAGTTGGCCAACGAAATCATGGCTTCCACGTTGCAGCCCTTCCTCAATGGGGTAAACCCCTGGCTCTATGCTGCGGAAAACTTTTTCCCTTTTCAATTGCCCTATAATAAGCCGCTGGAAGAGATCCGCGCTTATCTGGAGCATTTTGGATTGAGCCTGCAGCACGTATATGCTGCGCTGGATCGCCCGAAGGCCGACGTAGCGAGGGAACAATTGAACATGTTGCCGGAGCTTTACACGCTGCTAAAAGGTGGTACGCTTAGCAATTTGGAGACTGCTTATGGTGTGGATAATCTAAGTGACCTGAACGACCTGTCCGCGTTCCTGCAACAAACAGGATTGTCGCGTTCAGAACTAAAAACGCTTTTGTACCAGGGGATGGACCATCCTACGAAGGCAGTTTATTTCAGGAATGGCAATAACCCCGCAAATTGCGGCAACACCATCAGCCAGCTTCCCCTTACGGCTCTAACCATTGAATGTTGGGTGAAACTGGGTACGACATCAATGGCTTGTACCTTGTTCGGAAACGGCCCAACGAGCACGGCAACTGGTTTTAGCCTGACCTTTACGAATTCCAAACTTTATTTTAATTTATCTGATGGCACCCAAGTGCCCAATTTCGCTATTGATTTCACCAGCATGGAATGGATCCATATCGCTGCTGTTTGGGATGGCAGCACCGGACAAATGCCCCTTTATATCAATGGTCAGCTAATTTATACCTGGACCTCCGAAATACACAGTATCCCGGGTACGCAAACAAGCTTGCACATTGGCAACCAGCCAAGTGGAGGCAGTAATTATGAAGGAGGTATGGCTCAGTTGCGCACCTGGTCAGTTGCCCGGAGCCAGGCCGATATTCAGCGCACCATGAATCTGGAGTTGCGCAGCATGGCAGATGGGTTAATGTCAAACTGGCCAATGAATGAGGGCGTGGGATTACGCATCAACGACTATGGTCCTTACAAAAGCCCTGGCGTCATGAGTGGCACAGCTACGAACAGCAACTGGGTCGCAGGACCTCTGCTGTCCTTAAGGGACAATGCCCAAATTCCGGCCATTCTTTCACAATATTACCTCAATGCCAGCCTGAACAATGCTTATATCGCCGTCGAAAATGCGGCATCTGGAAGCAGCATCCAAGTTTTAAATGGCAGTACGTACGCTTCAATGCCCAACGCCGCATGGTCAGCTCTAAACGCCGTGATCCGCCTGGCTAAACACCTCAACTGGTCTTATCCGGACACCGACTGGGCACTCAAAACGACAGGAGCCTTGCAACCTGGCCATTGGACGGACGCCGAAATGGAAGCCCTCAGCGGCATCTTTCAACTAAACCAAAAGCTCGGCCAGCCGGTGGATGCCCTCACGGGGCTTTGGCACGACCTCAAGACTTACGGAAAGGGCAGCGGCCAATCTGTAACTTCTTTCTGGGATCAGACCTTCAACAATCCAACGGCCTTTTACAATCCTGAAAACTTAGCACATCCATCGCCGTACCGACCCCAATATGCCAATAACCCCTATTTTACAGACCCCGTCCTTTTTCTCGACACAAACGCCACTGATGCTGCCGACTCCCAGTTAAGGCTGGCATTGTCACAAAGCCTCAGCATTACGGAACCGGATCTGACGGCTATTTTGGACTATGTGCAGGTCAATAGCGCCGCGCTGCTTAGTGCCGGACTGTTGGAATCCGTTGCCCCCCCCGCAGGTATCACGCTCACGCCGACTACGATCGGCCTGAGTGTTAAAAACATGACCCTGCTGTATCGTTTAGCCCAATTGCCGCAATGGTTGGGGCTTCCAATTGGCCAATTTCTGGAACTGTTGCCCCTGATGGGCATGACCGGTTTTGGTACAGTAGGTGAGGTTCTCCAACTTGAGGCTGAAATAGCCTGGCTAAAAAAACGCCAATTGAGTGTCCCCGCTTATGCCTGGCTGATGGGGGAACCCCTGCCCCAGGCAAATGTAAGCCTGACCACACAACAAAAAGAGGCATTAGAAAAAAGTCTGTTAAGCGGAAGTCAGGCGGTCATGCTCTTGCCCCGGGTGCTGGAAAATGATGCCGTAACAAAAATTGACGCGCTGGAAATTTATGCCTGCCTGATCGCCGGCAATGTGATCAACGACCGGGGCCTCGTGCTGTCTCAACGCAAACTTGACGCCACTACCATCACAAGTGCTTTGGCCAAATCGCCAGCCTTACGGCAAAAATACCGCTTGATGGATCCTGAACAGCGGGTACTAACCTTTAGCTCGTCGAGTTCCGATGATAATCAGATCACTTTACCTTTCGACCTCGCCGCAGACCCCAATGTAGCCCGTGAGAATTCCTTTACCATAGCTTTCTGGATGTACTGCACCGTCTGGCCCGGTGGCGGGGTATGGGCAGGCTTGTTTAGCTCTCCTACCGATACCGATCCTGCAACAGGTGAGGCAGGTAATGGGTATAAAGCCCCCCAATTTACACTTCCGGGAGATTATGAGGGCAACTACCAGGTTGCTTACGCGGACCAAAACCACCGCTGGCAAGCCTACGATCCTCAATTGGCCGCCTACATCCCGGCCAATGCCTGGACCCACGCAGCCTGGGTTAACAACAATGGCTTGTGGACAGTCTATATCAACGGGGATCCCTTAGGCGGTGATTTTCCGAGCAACCAAACCGGCATTTATCAAAACGCTACCGGCATCTCGTACATTGGCGGCAACTACAATGGGCATATTGCAGATATGAACCTTTGGTCTAAGCCTTTGACACAAAAAGACTTACAAAACCTGATGTTTGGCCAACCTGATCCCGATGCAGATGGATTAATCGGCTTCTGGCCCATGAATGAAGGCACGGGCAATGTTGTAACAGACCATAGTACTTATCAACGCAATGGTACATCCGTCAGCAGCTTGTGGGATAGGATTCCTTTAGATACCACCTCGACGCCTGCGGTAGTACAGTCTGTCCTGGATCAGGTAATGCTTGCAAAAGAACGACAAGCCGAGTTGGCTCTTCAAAAATTAGCAGCAACCCTGCGCGTAAGTGTTGCAAACATGCGCGGCATTCACGCCTTGAGCGCTGCCAGCCAACGCAGCAACCTGATCATTGGGCAAGCCAATGCCTGGGTACTAATACCTTTTATTCCCGACCTCGCTCCCACTCAGTTTACCGTATCCGCCTGGGTAAACATCCAAAACAGCACAGGGCAATGGCAGGGCGTATTGGTGAGCCGTGACGACCAAACGGGTGCCTCTACTCCCAAAGCTTACGGGTTTGCTTTTGTACTCAATGAAGCAGGTAAATTGTTGTTGCAAATCGCAGCTGGCGATGCCTATTTACAGCTTGTAGCTGTCAACGCCCTGCCTTTTGGGACATGGCAAAATATTGCAGCTACCTTTGACGGCAGCACCGCCAACATTTATGTCAACGGCGTCAATGCAGGCAGTCACGCCGTAACGGGTTATGCGCCCGTCGCAGATATGGCAACCATTATTGGTGCGATTTACGTCAACCAGGCAACTTATGCCCTGAATGGTGCCCTTGCCGATGTGCGTTATTTCAATACCGCTTTGTCTGCTACCGCCTTAGCCGCCAACATGGAGCTTGTAGCGCCGAAAGAAGACAGCCTGAAAGCGTGGTGGCCTTTAAGTGCCGGCTCGGGTAACACCACCTACGACTGGTCAGGCAATGGCTACCACGGAAATTTAGAGGCCGGTGCTGGTGCTTCCGCTATTTGGCAAAACCTCCACCTCAACGCGTTGCTACAAGCCGACGAAGAGGGCAAAGCAGACTTAGATGCCCTGATGCAGGGTTTGATGCTCAACACTGTGCTGGCTCGAAAATTTGCTTTAGACGTTGCAGATATGCTGGCCGTGCTGCGTATGCCGGATGCCTTCGGTCTATCAGGGTCTATTGTTCGTGGCTATACTTACACAGCCGAAGTGCTGCATAGTCTGGGCTACCTACAAGCGCTCAAGGCGTCGAAGCCCGCAGCCAAAGACCAATGGTTGCTGGTCGTGGCGACAGCGGCCAATGGAGATAGCACGGCTGCATTAAGTATTTTGGCGCAGCTCACCGGCTGGTCAACGGAACAAATTCAGCTCGTACTAAGCGGAGTGCCCGCTACCAGTCTCACTACCCTTTGGGGATTACAATTATTGGTAACCTTATTAAATATGGCCTCCAAACTGGGGGTACAACCGAGTTTCCTGCTAAGTTTGGGTCAAATCAGCCACCTGACAGCTTCCGGTAGTACGACTGTAAACGACGCATCCCAAAGCAATTGGTCCATCTACAACGGCCTCTCCGCCTCCTTGTCAGATGCCCTTCAGGCGCAATATTCCAAAGATCAACTGCAAGCTGCCCTTGCGAAAGTTCAAGGCCCGCTTTGGGAAAAAGAACGCGACATCCTGGCGGCGCTGCTGATCCATTTCCTCAAAGGAGTTGTAAATGATGTGAACAGCCTGCAAGACCTCTACGAATACCTGCTCGTAGATGTAAAAATGGCGAGCAATGTGCAGATTAGCCGCATTGAACAGGCATTAGACGGCTTGCAACTGTACGTCAACCGCTGCATCAATGGCCTTGAAACCAATGCGACTTCCTACATCCCCAAAGCCTGGTGGGCCTGGATGGGCAGCTACCGGGAATGGCAGGCCAACCGCGAGATTTATCTTTATCCCGAAAATTATGCCGATCCCAGCTTGCGCAAAGCACAAACGCCGTTGTTCCGGAGTTTTGTAAATGCGCTTAACCAAGGACAGTTGACGGAGGCGAATATTGAAAAGGCGCTGGGGCAGTATGTTGAAGGCATGAGTGATATTGCCAACCTGGTCGTGGTTGACAGCTATGCGCGCAAATTGAAGGATGATGCGACTGGAAAAGTCGCTACGGAATTGTACACCTTAGGGCGCAGTCGGCAGGATCCGCCGACGTTTTACTTGCGCAAAGGATACCTTGCGTCAGATGCCCCTACAGCCTGGACTTCCTGGGAACAACTGGGATTCTCAATTGGCGCAGATACGGCTACTTGTATCTATGCCTTTAACCGGCTTTACGTCTTTTGGGTGCAACAAGCAACCAAGAGTGCCACCGATAATACCAGCAACGGCGAAAAGGTCAGCATCATTGAAGCCACCATCTATTTTACCTTTCAAAAATTAGATGGCTCATGGATACAACCTCAAACGCTGGGGCAAACACTGCCCATTTGTGTTTCCGAGTACGCTTCCATTGTACTTCCGGATACTACTACGGTAAAAATTGCAGGTTGGGACTTGGAAAATGCTTATTGGACAGAACCCGCCTGGAAAAAAGTGAGTTTGACCTCTTTGCCCGCAAGCGCCACAGAAGAGGCTAAAATTTTAGTGCGATACGGCGATTTGATTAGAAGTTCTGACGTTGCGCTTACAGGAACTTCCTCCACAGTTGCCAGCACAGATCGCGTGATCTGGGAAAAAATGCTCACGCACGCCAATGCCCACGCTGCTAAAATTGGCAATGGCAAAGCCACTACCCTATTCCCTGCACAAGTACTAACGGCTTCTGGCAATAGCTGGAAGGTGGATTTTGATGCCAATCCTGATGACAGTGCCAATCTTGACGGGTTTATTACCATTGATACTTACTCGTCAAAAAGCACATTGGTGCTTGGCGGCAATTCCGTTTTGGCACCAACAGGCATCAAGCATCCTTTGGCCAGGTTATGGGACGTTGAGACGGCATTTTACAAAATGGATACTTTAACCACCGATTTTGTTATTGCGGATTATTTTGGAAAATTCGACGCCACCGTTCGTGACGGAGGACAAGGTAAAGTTGCCTTGACATCGGCTACAGATTGGAATAACCAAACCCGAAACGTAATCAATTTTCCAGGCGCAGGCTCGTGTTCGGCAGCAATTGCCAATTACCAAGACCTTCAATTCAAAGACGCAGTAAGCGTAGCTGCATGGGTACAAGTGCGTATGGACTACAGTGCTAAATATAATGCAGGGGGAGAACATCCCCAAGATCAGGTTATTTTTGGCAATTCCAATTCTAGTCTGACCGATGGCATCACCTTCTTGCTCAATCAAGGTTCCGAAAATGGCTCTTGGGTGATCAAGGCCATCCTACAAGACATCTGGATATCCTTTACATTCGCCGGGGATAATGCGATTTCCCTGAACCAATGGTATCATGTTGCCTTTACCTGGGATAAGTCCACCGGGAAGGTGATCTTTTATCGCAATGGTATCGCCATCAATACAACTACCAGCCACACATCACAGCCCAGCTATTCTACGACACAGGTTTCGATTGGAGAAAACTACGGATGGCAAGGCTATTTTGGCGGGTACATTTCCGATCTTTTGGTCACCGGAGCAGCACTTACACCACCGGAAATTTATGCACTTTATGAAGCCAAAAACTTCCAAATTTTGCTGAATCAAGTTGCAGCTTTAACCGCAAGCGTTACAACCGTAAATAATCGTACCGGCTTGTTTTTTGCGGACACGGGAAAGGAAGTATTCTTATGCATTCCCGATAATGAAACGGGCTTTAAGTTTGTCGAAGACAGCCTTGTAATGACCGCATCCGAGCAGAAAATTTCTCTTTCTTTTGCCTCGACAATGATCCCCACGACAGTTCCAAAATATCAATTTCATCGCTTCAATACCCAATCTTGTGCTGCATTTTGGGAACAACTCGCAGAAAATGGTGCAGCCGGATTGCTCCAATTAAAAACACAATACTCAAGCGAGGCTTCGTTCCAAAATTATAACCCCAATGCGGATGCCGTCATCCCTCCGGCAACAGACCTTCTCGACTTCAACGGCCCTATGCGGGAATACCTCTGGGAACTATTCTTCCATATCCCGCTCTATGTAGGCAACCTCCTTCAAACCCAGCAGCAATTCAGCGCTGCCCGCAAGTGGTATGAATATGTATTCAACCCTGCGGGATGGCAACAAAAAGGGCTTAAAGCCTACTGGCCACTTGACGGAAATCTTCGGGCGGTGGTTGGAACACCTGCTCTTTTTGGTTCGGATGCCGACGGATGGACCACCCAGACTTTTGTGGACGGAAACAATAGGACGGTACTTGATATCAGTAAAAATTATTTAAACCTGGATCCCAGCCTGGTACCACAGGGCGATACGGTGAGCATCGCTTTTTGGCTCTACGGAAATTTCCCGGCTTCAAATTCCCAGCTTTCTTTTTCATTGCTTTCAGCCCCGAAGGGTGCCATGCCGGTTCCAAATACAGACTCCAGATTGATAGACATTTTCCTGCTGTACACGACTAACACCGCTGACAGCGCCCCGCCGACGTCTTGCTATTGGGAAGCAGGAAACGATGGCGTTAACAATGAAAATGGATCCGCCTGTGACTCTGTCAGCCAAAGTGACAACATCAATGATTACAACGGTGCATGGAATCTGTTTGTATTTACTAAAAATGCGGCAAACGGCTCACTTATCGCCTACAAAAACGGAGCGCTATGGTTTAAAGGTCCGGACATGAACAGAGGGATTGATTTTCCTGCGATCCAATTTACGATAGGGAAACCATCAGGCAGCGCGCAGGTTTACAATGCGCTGCTCACCGAATTAAGCATCTGGTCTATTGAGCTTAATGCCAATCAGGTAGCCAATCTTTATGAGAACAAAACGGCCATTGCTTTGGCCAGTCCCAATTGGAATTTCCGCCCATTTTTGGAAACAGCGCCGGCTACTTTGGCGCAAACCCTGACGCAGGCATCCGCCCAATTGGCAGTATACCACTACGATCCTTTCGACCCCGATGCGTTGGCGGCCATTCGCTGGGGTGCCTGGGAGAAAAATGTCTTCATGGCCTACATCCGTAACCTCATCGGCTGGGGCGATCAGCTTTTTACGGGCGACACCTGGGAACAGGTAAGCGAAGCGACCATGCTCTATGTCGTTGCGGACAGCTTGCTGGGAGTGCCTCCAAAACCTTCCGGCCAATTAGACCTGCGCCCGGAGGCAACTTATGGCATGATGGCAGCTCAATACAGCGAAGGCGATATCCCGGAATTCCTCATTGATATGGAGACCCGGGTCGCGGCAGGAACTGCGCTTCCCGGCGGAGGCACCCTGCCCACCGGCGTGACCAGCATCCTCAACGGTTACTTCTGTATTCCGGAAAACACCCAGCTCACGCAGCTTTGGGGGCTTGTTGCCAACCGGTTGTACAAAATCCGGCATGGGCTGAATTTGCAGGGGCAACCCACACAACCGGCGCTTTTCGGCCCTCCGCTCAATCCGGCTACTTTAGCAGACGGTGGTGCTTATGGGGCATCGGGGCCAGGAGCAACCGGGGCGGTTGCCGTTCCTTATTATCGCTTTGAGCAAACCCTCCAGCTTGCCAAGAATTTTGCAGCACAGGTCGTGAGTTTCGGTAATGAATTGCTGGGGGCATTAGAAAAACAGGACGGAGAGACCCTCTCGCAGTTGCGCCAAACCCAGGAAAGCGCCATCCTCAACATGACCCTCCTGGCTAAAGCGGATATGGTCAACCAATTGCTCAGTTCCCAACAAGGGCTTCAATATACTTTGCAAAGTGCTCAAACGGAATTAGAAACCATCTCTGCATGGGCCGAGCAGGTACTGCTCCCTCAGGAAAGCAGGTCATTAGAATTGAGCATTAACGCCTTTGACCTCAATATTGGCGTGGCCGCAATCAAAGCAAGTTCTTCGCTGGCTTACCTCATTCCAGACATCTTTGGCTTAGCAGACGGGGGTATGGATTTTGGCGATAGTGTAAAAGCAATAGCCGAAGCCATGAGCGTTACCGCGCAGTTGCTCAACGAAGGTGCCGGGCTGAACAAAGAAGTCGCCGGCTACATTCGACGCGAGCAGGAATGGGGATTGCGCATCCAAACCATCAACGACAGCATCGGGCAAATTAATGCCCAGCTTACTGCTAACCAGTATGCCATTTCCGCTGCACAACAAGATTACAGCATTACACAAACACAGTACCAGCAAAGTCAGGATGTACTGAATTTCCTTCAAACGAAATTCACCAACGAAGATCTATACGTCTGGATGGCCGGGCAACTCAGCACGTTGTATTACCAGGCTTACCAAATGGCACTGGAATTGGCACAACAGACTCAGACTTGCTTCCAATATGAGTTAAGTTCTTCAGATGCTTTCCTTACCGGAAATCCCTGGAACGATCAATACAAGGGCTTGCTGGCCGGTGATGCGCTGGCATTGAGCCTGTCGCAAATGGAAAAGGCTTATCACGACAACAACAGCCGCTATCAGGAAATTCACAAAACCTTCTCTTTGATGCAAAAAAATCCACAGGCTCTGCTCAACTTGAAGAAGAATGGCTCCTGCAAGTTCAGCTTTACTGAATTGGATTTCGACCTTGACTTTCCCGGACATTACAACCGCAAAATCGCCAGCATTACGGTCACGATTCCTGCTGTCGTGGGGCCGTATCAAAATCTGAATGCTACCCTGATTCAAACGAGCAACCAGGTACTGGTACGTCCTGATATCAACGGGGTGAAATACCTCTTGGGCTTGGGAGGAATGCCTACCAACGGGGCAATTCGCGCCAATTGGAGCGCCGACCAGCAGATCAGCATTTCGACAGGTGTAAACGATGCAGGTCTTTTCCAGTTGAATTTCAACGACCCGCAATACCTGCCTTTTGAGGGTACAGGTGCCATTTCTAATTGGGAACTGATCATGCCTAAGGCGGCAAATGCATTTGATTTTGAGGCCATTACAGATGTAATCATTCAGATTGCCTATACCGCGTCGCCGGGTGGACAAACTTTTGCCAAACAGGTGACCAATCTGGGACCACTCAAAGATTACCAGGGCAGCCTGTACCTGAGTTTGCGCCAGCAATATTCGAGCGCCTGGTACGCTTTCCTGAGTACTTATTCCCTCAATCTCAAACTATCCCGGGGGCAGTTCCCGGTCAATTTAGCGACCGATTCTCTAAATCTGGGAAAAAATGGCAATGCCTATCTGGCGCTTGTCATGGCACAATCGGAAGATTATAGCGATCTGCCCACAATGACATTGAACGGATCAGACTGGGATCCAGGCACCGGTGCGGCTGCCATTGGTGAAATGGATGAGTTTCAATCCGGGAATGAACTAAACTGGCAGGTGGCGCTCAGTTTTACCGCAGGGGGCAGTAGTTTATTAGCGGGTGATCGCATTGATCCCAAAGCTTTGTTGGACATCATCCTGATTGTTCCTTTTAGCGGAGAATTGGATTGGGGGATTTAGAGGCAGGCGCTTAGGGGAGGGCAAGAGATTGAATCCATCGAAAGCCCTCCCCTATGCTGCTTATCAAATCGCCAGCTACTAATGCTTCTTCACTTTGGTTTTTTGCCGCCAGATCTCCTGAAATGCCATGCAAAAAAACACCCAGAATTGCTGTTTCCAGGGGCGCATAGCCTTGAGCCAGCAAGCCTGTCAGGATCCCCGTCAGCACATCACCACTCCCGCCGGTCGCCATGCCGGGATTGCCGGTGCTGTTGAAATAGCACCCCCCCTCAGGTGTGGCGATGCAGGAATGGGCACCTTTCAGCAGGATATAAACGTTTAATTCCTGCGCTTTCCGGCGTTGCAGGGCATTCCGCTCGAAATCGTTTTCTGATTTTCCGAACAGGCGCTCGAACTCTTTTGGGTGGGGCGTCAGGATGCTGTTTTGCGGAATATTGGCGTACCATTCCGGGTTTTCAGAAAGCAGGTTCAAAGCATCTGCATCCAGCACCATTGGTTTGTCCGAAGCTTCCAACAATTGCAGCAGCGCCGTCGCGGTTTCGCCTTGCTGATCGAGTCCGCAGCCCACCCCAATAGCCTGGTAAGATGCCAGCGACTCCGGCAGTTTGGAAAAAAAATACTGATTCCAATCCGGGCTGACCATTGCTTCCGGAACAGTAGCCTGCAATACTTCGTACGCACAACGCGGCACGTGTACCGTGAGCAATCCAACCCCGCTGCGCAGGCAAGCCCGGGCGGAGAGGATGGCGGCTCCGGCTTTGCCAAAACTGCCGGCAATCAGGAGCGCATGGCCGTAAGTACCTTTGTGGTCGTATTTTTTTCGCTTGCGGATAAAACTGCGGATCAATTTCAGGTTGATAAAATGGTTGGAAGCAGCTAAATTTTCTCTAAAACCGGGGTCAAGCCCAATGGGTTGCACCGCCCACTCCCCCACCCGTTCGGCGTTCTCAGGAAAAAGAAAAGCCAGCTTGGGTGTTTCAAAACTCAGGGTGTGGTGTGCGTGGATGCTGGTACCCGCTGTATGCCGGGCGGCAAACAAGCCCGAAGGAATGTCAACGGAAACGAGGGTTTTGGCATTGGCATTCAGATGCAGGATCAGCCGTTCAAAATCGCCATCCGGGGCGCGATTCAGGCCGGAGCCGAACAAGGCGTCTATGACTATGGCATTTGGGGGGATTGCTGGCAATGGATCGCGGCTTTGCAATTCAATAACCTGCAACTCTTGTAGCCGTGGCAATCGCTCCAAATTGGCGCGAAAATCTGCCGAAGTATTTCCGTCTGTGTAGCACAAGTAAACCGTCACCGGAAAAAACCGCCCGTATAGCATCCGGGCTACGGCCAATCCGTCGCCACCATTGTTGCCCGGGCCGCAAAAAATGTAAACAGGGGGATCTATATCTGGAAAATGAATCTGAAACCAGTCGGAAAAAGCAAGGGCAGCGCGTTCCATCAGGTCAATGGAAGCGATGGGTTCGTGGGCGACGGTGTAGGCGTCCCAGTCGCGGGTTTGTTGAGAGTTGGGTATTATCATAATAAACAAAGATACGTCCATCAACTGTCAAAATCCAGTATTCCTTTTTCAAGCTTTATTTCTCTATTTTTGCCATTCTTTTTTTTGGAAATGAAATTTTTACCACATAGTTCACAATAGTTTTTTCACATAGGGCACACAAGGCTTACAGTAAACTCAAAAGGGCGTGGTGACTATGTGGTCTATGTGAAAACACCTATGTGCCTTATGTGGTAAAAAATAAAAAACCATCACATGACCTCCCAACACATTCACCTGATTTCCAACACCCTGAATCTAAAAACCAAAGGCATTGAAAACACGATGGCCTTGTTTCAGGATGGCGCCACCATTCCGTTCATTGCACGCTACCGAAAAGAAGCAACGGGTTCTTTAGATGAAGTGGAAATCGCGGCCATTCACCGGGAAATGAAAAAGTTGGAGGAGCTGGAAAAGCGCCGCGAAACTGTGTTGAAGTCCATTGAAGAACAAGGAAAAATGACGGATGACCTGCGCCGTCGCATCGAAAGCACTTACGACCCCGTTGAGTTGGAAGATATTTACCTGCCCTACAAACCCAAGCGCAAAACCAAAGCCAGTATGGCCCGGGAAAAAGGGTTGGAACCGCTGGCGCAGGTCATTTTTGCGCAACAGCGCAACGACGTGGAAATTTTGGCGAAAGCCTACCTCAATGAACAGGTTGGCACGGTTGATGAAGCCTTGCAAGGGGCTCGCGACATCATGGCCGAGTGGGTCAACGAAGACGAAAAAAGCCGGACTCGAATCCGCTATGCGTTTGAAAAAGATGCGGTTGTGCGGTCTAAAGTCGCAAGGGGTAAGGAAGAAGAAGCTGCCAAATACCGCGATTATTTCGATTTTGAAGAAGTCTTGAAAAAATGTCCTTCTCACCGCTTATTAGCCATCCGGCGGGGCGAAGAAGAAGGTTTTTTGCGCGTGGTGATCACGCCGGCTGACGAAGAAGCGGCCATTGGACGGCTCGAACAATTGCACCTAAAAAATAATGGTCGCGCGGCTTCTGAAGTCAAAACGGCTCTTCGCGACAGCTACGAACGCCTGCTGGCACCTTCGATTGAAACGGAATTTCGCCATAAATCGAAAGAAAATGCAGACAAGGAGGCCATCCAGGTGTTTGCTCAAAACCTTCGGCAATTGTTGCTCGCGCCGCCACTTGGAGAGCGCCGGGTGATGGGCATTGACCCCGGATTCCGAACGGGCTGCAAAGTGGTTTGTCTGGACGCTTCCGGCAATTTCCTGCACAATTCCACAATTTATCCGCACCCGCCGCAATCGGACGCCGCAACTGCCATCAAAAACCTACAACACTTAGCCGATCGTTTTCAGATTGAAGCCATTGCAGTAGGGAACGGCACCGCAGGACGCGAAACCCTGTCGCTTTGCCAGAGCATTGGCTTTAGCTTTCCGGTTGAGGTGTTCATGGTGAACGAAGCGGGTGCTTCCATCTATTCGGCTTCGGACGTTGCACGGGAGGAGTTTCCTGACCAGGACCTCACCGTTCGGGGTGCCATCTCCATCGGAAGGCGCCTGTCGGATCCTTTGGCGGAATTGGTCAAAATTGATCCAAAATCAATTGGAGTTGGCCAATACCAGCACGATGTGAACCAGCCTATGCTAAAAGAAATGCTCGATCAGGTGGTGGAAAGCTGCGTGAATGCAGTGGGAATTAATTTGAATACCGCCAGCAAGCACTTGCTCACCTATGTTTCCGGGCTGGGGCCTTCACTGGCCCAAAACATCGTACAATTCCGAAAAGAAAACGGAGCTTTCACTTCACGGCAGGAATTGAAAAAAGTGTCGCGGCTTGGCGACAAAGCATTCGAGCAGTGCGCCGGATTTTTGCGCATCCGTGAAGCCAAAAACCCATTGGACAATACAGCCGTTCACCCTGAAAGTTACGCCATCGTAGCACAAATGGCCAAAGACCTCAAGTGTTCGGTGGCAGACCTCATCCGCGATGCGGAGCTGCGCCAGCAAATTGACCTGCCCCGCTATGTTTCCGCAACGGTCGGCTTGCCTACGCTCAATGATATTTTACGTGAAATGGAAAAACCGGGCCTCGATCCACGTGGCGAAGCCCGGTCTTTCTCCTTTGCCGAAAATGTAAAAACCATCGAAGACCTCTACGTCGGCATGGTCGTCCCCGGTATTGTTACAAATGTTACCAAATTTGGCGCTTTTGTGGACATCGGCGTCAAAGAAACCGGCTTAGTACATGTTTCTCAAATGGCCAATCGCTTCATCAAAGACCCTGCGGAAGTGGTCGCGCTTCAGCAGGAAGTCACGGTGAAGGTCATGGAAATTGACGTCCCGAGAAAACGCATTGCTTTGTCTATGAAGGATTTGATCGGACTCTAAACACACATACTATTTAGTGTATGTCCATTTAGTCGGTGTCTGTCCTTTAGAGTTCGAGAGCAAAGCATGTGAAGGCCCAAAAGTGGGAGTTTACTCGCGTAAATGACCAATTTTGGGCCTTCGCATAACGCAGCTATCGGACTCTAAACACAGATACTATTTCGATGCATCCACGTCTTTCAGGAACTGGATCACACCGTCCATAAACACCTCCTGGTCGTCCCACATAGCTAAGTGGCTGCCGTTCGGGCAATAGAGATAGCGGCCTTTTGGTGCCATTTTACTCATTTCCTCCATTTCGGCGGGGTTCATCGTGTCGTATTTGGCCCCAACCATGAGGGCAGGTACTTTGATGCTTTTGATGTCGTTCCAACGGTCCCAATGCAACAGGCGCCCTCCAACTTTAAATTCGCTGGGGCCTTGCATCATCACATATACCTCCTGGTTCACGTGTTTAAAACTGCGGTTTACCGCCTCCGGCCATTCCGGCAGACGGCAGATATGCTTATTGTAATACTCTTTCACAACAAGGTCTGTGTAAACCGGATTGAAATAGTCGCCCGCCGCTTCAAATTTCGACAGCGAATCAATCAAGGAGAGCCGCATCTGGCTGCGCAGCAACTTATTGTATGCTGCATATTTCGGAATGCTGGCGGTCATATTTGCCACAACCAAGCCTTTCAGGTTTTCCTGATACTTCAGCGCGTACTCCATCGCCAGAATACCGCCCCAGGAATTGCCGAGAATATAAAAATTATCCTTATTCAACCCCAGGGCTTTACGCACCTGCTCCACTTCTTCCACAAACCGCGCAGTTGTCCACAAACTACTGTCTTTAGGCTGGTCAGAATAGTAGGATCCCAACTGGTCGTATTCGTAAAATTCGATGCCGGCCTGCGGGAAAAAGCTTTCAAAGCACTCCATGTATTCGTGTGTCATAGCCGGGCCGCCGTGTAGCAAAAGTACTTTGATGGGCGCGTTGCCAAACCGTTTGGTCCAAACCTTGTATTTTCCGTCAATCGTGACCATTTGAACGCCTGCCGACTGGAAATTGCCAGGCGTTTTGAAGTTGAGGTAAGAGCAGGCATCGCTCACGGTGTTCTCTACCGGCTGCTTTTGTTCTGCGCAGGCTGTCAGTGCCAGACAGATCGAAATGAAAAAGAAGTATCTCATCATGATAAAATTAATTATTTAACCCTATGAACGACACGAGTCACCCCAAAAAAAATTGAGGTGACTCGTGGCAAAAATAAAAGCAAATTCAAAAAAAATTATCCCTATCCCTCATCCCAGTTGATTTCGCTGGAACGGCGGGACACCTGCGTGTAGATACTTCCAAGGTCGCGCAAGTCAACATAAGTGCTATTCAACCGGTTAGTCCGGCGCAGGTCAATCCAACGATGGCCGCCTTCTGCCCAAAGCGAATAGCGGCGCTGAAAGAGGATTTCATCAATCAGCGCATCCTCCGTCTGAGCCCCGCCATAGTTGGCTAAGCCCCAGGTATTGCGTACGACATTGATGGCCTCCACCGCATCGGTAGGCTGGCCGCTGCGCGCTTTTGCTTCCGCATAAATAAGGATCAGCTCTTCATTGCGAATAAACGGCACAGGGTCGGTATTGGTCGCCCATCGGTTATCCTGATATTCTCCAACCAAGAGGTTTCCGGCAGCGTCTTTCAACGCATTGTTTGTCACAGGATTAGCCACACGTCTTGCAAACTTGTTCGCTACACGGGCATCACCGGGTAGTGCATCTTCAATCAGCGCCGGGTGGGCAATCAAAATCGTTGACGTTGGACGGTCAAACGGATAATAAAGCGGGTTGTTGAGGTCGGGCGCTTCGCCATAAACGTGTGCCGGGCCTACGTTCATTTTATCGGAAGTTGCAGCGTCTACGTCCAAATCCATGAAAGAAACAGCCAATGCATCCAGAGCACCCTGGTTGTTACCTGCATACAGGGCGACACGGGCAGCAATGGCACGATTGACTTTTTTCATCCCATCGGGCGTGTCAAACCCGCCAAATCCTTCCGTCAATACAAAAGAAAAGCTGCTTCCTGCATCGTTCAGGTCTTTCAGACCATCCGCGAGGATGTCGGAAATAGCGGCCAAAGATTCTGCATAGCCGAGTCTTGGCCCCGGGTTCAGGGGATCTGATACCTCGATGCGAATGCCATTCTGATACTGCTGCATCAATGGCCAAAGCAACTGAAATCCTTTTATAGTTTTTGCAAATCCTTTATAACCAGCCCTTTCAGCTGTGCTGAGCGCCGTGCTGTTGTCGGCGGACTGAATTAGGACATTCGCCTGTTTCACAGCGATGTAAGGCGTGACATACGTACCGCCGGAAGTAAAGAAGTCTGTATACGTTTCCGTGCGGCCAATGCCCAGCCAATCCGGGATAAATCGCGGGTCAGAAGCAAAATATGGCCATACTTCGCGGCCGAAAGCGCCGAACATTTGTACCGCATTGGCCAAATAATCGCGGTTGCGCCCTTCTAAGCCATACACCAGCGTTTGCAATTCCGCCTTGGAGGCGTCGTTGAGTACGCTGCCTAAGGAAGGGTTGTTCGGGTCAACGATTTCCTCCACTTCACACGCTGTGACCGAGGCTAAGGTTGCCACCAACAAGATGAAGTACCATTTATTGATCATCCGATTCATAATCGTTTCTTGTTTTAATTAAAAATCAAGTTTGAGATGGAAGAAAAGTCTGCGGGAACTTGGATACGGCGTTACGTCAATATTACCGGTCACCGCCTGCGTACCAAAGTTCGAGGCTTCCGGGTCGTAACCTAAGTATTTAGTCCACAACAGGATGTTATTGGCAGAAACGCCAATTTTAGCCCGATTGATGAAATTGCCAATGCCTTTCGGAAAGGTATAAAACAAGCCTACTTCACGCAGTTTCAGGTAATCAGCCGGCTGAACGTAAACGCCGGTATTGCCGTCAACAGCCCAGGCCAGCAAGCGGTCTAGACCATTCGGGGTGCCGTCTGCATCGTCGTCGCCATTCCAGTTGTTCGTAGTTCCGCCGTCATCCCACAACAGCGCGGAAAGGTTGATCGCACTGCCGCCGTTCTGGTAGTGCAGCAGGAAGGTAAAGTCCAGGTTCTTCATGATCGTCAACTGATTGAAGAACGACATCTGAAACTTAGGCTGGCGGTCTCCATATACCGTACGGCCGGTTGTTCCCGGGCTTTCAGCAATGGTCGGGTTGCCAATAATAGTGGTTGGAGAGAAGCCTTCGGAAACCAGATAGGTGCCCAGCGAAGGTCCAAAGCCGCCCGTTGTAAAGCGCGGAATGTCCAAACGCGTAATCACAGATTCGTTATTCCACCACATAATGCGCGAAAACCAGTTGAGGTTGGTGGTGCGCACCGGGTTCAACGCTAATGCCAGTTCGATCCCTTTGTTTTCAAGGTCGGCAGCGTTGGTTGCGATGGCTAAAATCCCTGTAGATTCTGCCGGTTGCAGGTCGAGGATCAGGTTGTTTACATTTTTGATATAGTAGGTTGCTTCCAAAGAAATACGGCCGTTGAACAACCCGGCATCGAGGCCAAACTCCAATTCAGAAGCTGTTTCCGGAACCAAATTGGGGTCAACGCCGCGGGTACCGACCTGGCCGCCCAATTGGCCGCCAATCAACTGCGAAGTAAGGGATTCAAACGTATTGCCAAACAAGGGCAATCCACCCGTTTCGCCGTAAGCAGCCCTTAGCTTAAATTGGTTGATTAAATTGCCGCTCCAAAAATCGAAATTGTGAAGGTTAGCGGCAAGTGACGCTTTAGGGAAAGCGTAGTATTTGTCCTGTTGTACGTTCAAGGTTGATTTATCGAAACGAACCCCTGCCGAAACGATGATCTTGTCTTGCCAGTTCAAATCTTGCTGGGCAACGATACCGACATCAGTAACATCCTGGTTTTGTTGCTGTTGGATGGATTGTACTTTGGCCCACTGCAAGTTCCGCTGGCCACCTGCCAGTCCGCGGCCACGAGTCAGTAAAAATTCTGCTTCCTGATCCAGACGTACCCAACCTACGTTGGTGTTGGAGTTGATAGAACCTAAGTTGGCATTCAATTGCAGGAAAGCCTGAATGTTCGTATTCAGGTTATCCTGGCGCCCCCACATCACATCGCCCGGGTTGGCATCTGCACGCTGGTGCTGCAGAACCTCCGGGAAATAGACCAATGAGTTGCCGCTCAGGTAATCCGCACCGCCATTTAATTTAAATTTAAGATAGGAATTGGCCGTACTAAAAAGATCCACCTCAACCGAAGCTGCTGTAATAAAGCGGTCAACCACTTGATTGTTGATGCCCAAGTCGCGTACAGCAACCGGGTTGTCGTTGAAATATGGGTTGTCCGGATAATTCCCGTTTGCGTCGGGCAACAGGTCAGCATAAGAGGGGGTGTAGGCGATTGAATAACCGATAGACCCGCCGGTGTTGTTTTGGTTACCCGTAAATCCGCGGTCGTTGTCCGTTCTGTAATAACTGTTGTTAAAAGAAATTTTGATCCGTTCGCCTATCCTGTGGTCAATGTTGGCACGGAGGGAATAGCGATCGAAGCCGGTGTTTTTAATGATTCCTTCTTCCGTTTGGAGACCGCCAGACACATAGAACTGCGTTTTTTCTGTCCCCCCGCTGATGCTAAGTTGGGTGTTGGAAAGCAAGGCATCTTCGCCGTAAAAAAATTCTTCCCAATCGGTTACTCTTCCGCCCGTGCTGTTGAAAGCAGCCAATTCAGCTTGCCCTCTGGCACCGGTGCCGAAAAATGTCGTAATCTTATCGGCGTCCCAGGCATCAAATTCCTGAAAATTTTGTCCCTGAGCAACGCCTACGTCCTGGCTCAGGCTGACGCGGGTTTTACCGGAAGCACCCTTTTTAGTAGTGATGAGGATAACCCCGGCGTTGGCGCGAGTACCGTAAATAGCGGCAGCCGACGGGCCTTTCAACACTTCCACTTTTTCAATATCGTCCGGGTTGAGGTCGGCAATGCGATTGGCTGCGTCATCCTGGGTAGCAACGCTGGCACCGCCGGAGGCACCGCTGACCTGTGTGCGGCCATTCCGGATAACGGAGTTGTCCACATACACCCCATCCACAATATACAAAGGTTGGGAAGAGCCGGCGCCAAGTGTTGAAACGCCGCGCATTTGTACGTTGTTACCGCCGCCGGGAGCGCCGCTGTTTGCAGAAATGTTTACGCCCGGAATTTTTCCAAATAAAGCGTTGTCAACTGTTTGCGGGGAGGTGTTGCCCACCAATTCATCGCCGGTGATGGACGTCACTGCGTTGCCGGAATTGGCGCGTTTTACCCCCGAACCTAAGCCAGTAACGATCACTTCTTCCAAACGGGCAATGTCGTCCTCCAATGTTGCTTGTACTGAATTCGAACTTACGCTGATCGGCATTTCTGCCGTTTTGTATCCCGTGTAAGAAATAACCAAAACGCCGGAAGACCCCGGTACATTTAGTTCAAACAGACCATCAAGGTCTGTTACCGTACCGATGGCGGTACCTTTGACGATAATCGAAGCGCCAATAAGTGCTTCACCATTGTCGTCCTTGACTGTTCCTGTCGCCTTAAACTGAGCCATTGCTGTTGCAGATAACAGCAGGCAAAAAGCCAGCAGGGCGCCGGCCTTTGTGAGGAGTTGCTTCATACTAGTGATATTTTAGTGAATAGATGTGTTCTCCTACTTTAATTTCAATGGCTTATTTGGGCATTTTATTTATTTGCATAACGATCGTATTCAAATTATGCGGCCTGAAAAATAAAATTTTTGTGAAACATATTGCAACAATATCGGTTATAGATTTTAGTTTCAGAAAATAAAATTTTTAATCCGTTGTTAATGAAAGGGATAAAAGACAGGAAAAATAACCGGAATCAA
>JBBQGV010000015.1:0-77501 GCA_038323375.1 Chitinophagales bacterium
AGCGTAGCCAAAGCTACGTGACCGACGAAGGCAATTGCGCCGACTGAAAGCAATTGCGGGAAGTCCGGTGGGAAACGCAAGTTCGGCGTAGCCAAAAGCCACCGCCCAAATCGGGAAGTTATTATTTCGGCGTTCCTTAGCATAAAGATACCAACAAAATGTAGCAAATTTTTACCAATCAGATTAATTACCTTAGCGAATGGAACCTATGCCATTCAATCACAAGACGCAATAAATATCCAAAGCCATGTTCACCGCCCTTGTGCAGCACCCGCTTGTCCCCGTATTTTTTCATCCTGACGCGCTATACGCCCAAAAACTCGTGCAAGCCTGCTATGAAGGCGGCATGCGGCTGGTGGAGTTCACCAACCGTGGGCCGGAAGCACCGACGGTATTTACCCACTTGAGGCAATTCACCCGACAGCACTATCCCGATCTTTTGCTGGGAATAGGTACGATTTATACCCCCGCAGAAGCGGAATTATTTATTGGTTTGGGTGCCGATTTTGTGGTTCAACCCGTCACGGTTCCGGAAGTAGGCGAGGTTTGCAAACGCCACAACGTCCCCTGGATTCCGGGGGCCATGACACCGACTGAAATTTATCGGGCACTAGAACTGGGCGCTGAGGTCGTCAAAGTATTCCCCGGTGTCGCTTTGAAACCGGATTTTATCAAGGCATTACGCGGCCCCATGCCCAAGACGCCGCTCATGGTGAACGGCGGCATCGAACCTACGGAAGAAAGCCTGCTCGCGTGGTTTGAAGCAGGCGCTACGGCGTTGGGAATGGTCGCTCAACAGTTTTTTAAGGATAAAGAAATGCAGGATTTTGATTCGGTGCGGGTGAAAGTGGCGGCGTTGATGGCTGTGGCGCAAAAGGGGTAATCATGCAATCTTGACAGTCATTCATGTCAAACGTAATCCAAAGGCATTTGGATCAATTTGAGAAAATCACTTTACCACAATAAACCGTTGATATCCATACCTGTTCTTTTCATCCAAGACCTCCACAAAATACACCCCGCTTGCCCAGTCAACAGTTGAAACAGGAGCGGTATTGCCTGTAACTTCCTTTTAGTAAACAATCTTGCCGGTAGTGTCTTTAATGTTAAAACAATACCTGTTGCCAGCATTTTGGAATTCAATGTTAAATTGATCGCGCACAGGGTTGGGGAACAGTTTGATTCCAAATTGACCATCCGTTTCAGGGTTGTCGCTTGATGATAATAAAGTATTACAGTTAGAGACATAGTTCAATTCTATTTCGTCATCTTTATAGCACAAAAGCCGGGTGTCCACACCGTCAACTGCTGAATGACAAACATATTCATCGAGAAAAAAATAAGCGCAGGGGAAATCCGTTGGATCAAGTGGATCAGGTAAACGAGTCATTCCAGCCCCTTCAATAATCTGAAAGGGCAGCGGAAAAACCTCCACATTATCAGGATTATTGACAAACCGACAATGCTGAACAGCACGTGTAGCTCCTTCTATCATAAGTATGCCGGTACTGTCAACAACATAATTTACCATTACCATAATGCCAAATATGAAGCTCTCAAAAGTAATCGTATCCCCGGTAATGGCATCGAAATCGTAAATTTTCTGAAATTGTTGGGTATTGTGGTGGTAGGAATACACTTTATTACCATCTGCATAAGCGAATCGGAAACTTGTCGTGTGATCACGCGTATTAAAAACATTTATGGCTTTGCAAGGCGTTCCAGTTAGGATTGTATCTCCTTGCACGGCAAAATTGAATGTAGTTAACGAGCTCGGAATAAAACTAATGCCAGATTCCACGACCCATCTCTGGCCATCTCTGAGCCATGCGTTTTGTGCATTTGCAGGCGAAAAAATGATGACAAAAAAAGCAAGGGTGAGGTAAGTTCTCATAAGTTTTGATTTAAAATTAGGGTATTTTTACAAAACAATTGCTTCAATCCGATACGCATAAACCAATAGTGTCAGTCCTTTGACAATTGCTCAACCCTTTTCAGTAAATTAAACAATATGGCTACATCCGTCCGCGGATTCACCAGCGTCACTCGTAACCACGTCAGCCCCCGCAATTGCGTTTGCACGATATAAAAATGCCCGTCTTCAACAATTGCTTTTCGGATGCGCGCATTTAGCTGGTTGTTGGCTGCTGCATCGCCCGAGCCGAGGTAGCGAAAACACACGATGTTGCATTCGGGCTCAACCGCCAATTCAAAATTGGGGTGGTTTTGAATCAATCCCGCAAAAGTGGCGCCCAGGTCGTACATGCGCGTCACGAAAGTATCGAACAGCACCGTTCCATGGGTGCGCCAAAGCACATAAACCTTCGCGCCCATCATCACCTTTGTGCACTCGAACGTACGTCGGGCGAGGTTAAACCACTCCGGATCAGTGGCTTGTCCAAACAAGTATTGCGCTTTTTGATTGAACGTTTGATGGCTGTGCGCCCCGTTTTTAAAAACTAAAGCCGTGGTCACCGCAGGTGTGAGGAGCATTTTGTGAAAATCCATCACCACCGAATCGGCCAACGAAATGCCTTTCACCAAATGGCGGTATTTTTGGGAAAAGACCGAAGCTCCACCGTGCGCGCCATCCACATGAAACCAAAGGTTGTGCTTAGCGCAAAACGCAGCGATTGCTTCCAGGTCATCAAAAGAACCAGTGGACGTGGAGCAGGCGCTGCCCACCACGGCGATGACTTCCAAACCGCTGTCCATCGCATTTTGGTAGGATTCCTCCAGCAATTCCGTGCGCATTTGAAACCGGTCATTCACCGGAATTTTGATGATCCCTGCTTCGCCCCAGCCCATGATGCGCGCGGTGCGATCCACGCAATAATGCGCTTCTTCCGACACCATCAATGCCATTGGACGAACATTGCCTTCCTGCCAGACATTGGCTTCCGCCCGGATGCTGCGGGCCGCGAGCATGGCCGTCAGGTTGGCTAACGTGCCGCCGGAGGTCAGGAAGCCGTCTGCTTCCGGTCCAAAACCCATTTGTTTGGCCAAAGCGCGCACCACATTGACTTCGATTGCCGTGCCCGGAATACCCATTTCATAAACCCCCATCCCATTGTTGAGAAAATCGCCCAACAGGCCCGCCAAAGCAGCAATGGGCGCCGGCGGACTGATCTGATGCCCCATATAGCGTGGGTGGTGCAGTTGAACCGATTCGGTTAAAATCTCCTGCAATAGATCTACGGCGTCTCCACCCGGCGCCGCAGGGTCGAACTGCCAGCGTTCGAGCGCCTCGTCGGGTTGCCGCCAGGAGATGGCTTTTTCCGTCAGGCCGTGTTGCGTGTTGCTTAAATGGTTCGCTAAGGTATCAATCAGCCGATGTCCGGCTTCCCGAAAGGCTTCCGGGTCGTAAACTTGCGACAGTATATCTTCCATGATTCATTTGTTTTGAGTTGCAAGATTCATAATTCGGAAAAGATTTCTGAAATATGGTCAGGAATAAATATCTTGCTCTTTCTAATTAGTGTCTGTCCATTTAGTCCTGTGTCTGCTCTTTAGAGTTCGAGAACAAGGCGTGTTTTGCCCTAAACTCCCGATTTTGGGGCAAAACATAACGCAGCTATCGGACTCTAAAGACAAACACTAATTAAAACGAAAACCATGACTTTTGAAGAATACCGCCGCCATGACGCAACTGCGCTGGCCGAACTCGTACGCACCCGCGCGCTGAAAGCTTCCGAAATCCTCGAACTCGCCATTGCGCGGTCGGAAGCAGTGAATCCGAAAATCAACGCCATTATCCATCCGACCTACGATCTGGCGCGGAAAATGGCGGATTCGATCACTCCGGACTTGCCATTTGCGGGAGTACCCCTGCTGATCAAAGACCTGCTGATGGAGGTGGAAGGTCTGCCCATGCACCAGGGTTGCCGGGGTTTTAAGGGTTATGTTTCCAAACAGGACAGTTATGTGGTCGGAAAGTACCGCCGCGCCGGCATGTTGTTTCTCGGCAAGACCAACCTGCCGGAATTCGGTTTGACGCCTTTCACGGAACCGGAACTTTACGGCCCCACGCTCAATCCCTGGGATCTCACCCGTACGACCGGCGGCTCCAGCGGCGGTTCGGCAGCGGCGGTGGCGGCAGGCATTACGCCGATTGCCACAGCCAACGACGGCGGCGGCTCCATCCGCATTCCGGCTTCCTGTTGCGGGCTTTTTGGGCTCAAACCCAGTCGCGGGCGGGTCAGCCTGGGCCCGGTGGCCGGAGAGCTCTGGAGTGGTGCCGTTTCGGAAGGCTGCGTCAGTCGCTCGGTGCGCGACAGTGCGGCCCTGCTCGACTTGATTCAAGGTGATGGGTTGGGAGAACTGTACCTTACGCAACGGCCCGGCCGGCCTTACGCGGAGGAGGTTCAAGCCACGCCGCCACGCCTGCGCATTGGTTTTGCCACCACGCATACGCTGGGGCAACAAACAGAACCAGAATGCATTGCCGCCGTGCAACACACTGCAAAATTGCTGGAATCGCTGGGCCACGAGGTGGAGGAAGTCCCCCTCCCCTATCGCAAAGAAGACCTGACCAAAATTTTCGTGATGATGGTTTTCGGGGAAGCTGCTGCCGACGTCGGGGAGTTGGAATTGTTCCTGGGCCGCAAAGCAAGGCCATCGGATGTGGAGCAAAGTACCTGGGCGCTCTACCTGCTGGGGCGGGCATATTCCGCCTTGGACTTTGCATTAGCCAAGCGCCAGTGGAATGAAATCGCGCGGCGAGCCGCCGCCTTTCACGAACGATACGACCTGTTGCTGACGCCTACCCTCGCCATGAAACCTTTCGTTACCGGTGCCCTGCAACCGACCAAACAGGAACGGTTGTTAATTCGCATCATCAGCACGTTTGGATTAAAAGGGTTGCTGCGCGCCAACGTGGACGAATTGGCAGAAAAAATATTTGCCTTCATCCCCTTCACGCCTTTGGCCAATATGACCGGGCAACCTTCCATGTCGGTTCCATTGTACTGGACGGAAGACAGCCTTCCGGTGGGGAGTATGTTTACCGCAAATATCGGGCGGGAAGATTTGTTGTTTCAGTTGGCGGGGGAGTTGGAAAAGGCGCAGCCGTGGTTTGAGCGGATGCCAGTGATTTGAGTGGTTATTGGTGGGGCTTACTCCATATGTGGTTACTTCTTCCAACATCAGCCACGTTGAAAGAATACGTGATAGCCAGGAAACAGGAGCCACCACGCTGTTTCTTTTCTACAATTTGTGGGCTGAATGCCGAAACGTCTCACTGGGGAATAATTTATAGAAACCTAATGATAAAAACCCCGACAGGGGTTGAACGTGAATAGACGCGGGGTATTGGTTGGCAACCCTGACAGGGGTTGAATGAAAAATAAGTTTAAAGGTTGAGATAGATACACCGCAAATAGGGCATTATATTCAACCACTTTACGGTTGCCCACGCTACCGACGCATTTCCCTACCTCTGATTGCATCCGAGGCTATTACACATTCAATCCCTTCGGGATTTCACCCGTACACCGGGATAGAATGAAAGCGGCGAGCAACCGCGATTCTGATGTCGGTAGAAAATCGAATTGTCCCGTTTTGTGCCGTAGGTACGTAATATAGCCTCAATATTGCGTACCTACGGCACGCTAACCCATACGAAATGCTCCGGGTTTCGCCGATCCGGAGATCGGCGGTACAAAGTCACGATTTACACGAAATCATTCTGTGTATCCTTTGGCGCATGCACATCTTCGGGGAATTTCCCGCAGCGGCCACCCCACCGGCTTTTCCAATGTTCGCGTTCTTCCGCCGTCATGTTCGCCCAGCGATCGGCCATTTTTTGCTTCCAGTAGTGGTGTCGAGGCCCGCCGCCCCAGCCACCGCCGGGTCGAAAACCACCGGTCAGCAAGCGTGACAAGACCAATAAACCTAAGGATTGCCCTAAACCAAGCACCGGCAATCCGAATATACCGGGCATGAGCGCATTCCACAACAGCATGGTCGCAAAACTTGCGGCCACCAAAAAGAACGCGCCGAAAAACATGAATTTTAAGACTTTAAAAGCTTTGAACCCTTTCATTTTTTTGATTTTAATCGTTCAACCATTCGTCGTACAATGCGCGGAGTTGTTCGCGCAGTTCCAGCACTGCATAGCGTTTGCGTGTCAGCAAGGTGTTCACCGGCACGCCGGTTTTTTCGGCAATCGCTTTAAACGGAATGCCTTCCAGTTCGTGCCAGACAAAAACATCGCGTTGCGCTTCGGGCAGGGTGTCAAGGGCTTCTTCGAGGGCTTCCAGCAACGCTTCCCGGAAAAGCGTGGCTTCGGCATCGTTGAAATCCGGCGTTAACAAGCTGTCTAACAGGTACAAATCCGCGCGATCTTCAGAACCTTCTACCGTCGGCACCGTCAATTCCTGCATCAGCACCGGCTTTTTCTTCCGGTAGCGGTCGGTGATCTTATTGCGGGCCACCGCAAACAACCAGGCCGCGAACTGCTCCACCGGTTTCATCAGGCGCTCCATTTCTGACAACTCATAAAAAACATCCTGCACGATGTCTTCCGCATCTTCTAATCGCGGCACCCGGAGGCGCACAAAAGACAGGAGCCTGCCGCTTTCTTCGCGGAAGACCTCGCTGATTTTGCTGCGCCTTTCAGTGGCGTTGTCCGGTATTGCAGATGCTGTTTTCGACTCCATACAATTAGGGAGACGAACGAGTGGTGGGGATATTTTAAAAATTGTGGTTATTTTTTAAAATCGGCTTTGGAAAAAACAGGCGCCATCCTGAAATCTATTCCAGAATAGCTCATGTAAAATTTACAACCAAATAATATCCAATCAGTTGAGAATTATCTTTTTTAAAATTCGTTTTCCATTTGATTGAATGGTGAGGTGATAATTGCCACGGGCAATGTCCCGAAGATCAAAAGCAAATTGGTTCTCGCCTTTAGATAAGATCAGGTTTTCACCTAACCGCTTTACTAATCTCCCTGTTCCATCGTAAAGATCAATAGATGTTTTTTCTTCTTTTTGAACAAAGAAAGACAAGTAGATTGCATCTTTAGCAGGATTTGGGTAGAGTAGGAAGCTAGTGCCCTCATCCAAAACCGCATAATTTTCTTGAGGAAAAATGATTCGTTTAACCGTAAATTCATCCGATCGTGCCTGTAATTGCCCATCATTGCCTTCGATTGGTTCCATGACTAAAGTGGCGGCAAAAACACCCTCGATGTATAATTGATCCCCAACTAATTCCCAATCAGCAGGCTCCGTTTCAGCCATATTGAAGAAATCCATCGGGCTTGCATAGGAGACCGCCAAGGTTGTCACATGTTCAGGCAAATTGTTGATCTGCGCGGCTTTGATGCCATCCAGAAAAAGGGACCCTTCTTTGATTTCGACATTGGGGTTCAAATTGTCGCCCATGATTGCACGCGGGCCATCATCTACACAATCCCACTACCAGTTATCTGATTGTTGAAGCGTCATGTGCCCGCAGCAAGCGTTTATCATACTCCCATTTGGCCCAACAGGCAGCGCGGTTATTTCATAGCACCTTGGAGGATTCGTAACGTTTTGCTGATCCCATTTGCATAAAATTAGTTTGGCCTGTGCTGAATAGGTCATGCTTAGCAAAGCGAGCACAAGGAAAAAAGTAGTCCGTTTCATAACAACAATTTCAAGGTTAATAAAATACTATTGATGTTTTGAATTAAACATCAATCAAAATGATCCTCAACGTATTGTGTCTGAAAATAGTGTTTGAAGTAAGCGTGTGCAAGTTGCAAAAAATGAGGTTGTCAAGACCTTCTTCATTTTTACAACAACATTAAGTTTGAAAAACGAAACGGCGTTGCTTCCGATTTGGAAACAACACCGTTCTATATCTATTATTGTTATCCTGATTAATTATTACCCCCTGGGGGAGGCGAAGGCTGGCAATCAAATTCTCGAACGGTCATACTACATGGGCATCCTCCATTGCATTGAAACGTGACAGAGCCGTTATGAATAGTGCCACTGGGTGTACAGGAGCATTCACCATTACAAGATATGGTATAACATTTATCAGGAGCATCTCTGAAAAAAGAAACCTCTTTTACAAAAATAACTTTACTGCTTTTACCTTCATCATTTGAAATTTCGATAAACATAGCTGTTTGATTATCAGCTTCAAGGAAGTTGAAATTAATAATATGGAAATCAGCCCTTGATTTAAACAATTGAATTACTGAAGGTTTAATAGCCTCTTTCAACGCCCCGATTGACTCCGAAATCCAAACACCATTTGGTGAAATAATTTCTTGAATATTTTGTTCTTGCATTTCTTCTATTTTAGGATAGATATCTTTAGAACATGCAAATGCTAATATGCTAATAAAAATTAGCGTAATTTTGGAAAACAAGTTCTTAAAGTTCATCACTTTTTTTTAAAAAATTATCCTTTTTTTATTTAAGATGGCTTCAGGAATCCCCATCACTGATATTGGTAGTTATTAAAAAATGTCTCTAAGAACTTATACTGATATAGTCAATTGTCTAAATGCATCCTAATTAATAAATAGACATTTACTAGCTAATTAACAGCATACTGCACTAATGTGGTAGATGCTCCTTGTTGCAAACGCCCCCGCAATGTTTGTGTTTGAAAATAGTGTTTGAAGTAAACGTGTGCAAGTTGCAAAAAAAAATGAGCTTGTCGAGCCCATATTCATTTTTACAAAAACATTAACACCAATCTCTCTTTTCGTCCATCAAAATCCACCGTTCGTCGGAAAATGAAAAAAAACGAAAAAAAATCAGGAAACTTTTGAACCGCCGAAAGTTTCCGCTGTTATTCAGCAAACAAAAAGTAGAAGTAAGCATGTTTGGAATGGAGCAGATATTATCGAAGTGCGAGCAGTATTTTATGCGTAACGGACTGAAAAGCACGACGATGGATGATGTATGCCGGTTCATGGGGATTTCTAAAAAAACCCTTTATCAATTCATTGAACAGAAATCCGATCTCATCCACCGAATTGTGCAAAGGCGGGTTCAGGAAGAGCAACAAATGGCTAAAGCCATCCTGATCGAATCAGAAAATGCTATTGACGAGTTGATGCGCATCAGCAGGCATGTGCATGAAAAATTACAACAAACGGCACCAAGCATTTTATATGATCTTCAAAAATACTACCACCGCAGTTGGGAATTGATGGAGCAACACCGCAAAGATTTTGTGGTGGGAATAATCAAAGCCAACATCGAACGTGGCATGAAAGAAGGGCTTTACCGGAACGATCTTCAGACGGACCTCGTTACAGCGATTTTTTCATGTGCTTTAGCAGCCATGGTTGATGAAGGTTTTTATGCCGGAAATGAGTACAAACCATCAGAAGCCCATCGGGTTTTTATTGATTACCATATTCGGGGCATTGCTTCGGAAAGAGGGATGGAGCTGTATGAGGGGTATTTGAGGATTTGAGCGCGGGCAGAGCCGGTAGGGTGCGCCCCTCGCGGTCGCCCAAACACCCGAAATGATTTGAAGATTCGAGGATTTGAGAACAGAACGAACAACGCTCAACGCTCAACGCTCAACCCTTCACAAACCACACAGACCAATTTAATACCAATAATAAAAGCACTCATTCAACTTTAACATAACAATTTATGCGCACCAGATTTTTCCCGATCACCCTGCTGTTGTGGAGCCTGCTGACTCTGCTGACAGCACAACTAAGCGCGCAACCTCAAAGCTTCAGCCTGAAACAGGCGGTGGAATATGGTTTGGCCAACCACAACTCTATCCGAAGCGCGCGCATGGACGTCCCTTATGCCGAAGCGGAAATCAAGGAATACAAAGCGATTGGAATGCCCAAATTGGAGGGCAACATCAGCTACCAGTATTTTCTTGAACTGCCCGTTTCTTTTTTGCCCGACTTCCTCACCCCAGCGGTGGAGAATACGCTGCTGAATTACGACCTGATCACCGAGGACCAACTGACGCCTTCTAACGGAGGCTTGTTCCCCGCGCAATTCGGTACCAACAACAGCCTATCGGCCAGCCTCAATTTCAGTGCGTTGATCTTCGACGGCGCTTATTTTGTCGGGTTGAAAGCCATAAAAGGCTTGCGCGAACTACGACAGGTGCAGATCGGCATCCCCGAACAGGATGTGGCTTACAACATCCGCAAAGCTTACCTTGCGGTGTTGGTCACCCGCGAAGGCACGGCGTTGGTGAACAAAAACATCACCAATTTAGAAAAACTGCTTGGCGAAACCCGCGAAATCTACAAAAATGGTTTTGCGGAACTGCTGGATGTGGACCGGCTGGAATTGTCGCTTGCCAACCTGCAAACCGAGCAGGAAGTGCTGCAACGCCAGGAGCAAACAGCGATTACCCTGCTGAAGTTTCAAATGCAGTACCCCATCAGCCAACCCCTGGAGTTGACAGATAAAATTGCAGATATGCAGATGGAAGTAGCCGACCCGGCACTGAGCGGCACCTACCTTTTCGACAACCGCGTCGAATACCAGGTACTCAAAAAAAGTTTTTACCTGAACGAGCTGAACATTGAACGCTTCCGCAAATCGTATTTCCCCTCGGTGGTAGGCTCGGCCTCTTACAGCCAGTCTTTGCAACGCAACAAACTATTCGACGGCGATGAAGCTGGCTTTTTCCCCACTTCCTTAATGGGTTTGCACATCAACGTTCCGATTTTTGATGGGTTCGACCGCAGGAGCAAGATCCAGAAAGCCTCGATTGACCGGGACAAAATTGGCCTGCAAATCAGAGACTTCGAACAAGTGATGGCTTTTCAGATCGAATCGTCGCGCATTGCTTACCTCAATGCGAACGACCGCCTGAAAGCGCGGCAAAAAACCCTGGAACAGGCAGAACGCATCTTCAATACCACTCAAATTAAGTGGCGGGAAGGCGTGGGCTCCAGTTTTGAGGTCACCAATGCCGAGCGCGAGGTGTATACCGCGCAAGCCAACCTGCTGAATGCCTGGTACGACCTGGCAAATGCAAAAATGGATCTGGAAAAGGCAATGGGCGTGAAGTAATAGCCCCCCAACCCCTCCTTCGACTGCCGCTCAGGCGGCAAAAGGGGGAGTTGTCACGATAGAGGTAACACCTTTTAGAAAGGTGTCACCTCAATTAATCAAAAACTTACAATCAATTAGAATAACCGTTATGAAAAGGACTATCCTATTTTCTATAATCGCCCTTGCTTTTTCGGCCTGCACGTCAGGCAGCGGCGATGACCTCGCCTCTAAAAGGGCGCAATTGGCTGCTTTTCAGACCCAAAAGAACGAACTGGAAGACAAAATTCTGCAATTGGAGGCCGAAATCGCTAAAATGAGCGAAGGTACCGTACAGCGCGAAATCGCCAAAGCAGTGACTTTGGAAACGCTCCAGACTTCTCCGTTTTCTCACTACATCGAGGTGCGCGGGAACATCGAGGCGAAGCAAAGCCAGAGCGTGAATGCCGGAATGCCCGGTCAGTTGAAAAAGGTCTATGTAGTAGAGGGCCAACAAGTGTCGAAAGGGCAGTTGATCGCCGAAGTAGACGCCACTTCCATGCGGCAATCCATGCGGCAATTGGAGATCAATATTGAAACGGCCAAGACCGTGTACGAACGCCAGCAAAAACTGTGGGAGCAAAAAATTGGTAGCGAAATCCAGTACATCCAGGCCAAATCGGGCTACGAGTCGCTCGTTCTACAATTGGCTTCCGTGAAAGAGCAGTTTAAATACGCCAGAATTACTGCCCCGATTGGTGGCACGGTTGATGCGGTGTATCTGAAAACGGGTCAATCCGTGGCACCGGGAATGCCGGTTGTGAACATCGTCAATACGTCTGACCTGCGCGCAGTAGCCAAAGTTCCGGATTCTTACTCAGATAAAGTGCGTGAAGGGTTGTCGGTAAAAATCATGCTGCCCGACACCAAAGATACCATCAACAGCAAAATCATTCTGGTGAGCAAGGCCATCAACCAAATGTCCAGAACCTTTACGGTAGAATGCGCGGTGCCCGCAAGATCAAACATCAAGCCCAATATGTATGCGGTCGTTTCGATCAACGACCAGAACCTGAGCAATGCACTCATCGTGTCGGAAAACATCGTTCAGTCGGACGAAAAAGGCAAGTTTATCCTGATTGCGGTCGAAAAAGACGGCAAATCCCGGGCAGAAAAACGCTACGTGGTGACCGGATTGTCGTACAACGGCAAAATCCAGATCAAATCAGGTCTCAACGCCGGTGAAAAAATTATTTCGATGGGCTACCAGACGGTGACGGACGGACAGTTGCTGACGCTTTAGGTTAGCCCCCTAACCCCCAAAGGGGGGAATTCGTTGTTCGTTGTTCGTTAGCGTCAGGATGGATTGAAAGGGATATTCCTAACATAGTTTCTTACGACACGATCATCGCTTATTGTCGCATCATCGTTGTCCCCAACGAACAACACTTAACGAACAACGATTCTGACACCAAATCGGCCAATTTTCATTAGTACGGCTCAAAATCCCCCTTGGGGATTGAGGGCTAAAACACACCTATATGGATTTCCTAAAACATATAAAAGAATTCAAGCCTACCAGTTGGTCCATCAACAACAAAACCAGCGTGTATATCTTTACGATACTCATCACGCTGACGGGGCTTTCCATTTTCATCAGCATTCCCAAAGAGCAGTTTCCCGACGTGGTGATTCCGACGATTTTCGTTTCGACGATTTATCCGGAAGGTGCGAACCCGGAAGACATTGAAAAGCTCATCACCAAACCCATTGAAAACCAGCTTAAATCCATCAACGGCGTCAAGCGCGTAACGAGTCGCTCGGTTCCGAACCTTTCTTTGGTCACCGTTGAATTCAACACCGACGTGGAGACTGCCGAAGCCAAACAAAAGGTAAGCGACGCGGTGGATAAGGCCAAAAACGACCTGCCTACCGACCTCGACCAGGATCCCCAGATTCAGGAAGTGGACATTTCGGAGCAACCCATCATGCAGGTGAATATTGTGGGCGATTTGCCGCTGACGCAATTGAACAAATACGCTAAAGACCTGGAGGATAAGATTGAAGGTCTCAAAGAAATCACCCGGGTAGATGTCATCGGCGCACCCAAGCGCGAAATTCAGGTGAATATTGATTTGTACAAAATGCAAATGTCGGGCTTTTCTTTTTCCGACATTGAAAGCGCCATTGCCGGCCAGAACGTAAACATTTCGGCAGGGGAATTGCGCATCAATGAATTGCGGCGCACGCTGCGGGTCATTGGCGAGTTCAAGAACATGAGCGATATTGAGAACATCATGGTGCGTTCATTCCGGGGCAATGCCGCTTTTTTGAGAGACATCGCTACGGTGACTGACGGGTTTGAAGAAAAACAGGATTTTGCACGCCTTGACGGCAAAGCGGTCATTACCCTCAGTGTCATCAAACGCGCAGGCCAGAACCTAATTGGCGCATCCGAAAAAATTGTGGCCATCACGGACGAATACCAACGCACCAAGCTGCCACCGGGCGCAGGCATCACGATCACCGGCGATACAGCCGATCAAACCAAAGTGCAGCTCAATGACCTGATCAATACCGTCATTCTGGGCTTTTTGTTCGTTTTCTTTATCCTGCTGTTTTTTATGGGACTGGAAAGCGCTTTTTTTGTGGCTTTGGCAGTACCGTTGTCCACCATGCTTGCTTTCCTCTTCATGCCTTCGCTGGGTTTCACGCTGAACATCATGGTTTTGTTCTCGTTGCTGCTGGCGTTGGGGATTATTGTGGACGACGCCATTGTGGTCATTGAAAATACGCACCGGATTTTTCATCAGCATCCGGAAATTGACATCAAAACGGCAGCCAAAGCGGCGGCGGGTGAGGTGTTTGCCCCGGTATTGGCAGGTACCCTGACCACGATTGCGCCGTTTTTCCCGTTACTTTTCTGGCCGGGCATTGCCGGTAAGTTCATGAAGTTTCTGCCGATGACCCTGATCATCACCTTGTTTGCATCCTTGTTCGTCGCCTTCATCATGAACCCCGTTTTTGCGGTGGATACCATGAAACGCGAAGATGCAGTTAGGAAATCGAAATTTCGGAGAACGTTGCGCCCCATGGCTATTTTCGGCGTTTTGGCCCTGATTTCTTATTTGGCGGGCAGTCTGCTGATGGGGAACTTAGCCATGGTTTTAGTTTTTTCGGTACCTTTATACATCTTCATCATCCAACCCGTTGCAGAAGGATTCCAGTTAGGGGCATGGCCAGCTTTCATCCGCGGCTACCGAAATGTGTTGAATTTCCTGGTCAACCGCCGGGGTATGCCTTATGTGGCTATTTTCAGCACGGTGGTGTTGTTGTTCCTGTCCATCGGTTTATTTGTTGCCTCCAATCCCAAAGTGGAATTTTTCCCGGAAGGGCAACCCAATTTTGCGTTTGTCTATTGTAAATTGCCGGTAGGAACCGATGCCAGCGTAACCGACTCGTTGACCAAATTGATCGAAAAGAAGGTGTACGAAGTCATTGGGCAAAACAACCCGAACGTCAAATCGGTGATCACCAACGTCGGCATCGGCGCAGGCGACCCGATGGATCCCGACCGCGTTGTGACGCCGCACAAGAGCAAGGTGGCCGTGGCTTTCGTTCCGTTCGAAAAGCGCCGCGATTTCAATACCGCTGAAACCCTGAATAAAATCAGGGAAAACATCAAAGGCATCCCGGGCGCTGAAATTTCTGTGGAAAAAGAACCCAGCGGCCCGCCCGTAGGCAAGCCGATTACCGTTGAAATTGGCGGCGACGACTACGAAACCCTGGCAGGGATTCAGACCGAAGTGATTAATAAAATTGCAGCCGCAGGGATTGAAGGCATTGAAGATTTGCGCTCCGACCTCGTGCGCAACAAGCCAGAAATCCTGATCAAGGTGGATGTGCCCAAAGCGCAGGCCGACGGATTGAGCAGTGCCCAGATCGTGTTAGACATCCGAAAAGCGCTTTTTGGTTCGGAAGCCTCCAAGTTCCGCGACGCTGAAGAAGATGAAGATACGCCCATTATGGTGCGCCTTGATCCGGTTTACCGCGACCGACTGGAGGACTTGATGAACATGGAAATTGCCTTTATGGATATGGGTTCGGGCATGTTCAAACAAGTTCCGATTTCCGCTTACGCTACCATTGAATACACCACAACCTTCACCGGCATCAACCGCAAAGGCTTCCGACGGGTGGTGACGTTGGGCTCGAATGTGTTGGGCGGTTACAATGCCAACGAAATTGTAGGGCAAATCAACCAGGTCATTTCTACCCTCGATTTGCCGGAAGGCTACGACGTGAAGATGACCGGCGAGCAGGAAGACCAGGCGGAAACCACCGGCTTCCTTGGTTCGGCGTTCCTCGGCGCACTGGCGCTAATGTTCCTGATCATGGTGACGCAGTTTAACAGCGGCTCCAAACCGTTCATCATTTTTTCAACCGTTTTGTTCAGCCTCATCGGGGTGTTCCTCGGGCACGCCATCACCGGCATGACCATGTCCATCATCATGACCGGGGTCGGGATTTTTGCCCTTTCGGGAATTGTGATCCGAAACGGGATTCTGCTGCTGGAATTTGCGGACGTGTTGCAACAACGCGGCGTCCCATTCCGGGAAGCCATCATCGAAGCCGGTACCACCAGGATCACGCCGGTATTCCTGACGGCCATCTGTTCCATCGCAGGGTTGATTCCGTTAGCCATCGGCTTGAATATGAGTTTCTCCAGCCTGCTGACCACCGGGCATGCACATTTTTACCTCGGCGGCGACAACGTTGCGTTCTGGGGCCCACTGGCGTGGACGATGATTTTTGGTCTGATTGTAGCCACCTTCCTGACGTTGCTGGTGGTGCCTTGTATGCTGTATGCTTATGAAAGCTTCCGCAAAGGGGTATCGAACGTGCTCGGCCGTAGCCTTGTACGCAAGAAAGAACCGCAGGTAGAAGAATACCTATCAGAATAACGCAACAGCAAGACCTCTTTCTGAACCGGAATTTATGATTAGCGGTCCTGCGACTTGGAGTTGCAGGACCGCTTTTTTGTCTATTCCAGCACCACAAACTTCTGCAATGGCAATGGCCCCCGCTCTGATTGGACGGACAAAAAATAAATACCCGCTGACAAGCCGCTTATGGCCATGCCCGCCACGCCGCCATTAAATTCCAGCATGTCCTGTTTCACTAGCTTGCCCAGCGCGTCATAAATCCGTACCGAGGTTCGGTGCAGCCCGGGTTCCCCAGTTTCTACCGACACCCGATCGCGGGCAGGGTTGGGATAAATGTTCAGGGCCTCCCAAAGTGGCAGCGCCTCCTCCACCCCCACCACCAACTCACAAGGTGGCGCAGGCGTTTCCCCCTCCACCAAAGGCCCAAGGCGGTAATTGGGAAAATGCGGCATACTCCGAAACATCGGATAAGGCAATTGAATAGCGTGCTGCTCCACGCCACAAGCCAACCCTGGCTCATCCGGATAGTGGATGACGTGAATGACGTCACAACTGTTGCAATAGCAGTACATGCGGCAGTCGGGGCCTAATTGAAGCCGTTCAAACCAGGTTTCAAACGGCGAAACGTATCCATCATATTCTGCCACTACCTGCACACTACCTGCAATGTCTTCCACTTCCGTATCGAACTGCATCATCGTTTCTGAAGTGGTGATGTAGAGATAGCGGGAATTCGGGGAAAACGCCGCGCCGCCCACCGGGTAATCGTCGTTTTCAATGGGGATATACTGAAAATTGCTCAACAAACCCGTGCTGCGGTCAAAATCATATAAATGGATGCCGTCTATCGGGGAATAATTGACATATTTACTGCCATCGGGGGAGAAGTTGGCTTGACCGGAACCTTGGCCTAATCGCGTAGAAGAATCCCCTATTGTTTGTAAAAAAGGCCCATGTAGTCCAGTTTCGTCTAACAATAAATGATAATGTTTGTTAGATAAATATTCTCTGGTGAAAATCCACCAAATTTCACCATTTGCATGTTTTACTGCGGTCAATTCTCCAAAATTAAGAGTATCTTCAATTACTGGTTCGTTTTTAATGATAACTCGTCCCAAACCCTCATTAGCATTCATGTCTATTTCGGTGACATACAATACATTAGTTAAAACATCGAAAACAGGGTTTGTTACATATATGATTCCTAAATGCAGTAAGTAATACTGATTAGAACTACTTGGACTTGGAAGCGCTAAGACACTTTGGCGACCTGCCGTATATCCGCCTAACGATCCGTCGCATTGAGCTGAGTGTACTTGTCCCGGATTTAAATTGTTTCCATTTTCCATCAACCCATGATTGGCATTTGCTATTTGACAACCATTTGTATAAAACGCAAGATCGCCCGTAGCACTACTCATTATTGCTACGCTACCAAAAAGGCTTAGCAAGAGATTTCTACTTCCAGTTATAACGGTAGATTCATTAAAATCGAGAAAAGAGCCTTCAATTCCAGGAATCGTATCGTTATAATCATAGCCAAAAAGCCAGATGTAGTCATGTTTTTGAGCAATCAACTTAGCACTGAAAATAAAAAGCATGATGAGAAAGAAGTATTTCTTTTTCATGACCAAATATGTTAACAGGCGATAACCGACAAGGAGGCTATCGCCTGAGTGATTGAAGGAATAATGTTATCTGACTACGGAAAACTTGGCCGCGGGCAATGTAAGGTTTTCTCCTTCTACTTGCAGAAAGTAGATGCCCGGCAAAAGATCGTTTACGTCAAATGAAGCAGTACCGGATTCCAAAGCTAATGTCGCAGTCTTCAGCTTTTTGCCAAGTACATTGTAAATCACCACATCCACTTGCGTTGTCTCTTTGAGATTGGTTGTTAATGCAATCCAGTCAGCCGCAGGGTTAGGATATAGGCTAATCGAAGGCAATGCTGCCGGCGACGGCTGGCGGCGCAAAGGCACAGCAATGGTACACAAGACGGAGTCTTCGTAAGTGGTGTCCGGAGCAACCAAAGCGTACAGGCTGCGCGCAAAATAAACCGCTTGCCCCCCTTCCAACGGGCACATTGTGGCGATGGCCAGCAGGGTATCTTTTTGGGTATTCGTGAAGGTATCTATACCCGAAGCAATGGAATTAAAAAACAGGCGGTTGACAATCTGAAGCATTTCGGCGGGCGTCTCCGTCGTCGTAATGGCGTCGTTATCCGTTTTTAGTGCGGCAAGGCCGGCTTCTGAGTCTTCCAAAATCCGAATCCCAAGCGTATCTAAGGAGAAACCAATAGCCGATGCAGCGGCAACAATCGCTGCTTTCAACCCCAGCAGGCTGTCCGCTTCGGCTTCTGTGGAAGCGGTGTTGGCCTGAATACTGAGGCTGAGTAAGGCTTCAAATTTTGTTACCAACAGGCTATCGTACGCTGCGAGGTCTTCCAGGTCTTTTTCTGCGGGTATCAACACCGCTTGAGCAGGCCAATGTAGTGGTCTTTGAATTCGTTGCCGCGGAGCAAGGAGCCTTCGTTCAGCCCAAAAAACTGGATGCCAAGTTCGGTTTCATCCATGATGTTGCAGGTTACATTGCTGCTTGTGGAGTTGGCACCGAAAATCCCCTTTGTTTCGGTAAAGGAGACGGCGTCCGGTTCGATAATTTCATTGCAACTCACTAAGGGTTTCCAGGAACCCAAAAAACGAATGCCATCGTATTCGACATTGTCATCTGCCATAAAAATGGTATTGTTGACTATTTTGATAAAACTGCCTGAAGTAACCTGAATGCCGGTACGGGCATTCGACAGGGCAATGAAATTATCCAGAACTTTGTAAACACCCTCAAATCCGATCGGGGTTTCATTTATCCGTATTCCGATGGCATCCGGAAGCGTACCCACTTCATCCATAGATATATCGTTGTTTTGGATGGTAGCGTAACTTGGTATGTTTTCCAGCAAATGAATACCTGCCTGAGAAGCTTCTATTACATTATTATAAATATTGAAGCGCCCACTAAAGTTCACCCTCACTCCGTAAATAACATTCGTCATATAGTTGTCTGTAACTGTCAGGCGGGTTCCGGAGCAACTAATTGCACCGAAGCAGTTAATAAATGTTGGAGCATAGTCTTTGCCTAAGCCTTTTTGCTGAAAAAGCCGTTGACCAGTTGAACCGCCGGTGGTGCGAATAGCATAACCTGAGCCCGGAGTGCCCGCAGTTACGATGTTTTCAAAGCTGTTGTAATTGCAAACTACATTACTTTCATAAGAAAGGATGCCGTTGCGCAGGTTTTTGAAATGGTTTTTTAATGTTTTATTAGGCGCTGAAATATCAATAGCCGAAAGGTTGGAGAGTGATATCCCTGTTAGTCCTTTTTGGCCTGCATAAGGTGGCAACAGGCCGCCTTCTATTAAAAAAGTATTGTTGGACAAGCGGGTAACATTTACAGCGCCAAATTCATTCTTGCTTTGGGCACGAAGACTGATCAGGTTATTGATAAAATCCGTATTCGCTATATTCAGTGTTGACCCTGCCCCGGCGAATATCGCATCTTTGCCATCCCGTATAGTGCAATTAATAACCACCAATTCGCCGCCTGGTTTGACTTCAATAGCATCCCACATGGCTTCGCAGCCATAAATTTCTACGTTGATCAGGGTAAGTTTTTGGCCGTTCAATACAATGATTTTTGCGTTTTCTTTCATAATGATGGTCCCTGGAGCAATAAAGGATCGAAAACAATAGTCTTCATCAACAATTAATGTACCGTCAATTACAAGATTATCCATCTGGCACTCATTCTCATTCACGCAGCATACCTCAACGAGAGGAGCGTCCGGGTCAACGATGCTTTGCTGAGCTTCCGATACCTCAACTGTACCTTCAATGATACCAAAATCGCCTAAGAGAACTATATTACCTGCAGCATCACCTGAACCAGGAACACCAACAACACCTGCTTCTACTGAAACCGGTACGTTTCCTGAGAGAGGTAATGTCTCCTCACTAAGTCTAAGTTGAAAATAATAAATCTTGGTTTCGTTCGCCGCAAAAGATGCAGTTCTGTCTATTTTTACATAGGTAAGTGGCGGGAATTCTTCAGTATAAGGCGTTCCAAAACCTGGAGCGGTACATATTTCCAGTGTTGACTCTACAAATGCAATGGTAATTTCTACTGTAGCAGCAGCGCCTAAATTTTTGACCTCTGCTGTAAATTCGATGCACCCGCAGTAACGATTATCCAACGTATTCGAATTGTTACTTAACGACACGTCTATGACAGGCGTAAATACCGGGGTAGAAGCAGTTGCGTGATTAGTCATGAGTAAGCAGGAAAAAAGTAAAAGAGTGATCAGGTAGACGGTAGACGGTAGACGTCTCCCAGATTGCAAGGCAATGCGTTTGGTTTTTTCATAATTATTAGAAATTTGGTTAAATGATGGTCGTAATTTAATTGATTCAAATTAATTATCCAAATTTATACAGTTAATTTGTAAGACATTATACAAAAAAACATATCCATCCTGCGACTTGAAGCCGCTGGGCCGCTTTTCGTTCCTCCATTATTTTAGCCGGTTTGTGCTCCATGGAAAAACACGAAGCATTCTACCTCCTTGAGAGAAGTCAGCATCCAGACTTTTACTGAAAAAGTCGTAGTACCACTTTTGTTGACTTACTTCATAGTTATTTAGACCAATTACATGTTTCACAAAAGGATAAAAAAGTAGTAACATTTTCAGCCAACTTCCGTTTGACCATTTTACAGGGTTAATCAGTTTTTCATAACCTGTAGGCTATTTCACACACACGATACTTATTCCACGAACTTGAAAAGACATTTTATATGCGTAAGACTTACTTAGTTTTTTTCACAATTATGGCATTTATATTTGCCTGCAAGCATGAGTCTTTTGGTACCCTTGACCTGGAGATGACGCAACTCATCGGAGACTTGAAGCAATATCGCCTCCCCAACAGCGATGATTACGCCAATATTCCACAATCTTCGGCAAATCCGCTCACGGCAAACAAAGTGAGCCTCGGCAAAATGTTGTTCTTTGAGCCGGGCTTCGGCGTAGAGGCCACGCACGCTGAAAACAGGCGGACTTTTACTTGTGCTTCCTGCCATATTCCTTCCGCCGGATTCCGTCCCGGGCGCTTTCAGGGCATTGCCGATGGCGGCCTGGGCATCGGACTTAACGGCGAAGGCCGGATGATGTCTTCCATTTACGTTCCCAGCGAAATTGACGCGCAAGGTGCCCGCCCGCTAAGCGTGCTGAATGTGGCTTTTGTAAGCAATACCATGTGGAACGGATCTTTTGGCTCGGAGGGGGTTAACGTGGGTACAGAAGCCCGCTGGGGGGTAGCCGACCCGGGCACGGCCATCAACCACGAACGATTGGGTGCCCTGGAAGGCCAGAATATTGAAGGGTTAAAAGTCCACCGACTGCTATATACCAAAGAACTCGTGGAAGCGAACGGCTACAAACAGTTCTTCGATGAAGCCTTTCCGGATGTGCCCACAGCCGAGCGCTACACCCGCAAAACGGCCAGCTTTGCCATCTCTGCCTACCTGCGTTCGCTGCTGACTACCGAAGCGCCGTTTCAGCGTTGGCTGAAAGGAGACCGGGCAGCTATGAGCGACGATCAAAAACGCGGCGCCATTGCATTTTTTGGAAAAGCCGGCTGCAACCGCTGCCACAATGAGCCAAACCTTGGTTCTGTAACCTTTCAGGCGCTCGGCGTAGAAGATTTGTTTGAAAACGGCGGCTTAAAAACTTCGGAAGCAGACCTGCGCAATCTGGGCCGCGGCGGCTTCACCGGAAATCCGGAAGATTTATATAAATTCCGGGTTCCGCAGCTTTATAACCTGGGCGATTCCGGCCCCTATTTCCACGGCAGCAGCAAACAAACGCTGGAAGAAGTGGTCGAATACTTCAACAATGGCGTCCACGAAAATCCGAGGGTGCCCGTGAGCCAGATTTCGCCTTTTTTCCACCCGCTCGGCTTGAACGAAGAAGAGAAAAAAGACTTAGTTGCTTTTATCCGCGACGGGTTGAGGGATCCGAATTTGCAGCGGTACGTTCCTGAGCAAATCATGTCTGGTTTGTGTTTTCCGAATAATGACTATGTGTCGCAGGCGCAAACGGGTTGTAATTAGTGTCTGTCTTTAGAGTGCGATAGCGGTGTTGTGCTCGAACGCTAAAGAGCAGACACGGGATTAAAAAGACAGACAGCAAATAAGGGTGTCACTCGAAGTGTAATGTCGTCAACTTAGCGAACGATTACCACGAAGTGGTTGAAAATGAATAGGGGGTTGTGTAAAGAGGCAAAAGGCAAAGTGCAAAAGGCAATTTTGTTTCATAACACCTGTTGCTTTTGAAAACAAACAGAACGACTTTTTGAAATCATCCAATTTCGCAGAATTATTGCCTTTTGCACTTTGCACCTTAGTACACAGCCCCGTAGGTCGCATAAACGAAATGTAACGCGCAACCCCGAATGGGGTTGAATCTTAATACGCCACATGCCATGGTCAGCAAATTGAAGCCAGTGCCGGGCAAAGTGCATTGGTAAATACGTCACAGTGGCCTGCAGGTATATATTTCTGCATCCTCTACGAAGATGCCGGACAGGCAAATAACCAATCGGCGCATCACGCCAGCTTATTGCCGTTTACGATGGCTTCCTGTCTTTTTTGCCCACTACTTTTTTTGAGCACATGCTGGCTCCTGACGGTAAAATTTACGTTACCTCCACCAACGGGGTTAACCGCTTGCATGTCATCCACAACCCCAACGAGCCGGGTGCAGCCTGCAATCTGGAACAGCATGGCATTCGGCTACCCACTTTTCATGCCTTTGCGGCACCCAATTTTCCGCATTTCCGGCTCTACGACCTTCCGGGCAGCCCGTGCGATACGCTGGGCATTTCTACGGCTGATCAGGAACCGGAACCGCAGGAAGAAGGGATCAAGATTTTTCCTAATCCAGCGGATGGAATGGTGTATATCCAACTGCCCCCGGATGTTGCTGGGAAACTGCGGGTGTGGAATGCCGCAGGCCAAGTGATGTTCCACGAGGAAATCCGGGAGCGTGCCGGGCAACGCCTGTCAATAAATACTGCGCAGTGGCCTGCGGGGATATATTTTTGTACGCTGCAAAGCGATGGCGGCAGGGCAAGCCGACGGGTTGCTTTTGTTGTGAATCATTGAGCACTTTTGCATCGCAATAAGACCTGATGTGTGGGTATTTCAAAAATTAAACCACTCCTTCGGCAATAATCCCCTGCTATATTGTAGTTTTAAGGTCTCTCTTATTGTGTTTAAAAAATCGCCGATAACGAATGGACAAAATCAAAATCCTGTGGGCAGACGACGAGATTGACCTGCTGAAACCTCAGTTGCTGTTTTTAGAAAAAAAAGGATACGAAGTCATAACCGTCACCAACGGTTTCGATGCGCTGGAAGAAGTGGAAAATATACACGACATTGATGTGGTTTTTCTGGACGAGAGTATGCCCGGGATTACCGGCCTGGAAACTTTAGTCAAAATCAAAGCCACGAATCCGCTGCTGCCCGTGGTGATGATCACCAAAAACGAAGCCGAGCACATCATGGAAGAAGCGCTGGGTTCCCAGATTTCCGACTACCTCATCAAGCCCGTCAATCCGAATCAGATTTTGCTTACGCTGAAAAAAATCATTGACAACAAACGCTTGGTGCGCGAAAAAACCAGTTCCAACTACCAGCAGGATTTTCGCCAGATTTTCATGCAAATCAACAGCGGGCTGAGCTTTGAGGAATGGGTAGACGTGTACCGGAAAATCATCAACTGGGAAATCAAAATTGACGAATCGCAGTCGGTGGAAATGCGCGACATCCTGTCCAGTCAAAAGCAGGAAGCCAACAACGCTTTCAGCAAATTCATCGCCAAAAACTATATAGACTGGGTGCAAAAAGGCAATGGCCCCGTGATGTCGAACACGCTGTTGCGCAGCAAAGTGTTCCCGAAAATGAGCGACGACATCCCCACCGTGGTGCTGTTGTTGGACAACCTGCGCTACGACCAGTGGAAAGCCATTGAGCCAACCATCACCGAATTGTTTCGGGTGGAAAAGGAAGACTATTTTTACAGCATTTTGCCTACTTCTACCCAATACAGCCGCAACTCAATCTTTGCTGGTCTGCTGCCGCTTGAAATCGAAAAACGCTACCCTGACTGGTGGAAAAACGACAACGACGAAGGCGGCAAAAACCTGCATGAGCACGATTTGTTAGGGGAACAAATCAAGCGCACGTTTCGCAAAGAATTGCGCTTCGATTACGTCAAAATAACCACCGTGGCTCAGGCGCGGCAGCTTCAGGACAACATCTTCAACTACCTGCAGAGCAACTTGATGGTAATTGTTTACAACTTCATAGACATGCTTTCGCACGCCCGCACGGAAATGGAGGTCTTGAAAGAATTAGCCGGCGATGAAAAGGCGTACCGTTCGCTCACACGCTCTTGGTTTGTGAATTCTCCGCTGTGGGCAGCCCTGCAAAAGGCGGCAGAACGCGACATCCAATTGGTCGTGCTCACCGACCACGGCACCATTCGCGTCAATACGCCGTCAAGGGTAGTTGGCGACCGGGAAACGACCACCAACCTACGGTATAAAGTTGGCCGCAACCTGCAATACGAGCGCCGCGACGTACTCGAAGTACGCGAGCCGGAAAAAGCAGGTCTGCCGCGCCCCAATGTGAGTTCGGCGTTTATTTTTGCCAAAGAGGATGCGTTTTTCCTCTATCCGAACAACTACAACCACTACCACAATTATTACAAAAACACATTCCAGCACGGCGGTATTTCGCTGGAGGAGATTATTTGTCCGGTTATTCATTTGAGAACAAAATAATATGTCGCGTTCCAATATCATTTACCTCGTCGTCATCCTGGCTGTGCTGGGATTTCTGGCCGGGCGTCATTTCTACATGCAGCCTAAATTCATCAACGGGGAGCGGGCACCGGACTTTTCGGGGACAACCTTAGCTGGCTATCCGATGCAATTGTCGCAATTGCGCGGCCAATATGTGCTCGTTGATTTTTGGGGGAGCTGGTGCGGCCCCTGCCGTGCGGAAAACCCAAAGTTGGCGGAAGTGTACGAACAGTTTCGCAATGCGACTTTTAAAGATGGCACAGGGTTCACCATCGTCAGCATCGGCATCGAACGCGATTCTTTGCCCTGGCGACGCGCCGTTCGCGATGACCGCATGCGCTGGCCTTACCACTTGATAGAATACACGCCCAACCTCAAGTTTTTTGACGCGCCGATTGCCAACCTGTATCGCGTGAAGCAGGTGCCCACCAAATACCTGCTCAACGGCGACGGCGTCATCATCAGCGTGAATCCGGATACCGGGGCGTTGGAAAAAGTCCTTCGGGAACGGGTGAAGTAGAAGGGGCAAGTTTGCAAGCAGGCAAATTGGCAAGGGGCAAACTCGCAAGTTTGCAAACTTGCCCCTTGCCAATTTGCAAACTTGCCCCTTGCAACAAACATCTGCCATTTTGACGCATCCCCCACCTCTGGCAAAGAAATTGCTATTCAACATAAGATTATTAAAATTCAAGGCGGTAATGAACGATAAAGAATTAGAAGTAAATCTGGAATCCACGATGGAGGAACTGGAGCAGTCGGAAGTTACAGACCTGAACGAGGAGGCTGTGGAAAACGAGCAAACGCAGGACGCGCAAGCTTCTTCAGGCCAGGAACTGGAAAATTTAAAAATGCAACACGAGGAATTGAAAGACAAATACCTGCGTCTGTACGCAGAATTTGAAAACTACAAAAAACGCGCCCTCAAGGAAAAAATTGACTACATGGCTACAGCCGCACAAGACACCTTGACAGCGTTGTTGCCTGTTTTGGACGATTTTGACAGGGCTAAAAAAGCGGCTGATGCCGAAAACAGCCCGGAACCGTTCAGCGAAGGCGTTACTTTGGTGTACCACAAATTAAACACCACCTTGAAAAACAAGGGATTGACGGCAATGGAATCAACCGGCAAGGCTTTTGACCCCGAATTTCATGAGGCCGTCGTGGAAATTCCCGCGCCAAGCGAAGACAGGAAAGGCAAAGTCATGGACACCATTGAAACCGGGTACCAATTGAAAGATAAAATAATCCGCTACGCCAAGGTAGTGGTAGGCAAATAAGCACTAATGGCAAAAAGAGACTTTTATGAAGTGCTTGGCGTGACCAAAATCGCAAGCGCAGATGAAATCAAAAAGGCATACCGAAAGCAGGCCCTTGAGCACCACCCGGACCGCAACCCCAACAACAAAGCAGCGGAGGACAAGTTCAAGGAAGCGGCCGAGGCTTATGAGGTGTTGAGCGACGCCGACAAAAAGGCGCGCTACGATCGCTATGGCCATGCCGGCGTCAGCGATCAGGGCGGCGGCGGATACAGCAGCAGTGGCGGCATGACGATGGAGGACATCCTGCGCCAGTTTGGAAGCATGTTTGGCGACAGCGGCGGATTTGGCGAAGATCCCTTTGGCAGGAGCGGCGGCGCACAGCGACCCGCAGGCGGCCAACGCGGCTCCAACCTGCGCATCAAAGTCAGCTTGTCGCTCGAAGAAATTTCAAGCGGCGTTACCAAAAAAATCAAAGTCAGGAAACACGTCACTTGCAATGTGTGCAGCGGCAGCGGAGCCAAAGACAGCAGTTCGGTAAAAACCTGCGGCACTTGTCGCGGTTCGGGCTATGTGCGCCAGGTGCGCAATACGTTTCTGGGGCAAATGCAAACCACTTCGCCGTGTCCGACCTGTAGTGGTTCGGGAACGGTGATTTCTGCTTTTTGCGGCAATTGCAAAGGCGATGGCCGCATGTACGCCGAAGAAACCATAGACATTGAGATCCCCGGTGGCGTGGAAGAAAACATGCAGCTTTCGATGCGGGGCAAAGGCAACGCCGGCGTCAAAGGCGGTCCGGCAGGCGATTTGCTCATCAGCATCGAAGAGACGAAACATGAAGCGCTCCAACGCGACGGCATGAACCTGATTTACGACCTGTACATCAACTTCGCCGATGCTGCTTTGGGCACCTCAATTGAAGTACCGACTATTGATGGCCGGGTGAAAATCAAAATTCCGTCCGGCACCCAATCAGGCAAGATGTTCCGCCTGAAAGATAAAGGTTTACCTTCGGTGCAAAGCCACGGGCGCGGCGACCAGATCGTTCACGTGAACGTTTGGACGCCGAAAAAACTGAACGACGAAGAAAAGCGCCTGTTGGAAAAATTGCGCGAAATGCCCAACCTGCAACCGCAGCCGGGAAAGGATGATCGCGGTTTTTTTGACCGGATGAAAGATTATTTTAAGTGATTGGTGATTGATGTGGCACGTACCTCATCAATTCAGAGGTAACTATTTAGCACATAAAAATGGAATAAGCAGGCATCTACAGGAAGTGGACTAAAGCCCGCGAAACGGAGCAGCACACGCGCCACGCGTTTGGTCGGTTCTTCGTTTCGCGGGCTTTAGTCCGCCTAAGTTAATCGTCGTATGCGAATGAGCGCATCTTCAAACGCATCGTTGTTTGCTCTACGGACGCTGTGGGTAAACAGTTACATTCAGAAAATGGATTTTTGCGGTAAAAAGTTAAGAACAATGAATAAATTCCTTCCAGCAATCTTTGCCTTCGCCTCAATGTTCCTCTATGGCTGCGGCCCGAATTATTTGCTGGAAGGCCGGCACGATTTCCCCGACACCCAATGGACTTATGCCGATTCGCTGCGTTTTGAATTCGAGGTCGAAGATACGACCCGCATTTACAACCTGTATGCAGAACTTACACACAGCGTAGACTACAGTTTTCAGAACCTCTACACCCATATCCACACGATCATGCCTTCCGGCCAACGCCTGACCAAATTGGTCTCCTTAGAGCTAACCAACAAACTTGGGATATGGTCGGGCGATTGCAACAGCAAAACCTGCGAGATTCGCCTGCCCGTTCAGGAAGACCTTTATTTCAACCAGATGGGCCATTACACCATTGTAGTGGAGCAATTTATGCGCCAGGATCAACTGCCCGGGCTGGATAATTTTTCGTTGCTGATTGAAGAATTGGAAAAGAAAAGGCAGTAAGAGGTAGCCATTCAATTCAAAATTTCACCACCTGCCTGTATACCTCATTCTGTTCTTGTCATAGGCTTGCAACTGGTAAATCCCGCCGGGTAACCACGACAAGTGTACTTCATCCGGGGTTTCAAAACTTTGAATACTGTATACTAACTGCCCTGTTGCGTTGAAAACCATCATTTCATTGAAGGAAATATCCTCTGCTCCAGCAATTTTCACCAGTCCGTGTGAAGGGTTTGGAGAAATGGCTAAAGGAACTGCGCCTATGTGCTCTTCAGTATCAGTAGTGATCCAGTAGCAAGGAGTATAATCAGGAGCCTTGTGCGGCTTGAATCTAAGTCCATAAATAGCTTGGGCTCCTAACCCTTCAACCTCCCTTTGAACGCCTACTACAGGGCTAATCCCCGATAGTGCTTCTGCTGTTAGTTCAAAAGAATAAGAGCTTTGACTGGCCATACATGCACATATAGGAGGAAATCCATCCAGATCAAAGGGATCTGTTACATCTATTTAGTGATTACTTAGAAAAGAGCCGCAAATACACACATTGTTAAGAAAGTATGCACTATCCCACGACACAGGAATAGGCTGATATTTAGACCAGACAAAAATGAAAATTAATGAACCGGAATAGCAATTATGGGCTGGAATAAACTGGCCGTATTCTATGATAACTTTTGACAAGGCATTGTTGAAAGAAAGAGCAGCCTGTTGGCTATAAAGATGACTGACAGGAACAAAGCATGACCATATAATTAGCATTGCTTTCGTTTTCATGGCTTAAATCTTTAGGGTAGTTCTTGAAATAATCACTCCATCCAGAATTAAGACTAAAAAGTAGGTTCCCGTAGGAACTGCGCTTGTATTCAGTACTTCCTGATATGAGCCTGATTGGGAAACATATTCGGAAGACAACAGTATTTCGTTGCCCGAACCTGCAGGAAACAGGAAAACGTCCATCTTTCCTGTTACTTCGGTGTCATATTCTACCGTGAGCGAATTTTCAAAAGGATTGGGATAATAGCCCGTTAATTCATAATGAGGCGCTGTTTCCACGAGGCAGCCGCCGCTTGGCAAAGCAGGCAAACGAAACGTATATTCCTCTACAGCCTCCGTTTCGCAAGGACTTATTAACGATAGTCGGAGTTTGTAATTGGTATTAGCTTGCAAGCCGTACATGTACGCGCTGGAATATTTGGGGTTCCGCGAAATACAAAATGTTCGGGCTTCATCCGGTGTGCATCCATGATCGTAAATCAGATTGTCATTCATGGTCAGAATTTCAACTTTGTATTTGTCTTCGTTCATGGAAGCCATTAATTGAAAACAGTAACTACAATCTTCTGATACAGATTCATCAGGGAATACATGAATATTGGCCATCGGGGGTGGGCAATCACCGCCAACCTGTGCGATATAAGGGCAATATCCTTGTTCGCTTAATTTTGAAAGCATTCTATTTATCTGACAGGCTGTGAAAGCTCCATCATTTGGAAAGCCTTGCTCACTGAACGATTCTTCGGTATTTCCGCAGGAGCGAAGTCCAGCGCCCTCCTGAGCCGAGAGACTATAGAAATAAGGATTAATCAAAACAAACAACATCGGTGCCAATTTATTAACGTTTTTGATAATCCCCCCCCTTGACCATCAGGGGCATACGGCAAAAAAGCATGGTAATTTTTCTCATAAACTCATTCGTTTTGAGGTAAATAGAACTGTTTCGTCCTGTGCAAGTTACAGAAATTTTCATTAAAAAAAAACTGGTAATTGAACTGTAATCAATGCAGCTATAAGAGCTTGTTTGGGTTTTCGTGATCGAGCGAGGCGAGGAGATTTTGTTTTAGACAAAACGGATTTTGCCCCGACCGCGGTCGGGGTAACCGGCAGCTACGGCGAAAAAATCCAATGCCGTATAAAATAAAATTTGCCGCCCGTAGCCGATTGACGGAAATCCAAACAAGCTCTAAGTATCATTTATTGCAGCAGGCTTCGTATTTTGGGCGCAACCAAACCCGCTCCTGCCATGACGACAGATATTGCCATTGTTCTCTCCATCATTTTCGTAGCCGTTGTCTTGTTTATCTGGGAGCGCTTTTCCGTAGATACCGTTTCCATTTTGGTCATGATCGCGTTGATGGCCACAGGCATTCTCAGCCCGGGGGAAGGCTTTGCCGGTTTCAGTAACCCTGCCACGCTCACCGTAGGCGCTATGTTTGTGATCAGTACTGCCGTATTCAAAAGCGGCATCATGAACAATATCAGTCAGATATTGATTAAAGCGGGGCGTACGAATTTCAGCTTATGCCTGCTGTTCATTATGCTGATCGCGGGTGCATTGTCTGCTTTCATTAATGATACAGCTGTGGTTGCGCTGTTGATGCCGGTGGTCATTCAGGTAGCCAAAGAATCCAAAATCAGCCCGTCCAAACTCCTCATGCCCCTGTCTTTTGGTGCGCTGCTCGGTGGCATTTGCACGCTAATCGGGACGTCTACCAATATTTTGGTAAGCGGTATTGCTGAAAAGCAGGGTTTGCCTGCATTTGGCATGTTTGAAATGGCGCCTGCGGGGATTTGTTTTTTAGCTGCCGGAATCATTTACATTTTGGTAGCCGGTCAATTTTTACTCCCCAGCCGCAAAGCCAACCTCGATCCTGCCGACGATTTTGAAATGGGAAAATATTTGGCCGAAATCATTTTGTTGTCCAATTCCAAATCCGCCGGAAAAACCATCGAAGCCTGTCCGCTGACCAAAGATTTTGATATTGAAATCCTGCAGGTCACCCGCGAAGACGGTGTCGTTGAATTTCCAAGCCCACACACCATGCTTCGTGCCGGCGACCTGCTCAAAGTGCGCTGTAATATTGACCGACTCAAGCAATTGGCTGTCCGCGAAGGCATTCAGGTCAAAGGCGATACCTTGCACGAAGCTGCTAAAAACCTGGCGCTGTACGAAACCTTAGTGACGCCGGATTCTCAATTCATTGACCAATCTCTGGCCGAATTACAATTCAAACAAACTTATACTGGTGCCAGCGTATTGGCCATTCGCAGCCACGGGAACATCATCCACGAAAAAATTGCCCACACCCAACTCAAATCCGGCGACATCCTGCTCTTGCGCTCTGACAAGCAAGCCATTCGCCTGCTGAGCCAAAGCAAAAACCTGCTTATTCTCAATGAATTTGAACAAAAAAAGACCAATTATACAAAAGTTATAGCCACCTTGTCCATCGTATTTGCAGCCATGACTGTTGCAGCAACAGGCGCTATGCCCATTGTACTCAGTGCAGCCATTGGGATCATTTTGCTGATTATACTGGGTATTTTAAAACCCGAAGAAGCCTATCAGGCCATCGAATGGAAAGTAATTTTTATGCTGGCCGGCGTGCTTTCGATGGGGGCGGCGTTGGAAAAAACCGGCGCTGCGGCCCTGCTTGGGCAAGGCATCAACGACACCATCGGCAGTTACGGCCCCGTAGCTGTGCTGTCTGCCTTTTTTATCATTACCAGCCTGCTCACCAACATCATGTCGAACAACGCCACCTCAGCCCTGCTGGCGCCCATTGCCATTGTCACAGCGGAGAGTATGGGCATCAGTTCGCGCCCGTTGCTGATGGCAGTTGTTTTTGCTGCGTCCATGAGTTTTATGACGCCGATTGGTTACCAGACCAATACCATGATTTACGGTCCCGGCAATTATAAATTCAAGGACTATTTGTTAGTTGGCACGCCGCTGAATATTCTAGTATGGCTGCTGGCGATGTTTTTGCTGCCGAAGATGTTTCCGTTTTGACGGAGTGCAGGAATTAAGTCAGCAAATACCCAAACTCCTGCAAACGGCGTTTCACAGCCGCATAATTCCCTTTGGGGATAATGACCATAAAGCCCTCTGCTTTGATGATCAATGGCTTAAGAACAGGGTCTTGCGCCACTAACTGGATCAGAGCCTTGTTGTCGGGCGGTATTTGCAGTACTTTGGGTTCATCTACCTGCTCGAAGGGGTTGATCTTATGGATCATATCCTGAAAGAAGGCTTGCCAGTTGGGCGGCAGTTTTTCGCCGATGATTTGTTTGAACAGGGCAATTTTGCCTTCCAATTCCTTTTTCGACCGAATATTTTTGAGAAAAATCTGGCTGTCGGTGCGAAACCGGTTGGCACCAAGCCGTTCGGTGTAAGGCTCCAGAATCGCAGCGGCAGAGGCATCGGAAGCATCGGTCATGATGAGCAGGGTATCGGGAGAAAGTATAATATGGGTATCGGAGGCGATGCCGGAACTGTCGTAAACCTTGGTGATCCCACAAACAAAATCACCGAGTTTGGTGCGCCGCACGTAGCGCAACCCATCCCAGGAGGAGTAGCAATCGCGCCCCATGGTTTCCAGGCCAGGATGGTCGTAGGCAATGTCGCACAGGCCAAATGCTGCGAAGAGGAAAAAAGAACCGCGCAGGAAGGGAATATCAACCGCCAGGCCAATCTGAGCGGACGTAATAAAGTGCTTGTTATTATAGAAATTTACCTCCGGATCCGTCCGGTCTAAATATTCATAGTAGAGCTTGTTGGTAATGTAGTAATTCGCCATAGGCCGAATGTCAATCAGGTTGAACCGCACGAAGTGGCGGATATTCTCAAAAGGAACCCATTCGCCAGCAGGCAGTGCCGCCAGTAGGTTGCGTATTTCAAGCTCTTTATGTTTTGTCACATCGTAGTTTTCCACAGTGGCCATACCTTTGAGATCGGGTAGTACGAGTGGCGCAGAAGGGATCAATGTGGGGTATTTTTTTTCAAACAAATCCTGAATCATTTGCGGGGTGTCGGCTGCATTTTTCGTGCTATTGCCATAAACGGCAAAACCCGCCAACAAGGCCGTACGCAGGGTACGCATCTTTTTATCCGCAGCATCGGGGAAGAACTCCTGAAGGCTAAGGCTGCGGTTCATTTTGGGCAAACTGATATGTGTCGGGCGGTTTTTGGCGGTATATCCTATCTGCCCCTGTTGCTTGTATGACAGTACCCGGGGCCATTCGAGCAGAATATCGCGTTCACCGGTGGTATAGGTATGTTGAGTAGGTTCGGGGGCGGCTATCGGGCTTAGTTTTGCGTAGTCGGGCAGGTCATAATAGCCGGCCAGCAATTGGCGCAAGGCAGGCGGCAGGCCGAGATTGAGCTTAACAGGAGTCGCGTAATAATAACCATAGCTGTGGTTCATCCGTTCGTCATAAAGCAAGTTAAATTGGGGCAGTATGATTTTCTTTTCTTCTATTCTGTCGTAATAGGTTTTATGGCGCTCTAGTGAATAAACTTTCACACCAAATCGCTTTTCGATCTCTACATCGTCCAATTGTTCTTCCCAAATCATTGTTTGCCATACTTTTTCAACGTCTTCTGGCAAAAACCGCAGAAAGGCCTCGTAAATTTTTCTTGAACCGAATGGCAATGCACAAATCTTCGTCATTGGTTCTTTCGGAAGGGTTTTCGCGTTCGTCGCTAATTTTAGCAATTCTGCATCAGCCCCTTCAGCAATGAGCATATCGGCGTACTTCGCTATGAATTTTTTAGCTAACCCCCAATACCGCGAAGTCAGATCATCTTTGGTGAAACTTCCCCCAAGGATAGCGACTACTGATGTTAATTGCTTTGTAAATGCGTTCATTTTCCGAGCAACAATTTAATGTCATCCTCTGAAAGCGCTTTCAAAGAAGCGCCATCAGCGGAAATGATGTTATCGAAGAGTTCTTTTTTGAGTTGTTGCAACTGCAGTATTTTTTCCTCGATACTGCCCTGTGCTATGAGCTTGTAAGCCAGCACTTTGTTTGTTTGGCCAATGCGGTGCGCCCGGTCTATGGCCTGATTTTCAGCAGCCACATTCCACCAGGGGTCATAAATAAAAATGGTGTCGGCAGCGGTGAGGTTAAGCCCTACCCCACCGGTTTTCAACGTCATTAAAAATACGCGGCAGTCGGGGTCGTTCTGGAAGCGATTGACGAGCGATTCGCGGTCGCGGGTAGCACCCGTCATGGACACATAGCCCACCCCGGCATCATCCAAACGCGAAGAGATGCTCTCTATGGCCGCCAGGAAATTGACAAAAATAAGCGCTTTGTGCCCATTGGCAAGCGCGTCCATGAGTTGTTCTTCCAGCAGTTCCAGCTTGGCGCTCTCCACGCGGCCTTCGGTAAGCGCTTCCGGCACCGTGGCTATTTGTCGCAATTCGCTCAATGCCTGAAACACAAAAAACTGGGCACCTGCCACGCCTTTTTCTTTGATCTGCGTGTTGACCGCTTCTGCAAAGTACTGCCGGCGTTGCTCGTAGAGGCGTTTTTGCGCTTCGCCCATTTCCACATAAAGGGTTTGCTCTATTTTGTCGGGCAGGTCGGCCAACACGTCCCTTTTGAGGCGGCGCAGCACGAAGGGGTATATTTTGCGCCGCAGTTGGAGCGTGGCTGCTTTGTCGTTATGCTTTTGGATGGGCACAAGGTAGTCCTCATTGAACTGAGCAGCCGAGCCGAACATCGCAGGGTTGAGGAAGTGAAACAGCGCGTACAACTCACCGAGGTTGTTTTCAATGGGCGTGCCGCTGAGCGCTAACCTATATTTTCCGCGCAACAACAGCGCCGCTTTGGTGGTTTGGGTGGTCAGGTTTTTGATGTTCTGCGATTCGTCGAGGATGACGTAGTAAAACGGCTCCTCTTTGAGTTTTTCAATCTCGTTGCGCATGGTGGCGTACGTAGTAAACACGAGGTTGGAGCTGCGCATGGCCTCGTATTCCCGACTCAATCCGTAAAAAGTATACGTGCTGAGTTGTGGGGCAAACCGCTTCACCTCGCGCTCCCAGTTGAAAAGCAGACTGCGGGGCATCACGATGAGCGTAGGCGTTTTTTCTTTGGGATAAATGGTGGCCAGCAAAGCAATGGCTTGCAACGTTTTACCAAGCCCCATATCATCGGCTAAGCAGCCGCCGAGTTGTTGCTCGTGCAGGTAACTCAGCCATTTGAATCCCTGTTCCTGATAGGGACGGAGTTTGGCGTCTAATTTTGGCAGTTTGGCCTTTTGGGCGCTGAGTCCGTTGAATCCCTCAAAAATATTGCGCGAACGCTCAAATACCTTGTCTTTGGCGGCCTCCTCCAAAAGTTCGTCCATGAGCGGCAAATCGAAAAAAGAGAGCTGTGCTTTTTTCCCCTTTTTTTTGAATAGCCGTTCTAAGCGCCGGACGTAAGCTTCATTAAGCAGGGCATGGGTGCCGTCATTGAGTTGAATGTAGCGGTTTTTGTTGTATTGAGCTAAGGCATCGAACAGGCTGATTTTTTCGCCCTCGAAATCCAATTCCACGCTGCCCTCGAAAAAGTCAATGGAGTGACTGAGGTTGAGCTGGAGTTTGGGCGAACGGGTATTAATCTTGTAAGACCGCAATTTTTCTGCGCCGAACACGGTGTAAGTCGCCAGCAGATTCGGCAATTCGGAATAAATAAAAGCGGCAGCAGTTTCTTCAGGAACGACGAAGAGGCTGCCGTCAAGCATGATCTCATCGCGGTCGTTTTTCCGCTTTTTAGGTTCGTGCTTGCGCAGCAAATGCAGGATATTGCCTGCGAGTACCTCGGTTGGTGCCTGATCTATGTACTTCACCGTGACCGTGAGCGCCATGTCGTTGATTTCGGCATAGCGGTAGAGGTCAAATTGCTCTAATGCGTTAAAATCTAAGTCGGCCAGGCTTTGGCCTACGCGCAGGTAGAGGGCATTGTCATCGCCTATTTTTTCAAAAATCAGACAAGGAGCCGCCTTGATTTTATCGTCGGGGCGCGACACAAGTTGGTAGCCCTGATACAAAAGGTCGAGGTTTTCGAGGTAAGAAAAAACCAACGCGAGAAACAAAGGCAGGTCGCGGCGCGCTACTTCCGTATTAAACCAGGAAATAGCTGCAAAATTACTGCCCGTTGGTGCCACTTCTATGAGTTGGTTGGCCGCTATAACAAACTGCTCGGTCACTACCCTGAAATCGTCCAGTTGATTTGCATTGTGTTGTAAGGACAGGCGCGAACGAAGAAACCCTTCGCGGTCGGAAGCCGTGAGATGCAGACGCAATTGGCCGGGCAAGTCCGAAAATTCCAGCGGTTTCAAAGCGGCATCCACCACATTATCGCAATGACGCAGGGCTTCCAACAGGAATGGATGCTGTGCCAAATAGGTCTTGTCTGCCGGGTGTTCCCAGTTGATGACGAAGCTGTTCTTTTCCTGAATTTGCTCCAACACGCGCAGCACGTTCCGCACGGCACCACCATAATTGAGGTAGCTGGTTTCCACGGTGCGGCCTTTTGCATTCACCACCAGGAGAAAAGCACCAAACTCATCAAAATTGATCTGAAAAAACACCTCAGCATAAGCGCGCGACGTTTTTTGCTGAAAGGTGGTGCGCTTAAACCGCTCAAAAGAAAATGGCTGGCGATCCGAAACAACCGGAGGTGTTGCAGCAGGCATCGGGCTATCCGAACTGGCTGATCTCGCTACGGTCGTTTTTTTCTTTTCAGGCTTAACATCCGCAGCTTTTATTACACCACCGGGTTTTCTGCCCCGCTGCTTGAATAATGGCGCAGGTAATATCATTATGTCTCCTTTTTCAGCCAGCTCAATATCTGTCAGAAAAAGGTTCATTTCATCAAAATCATACCCATCCCGAAGACTCGCCCGGACAAAAGTCGTCGGCATTTTTTCCAGGGTTTCGAAATTCCATTTTATCGTGACAAGCGTTTCTTCTCCGGGCATTTCATCAATACGCGTGATGTAGCCCTGCCATCCGCTTAGGTCGTATTTCTCCATATCAGGGTCTTTAACGCCTGATTTTATCCTGACAAAATCGTTAATTTTAAACATTGCTGGCTGGTTTCATGATGGCAAACCTAAGCAAGATGACAGATATTTTTCGGATTTTTTAAACCAAATCCTCCAGCGGCAACACCTTTTCCACCAATCCACCTCTCCAACTCCAACAACTCCTGCTTATATTCAAATAATACGGCACATTTTCCGCCACCACAATGTCGGGGGGAGGTAGTGGATTAGCATCGAAGGCATCTTAATAATTTTATAACTTTGCTAAAAATATCCCGATTACCTTACATCAAGCAGCCATGAATACGCAGGTTTTAAAGTATCAACTGAAGTCATTAGAAAAGCTTCCGGTCAAGATTTGGGACGACTCTAAGGAAGCTTCGGTGCATCTTGCGCGCTCCATTGCCTTAGCCGTTCGGCAAAAACAACAAGATGGTGAAAAGATCATGCTTGACATAGGAGCGTGTCGTAAATAACTTACCTGTTTGACCACATTGACATCCAGCGGAAAAACATCCACATTCCAAGCGGCGTCATTCCGATGGATCAGGTCGAAGCTTATTGCAAAAACTATGAAAAACTGGTCTAGGAGCACGGCGGAATTGACATCCAATTGCTGGGCATTAGGCGCACCGGGCATATCGGCTTCAACGGGCCGGGCAACTACAAATTCCGGGATTACCTGACCGTGGGCACGCCCCTGAATATCCTGGTTTGGCTGCTGGCGATGTTTTTGCTGCCGAAGGTGTTTCCGTTTTAAAATTCCATCAAAAATTCACCCCAATTCGCCCCTTTCCTCCCCTGATTCATCCGTTTCCATTGGTGATCGCCTTCATGGACGCCTACTTTTGTAAGAAAAAAGAACGTCATGAGTAAAAAATTATGCTTATTAGGCTTATTCGTATTAGGAATGTATGGAAGTATCCGGAGTCAGAGTGCCATCAGTGGCCGGGTTATTGACCAGCAGGGAGCTGCTGTGGACTTCGCCAATATTCTATTACTGAATTCAAAAGACTCTTCTTTGATAAAAGGAGAATTGAGTGATGAAAATGGCCAATGGACTATGCAGATTCCTTTCACCGGAACGTTTATCCTGCGCGTAACGATGCTGGGATATAGCGATTACGATTACCCGCCATTTACCATCAGGAAAACTGAAGAAGCCATGCAGTTGCCGGAAGCGCGGCTGCAATCCAGTTCCATTCAGCTTGCGGCTGTAGAAATAACGGCGCGCAAACCTTTCCTCGAACAACGCGCAGGCAAGCTGGTCGTCAATGTAGACCAAAGCATTACCGGACAAGGTGGCACGTTGGTAGATGTGCTGATGAAAGCGCCGGGGCTGGTGGTCATGAATGGCAAATTGAAAATAGGCAGGCCGTTCGGGTGTTACGATCCTGATAGATGGCAAACCGACGCGGTATATGGACATTGAAGCCCTGCTCCGCGAAATGCCAGCAGACAACATCGAACGCATAGAAATCATACACCAGCCTGACGCCAGTTACGATGCGGACGGCACCGGAGGCGTCATCAACGTCATCCTGAAGAAAAATGTCCTGCTGGGCACTAATGGCAGCTTCTTGCTGGCGGGTGGTATGGGCAAACTTCCCAAATACCGCACGGCTATGGCGATCAACCACGGTGCCGGCCCCTGGAAAATGTCCTTCAACGGCGGTTATATGTATCGTTCCAATTATGAAGAATTGCACCTCAACCGCATTGTGGGCGATTCAGAATTTGACCAAAGCAATTTTAAACCTTCCACCCCCTACACGGGCTATTTCCGATCCAATATTGACTGGAACCCGTCGAAACGCCATGTTTTTGGATTATCGCTCGGCTATACCGCCACCACGAACAACCGCCTGCACACCAATACGACAGCCATCGGATTTACAGGGTCAACCCCCTATATTGAATTGGAAACAAAAAACCAGCTCAACAAAAAAACCAATCAGTACATCACGGGCGGCAACTACACGTTCCTAATTGATACCAGCGGGCAAAAATTAGAAGCAGACCTGAGTTGGATCGGGTTTAACCGACAGGGGTCGAGCCTTGCCAACACGGCAGTTACCATGGGTGAAAATGTTCCTTATCCATCCTGGCGAAATGAGGAGCCTTCCTTAACCAATATCACGGTGGCAAGAGTGGATTATACCCGCCCCATCACAGAAGCCATCAAGGTGCAGGCAGGCGTAAAATACAGCTATGCAGGTATTGACAACAACCTAAAATCGTGGAATGAAAACAGCGGCGAATGGATGAGAAATCCACAGCAAACCAACCATTTCTTGTACACGGAACATACCGGAGCAGCGTACCTGAATGCCAGTTATGTTCATAAAAACTGGGAAGCCAATGTGGGGCTGCGTTATGAAGACAATTACGCAAAAGGGCGTTCACTGACGCTGGATTCTACCAAAACCCGGCACTTGCAGCAACTGTTCCCAAGCTTCAGTCTGGCCGCTCCCATGGGCAAACACTTCGGATTGTCGGCTTCCTACAGCTACCGGATTGAGCGCCCCAACTATCAGACCCTGAATCCATTTATCTACTATTACGATCCGTATACTTTTGAAAAAGGCAATACCGACCTGCTTCCCGAACTGACGCACTCTGGTAAACTGACACTGACTTACGACAAACACCCGTTCATCGCCCTGGAATATTCGCACACCAAAGACATCATTACGCTGGTGACTGAGCAGGACGACGCAACTGGCGCAGCGTATGCCGCTACCGTGAACCTGGATTACCTGCAACGCTACGGCGGTAGTGTGTTTTTCCCGATGGAATTTGCGAAGGGCCTCTCCGGATACGGCAGTTTGATGTTGTTTTACAACCGCTATTCGTCGGATTACCTCGGCGGCAATTTCGACCGCGATGTGCTGTCGTTCTCCGCTTACCTCCAGGTAGCTTACAAAATCGGCAGCGGCTGGTCGGCAGAACTCTCCGGCTGGTATCAGGGCGAAGGCATAGAAGGCATTATGAATTACAAGCCATTTTATTCGGCAAGCATGGGCATCCAAAAGAAACTGCTGGACAACCGCGCCAATGTGCGGCTCTCTTATGACGCCTTCGCTTTCCGCAACTGGCGGGGAACGCTCGAATACCAGAATATGGACATGGAAGTGACCTCCATCTGGGAAACCCGCGTAGTGCAGGCCACGTTTACCTGGCAGTTTGGAAGCCGTTTTCTGAGCAAAGACCGCCAGCGCGCCAACAGTAGTGCAGAAGAAACATCCAGAGCAGGCCGAAAAGATTAATATTCCGAATACAGTCGCATCATCTACAGGGGTTGTGTAAGAGGAGGCTGACTCATAAGGCAAGTTGCCACTTATGAGACCCCTTCTTTACACAACCACCTGCTCCTTGTTTTTGGCTCACCCTGAAAGCTTTTTTTATCTTTTTCTGAAAGTTTCAAAGGATTGCTTATGTTAGTGTCCGCATTTTCACCGGAAAACATCATTCGGATGCTTAGTTTGAGGGAATTGTTCAGGTTTGGTTTGCGACAGCCTTCGCGCAGCGACTGGTTTGTCACGTTAGCCTATTGGATAGGTGCCTCGCCTTTTATCCTGAGCAGTTATCTTGGTGACAGCCCTTTCTTACAGGCCATCGGTGGGATGGTGTTTACCATTCTTTTCGATACTACGTCCGTATTTATCCTGGTCTTCGGCATTTTTGCCACGTACATTCCAAGGCGACAATACTTAGCTTTATTGGTGGCTACTGTTGCGCTGTTTGCCGTCAATTCATTAGTTTACAATTACGGCTACGGCATCATTTTTGGGTGGGAATACCGGTCGCCAAGTTTCGAGTTATTGCTTTGGGGGGTGCTGCGGCATGCCCAGAGTTACGGCATCCTGGCAGCCATCATGATCGGAAAGCAGTTTTTCGACATCCAGAAGCAGTTTTTTGAGTTGGAAAAAGAGAAGCGCGAGAATGAACTAAAAATGCTCAAGTCGCAGATTGACCCGCATTTTTTTGTTCAACAACCTCAATATCCTGGATGTCCTGATCGAACGCGATCCGGCGGCAGCCCGGGTTTATCTCAACCACCTGGCTTCCCTTTACCGCTACCTCATCCGGCACAAAGACGAAGAAGTAGTGTCGCTGTACGACGAGTAGGCTTTCGCTAAAGACTATATTTACTTGTTGCAACAACGCTTTGGAGACGCCTTCAAGTTTGATCTTCAGGGCAATGCCGCTGATATGCAGACCTTTTTTATTCCGCCCGGCGCCATGCAAACGGTTATTGAAAACGTCGTCAAACACAATGAGGGCGACGATCATCAGCCCATCATGGTGTCTATTTTGTTGGAAAATGACGCAATTCTGGTGCGCAATACACTGCGACCAAAATTGGAAAGCGCCGAAAGCAATGGTACAGGCTTAGCCAACCTGCAGGCGCGTTATCGTTTATTAGTTGATCAAACCCCCGATATCCGGCGCGACAACGGCGAATTCGCTGTGCGTTTGCCGCTGATCCGGGGCGTAAAAGCCTGAACCGTATGCGCGTATTTATCCTGGAGGATGAAGCGCTTGCCGCACAACGACTGATGGAATTCATCCGGATTGCACATCCGGATGCCCAGATTGTGGGGTGGGAAAAAACAATCCGGCAGGGCATGTTATGGCTGCAACAAAATGAGGAACCCGACCTCCTGTTTTCCGACATTGAACTGCTGGACGGCAATGTATTCCGACTCTATGAGGCGCACCGTGTCAATTGTCCCGTCATTTTCACCACCGCTTACGACCAGTTTCTCCTTCAGGCTTTTCAAGTCAACGGCATTGCTTACCTGCTAAAGCCTTACGATCTGGAACAGTTCAAACAGGCCATTGCTAAATACAACCGCTTATTTGGCACTCCCACAGCGCCGGTGCTGACAGAAGCGGTGCTGGCACAACTGAAGCAGGCTTTCCAGCCCGCGTTTGCACAATACAAGCAGCGCTTCACCGTGCGCATGGGCGGCGGCATTTATCTCCTGAATACCGAAGACATTCAATGCTTTACTGCTGAGGACAAATTGGTGCTGGCCTGCACCGCCGAAGGCAAACGCTACCCGCTCAACCAAACAATTGCTGAATTAGAAGGTATGCTTGACCCGCGTCGTTTTTTTAAAATCAACCGCGGCGACATCGTCAACATCATAGCCATTCGGAAAATTGAACCCCATTTTAACGACCGGCTGGCAGTTACAGTGGTGGGGATTCCAAGTTTTTTGGTAACGAGCGCAGCACGCACGTCGGAGTTTCGGAAGTGGCTGGAGGAGGGTTAGTGGTTGTGTAAAAAGACCTGGCACTTATCTATTAGTATGGCAGACAAGTCTTGCATCTTATTCCCTCCTAAACTCGTTATCGCATTTTCCCGTATCTGGATCTTCAACCCCGGGTTTCACCTTGACAAGGTCGTTTATTTTAAACATTGCTGGCTGGTTTCATGATGGGCAAACCTAAGAAGCGTGTCGTGAATAACTTACCGGTTTGCGCGGTGGCTTTTTCCATCATGCAGCGTTGATCGTCGGTCGCGTAGCTTAGGCTATACTCCCTTCTCGCGCCTTGCCTGATGAAAAAATCTGACATGCTGAGCCTGTCGAAGCACCTCGCCCAATTCACGCAACTTATTTACGACACGCTCCTAAGCAAGATGACGGATATTTTTCGGAATTTTTAAAACAAATCCTCCAGCGTCAACACCTTTTCCACCAACCCGAGGCTGTGCAGGTTGTGTTTCAAGCCAAAAGTGGTCACCATCGTCAACATCAGGTGTTTTCGGGTTTGGGTGACCCTGTGAAAAACCCACATTTTGTTTCGTGAAGTTATTGGTGGCGGAATAGCGGGTTACGTGTCGGACACTTTGAAAGTGTCCGACACGTAACCCGCTATTCAACGCGCAAGGTTCTTGATCTGCTCTTTCAGTTCATAAGCCTGCACTGCCGTTCGCCGGAGAACGCGGTTTTCTCTCAAGACCTCCAGACTTGCTTCCATGCGCTCCGTAGAAAGCCCTTCCGGGAAAATTTGCCGAAAGCTTTGCTGCACCGCTTCCGTCGTAAAAGCCTTCCCCGGTAATTTGGAAATGGCATAAATCACTTGCGCTTCCTGATCCGTGAACTGAATTTTCAGTTTGGGATAAAAATCAATCAATAACATGACGAAGCCGTAGATGATCTTTTTCACCGTTTCATCAAACAGCGCAATGCCCGCGTATTGGCCGATGAACTTCAGGATCTCTTCGGTGGAAAGCCGCGCAATATTGGTTAGTTTAAATGACTCGGCGCTGTGTTTGCCAGAGGAGTCCTGCTCCTGCCTGATAGAACGCGTTTCTTTGCTTTCGGCGATGGGGCGTGGAACAAGCTGAATGTTTTCGTGTAAGATGTCGAGCGTGGCTTCATCCAGCGCCATGCCGTGCTTTTCCAATGCGGCTGTAAGGTAAGCCGCCAAAATGTCTCTTTGATTTTCCATGATCCTGCGTTTTTTATTGAGGGTAGATGCGCTGGCCGTTGTAGTAGGCTTCGATTAGCTTGGGAATATCCTTATCGGATAGGTTTGCCCGGCTTATCCCCCGCCTAATTGACTGTTCGAGGCTTTTATTTTTAACTAAATTCCGATAAACCCCGGCTGCAAAAATACGCGCTGTTTCGGAAAATATCTCTTTGGTGGTACCAATGGTAAAAATACCAACCTTGCTGATAGCTACCGCTTGTTCGCGGCTGTGACAGGCGTTGAGAAATACCAACTTGAGTTGAGGCAAGTCTTCTTTGAAGTTGCGAAAAAGGACTTCCAGTTGCTCGGATGACAGGACTTCTTTTCCATTTTTTCCATTACTGTGCAGCACTAACCCCGCAGGTTGCTTGATGATGCCTTCGGGATCCATGTCTCCCTCCTCCTGCCCATGTCCGCAAAAGTGTAAAATAGACGGCTCATGACGCTCAATTGCATCGTGCATATCACTTAGACTTGCCTGTTCACATATCTCTATACAAAACTCCCCTTCCCCTTGAACGCTATCTTTAAGGCTGCTCCTGATGGATTCGCTCTCGATCTCCCAACTTATTAGTTTTTCCGTTGGATTGGCTTGCAAAAACAATAATGTCACTTTCTCCTGCCCAAATTCCAGTGGGGGAATGGGTATGGATAAAGACTGTTCAGCCCCCAGCTTTTCCACCCCCAATTTCTGAATTAAGCGCTCGGTTTGGGCTTGGTGTGCTTCTTTTGGAAGCTCCAATTTACCCTGATCCCGGCGTCCCAAAAATATTTTCAGATCTTCAACGGCCACCAGTGTGTCATTTTCGGCGGGTATCCGGTCTTGTTGCCAATTTTTCAACTTGGACATATTTACATAATCCTGACCATTGAGACTCACCCACTCTTGCACAGCTTCACCTTGCAGTTCTTCGATTGTGTTGCGGATTTTATCCATCAACCCCAGGTTATGCTTGTCGCAAAGGATATTGATGTCGTAGGCGTGCCTGCCACGATGAGTAGCGCGCTGCACGGTTACCATCGCATAGTGCCCGGATTCTTTGACGACAATGCCATGTTGCCAGATGTCTTTGGTATCGGCTAATGACTGCGCTCTGACAATAAACCGCTGCATGGTGCCCTGATGCAGGAAATCGTGCCGGTATTGTATATACAGCATTTTCGACAAGCCCTGTACTACCTCAACAATGGAAGGCTCATCTTTCGGCAACAGTTGTGGTGCTATAAACTGCCGTTCTGCCAGAGGAACTTGGCGGTATTTATCTTCTTCCTTCTGTTCAGTAACTTCAAAACAAAGTTCGCAACTGATCATGAAGCTGATAAAAAGTTCCTGTTCTGCCGGCGACGGCTGTTTTTTTGACCATATTTCCTGTAAGTTAGCACCTGAAAAACGGCCTTTGAGCGTATCCCGCAGGTAATGATACTGCAACTTATTATTCCGGTTAAACACAGCATAAACCGCCTCAATAGCCCAGCTTTGATCCAGCATAACGGCGTTGCCAAAATAACCTTCCCGATAAAATACCACCCCGGTTTGTGCGAGCCATTTGAGCACATCCATTGGGTGTTCGATATGGTAATCTCCTGCAATGTCAAAATACTCATCCAAAGGCAGGGCTTTAGTCCCGGATCGCAACAGATCGCGCAGATGTTGTCTAAGGTTAGCCCAGGTTAAAGGCAGTTGTTTTTCGATACCCAGCCGTCGTTCAATGGCTTCCTTAACCGTAAACAGCAGCTTATTGCAGCCGTTGTTTCTTTTATCTGATATGAAAGAGTCTATCTGAAGAAAATCCATAGGTTTGTATCGCTGATCCAAAGCGTATTCGTCCGGGTGGCGGCTATTGTCTGCCTGGCTTTTGGTTTTTACGACAATTACGGGACTGTTACCACCCTGATGACGGATATAATGCAGCCAATAGTCTAATGAGAAATTCTCGTATTGACGTTCTTCGCCATCCTCTTGAATGGGACTCTCAGGATTTTGGCGCGTCTCCTCATCCCATAGAGCCAGATACACCGCATTGACCTGCATAAACAGCCGGTGAGTAGCATGGTAGATGTCCTGCCCGCCAAAGTCCCAAAGATTCAGAATGAACGGAAAATCCGAAGGCTGTTCGCGAGGATATTGCTCCAGCACCACGCCATGAGTGGACAAATGGCGCTGCTCAAAGGTCTCATACACTAAGCGCTCTACCAGACAACTCTTCCCTACGCCTCCGTTACCCACCAGCAGTACTTTAAATTCCTTGTTTTCAGTCTCTCCATTGCCCAACTCCTGCAGAAAGCGTTGCATAAAAGGCAAACTGCTACCACTCACATCAGCGGCCTGCCTTTTAGCGCTGGTGAGTGGATTGCCTTTGAGAAAAAATTGTACCAATTTGGGAAAGCGAACCAGCAAATGGGCCGAAAATTCATTCAGTTGATTGTCACTGAGATCCAGGTGGCGCAGTTGAGCCAATTGCCCCACCAGTATAAAAGTCTTTAGTTTATTTCTGCTCGCATCCAACCAGCGCAGCCTGTCAAAGCCTGCGGGGAACTTCAGTTCGCCCTCCAGGCCGCTGTCGCTCACATCTAAGTGTTCCAGCGCGGGCAGCGCTGCCTGAAATTCCAGTTTTTTAAGCTGCTCATTGTTGCCAAGATTGAGGTATTGCAAATCCGGTAGTGCCGGCAAACTCAATTCCCCCACATCCAGCTTCGTGGCGCAAATACCAATGACCTCCCTCGCCTTGTTACAGCAAAAGGCATTCGGCGCAAAAAATTGCCGCAGCGCCGTCAAATCCGACTGCTCCTCAAAACTGACCCCAAAAAGGGTTTTCAAAAATTGTTCTGGTTCCATACGCTTTGTTTCGCGGGCTTCGTTTCGCACGCTTCGTTTCGCACGCTTTGTTTCGCACGCTTTGTTTCGCGGGCTTCAGTCCGCTTTGTTCCACACGCTTTGTTTCGCGGGCTTCAGTCCGCTTTGTTTCGCACGCTTTGTTTCGCGGGCTTTGTTTCGCGGGCTTCAGTCCGCTTTGTTTCGCACGCTTCGTTTCGCACGCTTTGTTTCGCGGGCTTCAGTCCGCTTTGTTTCGCACGCTTCGTTTCGCACGCTTCAGTCCGCTTTGTTACCCCCACAGTTCAACTGTTCATTCATATATATCATTAGGTAGTTCATATAGCCAGGCTGTAGTGTGGATAGCCTACAAAATTTTCTTTTCTTTTGACAGCGGACTAAAGCCCGCGAAACAAAGGAAACAAAGCACACGAAGCGAACCCGTGAAATAAACGCTTTACGCTTTTGACAGCGGACTAAAGCCCGCGAAACAAAGCACACGAAGCGAACCCGTGAAATAAACGCTTTACGCTTTTGACAGCGGACTAAAGCCCGCGAAACAAAGGAAACAAAGCACACGAAGCAAACCCGTGAAATAAATGCTTTACGCTTTTGACAGCGGACTAAAGCCCGCGAAACAAAGCCGCGACTCCCCGCGACACAAAAAAATAAAGGGTAAAAGGGTAAAAGTGACCAAGGGTTAGTACCGAGCCAGGCGAAAACCGATATTGAGGCTCCTGTTAACAGCATTGAAGAGGAAGTAGCGGTAGGACACCCGACAGAAGTCATCGTTGATGTTCCAGGACCCGCCACGAACCACGCGGCCAGCGCCATTGCTCTCTGCCCAGGCGCTGCCGTCCTGTGGCGCCTTTTTGTAATCATCCTGCCAATGATCCGCACACCATTCCCATACGTTGCCGCTCATGTCGTACAAACACAGTTCGTTGGGCAATTTCAGTCCGACGGGCTTTGTGGCACGGTGGCTGTTTTGCCTGAACCAACCCACCTCTTTCAACTGGTGGCTGCCCGCGTAAGGAAAGCCCAGACTCTGTCGCCCGCCCCGGGCTGCGTATTCCCATTGTGCTTCCGTTGGCAGGCGAAACCGGCGGCCATCCTGCTCATTTAGCTGCTGGATGTTGGGCAGGGCATTGAGTTTTTCCAGAAAAAGCCGGGTGTCGTCCCATGAAATCTGCTCGACGGGCAGGTCAGCACCTTTAAAGTGGGAAGGATTGTCCTGCATCACGCCCTGCCATAGTGCCTGGGTCACCGGGTATTGGCCGATCTCAAAAGATGCGATCTTGACGGGGTGGATGGGATTTTCATTGCGATATGCATCACGGCCCATCATAAAATCGCCGCCCTCCACGGTTACCATCGGAATGGATAAGCCATCGGCTATGGGGATATTCAGGATAGGAACAAGCGGTTTGTTTTGCACGAGCACAGGGTTTGTTTTTGAGTTGGCGGCTTCAAAACGGCATAAAGCTAAGGTTTTTTTTAATGTCTGTCTTTATAGTCCGATAGCTGCGTTGTGCGAAGGCTCAAAACTGGTCATTTACACGAGTAACCTACGGCGGACTGAAGCCCGCGAAACAAAGCACACGCGAAACGAAACCCTACACCACCAACTCCAACGACTCCTGCTTATTCAAGTAATACGGCACATTTTCCGCCACCACAATGTCGGGGGGGAGGTAGTGGATTAGCATCGAAGGCATCTTAATAATTTTATAACTTTGCTAAAAATATCGCGATCACGTTACATCAAACAGCCATGAATACGCAGGTTTTAAAGTATCAGTTGAAGTCATTAGAAAAGCTTCCAGTCAAGATTTGGGACGACTCTAAGGAAGCTTCGGTGCACATTGCGCGCTCCATTGCCTTAGCCGTTCGGCAAAAGCAGCAGGACGGCGAAAAAATTGTACTTGGTCTGGCAACAGGCTCCTCCCCCATCAAGGTTTACGAAGAATTGGTGCGCATTCACAAGGAAGAAAAACTAAGTTTTTCCAATGTAGTCACCTTCAACTTAGATGAATACTATCCCATGGATCCCGGCGCGCAACAAAGCTATGTGCGCTTTATGAACGAATACCTGTTTGACCACATTGACATCCAGCGGGAAAACATCCACATCCCAAGCGGTGTCATTCCGATGGATCAGGTGGAAGCTTATTGCAAAAACTATGAAAAACTGATCGAGGACCACGGCGGAATTGACATCCAATTGCTGGGGATTGGGCGCACCGGGCATATCGGCTTCAACGAGCCAGGCTCCTGGGAAGACTCCGAAACCCGGATGGTGCGTTTAGACACCCTTACCCGCCGCGACGCCATCAAGGATTTCATTTATGAAGATGCAGTACCCTATCGTGCTATCACAATGGGCATTGCCACCATCATGAAGTCGAAAACGATCTACCTGATGGCCTGGGGCAGCCACAAAGCCGCCATTGTTAAAGAAGCGGTAGAAGGTTCGATCACTACATCTGTTCCGGCTACCTACCTCCAAAAACATCCCAACATCAAGGTTTATGTGGACGCCAGCGCCTCCACCGAGTTATCCCGCATCAACACGCCGTGGTTAGTAGGCATTTGCAACTGGAACGAAGACCTGGTTTGCAAAGCCGTGGTCTGGCTGTCGCTGAAAACTGGCAAACCCATCCTGAAACTGACCGACGAAGATTATAGCGAAAACCACCTGAGCGACCTGACCATAGAATACGACGACGCTTATAACATCAACATCAAAATTTTCAACCGCCTGCAACACACCATCAGCGGCTGGCCAGGCGGCAAACCCAACGCCGACGACACCCACCGGCCCGAACGCGCCAAACCGGCCAAAAAGCGCTGCATCATCTTCAGTCCGCACCCCGACGACGATGTCATTTCGATGGGCGGCACGTTCCTGCGCTTGGTAGACCAGGGGCACGAGGTACACGTGGCCTACCAGACTTCGGGCAATATTGCGGTGCACGACCACGACGCCCTGCGCTATGCAGAGTTTTTGAAAGAACTTTCTGAATTTACCGGGCCTGCCGACGACAAATTGCACACGCTCAGCAAAAAGGTCATCCAGTTTCTCGGGGAAAAACAACCCGATCAGTCGGACATTGCCGAAGTGCGTCAGATGAAGGGCCTCGTAAGAAGAGGAGAAGCGCGCGCAGGTGCTCGTTTTTGCGGCTTACAAGACCACCACATCCACTTCCTCGACATGCCATTTTACGAAACCGGGCGCACACGCAAAAAACCGGTGGGGGAAGCAGACATTCAGCTTCTCGTGGACTTATTGGTGAAAGTAAAGCCGCACCAGGTTTACGCAGCCGGAGATCTCGCCGATCCGCACGGCACGCACCGGGTATGTCTGGAAGCGATTTTCGAGGCATTCAGGCGCTTGCAGGACGCTGCCTGGATGAAAGACTGCTGGCTTTGGCTGTACCGGGGTGCCTGGCACGAATGGTCAATTGACGAAATTGAAATGGCGGTTCCCATCAGCCCGAAAGAAATGGATCGCAAGCGCAAGGCCATTTTTATGCACCAAAGTCAAAAAGACCGGCCGCCTTTCCCCGGCGACGACAATCGCGAATTCTGGCAGCGCGCCGAAGAGCGCAACCGCGAAACGGCCAACCTCTACCGGGCGTTGGGGCTGGCGGAATATGAGGCGATGGAGGCGTTTCGGAGGTGGAAGTTTTAGTAACTTATTTTTTTTGATGCACCGGCGGCGGCCACGCCGATTTGGTGCTGCCCTGAAACATGGTGCAAGTGCGCGTAAAACTGAGCCGCTGAGACAGCAACCACGGCCTCGTGCTACCGGGCGAAGGCAAAGGCAATTTTGAACCGTTGCCCTCCGTAGCAAGCGGCATCCGCCTGAAAGGAGAAGTGTGGGCAGTGAAAATGGCCAGGCTTGGCTCCCGCGTACTCTTGCGTTTATCTTCTAATCATCAAAAGTCTCAAAAAGTCGCCTCAAAAAGCAACAATTCAGAAAATAAGGCGTTTTGTTGCGAATAATTCGCAAAAACCCTCTTATTATGCTGCTTCAATTTTCAGTTCGGAATTTTAGAACCTTCAAAGACAAAGCCTCTTTGAGCCTGATTGCTTCTAATTATGACAAAGAGACTAGAGCAAGGGATTAGTTAGGAATAATGCCTTGTTACTCTCCGTTGCTGCGCAATTTAATGATAACATTTCCGAAAACGTTATTACCTGGTTTAACAGCTTAAAAACCATTTCAGGGCTAAGGGAAGAAGAGTATCAAGGCTATACAATGAATAGAACTCAAGATTCCCAATACAAAGATAAAATACTTGATTTGCTTAAGTTCGCAGACATAGGGATTCATGATATAAAGCTCAAAATGCTTAATATTGATCAACTCCCCAAAGATATGCCCGATGAATTAAAACAATTATTAACCAAAATAGCCAGAGAAAATGAAACTGAAATTTTTTCTGATATTTTAACTTCCCATAAAAAATTTGATGGATCAAAAAAATATGTCGGAGATACTATATTGTCTTTAATTGACGATGAATCCTCCGGTACACGAAAATTTTTTGCTTTAACAGGGCTTATTTTAGACTCTATTGAAAACGGGCATACCTTAATTGTTGATGAACTGGATGCCAAACTGCATCCAAATTTAGTCTGTGAGATTGTTGCTCTTTTCAACTCTGGAAAATCCAATGCCAATAATGCACAACTCATTTTCAATACGCACGATACGAATCTCTTAAGCTCAGGTTTATTTAGGAGAGACCAAATCTGGTTTACAGAAAAAGATAAATTTGGAGCAGCAAAGTTGTATTCCATGGCAGATTTTAAATCTGATGAGGTAAGGAAAAATGAAGCATTTGAGGAAACCTACCTTAGAGGAAAATATGGAGCTGTTCCTTTTTTGACGCACTTTGATGAATTGACACTACAGAAACCTATTCCTGCAAAATGAAAAACAAACAAGCAGATCAAATTGCGGCCAAAAAAAGACATCATGTTCAATTAAAAGAGAAACGAAGAAGCGAACCTTTGCTGGAAAGAAATGGATCATTCTCCATCTTGAGGATCATTAGGGAGGCGGGATGAACAGAAGTGATTATGATGCTAAAATCAACAACCTTTTAAGACCTTATAACCTTGTTTACGATGGAAAGAATAGTAAAATCATCACAGATGATTTTTTTGATCTGCTTGATGGCGTAGATGAAAAAACGAATAAAGAGAGAAAGCTTTTAGCAATCAAGCGGGCTAAAAGGACTTATGATTTGTTTGATCATACAAATCCGGCAAGTGAAGAATCCTCAACGACTGTATTCAGGCTCGTTGAAGAATTATTGAAATATATTTAATACAACAAACCACACCCTCCATGCCCACTTCCCGCCGCAAATTCATCCGCCAAACTGCTGCTGCCGCCATGGGTACCGGTTTTACAACCATGTTGCCTTTGGACGCCATTGCACAAATGAGGTGCCGCGTTTCTGCCAATGACAAAATCAATGTTGGCCTCATTGGCTGCAAAGGCATGGGGTGGTCGAACCTGAGCACCTTGTTGATAAACGTACCCGAAGCCGAGTGCATCGCTTTAGCCGACGTGGATCAAAGCGTGCTGGACGAACGGGCAGAAAAGTCTATTGGGATGCGGCATCAGGTGCGTTCAAAAACGATACAGAAGCGAATGCTTTGCTCAAAGCAAATTATCAAAATGGCTGGAAATTGCCAAAGAGTTAACCATTTTTCAACAAGACCAACCAAGCGCTTGTTATAGCATTCGTCGCCCCAAAATTAATGTAAGCTGATTTATGATACCGAACTTCAATTTTCAAAAAAAGAGACTGACGCTGCCTGATCAAACGACCGTGGCTTACTTAGATACCGGGCACGATGCGGCTAAGCCTACCCTCGTCATGGTGCATGGCTTAGGCAACAATGCTTCTGTTTGGCTCAGGCTGATGGCGCAAATTCAGGGTCAGTACCGCTGTATTGCCTTAGATTTGCCTGCTCATGGAGATTCGCAAGCCTGCACCCAAGCGTGTGGAATTAATTATTTTTCAGCAACCGTTGAGGGTCTTATTGAAGGCTTACAATTAGGCCAGGTGATGCTCATGGGCCACTCTATGGGTGGGTTGGTTTCGATCAAAACTATTTTGCGAAAGCCCACAGTCGTCAAGCAGTGCATTTTACTTGCCCCTGCTGGTTTTGAAACCTTTACGCTCAAGGAAAAAGCCTGGTTAAAAGCCATTTATGCGGTATGGATGCTCAAAAAGATGAGTGCAGCACGTATGGAACAGCAAACCAGAGAAAGTTTTTTCCGATTCCCGCCTGATTTTGAGTTTGCCGTACAGGAAATTATCGCCATTCGCGAATCTCCGGAGGCATTCGAGGCGTACTGCGAAACGCTGTCTTTGTGCATGAACAGCCTGCTTAATGAGTCGGTTTTTGATACCCTTTCCACCATTAGTCTGCCGTGCACTGTATTTTTTGGCATAGAAGACCTGACCATTCCCAACAAAGTCCTTCATCCGAACCTCACAGCCATCGAAGTAGCCGAGCAGGGGACGCGGAAAATTCCCAATGCCACCCTGCACTTGATTCCTGAATGCGGCCATACCCTCCAATGGGAGGCAGCTGATCAGATTGCTGATTTTTTACTAAATTTGGTTAGCTACTCTTCTTCCGCAGGTTCCGGACGCTGACCTCTTCCCAAGAACGGCAACCGGCTAATCCCAGGGTCAGGTCAATGTCTGCCAACAAATTCGTGATGACCTCGCGAACGCCTGCTTCCCCGCCTACCGCCAGCGCTAAGGCATAAGGCCGTGCCACCAGTACCGCCTTTGCGCCTAAGGCCATCGCTTTGAATACGTCTGCGCCACGTCGGATGCCGCTGTCGAACAAGACGGTCAGTTCATCCCCGACGGCATTGGCAATTTCCGGCAATACCACCAATGAGCCTACCGCACCATCTACCTGCCTTCCGCCATGATTGGAAACTACGATGCCATCCACGCCATAATCCAACGCTTTTCGGGCATCGTCTATGTGCTGAATGCCTTTGAGTATGATGGGCATCCGGGTGCAATTCCGGATAACGGACAAGTCGTTCCAAGTTAGGCCCGGCCCGGTAAATACCTTCGTAAAATGGCGGATGGCTTTGAATTTATTTTGCTCAGGGTCGCCGCCTACGGCCTCCCGGAATACCGGATCGCCGAAGTAATTGGCCAAGCCGTGGCCGTGCAAAAATGGCAGGTATCCCAGCTGAATATCACGTTCGCGCCAAGCCAAAACCGGGGTATCAAGAGTCACCACTAAGGCCGAATACCCGGCCTCTTCTGCCCTCCGAATGACACTCCTTGTAAAATCGTGGTCGCGCCCCCAATACAACTGAAACCAATGTGGGTTTTCTGCGTTTTCCCGGGCGATGTCTTCCATAGGCATAGATGACACGTTGCTAACCACTTGTGGCACCTTCATGGAACGCGCAGCACGGGCAACCGCCAATTCAGCTTCCGGGTGTGCAATGGACAATACACCTACCGGCCCGAGTAATAAGGGAGAAGGCAAGCGCTGTCCAAACAGTGTAACGCCCATATCTGCATTAGAAATATCCACCAACATACGTGGCACAATTTGCCAATCATCCAGCGCCTCCTGATTGTTGCGCATAGTTGTTTCCCCGCCAGCGCCGCCTGCAATGTAGGCAAAGGCTTCGGGTGTCATTTTTTCCGAGGCTTCTTGAAGTAAGTCTTCATAAGAAACCGGAAATTTATTTTTCCGGTTGAACAGGCCATTCAGGTAAATGTGCATCTGTCGCTCTACACCAAAGGAAGGGCGCTCCATTTGTAAGGTATCACCGGTTCTATTTTTCATAATTAAAATAGTTTATTTAAATAAAAAACTGCCTGAATAAAATTAATTTCTAATTGATCAAAATGGTATCGTTTGCCTCCTGTTTGCTCGTTTTGCAGCGTGAGGCCGGGGAAATAGCGAACATTGGTGCGCAGTAAAAAGGATTGGAGGCGATTGGGGCGGATGTCCCATCCAAAAATATACCCCAATTTCCACTGGTCTTCTTTAGCCTGAAAAGCGGTGCCAGGGTTTAGTGCATCCCCGCCAATGGCCTCCAACCGTTCCCAGCCCGGGCTTATTCCAATAAAAGGAACAAACCCCTTGTAATCAAACAAAGATTTGCAAAGGTCTAATGACAAGGCTTTGCGGCGAAACTCCAGCGTACTGCCATAAGCGCTAATTTCACTGTTGATGCTCCGGTAAGACAGGTTGAGGTGCGCGTCTAATTTGTGGTGATAATAGCCTGCGCCCCATTCTATAAAAACATTCCCCCCCCTGTGTCGGCCCATATAAGGTGCTACATCGGTTGATTCCTTCAGGAAAAAAGTAGAAGAAACGCCCACTGCTGCTGAAAAGGTATTGAGTTTACCTGCTTTCCCGAGGCGATCCTCCAGCTCTTTGGTACGGCCATTGAGCAAGTCTTCTTCTGCCGAAACCGTCGTGTCCAGTAAATAACGGTATCCTATTCTGAATTGAAGTGGGGGCAAACGGAGTGTCGAGGCAGCAACCCGATCGAAATAATAAGTAGCCTTGTTGTTGTACATCCACGTGGCTGACAATTCAAAATAGTGCTTTTTATTGGCAATGGTGCTTACCCCGGCATGAATTGGGTAGCTCACTTTATTGTAATTGGAGCCGTCGTCGCTTTTGTCGTCTGTTTTACCGAGGTATCTAAAATTCAACGAATTGAAAGACATGCCCACAAAAGGGCTAATTTTTGCGGTATAAGGCGTTTTCCACAAAAAATATCGGAAACCGGTTTCTGTGCCGGTAGCATAATCCGTTGTTCGTGTGCCTGATTGCAAATTGAGGATGGGAATGTTGATAAAAAAATCCACTTTCCCCCAAAAATGCATACCGGAAATATTCAGGTGCGTCGCCGAACGCGGTGCAAAAGAAAGTTTGTCAGGCTCGCTGCCTGCCACACCCGACACCTTCGTTTCCCATGCGGGGGCATATCCGGTATAGATCCCGAAGCCACTCTGGGCAAAACGGTGTTGGGTTTTAGGAGAAATAACCTCCGAGTTTTCTTGTCCAATGATTATGGTATTGGACACAAACAGCAGGCAGCAGAGCGAGACAAATAGACGCATCATGATTGAATTTAATTATATCGACTTAAAATAATGGAAGTTGTATTTCCACCAGCCTGGATGGAGTTGACCATCACCTTTTCCAAAGGTACGTGTTCCAATGTTTCTCCCGGAATGGTCACCCTGGCATTGGTGGGGTTATTAAAATAACTACCAGCCCAGCCCGTTCCAAGCACTTCTTCGTTTTGCATCATCAGCGCAGCCGCTACCAGCGAAGTTTGGCCCGAAGCCCCAAAAGTTTCCCCAATAAATGGTTTTATTGTGGTGTAGTAGAGGTCTTCATTTTTCCAGATTTCATCAATTGCCTTTCCTTCGTATTCGTTGTACTGCCAAGGCAGGCAAGAAGCCCCCACGACACAGTCGATATCCGAAGGCGCAAGCCCTGACAATTTTAAGCTTTCCTCCATTACGTGTTTGAAGTCGGCCTCATTTTTTTCAAAGAAGAAATTGTCGTGAGCGCCGTCAAAGCCGGTATTGTAATTGAGTACTTCTGCATAAATATCGGCACCTCTTTCCAGTGCATGGTCTAATTTTTCCAGAACCACAAAGGCCGCAGCTTCGCCAATAACGGTTTTTCGCTCGTTTTTTGCATAGTCGAGGGCACGTTTGAGGGCCGTTTCCGCAGTTGTATCGGCATTCTCCGAAGGGCAGTCAAGCAAATATCCGCTTTCGTTATAAAAAATCAAATGAATGTCCCTTATTTCATCAAAACCACCACAAATAATGATGTCGGCATCGTCATTTTTCAGGAGGTCGAAGCCGTAGCAAACGCTGTCTTCCCCCATCAGCAAAGAGCTTGAACCCCTGAATTTATAGTACCGCGTGGTGTCGCCCAAGACTGTATTCGACACCGTTTTTGTGAAGTCGAAAGGACTGGCTTTGCGCGGACCTTCGCGAAACAGCTTTTCCAGATAGGCTTCAACGGCTGCATTGGCCGCCATTGACGTATTCAGAATCAGGCCAATCCGATCTGGTGAAAGCTGGTTGCCTTCCAGTTTGGCACTTTTGACTGCCGTTTGGCACCCCAACATGGCGAGTTGGGAGTACCGGAGTGGAAATGGCGCTTTCAAATCGGCAAAATATTCTTTGATGTTGATTTCCGGACACGGATAAAAATATGTCTGATCCAGCCCTGATTCGTTCCAGGTGTTTTTGATAACGACCCCACTTTGTCCGGACTTGAGGCTTTGGTAATAAGTTTCAGCGCCAATGCCGATGCTGGAGACCATGCCTACTCCTGTGATAACGATGCGTTCATTTTGTGGTATAGATTTCATAATATTTAGCTAGGTTTGGTAAGGTGAACGGTAATATTTCCTTTAGCGACTACTTCGTTTTGTGCATCCAGTACTTTTCCGTCATATACCGAAAAGTCCATGAATTTTTGCTTAATGAATACAACTATTGTAAGCTCTGAATTCGGAAAAACCGGTTTAACAAAGGTGGTTTTATCAATTTTAATGGCCCGGCCCATCATTTTTTTATCCGATATATTTTCTCCCGATGCAGTACCGATCTGGTTTTCGATCATTTCCATCCGGCCAAAAAGACCGCATGTTTGGAACATCATTTCTACCAGAATAACCCCCGGCAGCATGGGATAACCCGGAAAATGGCCCTTAAAAAAAGGCATGTCGGCGTTTACCTGTGTTTTGGCGGTGAGCGAGACACCGGGTTCGTAGCTTACAATTTCGTCCACCAGCAACATGGGTGGGCGGTGTGGCAATAAAGTTGCCGGTTTGGGAAAAGTCAAGGTATTCGTACTCATATTGTTTGTAATATTTTTGTAGATACTGAAATTTGATCTAATATAGAACGAGACAAATCTGCTTCTGAAAAATGTCGAACATCCATTAAAAATTGATTTTTACTGGCTACCCAGCATAAATAATCCCTGTCTATTTGTACCGATTTAAGTATGTATTCCTTGCGGCTGGTCAAGGCTGCGTCCATATCCCGAAGCCCTTTGCCCGAGCATTTCACCTGTGCTTCTAATGCTGTCCAGTCTTCTATGTTGATGGAATCTGCGTGCGTAGTCAGCCCTTTGACGGCTTGTCCGAAGCGCAAAAAACTGCTTCGGTCTTTTTTGCACTGTACGTCAATGCCTACAATGCCTTCGTAGTTGATGGCACAAGCAATCAAATCCCGGGAATGAGACAGGTTAAAGTCAAAATCCCCTACCCGGATAAATGGCCGTCCAAGTGCATCGTATTGCATCGGAAAACTGGCAGGCGATGCATCGGGATATACTTCGCGGAGGCCTTCGTACACCAACAATTTACTCAGGATCGATTTTAGCCGGTCAGCATGTTTTAAGTAGCGACTCCACCGATTCCGGATGGCTTCCGGAAACAAAGTCGCGTATGCCAGTAACAGATCCTGAAAAGAATTACTTTTTTCATAATAAGCATAACATAATAAATTCGCCAAAGGTAACTTGCCGTTGCTCTTCAATGAGTGCCGTACAATTGGCAAGAGACCGGTGCTTGTCGCGAAATACCTGAACGAAGTCTTTCTGTACAATTTCTGAATATTCTGCAAGTTTGTAGCTATAAGTATCCATTGATCTATCTATTTATGAATTTCCAAAACGCCTATATTCAGTAGGTCTCTAATAAAAATTGATTCAAAGCCTTCTTCTTCCATCTCTTGTTTGAGCTTTATTGACATTTTAAAAAGGCTTTTAAAGCAAGGCTCTGTCAGTTGAAAACACTGGTATGTGCGCTTGTTCAATAAAAAACAGTCATTTTCAATCATAAATAAGCCAAAATTGGTTTTATTAAACTTCAATTGGGTATTAGCTGGTAAATCTGCATAATTAGCGGTGCTAATGTCTCGGGTAGTACTCACTTCCGGCGGTAAATATTTGTGCAGATAAAGCCATGTTTCCCATTGATCGTAGTATTGTATCAGATATTTTTCCAGCTCACTGTATAACTTGCGGGTTACTTCCGGGATGTATTCTTTGGGAGCTCCGGCCCACTCTTTGGGGTCTATTTTAGGCAAAAGCAAGACTTTTGGAGGTTTTCTTTCCTCATCCGGATAATAAGAAATCACGGGAATAATCGGGCGTTTGTTCATCCAGGAAATGGCTGCAATCCCTTTTCGGGAATTGATTTCCTGGCCAAAAAATGGAATTCTTAAATGAAACTGTTCTGACTTGTGGAAAATACCGCCCCCACCAGTATTGCCGTCAATGTAGGCAATAATGGATTTGCCTTCATAAAGGCATTTTGAAAGCGTCATGGCAATATTAGGCGACTCTGCGTTCAAAAGATCAAAAAACGCAGTTACTCCAAATGCTTTGTGTATCTCGGCCACCTTTTTCCGGATGCTGTCTCCCTGACGATGGTAGGTGTTTTCATCTACAATCAAAACAAAATCAAGACCTTTACTTGCCACAATGCCGATAACCGACCGATAAGACCCCAGGTGGTAGGTACAAATAACCGCCGGGAAATTTTCGGGTGCTAAAGCAGCTTCTGCACCGACTACGTCCAAGCGGTCAATTAATTCCGGCATCCCGGTTTCTTCATTGAGCAGGGCACGGCCGTAAAGCAGCTTCAAATAAATATCTTCGTATGCTGACGCTGGTATGTGGGGCAAAAATCGTTCCAGATTTGCCGTCAGAAATGTAAAATCCTTTAGTTGTAGCTGATCGAATTTCCGCTGTTCCCGCAATTGGATTTCTTGCCTCAACCCTTTGTAGCTCTCCACGTGTGGAAGGACGTTCGGGCTTTTATTTGAACCAGATTGAAATACAGGTATCGTTTCGACTGTCATACGTATTGCTATTTTTAATTTAAAACTTCCGTAGCCAACTGCTCTCTTCCTACCTCCTCGCAGTTAAAATTATTGAGTGTAAAAAGATTAATGATGTTCAATATCAGCTCAACAGAGGTTTGCATAGTACGATCCTGCATATCCATATCCGGGTTCACCTCAACCAGGTCAATGCCAATGATTCGGCGGTCCGTCAGCACCAATTGCAGCAGTTGAATCAGCTCCGAAAGATCCAGGCCATTGGCAACGGGGGTAGCGGTAGCAGGCGCAACAACAGGATCTAGTACATCAATGTCAATGGTCAAATAGACTTGTGCGTCCATTGGAATGAAAGACAAGTCGAGTTCATCATGGATGGATTTTTTCAGGTCGCTGCACCAGAAAACATGCTGTTTCGAATTATGGGGCCGCCCCATGAGGTTAAATATCCCCCTGATTCCCATCTGATAAATGCCTTTTACTTTCGAAATTTCGAGGCACCGGCTGGCAAAATTGCCGTGATGGTGTACTTTTTCAGCGTGATTAAGACTGTCATACTTAGAGGTATAGGTATCCGTATGGGCGTCCATGTGTACGATGTAAATGTCATCAAACACCGCCGATGCAGCTTTTACAATCGGATAGGTTACAGAGTGGTCGCCTCCAAGAAAAAACGGAATATTCCCTTGTTGGAAAATCTGGAGCGCTGTTTTTTCTATTTTCCGGTAGATATAGGATTTAGATTCGTGGATGCTGACAAATAAATTGCCCAGATCTTTGATTAAATCCTTTTGCAAAAGTTCGAAAAAACAAGAGTTACTTGAGTCAATGCCTACCGCTTCAAGGCTGTAATTCCCAGCGCTTGCTGCATCTAAGTGCAACTTGTATTCGTTGGTGTACTCCCGGAGTTTTTCCGGAAAATGCGCACAGCCCACTGATTTGGGATTGCCCCCGCCATAAGGAATTCCGACAAAGCATAAATTGGCAAAATGCGGGTTTGTTTCGTCGTTCAATCCAAAAAGCGTATGTTTTAGTCTTGTCAGTATAACGAGCTGGTCTTCGAGAATGTCATTCTGAAATACGAGCCCGCGACTTACAAAAGAAGACAATGCTTGTTGTAGATCACCTGTGGGGTACTGTGGGAAAGCGGCCATAAGACCTTCAAACGTTTTGGGGATTTCCAGAAACCGCAAAATGCTCATTGCTGTTTCTTTTACCTGAAATACCTTCCCCGACAGGGTGTTGTACAATTTATGTGCTGCATCTTCTCCTTTTTCGCGCTCTATGAGCAAGTAAGGCGAAATGATGTAGTTGGTAATTACTTTATTGTTTTCCATCGCGTCTATTTCTTATCAGGTTTTTAATACTATTCCGCACAATGCCTGAATTATGTTGATAACGCTTGTAAAAAATAAATGAGAATATGGTCGTAGCAAGTGCTGTTTTTCCCATTGATTCAATGGCACAGACAGAAAAATCGAGCTGATAAATGTTGTAAAAAACTTGTTTCCATGCATAAAATGCTTGTCCGATAAATTTGATAACGACATAAGCAATATATCCCCAAAATACGTAGCTGCAAATAGAATAAATTGCCAAAAAAGGGTTCTTTACATTCACTAACTGCCGCGTTCTTTCAGAAACCTGGAATGGCAGGCTGGGAAAAATGCGCTTTAGGAACAAAGTCCACCAAGCATCTGACTGCAACCGCAGGTTCGGAAGCTTAAATAAATCGCTATAAATCCAGTAGCCGTCAAACCGGAAGAAGGGGTTAAAATTAATGAATATGGTTACTGTATTGATAACGATCAGACTCCTGAGTATACTGATGGTTTCCATATCGTAGGAGTTTTTAACCCAGTAAATCAACCCAAGATTAATCAATAACTGGAAAAATATTCCTCCAAAATTCACAATAATGCGTTTGAGGCGGCTGAGTTTCCAGGTTTCAGTTACATCCGTATATAATACTGGAAAAATAAAATAGAAGCCAAAACCGATACTTTTGGGTGGCGCTTTGAACAAGTATGAGGAGGCCGCATGCCCCAGTTCATGGATAAAAAGAATGAAAATTGCTACCGGGTAATAGATAAAAATATGCCCCAAATTTTTTAGGCACTCGGTACCCGAACTGGCAAATGTCCCGCCGGCTGCCGCTGCATCGTTGTATTGCGAAAATTGCTGGATATAATAATAATTCAAACCCGCACCCGCCAACAGAAGCGTAAAAAAAGGTATCGGATAAAAAAAGTATTTCAGTATTTCAAGGAGCCATTTAAGCTGCTCAAACCGAAAAACATCCCAATGGCCAGTAAACCCGGACAGCATTCTGTCGGTTTTGTTTTTTTCCAGGCTTTCATCGTGTATGACCTCACCTGCTTCATTAAATATTTTAAGAGGTTTAATTTTTTCTTCGATAATTTGGGCAACGGTTTCTTCTGTAAATTCATATTGACCACGAGACCAGTTGTTTAGGCTAACCGTAATTTCCGGTTTTGTCTTTTTCTCTGTCAGTTGATCTATGATGATACGCAACAATTCTCCTATGTAATAATTGGTGCCATTGATCTGCAACAGGTACTGTTTATTGTCGTTACCGGTTTCTACTTCTTGTATGGTGTACATAATATATTATTTTAATTTTAAATAGAGCTTGGTATAAAAGCGTTGCCGTTAACGCGATAACAAAAAGGGGCCGGGATATTGAATATGATAACCCCATCCCAGCCCCTTATACGCAATCAAACTAAGTGACTACTAAATTGCAGTTGCAAGAACTACTACAAGGCGTTTTTCAGTTCTACATGCTGCATGATCGTAAAAAAATCAGGTACTATCCAGCTGCGGGTGGCGCGGCGGGTGTTTTCACTGTGTTGCCACTGCAGCGTGCGGTATCCACAGCCGCTACCGTCATTTCAAAACGGCCTTCCAATTCAACTACGGACAATGCATCTTTGATTTCAAAATTGTTCATAATAAGTAAATTTTGGTAATTAGAAAATTAGAAAATAAAAATCTCAGTCATTAGCAGTAAACAAAAGTCGGTCATACTAAGGGTCGCTGAAATAATAACTGTTCACTTTTCCAGGAGGTCTTTTGCTCCTACTCTGCGTTGGAGAACCACCTCCCTTAGCTATGGCTAAGGTCGGGAACCCCCGCCTCGGTTAGCCACAAAATGCCTTGCCTGGCAAAAGCGACACTTGTTAATTCAGCGCCCCTAAGGAATCAAACAGGATAAAGATGTATTTACCAGATCCATTCTATTGATGTGTATCATTTATAAGTTAGATACCATTCGTGAGTTGCCAATCGGTTACAAGTATCTTTATTCCTGCTTTTTTCAGCAATTACTGGCTGTACTTTTCAATTAGTTAGCCAAGGTCCTGGACTCATCGGAAACCGATTTGTTGATCTTGCTGTCGTTGCAACGTGCAGTATCCACGGCAGCTACGGTCAGTTCAAAACGATATAATTACGCTTAGGGTCACTGAAATAATAACTGTCCACTTTTCCAGGAGACCTTTTGCGCCTACCCTTCATTGAAGAACCGCCTCCCTTAGCTTTGGCAAAGGTCGTGAACCCCCGCCTTGATTAGCCACAAAATGCCTTGCCTGGCAAAAGCGACACTTATTAATTCAGCGCCCCTTAGTTGGCCTGAGCAGGTTCAGAAGAGGCCTTCACATCTGCTTTGTTGTCGTTGCAACGTGCAGTGTCTACAGCGGCTACGGTCAGTTCAAAACGATTTTCGAGTTCTACCACTGACAGGGCATCTTTAGTGTCAAAATTGCTCATGATAAAAAGATTGATTGATTAAAAAATAGAATTAAGAGACGGCTTAAAATAATTACGCTCAGTTGGCCTGAGCAGGCTCAGAAGAGACCTTCACATCTGCTTTGTTGTCGCTGCACCGTGCAGTGTCCACAGCGGCTACGGTCAGTTCAAAACGATTTTCGAGTTCTACCACTGACAGGGCATCCTTAGTGTCAAAATTGCTCATGATAAAAAGATTGATTGGTTAAAAAATAGAATTAAGAAATGGCTCAAAATGATTACGCTTAGTTGGCTTGAGCAGGCTCAGAAGAAGCCTTCACATCTGCTTTGTTGCCATCGCAGCGCGCAGTATCAACAGCGGCCACGGTAAGTTCAAAACGCTCTTCGAGTTCTACTGAGGACAGCGCATCTTTGATTTGAAAAGTTGACATACTTAAAAATTTAAATGGTTAAAAAATATGAATGAATTAGATTTTGCAAAAAGCGCTAATACCCTGATTGTGTGTTTAATTAGTCTTCTGCTTCCACCAGCAGGTTGCGCTGAATCATCGCGCTCAGTGTCTCTACGTTCTGGAAGGATTCTTCGTTAAATTCCGTAGGAATGATTCCGAATTCTTCGCCGAGGCGGGTAGAGATTTCAAGGACAGCGAGGGAATCCTGAATAATTCCGGGATCTTCATCAGTCCCGAAAAACGGCGCATCGTTTTTGATGTCTGCTGCCGTAATGTCTTCCAATTCCAATACATCAATAATGCATTGTTTTACTTTTTCCTGAATTGCATTGAGTTCCATAATCTTCTATTTTTATAAATTAATTAATTAAAATTTCTGATTGCTACCGAGGCCATATTCCCTGAAAACCCGAAGGAGTTGGACAGTGCCAGGTTAATTTTATAGTCAATGGCTTTTCCTTCTACCAACCGAATGTTATCAGGAGTGACAATGGACTCTTTCACGTTAATGGAAGGGGGGACGAAGTTTTTGTAAACCCCCAAAGTTGTAGCGACAAACTCTACACTGCCCGCTGCCCCCAGCGCATGACCAATCAGTGATTTGGTAGAGCTGACATACACCGGGTGCCCATCTACCAATTGTTCGATGGCCCTGATCTCCATCTTGTCGTTCGCCAGCGTAGCGGTACCGTGTGCATTGATATAATCTACCTGACTGGGCGTAGCACCGGACATTTTAAGTGCATTGAACATGGCCTGCTTGGCAAAAATGCCATCCGGGTGAGGCGCTGTGGCGTGATAAGCTTCGTTGACAATCGAATATCCTGAAACTTCTGCCAGAATCGGCGCATTCCTTTTTTGAGCCGACTCCAGGCTTTCCATTACTACGTAGGCAGCAGCATCGCCAAGGTTCAAGCCATCCCGGCCTTTATCGAAGGGCTGGCAAGCACCTTTCGACAGGGCAAACAGCGAGTTAAATCCGCTGTAAGTCAGGTAAGTAAATATATCAACCCCACCTGCAATCATACAATCTACCCGGTTACTCCGGATCAGATCGAAGGCTCTTCCGATCGAGTTGGTGCCCGAAGCACAAGCTGTGGAGATCGTAGATAATGGGCCGCGTATGCCAAAATGGGCTGCGATTCGGGAAGTGATATTGGGCGTGATGTGCAACAACAACGCATAATCCCGCTCTTCGCCTTTAATTTTGTTTTTCACCCAATCCATAAAGGGATAACTTCCTCCAACCGACGTGCCAAGACAAAGCCCCACGCGTCTGGGATCGGTGCTACTCAAGTCTAAATTTGCCCTTTCAAGCGCCTCACCGATCGCCCGCACCGACAATTCGCCAAGGATCGTAACGTCTTTTTCACGGGCCGCTTCGTAAATACCCTGGTCAATGGTACATCCCTGGCGGCTTCTGAAGAACTCGTCAGACAAGTCAAAGCGTTGAGTAGAAATGTCTTTGAGGCCAGATTTGCCTTCACGCAGGTTTTGTTCAAATTCATCCAGATTATTGCCGATGGAGCAAATGACGCCCAAACCGGTCACAACTACTTTAGATGCCATAAAACTATTTTTTTAGACTACTTGTCAATTAATCGCTGTTCTCAAAATTAGCCAGGAAGTATCTATCTTATTTTTTGCTATTTAAACCCTGGTTTTATACGCCGATTCCCCCGTCAATGGTAATTTCCTGGCCAATCAGGTAAGAAGGCGCTTCGTCTGCCATGTAGGCAATCAAATTTGCGACTTCTTCCGGTTTGCCCATGCGCTTTAATGGGCTGTTGGCCAATCTTGCCTGAAAATAAGCCGGACTAATGTCTTTGGTCATATCGGTTTCAATCAAGCCCGGAGAAATACAGTTGATTTTAATGCCGAGCGGCCCTATTTCTTTGTGCAATGCTTTCGAGAAAGAAACAATTGCTGCTTTTGATGCCGAGTAAGCCGACTGTCCGGGGTTGCCTTTCTGACCCGACAAGGAAGTCAGGTTGACAATAACGCCCTTCCTTTTGGAAATCATCATTGGCAGAACGGCGCGGCAGGTATTCACCACACAAGCGACATTGGTGTTTAAGGTGTACCACCACTCCTGATCCGGTGTCATCAAAAACGGCTTGCTGTTGCCCAAAACCCCGGCGTTGTTGATCAGTACATCAATGATGCCGACTTCTTTTTTAATGTATTTTACTAAGTGGTTGACTTGCTCCGTATGGGTCATGTCGCACTGGAAAATAAGCGGCGAAAGGTATCCTAACGCTTCCATTTCGCGCACCAATTCCTCCGCCATTTCCTGGTTACTTTTGTAGGTAAACAACACCTGGTACCCGCGTTCGGCCATTTTGATGCAGGTATGGCGGCCGATTCCTCTTGTTCCTCCCGTTATGAGTACTATTTTATTCGTATTTTCCATAATCTTAATTTTATGCAAATATTATTGACATTTTTCCAGCATTAAACTTGCGGACTGATAACCCCAGTCTGGCAATTCTTTTGCTTCTATTTTTTGCTCGTAGCAGGTTACTGATTTTTCAAAATAAGGTTTGGCATTTTCTTTCCCACCGCCAAATATGTCGGGCATGTTGTAAATATTTTGCCCTCTCAGAAAATAGGCTCTTGGATTTTCCGGATCCTTCTGAATGACCATTTCCAATATTTGATTAGATAAGGTACTGTAAGTGACTCCGCGATCCATGACATTTACTCTGATTCTGGCACTCAGTGCCAATGCTTGCAGACACATGACCTCTGTATTGCCTTCCCCAGAATGATCGAGCGATTTGATCAGTAATGAGGCGTGGTCACAGTAGGCATCCACTTGCTTCAAGTCTTTGGTCTGTAGTGCCAGTCTGAGGTAGCAATAGGCTTCGTAATACTCTGGCAGCCAGCTTGATTTATCCGAATCAGACAACTTGTTAAAGCTTTTTGCCAGTTGTTCAATCGTGCCCGGGTGTTTTGCCGTATCGAGCTGTACCAAGTAGTTTTCCAGTTTTAAGCCCTGGTTTTTTCCTCGCGGCGTTGTTTCTGACGCGGAGGGCGTTATGGTACTGGCACCCTTATTTTGAACGGTACAGGAAAACGTCATTCCGATCAGCGCCAGGCCAGCCAGCGTATATTTAGCCAAGCGATTCATGCTTCTATTTTTTAGCGTTTGCAAGTAAAGAGTTGGCTTCGTCGCGGCCCCATGAAGGGTCAACGGTTGGCTCAGTCGGAGCTGTGTTGAAGATGGCTACTGCTTTTTCGATGAGTGGAAGCGCCCTGTCTTTGCCACCGCCATAGCCTTCTGGCGTGAAGAGCAAATTTTGTCCCAGCAAAAACAATACTCGTGGATTGTTCGGGTTTTTTGCCCTTGCCTCGGCCAGCAACATCGTTGTTTTAGGGCCATATTGCATGGAGCGGGAAGCGGGGTCAACACTCAGCCGTGCCTGATATGCTCTTGCTTGCAGTACAGATAACTCAGCTTTGTCGCCCCCAAGTTGGCCTGCCTTTTCGATGATTGCTTCAGCGGCATCCACAAGTTTGTCGCGGTCGTCTGCACCTTCAATCAGGAAGCTTTTAGCCAATAGGCAAAAGGCCTGGTAATAATAAGGATGCCACTTGGTTTGTTCGGCTACGGCAATCCGCTCAAAAGAGAGCGCTAACCCTGTGTAATTTTGGGGCGTTTCGGCAGCATCCAATTGTTTCAGGTTGTTTTGCATGGCCGACAGATAATCCTGAGCCGACAAAGAAAAGCTGGAAATTGAAAGAAAAATGATGATTAACTTTTTCATGGTGTTAACTATTTTAAATTAATTATTTATTATTAACTTCTTTTTTCTCAAAGGTGATAAAGAGGCCAATGAAAGCAAATCTTTTCGCGGTAGGCTCCACCGGAATCCGGCTAAAATTACCTTCCTCATCGGGCGAACTGCCGTACCTGTACCCAAATATGTTCTCAAACCCAAGGATATTGGTGCACGAAAGGAACAGGATCGTCGAGTGTCCCCACAATTGGGTTAGGTGACTCAGATTGGCGCTCAAATCGTGAAAAGCGGGCGTCCTTTTGTCGTTTTGCAGCACTGAGGCCGGGTCGTCATACGGGCGTCCACTCGAAAAAGAGTACGTAATCCCCAGTTGCGAATCAATTTTGTCGATCCAGTGCTTGTACACAATTGACAGGTTATGTCTTGAGGCAAAACCGGGCGTCACTTCGTTTCTAAAATTCAGGAAATTCCGTTCAGTATCCAGAAAAGAATACGAAATCCAGTAGTCAATATCTTTGAAGGTTTTTTTGTCTCGAAAATAGACGTCAATCCCTCTTGCATACCCATTGCCTGAATTATTCAGCAGCCAAGGTTCGTACCGATAGTCCCCATTGTAACGAATCAGGCGGCCATAGTCTTTGTAGTAGCCTTCGATCCTGAAAATGCGCTGGTCTTTGGAGTACTGATAATTGAGGATGTAGTGCAGCGCATTTTCGTTTACCAGGTCGGAAGAATAGAGTAGAAATCTACTTTCCGGTAGCTGATAAAACTGCCCGAAGGCTCCGGATACCTGCGAATTGCTGCTCAACCTGTATGCCAGTGAAACTCTGGAAGAAAAAGTAGGCTCATTCACATAACTGCTGTACTCAAAGCGCTCTCCAATGCGGGCATATAATCGTGAATTGAACACAATGTCCACTTCTGCAAAAGCAGCGGTATGGTGTAGCAGGTAGTTGAAGTCCCGGTTTAGATCTGATTTATTATTGACCTTTTCGCGGTACGCCTGGTTGTAGTATTCTACTCCTGTCTTTATTTTAAATACATTCCCGACAAACCTGCTTGCGCTTACCCGGGCCTGTACCAATTGATCTGTTATTTGGTGATTAATGGAGTCAAACTGAACGTAATCTTTGTTAAAATTGTAGCTCATGCCGCCTGAAATGGTCCAGGTATCCTTGATGATTTCCTTAAACGAGGCATTGAGGTAACCATAATTGTTGCGCAGCGAAACATCATTCGGGTCTTTCAAATCATCGGCATTGGGATATTTTAGCCTCATTTTGGTTTCACTGAAGTCTCCGTGGATTTTTAGAATCCCGTTTTCCGAAGTCTTCTTTCGATAAATGACCTGGCTTCCGTAATTTTGAAAAGGGGCAACCCAGTCAATGTTCTGATCAATAATGGCGGTGTACGGGCTCAGATTCATATAATTGGCAGACACCGCCAAAGAAGTATTGTTATCCCATAGTTTTTGGTGTGTTGCATCTAAGCCAACGGTAGTTATGCCAATTTCTGATTGTGTCTTGGTGGCAAGGCCATGCGTGTTCAGTACCAGTGCCGAAGACAACGCCTGTCCGAATTCTGCCGAATATCCTCCCGTGCTGAATGCCGTGCCGCTGAACAGGAAGGGAGAATACCGCCCCCTTGAAGGCACCCCCGACACCGAACTGTTGTAAGGGTTTTGGGCAACGGTGCCGTCTATAAAAGTTCGGGTTTCGTAGGCTGCTCCACCTCTGACAAATAGCCTTCCCTCCTCTCCTACCCTTTGGGTACCAGGCAAGGTATTCAAAGTGGCGGCAACGTCGGCAGTTGCTCCGGCCGTGGTTGCAATGTCCAAAGAATTGAGTATAGTTCCTCGTTTCTCGTCACTGGCTTCAAAAGCACCCGCGGTAATCGTCACCCCTTCCAGTTCGGTTGAGGATGGTTTCAACTTTACAGTACCGATATTTACTGTATTGTCAGGCCCTGACGATAAGACCTTTTCATACGGCTCATACCCCAGATACGTAATGACTATCGCTTTTTCCGCTGTAAGTTCGGCAATCAATACAAAGCTACCATCAAGATCAGTGGTTGTTCCGAGGTAGGTGTTTTTCACCATTATATTTGCCCCGATAACAGGTTGATTAAATTCATCTGAGACCGAACCATTGACCGTTATTTTTTGCCCCCACAACATGGTTTGCAGCGCTGCAAAAAACCCAATAAAGGCTATTGCTTTTTTCATAATTAATATGGTATAGTTAAAGTAAATCAACCTTCCTATTCCTAACTGGCTAATATCTTTCTAAAAATATGGTATAATTTATGTTTCAGCATACATCCAAGTCTATAATCAAGGTGAATAAAAAGAGCTGGCGAGCCTCTTATAATTTTTCGGAACAAGTGCTTATTGAGCACCATTAACCCTGCGTCACAACTACTCTTGGCGGATTTTTTTTAAAAAATATCAATAATGTTTATCTCCGCAGACTATTTATTTTTTCAGACGCACTATACTTTCCAGAAGCTCGCCAGTTGGATGAGATCAGGATGTAAATAAGTTACATAAACTGCATCCCTGTATATTTAGGTCTAACCATAATCGCGTTTTACAGAAAGTGGTATCGAACAGCCCCATGTAGGGTAATAATCTCCACCCAAATCAAGTTCACGATAGAAAGTAACAGCTTCCTTTGACGAAAGAATTCCCATGTTTTCGAAACTGCTCATCAATTCTTGATCATTGGAATTTTCCAGCGACATAATTCTAGTTCTTTTCATGATGCTATTTATTTTAATAAAACCAAAAGTTAAGTTTTCAATTTAGTTCTTTAGGATCATATTAAATTCATAATTCCGCTATTTAAAAAAATACTACTATGATGCGTTCTTTTTAAAATCAATAATATAAAAGCCACTTGTTTCAACAACTTTGTAAGTTCCTCTTAATATCTCTGGAATAACTTTTATCTGATACTGGTCTAATATTTTTTTTGATAATTTAAAATCTTCTTTTACTTCAAAAAACTCTTTGCTAAAAAAATTATTCTTTGTTTCTGGTGGGATAATGGATTTTGGAAAAACCATTTCGATATCCCCATTTTCGCTGATACTCATGATAGCTCGGGCTTTTCCAGGGCAAAAACAAAGCGATGTTGTCTGGTACTCCCAAAGGCGTTCGATTGCGTCGACATGGCAGACACCATAATTATCGCAGTTTCTACTGGCCATTCCGAATTTGACTTCTACAAATATTTGGGTTACGCTGTCATATCCCGTCCGAAACCAGTCTGTTGCAGGAGAGGGAGCTTTTCCTGACCCTCTCCCTAAATGGCGTTCTCTTTGCATCATCCTGTCTTTTATTCTAAGCACTTTCTTAATTGTTTTCTGTTCATCAAATCAACTGGTACAAAAGTAGGGGCAAAAATCTTCGCATGCATTGACGCCAATCGGTGTTTTGACATGCGGTCATCTAACAACAACCTAATCTTTATCTTATTTAAAATAAAGATTATCAGTCTTTTAAAAAACAACAACTGCTTCTTTAAGCTCGATTTTTTTGTATAGTAGAAAATATTATCTTTGCTAACTTTGTGATAGGCACACTACACTCCAGAGATATCTGAGTTCACGATTGCAGCTTCAATTTGCTCTCGAGTCAAATTTAAAGCCTCTTCAGGGGTGTTGATGATTCCGAGTGAAAGCAGGATTGAGATAATAATTGCAGTAAGCATGGTAATCGTTTTTTAGTGTAATTAAATTTGTTTGTTTCGATTGATGATACAAACATACACCCCGAAGACCCCCTGCTGCCCGACACAAATAATGCTGTCTGCCTCACGTTAATTTTTGCACTACTTTTTCCGAACAAAACACAAACGTTTGATAATCAAAGCTTTTATAAAAAAGAATTGATTGTATATTGAAGTTAATTTCTTAATTAATTGCAGTTTTTTTATGCTTTAAATTCAGGCTAATTATGAAGTCTTTGATCGAATTAATCGGCTTAGCATCGCGAAGTAAAGTTCGCCACATTGATGTAATGGGAAATGAGCACCCTGGAAAGAAGCAAACCAAAATCAATAAGCTCTATAAAGCCACCCGCGATGGCCTGATTAAGTCTGATGAAGATGCCGCAGACTTTTTAGGTATGGATGTGAAGAGTACGGCTTTCCGAAACTTAAAAAGCAACCTAAAGAGGCGGCTGCTCAACACCATCTTTTTTATAGATGTAAAACAGGCCATTTACAACGAACAACAAGCCGCTTACTTTAATTGCTGGCGAGAATGGGCGGCCGTAAAGATCCTGGTTGCCAAAGGGGCACATTTTTCTGCCATGGAGCTTTGCCAAAAAATCATCAGCATTTCCATGCAATACGAATTTGTTGACCTTATTATGGATGTGTCCAAACAAATGCGGCTCTATCACGGCACCATTGACGGTGACCGAAAAAAGTTTGAATACTACAATAGCGTGTATTTATTTCATGAGCAGGCGATGATCACAGAGAACAAAGTAGAAGCGTATTTCTGTGACCTGACGGTGGATGCCATTCGGCAAAAAGCGTCCCAGCAAAGCACTTACAACAAAGCGATTTTGCTTTTCCCGGAATTGGATGCTTACCTGAATACTTATCCCTTCTTCAGGTTGCAGTTTTTGGCGAGAATGATAAAAATAGCGGCTTATATGGCTATGAACGATTATCGTAAAACGCTGGATATCTGTGAAGAAGGCATCGCCTTTTTTGAAAGCAAAAACTTTGAAGTCAAAATTCCGCTATCCGTCTTTTTACACCAAAAATTAGTTTGTCACCTCCAGTTGAAGCAATTCGAAGCAGGCAAAGTTGCGGCTGAAAAATCACTGGGAATGATCCATGAAGGCTCCTTCAACTGGTTTAAGAACCACGAGCTTCGTTTTTTGCTTGCGATGCATACCCACGAATACCACGATGCATACCAAACGTGGAGCAACGCCACACAACACAAAAAATACCGCTATCTGGATGACTCTTCACAGGAAAAATGGATCTTATACGGCTTTTTCCTTCACTACCTCGCTCTGCTTGACAAATTGAACCTGCCCAAAGAGGAAGTGCAGTTCAATAACTTCAGATTGGGTAAATTCCTGAACCAAGTGCCTACTTATGTCCAGGACAAACGCGGATTAAATATCCCGATCCTGATTGCACAAATTCTTTTTTTGGTCTTAAAAAAAGAGTACGACCTCGTCATCAACCGCATGGAAGCTATTGAAAAATACTGCAGCCGGTACCTAAGGCAGGATGATGCTTTCCGAAGCAACTGCTTCATCCGCATTCTGCTCCAGCTTCCTGAAGCTGGATTCCACCGCGCCGGGGTGGTCAGAAAAGCCCAGAAATATTTAGACAAACTGAAAACGGTTCCATTGGAAATTGCTTCACAACCTTTTGAAATAGAAATCATTCCTTATGAAGACTTGTGGCAGTTTGCCCTCGACTCTTTAGAAAACAAACATTTTACGGCAAAACCTTTGCGTCATCATAGTGGCTGAATTCAGGGTTACAGCATGCTGAAAATGGGGCTTTGTAAAGCATGTCGAATCGGTTACATGGGTTGACATCATAGATTCTTAGTCTATCCATTATCCGCCTGGATAAAAGCGCCGAAAGAACAAAACCGCCGTCAACATTCGTTAAGCCGGGCTTTTCATAACCCAATCTTTACAGCCTCTTGCGTCTGGTAGTTGAACGAAGCCGAAACTACCATTGCCGGAAATCGTATAAAGCCGCCTGTTTACTTGCCCTCAAGTCACTAATTATCAATGTTTTAAAAAACAAAAATCTGCTTAAAAAGACCGAGCGACATCGTCTTTCCCCACAATTATGCAGCTTCCAAAAGTGCCTGACTGCGCTTTCCCTTCGCTGATTTTCCTAATTTTGTTCTTCATCCTCAAAAGGGGGTTAATCGCTCATGTCAAAATACTTAGCATCATGGCAAAATTGAATTTCGGCGGTGTGGAAGAAAACGTGGTCACCCGCGAGGAATTTCCATTAGACAAAGCACATCAGCTACTCGAAAACGAAGTCATCGCCATCATTGGTTATGGCGTGCAGGGACCAGGGCAGGCGCTCAACCTGCGCGACAATGGCTTCAACGTCATCGTTGGACAACGCTATCCTTCCAAAACCTGGGACAAAGCGGTGGCCGACGGCTGGGTGCCCGGCGAGACGCTGTTCAGTATAGAAGAGGCTGCCGAACGCGGCACCATCATCCAATACCTGCTTTCCGATGCGGCCCAGATTGCACTGTGGCCTACGCTTAAGCCCTACCTCACGGCGGGCAAGGCGCTTTATTTTTCGCACGGCTTCGGCATTACGTACAAAGAACGCTCCGGCATTATTCCCCCGGCTGACGTAGACGTGATTCTTGTTGCGCCCAAAGGATCGGGCACCAGCCTGCGCCGCCTTTTTGTGGCGGGTCGCGGCCTCAATTCCAGCTATGCCATCTTCCAGGACGCTACCGGAAACGCCCACGACCGCGCCATTGCCCTGGGCATTGGCATTGGATCGGGCTACCTGTTTGAAACGGATTTCAGACGTGAAGTTTTCAGCGACCTCACCGGCGAACGGGGCACCCTGATGGGCGCCATACAAGGCATTTTTGCTGCGCAGTACGACTGTTTGCGCAGCCGGGGGCATTCCCCTTCGGAAGCATTCAACGAAACCGTCGAAGAGCTTACGCAAAGCTTGATGCCTTTAGTGGCCGAAAACGGAATGGACTGGATGTACGCCAATTGCTCGACCACGGCCCAGCGCGGCGCTTTGGACTGGTGGACCAAGTTTCGAGACGCCGTTGCGCCGGTTTTTGAAGAACTCTACGACAGTGTTGCCGCAGGCAATGAAGCCCAGCGCTCCATAGATTCAAACAGCCAGCCTGATTATCGCGAAAAATTGGAAAAGGAGCTGAAGTCCATGCACGACAGTGAAATGTGGCAGGCAGGCCGCACGGTGCGCAGCCTCCGGCCTGAAGCGCAGGAGGTTCCGGTTGAACAAGAGTAAGGGTTTGTCCTCCTTTTGCACACACCGGGTACTGGAGCAAGGACTCACAAATCAGGCAAAGTATGACAAAGACCATCCAACATGAATTGGTCACAGTAGAAAATATTTACAAGGCGAAGGTTCGGCTGAAAAACATCGCCGAACCTACGCCTTTGTCTTTAAATTATAACCTTTCCGAACAATACGGTTGCCAAATCTACCTCAAAAGGGAAGACCTCCAGGTGGTGCGCTCTTACAAAATCAGGGGGGCTTACAACAAAATGGCGAGTTTGTCCACGGCGCAACTTCAAAACGGCGTGGTATGCGCCAGCGCGGGCAACCATGCGCAGGGCGTGGCTTTTGCGTGCCAGAAGATGGAGGTCATGGGCAAAATATTCATGCCAGGTGTTACGCCGCAGCAAAAGGTTGGCAAGGTCAAGTTATTCGGAAAAGGTTTTGTTGAAGTAATCCTGATTGGAGACACCTTCGACGACGCTTATGCTGAGGCACTGAAAGCTGCCGGAACGCACAATATGGCCTTTATTCACCCTTTTGATGATGAACGCATTATCGAAGGTCAGGGCACGGTTGGGCTGGAAATTCTGGAAGATTGTAAAGTTTCGCTGGATTACGTGTTCGTTGCCGTTGGCGGTGGCGGGCTTATTTCCGGGCTGGGCAGCTATTTTAAACAACTCAGTCCGCGCACCCGCATCATTGGAGTAGAACCGGCGGGCGCCCCGGCGATGTACGAATCGCTGAAGGCGGGCGAAGTGGTTACACTCGATAAAATTGACAGCTTTGTGGACGGAGCCGCCGTTCGACGGGTCGGGCAAAAAACCTTTCGCATCGCCCAACAGGTCATAGACGATATGGTCTTGGTGCCGGAAGGCAAGGTTTGCACCAGCATTCTACAACTCTACAACGAAGAAGGCATTGTGGTGGAACCGGCCGGCGCGCTGACCATCGCCGCCCTCGACTTTTACCGCGAACAAATCCGGGGTAAAAACGTCGTCTGCGTACTCAGCGGCAGCAACAACGACATCGTGCGCACCGAAGAAATTCGGGAACGCTCCCTGCTCTACGAAGGGTTAAAACACTATTTCATCATTCGCTTTCCGCAGCGGGCAGGCGCCCTGCGCGACTTCCTGAACAATGTCCTCGGCCCCACCGATGACATTACGCATTTTGAATATACCAAAAAACACAACCGCGAATCCGGTCCCGCCCTTGTCGGCATCCAGGTACTTTGCCGCGAAGATTACGACCGCTTTATGGCCCGGATGGCCGAATACGACATCAACTACCAGCCGCTGAACGACAGCCGGATGCTGTATGAGTTGCTGGTTTGAACTGTGGTCGCCACCTTCAGGTGGCAGACCATTGTCCGTACAAAGCTGGTAATCAATTAGCTATTACCACCTCCTCCGTTTATCATAATCAAACCGAACACTCAATCGGAGGCCTGCAAAGTACTGCAACATGCTTTCGGCTGCTACAATTTGATCTGCCGGTTCTATCCAGGATTGTACTGTTTCCAAAGCCGGCAGGTTGGCGTCAGGGAAATAGCGCACCCCGAGGAGCGGGGTAATCGTCAGAAAATCGGAAACGCCAAAATCCATGCCGATGCCGCCGCCAATGCTAAGGCTAAGCGACTGTCCATCTGCTGTTTCTGCTTCCCGGCTTGCTTTGGTATTCAATAAAGTAACCCCCGGAGAAAGGAATAAGAACAGGCCTTTTTCAAAGGTTGGTCCTTCTTTTGAAAAAGTCGGACAGTTGCAGTCTCCCTTGATATCGAATAAATAAAACTGGGTATTGAAAAAGAAATTGGCTGTGGTATGCCTAAATGAAATCTGGTTGTTATTGACAGCGCCATTCCATTCCGCTTCCGCAAATCCGACGCTGAGTTCCGGTAAAAACTCTACCCGGTAATTCTTCAGTCGGAACCAGTAATTGACCCCAAAAGCATATCCACTTTCCAAAATAGGATACTCCGGCTGGCCTTCAGTGGAAGTCAGGTACCAGGATTCTTCCTGGTTCTTGAAATAATTGGCGTTGAATCCGATTTGTGCACTGATACCAGCGGCAGAACCAACCAGCAAACAGCACGTAAGGAGTAGCTTGTTGACCATTATTGAGTTTTTTATAGAAACGTTGGTTGGGCGGCCAAAGTATAAATTTGGAGGCGGGTTGTGTAACCTCGTTCCATGTTTGCAGACGGGCGCAAAGCGGTTCCATCGGAACCCAATGCCGGTAACCACAAAAAACGACGAGCGAACAGCGGTTCCATCGGAACCCAATGCCGGAAAACCCGAAATGATAGATATGCCGAACAGAGTTCGGTGGTACGGGGACGGGCGAACAGCGGTTCCATCGGAACCCAATGCCGGAAAACCCGAAATGATAGATACCGAACAGAGTTCGGTGGTACGGGGACGGGCGAACAGCGGTTCCATCGGAACCCAATGCCAGTAATCCCGAAATGCTAGATACGCCGAACAGAGTTCGGTGGTACGGGGACGAGCGAACAGCGGTTCCATCGGAACCCAATGCCGGAAAACCCGAAATGATAGATACGCCGAACAGAGTTCGGTGGTACGGGGACGGGCGAACAGCGGTTCCATCCGAACCCAATGCCGGTAATCCCGAAATGATAGATATGCCGAATAGGGTTCGGTGGTACGGGGACGGGCGAACAGCGGTTCCATCGGAACCCAATGCCGGTAGCCACAAAAAAAAAGCCCCACCGGTGAGGGTGAGGCTATTGAGGTATGATTTTCCATTTTCGCATTCCTTGCGGGAATGACAAAAGAAAAAAAAACAGGCAGCGACCTACTCTCCCACCCGCTTGGGGCAGTACCATCGGCGCAGAAAGGCTTAACTTCTCTGTTCGGAATGGGAAGAGGTGGAACCCTTTCGCTATAGCCACCGGATAGAGATCTGGTTTAGACCTTTATCTGGAGAATATCTGCTTTTACAGACATTTGCCTTTGTTAATCATGGCAAGTAGGCGAGGAAAGCCGAATACAATTTCGTGTGTTGTTCGTTTAGATTTAAAAAATTTGAGGAAGCTTTCGGGTAATTAGTATTACTCGGCTCCACGCATCACTGCGCTTCCACCTGTAACCTATCAACGTAGTAATCTTCTACGACCCTCAGTGGAATACTCATCTTGGAGACGGCTTCGCGCTTAGATGCTTTCAGCGCTTATCCGTGCCGTACATAGCTACCCAGCGCTGCACCTGGCGGCACAACTGGTACACTAGCGGTACGTCCAACCCGGTCCTCTCGTACTAGAGTCAGATCTCCTCAATATTCCTGCGCCCACAACAGATAGGGACCGAACTGTCTTGCGACGTTCTGAACCCAGCTCGCGTGCCACTTTAATGGGCGAACAGCCCAACCCTTGGGACCTTCTCCAGCCCCAGGATGTGACGAGCCGACATCGAGGTGCCAAACCT
>JBBQGV010000016.1:0-76322 GCA_038323375.1 Chitinophagales bacterium
CAGGGCGTGACTTAGAGTCACGGCCTGACACACCCCCCGCGATCTATTTCAAAATCAGCCCCGTGGTGCAGGAAATCGTGCGCCGGAAAAACCCCAACCTGCGCGCAGACTGCCAGGTTTTGGTGGATGTTTTGAATGAAAAATTGGATTACCAAGCCGGGGTGGGGCACCTCCTCAACGCTACCTACGAAGACGCGCTGCATTTTGCCCGCTATGCCGAAGCAGTGTTTTTCAACCTGCCCGAACCCGACACTGATTTATCCATTTTGACGAACTGCATCGGCAGTTTCCACCAGACGACCGGCAATTTAGACAAGGCTTTTTATCATTACGAAGCAGGCATTCGGGTGAATAAAGCCCTTTGTGCTTTAGCCCCTGACAACCCGAACTATAAAAACGGGTTGGCGATTTCGTACGAAAGGTTAGGCTCCACGCAGAGAACGCTGGGCAATTTGGAGGAGGCGTTGACTTTTTTTGAAAAGGATATCGAATTGACTAAAGAACTGTACGAAGCGTATCCACAAAATGTGGAGTTCAAAAACGGGTTGGCGATTTCGTACTCCAAGTTAGGCTCCACGCAGAGAACGCTGGGCAATTTGGAGGAGGCGTTGACTTTTTTTGAAAAGTACAATGAGTTAGAAAAAGAACTGTACGAAGCGTATCCACAAAATGTGTCGTTCAAAAACGGGTTGGCGATTTCGTACGAAAGGTTAGGGGACACGCAGAGAACGCTGGGCAATTTGGAGGAGGCGTTGACTTTTTTTGAAGAACGTTGCCGATTGGGAAAAGAACTGTACGAAGCGTATCCACAAAATGTGTCGTTCAAAAACGGGTTGGCGATTTCGTACTATAGACTTGGCCAGTTGTTTGAAGAGCAAAAAAACTTACCAAAAGCATTTGAATATTTTGAGCTGGATTTGAAATTTACAGAACTGACCTTTGAGAGCAGCCCGCGCAATGTGGAATACCGCAAAAATCTCCGGATCAGCTACGATAACATGGGGGAAATTTCGGAAAAGTTGGGTAAAAAGGAGCTTTCGGAAGCTTATTTTGAAAAGGCCAGGTCGCTTGAATGAGTGGGAGAGCGGGGGTCTTTGGCCTGCTATATGCCGTCAGCTTTTGGGGTGGGCGGGCGGGGTGTTTAGCAAAAATTGAGGGGTCATCTCAGACGCAGGAAAAGGGGTCATCTCAATTTTTGCGAATCGGAACCCGGTTTTTTGAGAGGTCACCTGCTTCGTGCCTCCGCAGAGGTTACCTAAAAAACCTTGCGTATAGCGAAAACACGATCCAATATAAGGATATCATTGGCTGCAAATTGAGCGGCGTATATACTGCACGCCGCCAGGTTTTGTGCATCAGTCATGCTTACTCGTTCTACGACATTACACTTGAAGTCATAGGCCGAATGCAATGCCAAAACTCAATGATGTGAGGGACAAAAAACTTAGTTTCACTTCAAAACTAAGTAAACCTTTTTTCCTACCTTTGCGTTGTCAAAGTATCGTTTACGTCTCAAAAGCAACGCACCATGACGGCATTGGCAACCGCAGAAAAATATTTGAATAAAAATGGCTACTTAGATTTGGAAGTAGACCCCTCCCTCGACCTCGTCGCTGAAATCCAGCGGCTGAAAAAAGAAAAGAACGCGGTGATTCTGGCGCATTATTACCAGGAGTCCGAGATTCAAGACGTAGCCGACTACATTGGCGACAGCCTGGGGCTTTCGCAGCAAGCCGCCAAAACAGAAGCCGACATCATCGTTTTTGCCGGGGTGCATTTTATGGCAGAAACGGCCAAAATCCTGTCGCCGCACAAAAAAGTGCTGCTGCCCGACCTCAAAGCCGGGTGTTCGCTGGCGGATTCCTGTCCGGCACCATTGTTCCGGAAATTCAAGGAAAAATACCCCGACCACGTCGTGGTGAGTTACATCAACTGCACCGCCGAACTGAAAACCCTGACGGATATTTGCTGCACGTCCACCAATGCCGTGCATGTCATCAACAGCATTCCGGAAGACCAAAAAATCATCTTTGCGCCCGATATCAACCTGGGTCGGTATTTGGTGAAAAAAACAGGCCGCGACATGGTGCTCTGGAACGGTTCGTGCATGGTGCACGAGATTTTTTCGGCTGAAAAAATCGCCAAACTGCGCGTGCGCTACCCCGAAGCGCTGTTCATCGCCCACCCGGAATGCGAAACGCATATCTTAGATCAGGCAGATTTTATTGGCTCTACCACAGGTCTGCTGAAATTTACCATCGCCAACGGAGCGAAGGAGTTCATTGTGGCCACCGAAGCGGGTATCCTGCACCAGATGGAAAAATCGTCGCCGCACAAAACCTTTATTCCGGCACCGCCTGAAAACAACTGCGCCTGCAACGAATGCCCGCACATGAAGCGCAATACGATGGAAAAACTCTACCTGTGCATGCAGCACGAATTGCCCGAAATTGAGCTGCCACAGCACATCATTGAGGAAGGGCGGTTGTGTATTGACCGGATGTTAGATATTTCGGCGAAAGCGGGGTTGGTAGGTTAGTTTTGTTTCAATACGCCCGTTCATTCCGCTTCTCCATATAATTCATAAAGGCGCGGTTGACCACCCGATTGCCGCCGGGCGTGGGGTAGTTGCCTGAAAAATACCAGTCGCCGTTGTTGTTCGGGCAGGCTTTTTGCAGGCCCTCAATGGTTTGAAAAATGACTTCTACTTTGGGTTTGATGCCCGGAGGTGAAACGATTTCGGCAATTTTTTGTGAAACCTGTTCGTATTCAAACTGATCGTAGAGGAACTTCACCTCGTTCACGATTTTGTCTTTGGGCAGGTCTTCCTGGGCTTTGCACCGCTCGTAAGCTTCCCACATAAGGTTCTCTTGGCCGGCTTCTTTCAGCAGGCGCACCAGCGCCTGAAAAGCGACAAAATCTTTCATTTTCGACATGTCAATGCCATAACAATCGGGGTATCGGATTTGCGGTGCCGAAGAAACCACGATGATTTTTTTGGGACGCAGGCGCGACACAATCTGGATGATGCTGTCGCGCAGGGTGGTGCCGCGCACGATGGAGTCGTCGAGCAAGACTAACGTATCTTTTTCATTTTCCACAATGCCGTAGGTCACGTCGTACACGTGCGACACCATTTCGCCGCGGTTCGCATCGGAGGTAATGAAGGTGCGGAGTTTTTCGTCTTTCACCACCAATTTCTCCACACGCGGGCCCATCGAGAGGATTTTTTCTAATTTGGCGGGTTTGATGTCAGCGCCCATTTTCAGAATTTTTTCCTGTTTGATCGCGTTCAACTCTTTTTGCACGCCTTCCATCAACCCAAAAAATGCCGACTCTGCCGTATTGGGTACAAAAGAAAAAATCGTGTGTTTGAAGTCAAAATCTGCTGCTTGTAATACCTTTCTGGCTAATTGTTCGCCCAATTTTTTGCGCTCTAAATAAATATCGCGGTCGTTGCCCCTGGAAAAATAAATGCGCTCGAAAGAACAGGCAGCGCGGGGCATCGGCTCCGTGAAAGGCTTTTCTAAGATCGTCCCATTTTTTTTGATGATGAGCGCATGGCCGGGCTTTAGTTCGTGTACCTTGCTGATGTGGGCGTTGAAAGAAGTTTGCAAAGCCGGGCGCTCGGAAGCCACCGCCACAATTTCTTCATCCTGGTAATAAAAAGCGGGTCGGATGCCCGAAGGGTCGCGCATCACAAAAGCGTCGCCATGCCCGATCATGCCGGCCATGACGTAGCCGCCATCAAATTTTTTACTGGCGCGGCGCAGCAGGCGTTGCACGTCGAGGTTGTCGTAGATCAGGTCGTTGATCTGGATATTGTTGTAGCCGTCGGGTTTGAACCACGTGTGCAGGCGCTGCACTTCGTCGTCGAGGAAGTGCCCGATTTTTTCCAGCACGGTGACGGTATCTGATTTTTCCTTGGGGTATTGCCCCAGCTCTACTAATTCGTCGAACAACTCGTCTACATTGGTCAGGTTGAAATTGCCGGCTAAGATCAGATTGCGCGAGATCCAGTTATTTTGGCGCAGAAAGGGGTGGCAGGTTTCGATGGTATTGTCGCCGTGGGTGCCGTAGCGCAGGTGCCCCAGCAGCACTTCGCCCACATAAGGTTTATTTTCTTTCAGCCAGACAGGGTCATTCAACTGTTCCGGCGGCAGCTCGTTGAAGTGCCAGTATACCTGATCGAACAAATCGGCTAAGTAGTTGGAGGCGTTGCTGCGCTTGCGGCTGATGTATTTGGTGCCCGGCACCGGGTCGAGTTTGATGGTTGCGAGGCCGGCACCGTCCTGGCCGCGGTTGCGCATTTTCTGCATCAACAGGCGGAGTTTGCTCAGGCCATAGAGGGTGGAACCATATTTTTCCTGATAAAAATCGAGGGGTTTCAGCAGGCGGACTAACGCAATGCCGCATTCATGCTTAATGGTATCGCTCATGTATGTTTTTGAAATGAAGTTGTAAAGGTACGTTAAATACAATTACTGAAACGGCAGGAAGGCGCGCATAGTTTTGAGAATTAGGAAGGAACAGCAGCAAGTTTCTATCTTTGTCCTCCCTATCCAAATAGCGGACAAAATGAACAAAAAACATTGGATCAGCCCGGATCATCTGGGCCTTGAAGCCGTTATGGCTAATATGGCTGACGGCGCAACGCTGCATCTTTCGCCTGAAAGTGCGCAAAGAATCAGCCGTTGCCGCGACTTTCTCGAAGATTGTCTCCATAAAGAAGATCAACTGCACTACGGTATTAATACCGGATTTGGATCGCTTTGCAATATCCAGATTTCCCATGCTGAGATTGAGGCGCTGCAACAAAACCTCGTGCGCTCGCATGCCTGCGGGGCCGGCGACGAAGCGCCTTCCGAAATTGTCCGCCTCATGCTTTTCCTCAAAGCGCAAAGCCTTTCGTATGGCTATTCTGGGGTTCGGGAGGAATTGGTTCAGCAGCTTTTAAAGCTTTTTAACTATGGCATTACGCCGGTCGTCTACCAATTGGGATCTCTCGGTGCTTCGGGCGACCTGGCACCTTTGGCCCACCTGAGCCTGCCGCTCATCGGCGAAGGAGTAGTTTATTATCAAAACCAAAAAATGAAAGCGGCGGAAGCCCTCAAGCTGGCGGGGGTTGGTTCGGTAACCCTGAAAGCCAAAGAGGGATTAGCCCTGCTCAACGGCACCCAGTTTTCTACGGCGTACGCCGTATGGTGCGTCCACCACGCTAAACGTTTGTATCGCATCGCGAATCGCTGCGCCGCGCTGTCTATGGATGTGTTCGACTGCCGGTTGTCGCCTTTAGACCACCGCCTGCACCACATCCGTCCGCATGCCGGACAGGTGCAAACGGCTATTGAGGTGCTGCAACTGCTGGAAGGCAGCGAAATTGCCCGGCAGCCCAAAGTGAACGTTCAGGATCCTTATGCCTTCCGTTGCGTTCCGCAAGTGCATGGCGCCAGTTGCGACGCCATCAATTACGTCGCTTCCGTGACCCTGACGGAAGTCAACGCGGTGACGGACAATCCGAACATTTTCCCTGAAGAAGGGGATATTCTTTCCGGCGGGAATTTTCATGCACAGCCGCTGGCACTTGCACTCGATTTTTTAGCCATCGCTTTGGCCGAGCTGGGCAGTATTTCCGAAAGGCGTACTTATCAGTTGATTTCCGGGAACCGCGGCCTGCCGGCATTTCTCATTGCCGATCCGGGGTTGCATTCCGGCCTCATGATTCCTCAATACACGGCTGCGTCCATTGCCAGCCAGAACAAACAACTTTGCACGCCTGCTTCCGTGGATTCGATCGTGTCGAGCAACGGCCAGGAAGACCACGTCAGCATGGCCGCCAATGCGGCTACCAAAGCCTGGCGGGTGGTGAAAAACGTGGAAACGATTCTGGCCATCGAATGGATGACGGCTGCGCAGGCTCTGGAGTTCAGAAGACCTGCCCATACTTCGCCCGCACTTGAGGCCTTGTTTGCGCAATACCGAGAAGTCGTAACGAAATTAGATTCAGACCGGATTCTTCAGGAAGATATTGCGAAAACAGTGGCTTTTTTGCAGGAGTGGCTGTGAGTTATTGCCCCTGAGGCTGCTGCAAGGCTTTTTTGAACAGATCCTGAAAAAAATTAACCCCCAGTTGGGTCATGCTGTTTGCCGCAAAAGGCGTTTTGCCACCGTCTTTGTACCAAATGTAGTAGACGCAATTGTTATTTAAGTAAAAATCGCCTTCGAGTGCATTCCGGCCATCCACCTGAAAAAAGATCCGGCCTTCCGGTTTGCAGGCATTGTTGATCATGGGCACATCTGCTGCGATGTGCTGGATCGTACTCTTGACCGCGTTTGGATCATTTTGGCTGACCGCAATATTGAGGTTGTAGAACACAAAATCAATGTAATCGCATTTGCTCCACAGCATTTCCAGGGTGTCTAAAGCAATGCTTGGATAAAGCGCAGCGCCGGCGTTCGTTGTCGGAGCGGCGGGTTCCTGTTTTTCTTTTTTTGACGATTCCTGGCAGCCAAAGAGTACCATGCTCGCGATGGCGAATAAACAATAGATACGGATCACAGTATTTTTATTTAATGATGAAAAAAAATCGGTTTTAAAACAAATAGATGCCCCGGATGCTTACGTGGCGTCCCAAAATCCGACCATCGCCAGCATCAGCCTGCAAGCTGTTCAGGTGCTTTGACCAGCGCACATCCAAGCCAAAGTTTTCAGAAAAATGAAAGGTTGCGCCCAAAACCAGCGAAAAGAGGTCAGGGTTGAAGGTTTGAATATCGGTAATGTCTTCTCCCACTGCGTCAATTACTTTATAATTGATGAGCCGGCTATAAGAGCCGCCTAAATAAACCCTGAACTTCCAGTCGGTAAAGCTGACAAACACCGGTGCCTCTACCATATTCAGGCGGATGTTGTCGTAAATCGAAGACGGGTCGTCACTTCGGGAACGATTGCTGCCCGACTGGGAGTAAAGCAATTCTAGCGTCAGGTTCCATTTGTCGGCCAGCAGGGCTGAAGCCCGAAGGCCGCCGACTAAGCCAATCTGGTTATAGCCGGCTAAGCGGTCGCCGTCAAGTTGCGACATGTTAAACCCGGCCGTTATTCCACCCTGAAAGCGTTGTGCCTGCATGGTAGTGGATACAAATACGAACATTGCCACTGGCAACATCAGATGCAGAAAGTTTGTTCTCTTCATGAGCGTATCAAATTTTTCATGTGTGAATAGTTGTTTCATAGCTTATCAATTTAAAGGATTTGCTTTTCCGAACTGGCTCTGCAAAAATAAGATTATACACTGACATCCACCCATCGGGATTCCGCGAATGCGTGGGGGTGGAAAAGATACTTTCCAAATGAATCAGTTATTTTACCTTTGCCGTTATGGGAATGTTCAAATACACTACCGGAAATCTTAAAAAATTGGAAGCCCTGATGGAGGAGTTGGGCTACCTCGTTCGTTATGAAAAAGGCAATTTTCAGTCGGGATATTGCATTGTTCAGGACAAAAAGATTGCAGTTGTGAGTAAGTTTTACGACGCAGAGGGGCGTATCAATTGTTTGTTAGAAATCATTGCCAGCCTTGAGATTGAAGCGACGGCGTTGAGTGAAAAATCGCAAAAATTATACCGCGTGGTTAGTGGCCTGGGAGGGGAGGGGAGAGAGGGAGAGGAGGAGAGGGGGAGAGGGGGAGAGGGGCAAATTTGAAAAAAGCGGGGAATACAACAACCGTTACAAATCATAACCATCATCGAAGTCAGGATTACTTTTTTGGGGACAGGCACTTCGCAGGGCGTACCGATTATCGGATGCGATTGTGCGGTGTGTCGTTCAAAAGACCCGCGCAACCACCGCCTGCGAACCTCGGCTCTTATTCAGTCCGGAGGCAAAAATATCGTCATAGACTGCGGCCCTGATTTCCGGCAACAAATGCTGCGCAACGATATTCGCCAGGTAGACGCCATCCTGTTGACGCACGAACACAACGACCATGTGATCGGATTGGATGATGTACGACCCTTTAATTTTCAATCACAGCGGGACATGCCCATTTATGCCACCCCGGGTGTAGCGGCAGAAGTAGAACAGCGTTTTGCGTATGCTTTTTCTGAAATCAGGTATCCGGGCGCGCCGTCCCTCCGCTTTTTTGAAATTGACAAAGACCATCCATTCGAGGTAGACGGCGTTCCAATTCGCCCGGTTGAAGTGATGCACGGCAACCTGCCGGTGCTGGGTTTCCGGATTGGCGATTTTACTTATCTTACGGATATTAAAAGCATCAGCGACTACGAGCTTGAAAAGGTGCGCGGTACCAAAGTACTAGCCTTGGGCGTTTTACACCATACGCCCCACTATTCGCACTTGTGTGTGGAAGAAGCGCTTGAAGTGATTCAAAAGATCAAACCGGAGCAAACCTGGTTTATCCACATCAGTCATCACATGGGTCTTTACGAGGAGGTGACTTCCCAGCTTCCGGACGGCATAGATTTAGCCTACGACGGGCTGAAAGTGACCGTTCCGGCGGGTTAAACGACAGTGTACAAATTACCTGGAAGTAAAAAAGCGCACTAAAAAGCACCATCGGGCAATGAAAAGTCTTAACTTTCGCAAACAAACCTAAAAAAACGTACTATGTCCAGATTAGATTATGTTACGGTAGGCATCGTTGCCGTTTGTCTGGCAGCCCTTGGGTTCCTGATCTATAAAACAGTAGGCCTGATGAATGGGGATGCTGAAACGGAGCCCCAAGCCGCTATGGATTATGTAGACCCTTACCCCATTGATTCCACCGGCAAGGACACCACAAGTTTCACAGATCCCGCGTTCAGCAGTCCTGACGATGCGGAAGTGAACACATACAGCGAAGAAGACGATAAGCGCAGGGACCTCGTTTCCGACAACAAAACCAAAACCCCGGGTAAAAGTGGAACGGAGACCATGAAAAAAACGGAAAATGTGAAGCCTGAAGTAAAAAAGACGGAAACGGCACCGAAAACTACCGAAACCGCAAAAACGACAGAAACAGCGAAGGGAACGACAACGGCCAAGCCTAAAGAAACGACAACGGTCAAGCCGAAAACAGCGACTCCTGCAAATAAAGAAAATGCAACAACCGGACGTTATTTTGTACAAGCCGGGGCATTTAGTGCGCGTGCCAATGCAGAAGCCTTGGTAAAGGAGTTAAAAAAATTGGGGCACACTGACGCCAAAGTAGAAATCTCTAAAGCCAATGCTAAGGCAATAGTAATAGTGGATTATTTTTCAAGCAGAAGCGATGCCGAGGCATTGGTAAAAACCTTGAAAAACAAGCACAATATAGACGCGCTGGTGAAGCAGAAGTAGTGAATAACCTACTCTTCTGTTTACGCTGCATGCTGCGAAGGCAGTCAAAAATTGTACGCAACTGAATGAAAAACAAGTATGTAAGCTTTATCACGGATGACCACTTAGTGGACTGCATTGGCAATCTCCACAGGGCTTATCTTCGCGCGAAGAATAACATCACAAAAAAAAATTTTTACACAAATAAAGTTGACACGATAAAGCTGACTTTTGATGCAAAATTCAACGACATCAACGAAGAAGACCTTATTCAATCTGAAATTTTACGGTAGATAGACAAATCCATAAACAACGCTATCGGAACTTTTCACGAACAGGTTTTGGGCGGCATTGAAGGTTATGAAGTTGGAAAATTGAGCGGTTTTGACATCAAAGCAACTGACAACACGCTTTTTGCCGACATCAAAAACAAGCACAACACGATGAACAGCAATTCAGCAGAGGCGTTGTTTCAAAAGTTGGCACGTTATGCTGACGACTACAAAAAAGCAAAATGCTATTGGGTGCAGATTTTAGCAAAAGGTAGTTTCAACAAACATTGGAAAGGTGAACTAAACGGTAAAGAATACAGCCATAGCCGTGTTTTCAAAATCTCGGGCGACCAATTTTATGCATTGTTTTCTGGGCAGGACGATGCACTTTTCCAACTCTATAATGCATTGCCAAAGGCAATCAAAGATTATTTAAAATCAGCAGAAAAAGACGACAGTATAAAAGAAAATTCGGCCTTAGACGAAATTTTATCTAAAACTGAAAAAACAAAACGTAGTATTCTTGACCAAATAACTTTTGAGAATTACAGCTATTATTTGGGCTTTGACAAGCTGTAATACGCATTCAAAAATTTAATGATAGAATAGCCAACTTCACGACCTAAATTTACGGGAACAGCATTTCCGATTTGTTTGTATTGTTGAGCCAACGAACCTGAAAATTCCCAATTATCGGGAAAAGTTTGAATACGGGCATACTCACGAATGGTAAACGGACGGGTTTCATCAGGATGGCAACGTTCTGTTTGCTTTTGAGCCGGACTACAAGTCAAAGTAAGACAAGGCTCATCCCAACCAATTCTCCTTGCAATCCCAGTTTTTCCTCCACTTAAGTGAAAGCTTCCCCCCATGAATTCTTTTTGAATTTTGAGCGGCAAATCACGCCAATAACCTTTTGGTGGAACTAAGTCTAAAACCGCTTTTTTACTTTGAGGATATTTTGCACCCAGTGAATTTGGAACATTTGTTTCAAACAATTCACTTTTTTTTAATGCATCTTTTAAGGTGTAGATTTTCCTGTATGGCTTTGGGTACTCATATTGAATGGCAATATCTTTTCTAATTCCAACCAAAACTAAGCGCTCTCTTTTTTGAGGTACCCTGTAATTAATAGCTTTTAAAACCTGAACAGGGGCAACGTTGTACCCAATTTCATCTAAAATGGAAATCATTCCCTGAAGTGTTTTTCCATTCTGGTGGCTTAACAAGCCTCTAACGTTTTCACCAATACAAATTGGAGGATTTACTTCTTTTACCACTCTTGCAAACTCATAAAACAATGTTCCTCTGGCATCGTCAAGCCCCAATTTTTTCTCTGCATAACTGAACGCCTGGCAAGGAAAACCACCGGTGACGACATCAACCTTATTGTGGTATTCCGAAAAATCAAATGACTTTATATCCCCTTCTAATACAGGCCAATGTGGCCGATTTTTTCGCAAAGTTTGACAAGCCCATTTGTCAATCTCATTGAGCGCAACGCATTTCAGGCCTGCCTTCTCCATTCCAACCGCTAAGCCGCCTGCGCCGGCAAATAATTCTAAAACCGAATACTCATGGTGGGGCTCAACGTAATTTGAAATGGTGTCGTCAACATCTTGGTTAAAAAAATCAGCAAAGAGCGTTTCAACTTGTTCCCGCTCATACACCCGGTAATTACTCATTGGTTCACGAACAGCAGACAGTTTACCCGCTCTATCCCAACGTCTAAGCGTTTCTTTGCTTTTGCCTATGAGTTCAGAGGCTTCTGATAATGTTAAATATTTGCTCATAACCAAGTTGCTTAACCTTATACAAGGGTTATAAATTTACAACTTCAAATGAAATGAACAACTACTTTAGAAAAAGATTCGGAGGTAAACCTACGGTTTCACCACTCCAAAAGCATCCATCCATGCCAGCATGCCGCCTTCCAAGTTACGCACGTTTGAAAAACCTGCCTGCCGCAACAATTGCTGCGCCATGCCGCTGCGCTTTCCCGAGCGACAATACACCACCAGTTCCTGGTCTTTGTCCATTTCGATTAAACTGGCATTTGCAGCTACTTCGCCCAGCGGAATCAATGTGCCGCCAATGTTAAACTCCTCGTTTTCGTAAGTTTCCCTTACATCAAGCAGGGCTATTTTTTCGCCGCTGCTCAACCTTGCATGAAGGTCTCGAACATTGATATCCATGTTGCTGTCTGATTTTTTATCGCGCAAAAGCCACTGCACGTTTTTCGCGAATAACCGTTACTTTAATCTGGCCCGGATACTGCATTTCATTCTGGATCTTTTGTGAGATCGTAAACGAAAGTTCATCCGCGTACTGGTCATTTACTTTGTCGGCCTCAACGATCACCCGCAATTCGCGGCCAGCCTGCAGGGCGTAAGCCTTTTGAACGCCGTCGTAAGACATGGCCAGTTCTTCCAGTTCGCCGATGCGCTTGAGGTAGCTTTCCAGAATTTCGCGGCGTGCGCCCGGGCGTGCGCCGGAAATGGCGTCACAAGCCTGAATGATGGGTGAAATGATGTTGTTCATCTCTACTTCATCGTGGTGAGCGCCAACAGCATTCACAACAGCGGCATGTTCCTTGTATTTTTCGCAAAGCTCCATGCCAAGCAAGGCGTGCGACAATTCGCTTTCTTCTTCGGCTACTTTGCCAATATCGTGCAGGAGGCCCGCGCGTTTGGCGAGTTTCACCTGTTTGGGGTTCAGACCCAGTTCGGCAGACATCACTGCGCAAAGGTTGGCCGTTTCGATGGAGTGTTTGAGCAGGTTCTGGCCGTAGGAGGAGCGGTAACGCATCCGACCGACCATTTTCACTAAGTACGGATCAAGTCCGTGGATGTCAAGGTCAATCACCGTGCGCTCCCCGATTTCGACAATCTGTTCGTCGAGTTGCTTGCGCGTTTTAGCGACCACTTCTTCGATGCGAGCCGGGTGAATGCGTCCGTCGGCAACTAAGCGCTTAAGCGCAAGGCGGCACACCTCGCGGCGGATTGGGTCAAAGCTGGAAATTACAATTGCTTCCGGCGTATCGTCAACGATGATTTCAGCGCCGGTAGCGGCTTCCAGCGCCCGGATATTCCGGCCTTCGCGACCAATGATCTGACCTTTAAGGTCGTCAGAATCCAGATTGAAGACAGAAACCGTATTCTCAATCGTGTATTCAGCGCACATCCGCTGGATGGTTTGAATCACAATCTTTTTGGCTTCCTTATTGGCGGTGGCTTTTGCCTGCTCGATCGTATCCTTGATCAGCGCCATGGCTTCTGTTTCCGCTTTGCCTTTGATGGCTTCGAGCAACTGTTCTTTGGCTTCCTGCTGGCTGAGTGCGGCTACTTTTTCCAATTCGCGGATGCGCAGGTCGTTGGCGGCATCAAGTTCTTCTCTCTTTTTGGAAACTACTTTGAGTTGCAGATCCAAATTTTCTCGGATGGCTTTAATGTCTGCTTCCTTCTGTTCCAGGTCGTTGCGTTGATTATCCAGCTTTTTTACCCGGTCGTCAAATTTTTCCTCTTTCTGGCGCAACTCGCTTTCCGTTGTTTTAACCACCATCTCGCGGTCTTTCATTTCCACGACATGGCCCGATTTTTCACTCTCAAATTCGGAGCGATAGCGGTTGAATTTCTCTTTGGCCTCCTGGATTTTGCGTTGTTTGATCTTTTCGTTTTCGATCTCGGCCTGGGAGATAATTTTTTCTGATTTGGTCTCCGCTTCGTCCACAATGCGTTTTGCAGAAAGGCGTGCTTCTTTCACTGCCTGGTCTGCTTTGGCATTCATCTCTTCTACTTTCGACTGCACCGCATTTTTACTGAAAAGGCGGATGAGCAGGTAGCCGAGGATGGCGCCTACAATTAGCCCAATGGCAATCCCTATTCCTATTCCGGTGGTACTCATATCATTACACTTATTTTGAGAATGATAAAATGGCTCGCAGCTTTAAGCCGCGTGCAACATGCAAAACCACAACCGTGTGAAAAGGAATTGAGAAAAAAGAAATTAAGACAACAAAAGTTTATCTAACAGTTCATCCAAATGGGTAAGCTTTGATGCGACAACGCCATCCGGCATTGTCAATTGATTGGCCTTGTGCGACTCAACCGCGTACGTCAGCGCCGCCATAGACAAACAATCCTGTTTGTCTTTATTGGCGTAAGTTGCCTGAAACCGGTTGATGCGATCGTTCAGTTCTTTGACGATTCGGCGAATGTCGGCTTCTTCCGAAGCCTTAATTTTCAAGGGATAGGGCCTGCCGGCAATGGATACCGTGATGCTCTTGGTCTCTTGTCTATCTTCGCTCATGCGTCAGTTGATGTAAAGCCACTCAATGCACTTATCAATCTCCCCGATGTATAGATCAATTTGTTGCCTCAGCTTTTCCGTTGATTCCTCCCCCCTCGTTTCCATCGCCTGCTGGGTCGTGCCTAGTTTATTTTTCAAAGTTGCCACTACTTCCCGGTAACGGGTCGTTTCGGCTTTCAATTGTTCGTTTTCCTGCAACAACAAGGCATGATCTCGTTGAAGCTGTTCTAATTTCAGCGCCAACTGCCTCACTTTTAAATCAATGCCATCAATTTTTGAAGACAGTTCCATGCTTGTAGTTCATTGTATTGGTTGAAAACGCTGACTATGGAAAATCCCTCCTTTTGTTCAACAAATCAAACCAATATCATTCATCCTGCAACTAACGCCTGATGAGTGCGCCAAGTTGTGTTTCGTATGCCGCGATCAATTGATCCATGATTTTTTCAATGTCTTTGTCTTGCAAGGTTTTACTTGAATCTTCAAAAACAAAACTCACGGCATAACTTTTTTTACCCTTGCCGAGTTGCGATTCGCTTTCGTAAACGTCGAATAAATTGACATTCCGGAGCAACTTTTTGCCCACCTTTCCTGCAATCGTGGCAATATCGTTAAATTTTACCGATTCATCAATAACTAGTGCCAAATCCCTTCTTACCGATGGAAATTTATTCAGCTCTTCACTGACAATCCGATGTTTCGCCACGCTTTTCAGCAGGTTGTCCCAATGCAGGTCGGCATAAAAAACGTCCCCTTTGATGTCCATTTTTTTCAACAGGCGCGGCGACAACTTACCGAAAACGGCTAATTCCTGCGAACCGCGGTGGCAGCGCAGCGCATAGCTAAAAATTTCGTCCTGCACCGCAGTTTCCTGAAAACCTGTTGCCCCAAGACGGGTAAGGATATTGGCGGCGTAAGCTTTCAACTGGTAGTACCCCGCTTGTTCCTTATCGCTGCGCAACCAGCTTTCGGCCCATCGCTTGCCGCAAAGGAAAATGCTGAGGTGTTGTTGTTCGCGGTATCCTCCTTCCGTTTTGATGCGGTAGGTTTTCCCAAATTCAAAAAGGCGCAGGTTGCCCTGCTGGCGATTCTGGTTGTGGGATATGGCCTCCAGGCCGCTCAGCAGCATCGTCGGACGCATGATGTCCAATTGCACACTGGACGTATTGTTGATGTAAACCAACTCGGCTTCGTTCACCGAAGTCAAAAATTCTTTATAATATCTTGATTCCGAGAGTGAAAGCCCCATCATTTCGTTGAACCCATGCGCAGCCAAATAATCACTGACGCCATTGCGCACCTGATTCGGATCGGGCGTGGGCGCTTTGCTGACCGCAAGTTTGATGTGGCCAGGCTCCGGCACGTTGTTGAAGCCGTAAATGCGCAGGATCTCCTCGATCACATCTGCTTCCCGCGTCACGTCTGATTTATTGGTCGGCACGGCCACGGTCAGCCCGGTATCGGTTTCTGCCACGATGTCCATGCTCAGAGCCGCAAAAATTTCTTTCAGGCGCGCCTTAGGAATATCCACGCCGATGAGCCGGTTGATGTTGGCAAAAGCGACGTCTACCCGGGCTGCCTGGATTGGGTTCGGATACAGGTCAATGATCTCGGAAGCAATGATGCCGCCCGCGAGTTCCTTGATGAGCAGAGCTGCACGTTTTAGCGCAAAAATCGGGAGACCGGGATCGCTGCCTTTTTCGAATACTTTGGCTGCTTCGGTTCGTAAATTATGGCGCATGCTGGATCGGCGGATCCATTTTGGATGGAAATGCGCCGATTCGAGAAAAATGCTTTTAGTTGTTTCTTTCACCCCGGAACGAATGCCCCCGAATACGCCACCAATGCACAGGCCATTGCTGTTGCCATCACAGATCATGAGGTCTTCGGCGTAGAGTTTACGCTCCAATTCGTCTAATGACAAAAAAGGCGTGCCCTCCGGCAGGGTTTTTACAATCACTTTTCGACCGGCGATTTCATCCAGATCGAAAGCGTGCAGTGGTTGCCCCAGTTCGTGCAGGACGAAGTTGGTCGCGTCCACTACGTTGTTGATTGGGCGCACCCCGATTGCTTTCAGTCGGCGGCGAAGCCACTCCGGCGACTCGCCAATGGTCAGTCCCCCGATGACCACCCCCGCATAGCGCGGGCAGGCTTCGTAGTTTTCAACCACCACTTCTATTGGCAGGCTTTGGGTATCTGTTTGGAATGCGCTCACATCCGGCAGGCGCACTTTACCATTGTGGCCGGCATTAATTTTAAGCGCAGCTGCTAAGTCCTTCGCCACACCGAGGTGGTTGGTCGCGTCGGAGCGGTTGGGCGTCAAGCCAATTTCAATGACGTAATCGTTTTCCAATTGGAGTACCTCGCGGGCAGAAGCGCCAACAAGGGTTGTATCGGGCAGCACCAAAATACCGCTGTGATCCGAGCCGATGCCCAATTCGTCGGCAGCGCAGATCATGCCTTCGGAAACTTCGCCGCGAATTTTTCCCTTTTTGATGACCAATGCATCTTCGCTACCAGAGGGATACAGCGTAGTACCCACCGTGGCCACCAACACTTTTTGGCCCGCAGCCACATTCGGCGCGCCGCAAACGATTTGAAGCAACGCTTCAGTGCCAACGTCTACTTTAGTCAGCGAAAGTTTATCTGCGTCGGGGTGTTTATAGCACTCTTTGACCCAGCCGACCACAACGCCTTCCAGACCGCCTTTGATGCTTTCAACTTTTTCTAACCCTTCTACTTCGAGGCCCAGATCGGTGAGCCATTCAGAAACTTGTTCGGCGGTAAGATCAAGATCTAAATAATCTTTTAACCAGTTCAGCGAAACTTTCATTACAATGCTTTGCTTTGCATTTTGATCCTTTGCATATTGCAGTGGGTGCAAAGATAAAGCTATATTGGGCGCACTTCTTAACTTTCTGCTGCCAACTTGAAAAAACAAGGCATAAATACAAATACGACAGACGCACATGAAAAACTTTTTATCGGTTGAAGATGTGCCCGATTTAACGGGACTACTACACAAAGCCTTAGCTTACAAGGCCGAACCGTTTGTTGATAAACAACTCGGCGTTGGCAAAACGCTGGGGATGCTGTTTATGAATCCCAGTATGCGCACCCGCATCAGTACCCAGGTTGCCGCCAGAAATTTGGGCATGGAGGTCATCGTTTTCAATGTTGAAAAAGATGGCTGGCAATTGGAATTTGCCGACGGTGCCATTATGAAAGGTGATAAAACCGAACACATAAAGGAAGCCGCCAGTGTGCTGGGGCAATATGTGCAGGTGCTGGGCATCCGTAGTTTTCCAAAATTGACAGACCGGAATGAAGATTACAGTGAGCATGTCATCCGGCAATTTGCCAAATATTCCAATATCCCTGTGGTCAGTCTGGAAAGTGCAACTTTGCACCCATTACAGAGTCTGACAGACATCCTGACCATTCAGGAAAACTTCCAGCAGCCGCGCCGACCCAAAATTGTCATGACCTGGGCCCCGCACGTAAAGGTTTTACCACAGGCCGTTCCTAATTCTTTTGCACAATGGGTGAATGCCTGGGGCGAAGCCGATTTTGTGATTGTCCAGCCGGAAGGCTACGAACTGGCGGAGCAGTTTACTGGCAATGCCACCATCGAACACAATCAGGACAAAGCCCTGCAAGGCGCTGATTTTGTGTATGTAAAAAACTGGTCTTCTTACAAAAACTATGGAAAAATCATCCGGAATGATACTTCGTGGATGTTCACCAACAAAAAATTAGCGCTGACCAATGATGCTAAGGTGATGCATTGTCTTCCGGTGCGTAGAAATATTGTGATTGCCGATGAAATTCTCGACGGCCCCAATTCCATTGTCATTCCGCAGGCTGGCAACCGGGTTTGGGCTGCGCAGGCTGTGTTGAGTGAATTATTGAAATAAACACAAGACCGTGCTGCGCGTATGACCACAATTAACGCCGGGCAATGGGGCATCATTGCCAATCTAACCGCTGGCGGCGGCGCTGTAAAAAAGCATTGGCCCGCCATAGAGGCCGCGCTGAAAGCAGGGTTGCCGGTGGCGCAGGTATGGTTTACAGAATACCCCAAACACGCCGTTGAGCTGGTGGAAAAAGCAGTGGAGGCTGGATACAGACACTTGATTGCAGTGGGCGGCGATGGCACGAACCACGAAGTGACGAATGGTATTTTGAAGCAACAAATCGTTGCGCCTCAGGAGGTTACTTATGCATTGCTGCCGGTGGGCACCGGTAACGATTGGGCTCGGATGTACGGAATTCCCCGTGCATTGAAATCCTGGGTGGAAATGGTACAAGCCGGGAAAACTCGCTTTCAGGACGTTGGGAAAGTAGAATATTGGGAAGATCAGGATCGGAATGGCGTGCGTTATTTTGTAAATGTGGCCGGTATGGCCTACGACGCTTTTGTGGTGCAGTATGCCGAATCGCGCAGGAGCCAGAGAGCGGGGCGGTTTTATTATTTGCTGATGATCCTGTGGTGCCTGTTCCGCTACCGGCATGTCAAAAGTACCGTACAATTCGGGGACACCCAAGTGGAAGATTACTATTACACCATCAATATTGGCATTTGCCGGTACAGTGGCGGCGGCATCCAAATGACGCCGCACGCCATACCCGACGATGGACTATTGGCGCTGACCTTAGCCGGGTGTATCAGCAAATTGGGGGTAATTTGGGCAACCCCGCGTTTTTACAACGGCACCATCCGTAAACACCCCAAAGTAACTACTTTCCAGGTGCCTGCAATGCTGGTGGAAGCCGCAGGAGCAGCGCCGGTGTTACTCGAAGCCGATGGCGAATTTTTGGGGCAGGCGCCTGCAAAATTTTCAGTTGTAGCCGGCGCATTGCGCATTGTTGTGCCGTCCTGATGGTGACGGTTGTTCAAACAGACGTCTAAGGTTTGTGATAAAATGTTTATATTGTGACATCTGTTTTCAACCTAAAAACAACTAACCATGAAAAGACTAAGCTTCTTTTTACTGATGATGGCCTATTTGATCAACCTGGACGCTCAGGTATACGAACAGTATAAAACCATGAGCCAGGGCGATCGAAATGCCCTGACCATGACCCTCCCGCAAAACAAGGATAAATTCGTAGGAACCCTTTGGAGCGCCTACATGAAGGAATTTTACGGTACAAAAACAAAATTGAATAAAAAAACGGGGGAATGGTTTTCCGACAATGTGGATATGCCGGCCATTGGCCTGGGAAACACCGTTGACGTTTACGCCACCGCAGAGCAAATAAACGACGATGTTCGCCTTTCGGTGTGGTTCGACCTCGGTGGCGCTTATCTGACTTTGCGCGAACACTACGACCGTTATCCGGAAGCGGAAAAATTGATGATGCGTTTTGCGCTGGAAGTGGCTCAAAAGTCAACCGAACAACAATTGGGTACCGAAGAGAAAAAACTGAAAGCTTTGGAAAACGACCTGAAAAAACTCCAAAGCAACAATGAGCGCTATCTGAAAGACATTGAGCGCGCCCGCGAAACCATCCGCAAAGCGGAAGAAGGCATTGCCAAAAATGACAAAGACCAGGCCGATACCCAGGATAAAATTGAACAACAGAAAAAAGCCATCGAGGCAGTTCGGCGCAAGCTGAATGATCTTTAATCGGTTGACGGTGGAAGAGCTCGTCCACCATCCACCGTCAACTGTACAAAAATGCCCATAGAAGTTATCGCTTTCGACGCCGACGATACCCTTTGGATCAACGAGCCGTATTTCCAGGAAACAGAACGGCGCTTTTGTACCCTGCTGGAAGATTACCTGCCGCAGCATACCGTTTCGCGCGAGTTGCTGCAAACCGAAATTGCCAACCTGAGTCTCTACGGCTTTGGGGTGAAGAGTTTCATGTTGTCCATGATTGAAACAGCGATAAAAATTTCTGAAGGCACCATTGGCGTTAGTGCAATCGAAAAAATCATCCAGGAAGGTAAAGCTATGCTTGATCGCCCGATTGAACTCTTAGACGGCGTAAAAGCCGTGCTTTCGAAGCTGAAAGGCCACTACCGGTTAGTGGTGGCGACCAAAGGCGATTTGCTCGACCAGGAACGCAAGTTGAAAAAATCGGGGCTGGAGCATTTTTTCCACCACATCGAAATCATGTCGGACAAACAGGAAGCCGATTACCTGAAACTCATCCGGCATTTGGACATCCAGCCCCATCAGTTGATGATGATCGGGAATTCCCTGAAATCGGACGTACTCCCCGTACTAAACATTGGCGGGCATGGGTGCCATGTGCCTTACCATACCACATGGGAGCATGAAAAGATAGACATCCTTGTAGAGCACCCCAACTTTCGTTCGGTGGGAACGATTTCTGAAATCAGCCGTTTTTTGATGTCATGAAAAAAGTAATAGACCTGGAAACCTGGCCGCATAGCTTCAACCTTTAACAAACCCATCTCTACCAACGGCTTCCTTATTTAAACCGACTATAAATCCTGACGGACATCGCGTTTTGTACCGGCCTGTTTTTGTCATGGAAGTACCGCTTGTACTGCCTTTTCTTTCATTTCAAAAAACAAAGTCGTTATGAAAAGTCATGTCATCCTCATGATTACAGTTTTATTTTTGGGCTGCACAACCGGCTTCGCAAATATCCAGGCGGTTTTTAGCGGCAAATTCAGCGGCGGAAACACCTTCACTGCACAAGCCTACCGGGAGACGTTTGCGATGGCTGTGCCCTTGCTCCAGGCTGCGAATGTGGAGTGCGGTTCTTTTGTCCCTATTGTTCGGGTAGTGGCAGTTAATTAGTGGTCGCCGGCTTCAGCCAGCAGGCCAAAAGTAAAAAAGCAACTTTAAAAAAGTTAATCTCGAAGCGCCACCACCTTTTTCACTACATCCGGCAAACCTTCCAATTGCACCCGGATATAGTACACGCCACTGGGCCAGGTTGAAAGGTCAAGGGTTTCAACGCTGTTTCCAGCAGCTTCTAATTCCTGAACTTTCAGCCTACTCCCTTGTACGTCGTAAACTTCCATGCGAATGGCACGGTTTGCGTAAGCGCTCAAATCCACCAGAACAGCGCCGGTTGTTGGATTTGGATAGACTTTTATTGAAGCTGCTGGTGTATCTACTTCCGATTGCACCGTCACCCCGCCGTTTCCGGTTTTCAAAATCAAGCCATTGTCTCCGACAATATAGCCGGTAATTTCATCCGTGAACTGCACGGCGTAAAGGCTACTGCCATCTCCATAGATTTGCTGGCTCCAGGTATTCCCGCTGTCTGTAGAGTTGAGAATCCGGCCATGCCAGCCTACTGCATAGCCGTGTGTCTCCGTGGGGAAATGAATGGCATAGAGCTGGGGTTCGCTGGAATCGTCTAAAGAAATCCAGTTGCTGCCGCCATTTGAGGTGGCCACAAAAGCACTGATGTACCAGCCGCCTATAAAACCCTTGTCGGGCGCTGTAAAAAAGACCGCTTCGAGATTACTGAGGTTCGGGATGGGCGTATTGATTGGGCTTTCTGTCCAGGTCTCCCCACCATCGGTTGTTTTTAGGTAGGCCCAGCCATAGCCTGTCCCAACTGCGTATCCGATTTGCGGCATTGGAAAGTGGATGCTGCTCATGATGCGCAGGGTGACTGGCGTTTTAGGCACCCAGGTTGTGCCCCCATCTGTGGTTTTAAAAATCAACCCATCGCCGCCGATACAAAAACCGGTTTGCGAATCGAGGAACAGCAGGTCGCGAAAAGAATAGCCTGCTGGCAGCGTTAATGCTGCCCAAAGGTTGCCGCCATCCACTGTTTTGAAAGCATGGACATCGCCGGCGACAAAACCTGTGGCTTCATCTGTAAAATGCACAGCGTGAAGGTCTTCTGTAGTATTGATGACGAGGGCGTTCCACGTTTCACCGGCATCCGTCGTTTTGATAACCGTGCCCGCAGCGCCAACCGCATAGCCCGTTGCAGAAGACGGAAAATGGAGGTCGTACAAATCGTTGCCGGTTCCAGAAATTTTGGGAATCCATTGTGCTTCGGCGCTCCGAACAAAAAACGGAAGTACCAGTATCAGCAAGAGGAAAGTTTTTTTCATGTATTCGAGTTTTTAGTTCAGACAAATATAAACCCGAATGCCCCTTGGCGCTTTTGTATGGCCGGTAAAAGAATGTCGGCCAACAGCGGAGCAGTGATTTATCATAAAAAACCCGGCTGAACGGCGCAATGATGCATCTACGCCGCCCAGTCGGGCTCTATGAAACAAGGTAATCTATTCTTTTACTGCACGATCACCCGCTTCACCGCATCGGGCAATCCTTCTGATTGCACCCGGATGAGGTAAATGCCGGCTCCGTAGTTCGAAAGATCGAAGCGTTCGGTGTTCCCCTCTGCTGTATCTTTTTCTACCATTTGCAGTACTTTCCCCTGAACATTGTACAGTTCGATGCGCAGGTTATTGGCAGGATAAGCGCTCAGATCAAGGGTGATTTCGCCGGTAGTCGGGTTTGGATAAACTTGTAAATCAGGTGCGGCAGCGTCCATTCCCGCATTGCCAGGCGCAACCAATGGCGCAATGGCACCCGTGACGGTAACATTGTCGAACACCGCAGTTGTGACCACATTGCCATTGATGCTTTCTGCGAACAACCCGGCATGGATACAACCTGCCATACTCACCGTTGCCGAAAAGGCAAAAGTCCAGGAAGTGCCATCTATCGAAGTGTACCCCGAGAAGTTGCTGCCGCTACGCACTAAGCGCAGCCAGGAATGTTGCGGACGGAAGTAGTTGAGGTTGTTGGAAGCGCCGTTGGTGGTTGCGCGGATTTCGCGACGGATATTGCCATTGCTTTGAGTTTTCAGGACACTTCTTTCGAGCCTGGCATCAGCGTTTCCCTCAAGGTAATGCCTGCCCAGCCACCGTTTTGCACATTGGCTACATGGGCAATGATTGCGCCATTTCCGCATAGTTGGCGGGAAGCTAAATGAAGGACATCCGCTGAAGAATTGGAGAAACCGCTTGTGTTTTTTCAGAAATATTGGATTCCCCCGCGGAATACGAACTAGGGGCTTTTTATAAAAGAGAACTGCCCTTCATGATCAGTTTGCTGAAACAAATTGACCTCAACGGGGTGAGGGTCATCATTGTACATGGCTTCGTCGTACTGGACGCCGCCGATAAGCCAGGATTGGGCGGACGGCTTTACGAATATTTGGACAAAAAAATACCGATCATTGGGGTGGCGAAAACCAATTTTGCACAAAATATTACCAACAAGCGGGCCGTGGTACGCGGGCAAAGCTCGAAGCCTTTGTTTGTTACTGCGCTGGAAATGGATCTTGATACGGCTGCTGACCTTACAAAAAACATGCATGGAAATTACAGGATGCCGACGATATTGAAAGAGCTTGACCGGCTAACAAAATATTAAACGGAGGCGGCATTGGGCGATACCCGGGAATAAGAGTTGTCCACATTGATGTAAGAGGCCATCTGGCAAGGTGGGATAAGTACTAGCCTTGCGATTAGACAAAATTCATAAAAAGCAAAGACAGGGTTGTAAATGGTACGAAAAATCATTAATTTTGTTTCTGTTTTTTACCTAAAGTAGTAATTTTTAGAAATGATAATCTTAGATTTCTTGAAGAAATTTGAACATAACCCCGTTTTTTCGATTGCGGATGTATTGAGGCTATATCCTGGCTTCGACCGGAAAAACCTTGTCCGTTGGCAGGAAAAAGGCTTAGTGCTCAAGCTCCGCAACAAATGGTATGCTTTACCGGAAAAAATTCGGGATGAGGCCGATTTGTTTATGGTTGCCAATGCAATTTATGTCCCTTCCTATGTTTCACTTGAGTCTGCATTTGCATTTTACGGATGGATACCTGAGGGCGTATTTACAGTAACGTCCGTTACAACGTTAAAAACTGCTTTTTTCTCGAATGAAACAGGTCACTTTCAATACACGAATATAAAAAAATCCTTGTTTTTTGGATTTTGGTTTCCAGGTAATCTTCGAATGGCCGAGCCTGAAAAAGCGCTCCTTGATTACTTATATCTACATCCGGAACTTGTTTCTGTTGAAGATTTTGAAAGTTTGCGCTGGTTTCGGGAAGAAATTTCAGAAAAAATAAATTTCCAAAAGTTACTAGACTATGCTCGTTTGTTTGATTCTGCTGTGCTCAACAGGCGGATAAGTATATTTAAACAATTTTTAGATGGTGAATATTGACAGTTTGCTCCGATTCTTTCCGGCACAGGTACACCGCAGCCGCCAGTTTATCTTGCGCGAGTACCTGCAGTATAAAATTCTCGAAATCATGTTTCGAAGTGAGTTCGGAGAAAAATTTTCATTCCTGGGCGGTACCTGCCTTCGCATTGTACATGACAATACCCGGTTCTCAGAAGACCTTGGTTTTGATAATTTCAACCTTTCAACAGAAGACTTTGACCAGTGTTCAATCGCAATTCAGAAAGGCTTGCAACACGAGGGGTTTGAAGTGGAAATGCGCAATATTCATGCCGGAGCTTATCATTGCTATTTACGTTTTCCAAACCTGCTTTTTGAGCAAGGGCTAAGCGGGCATCGGCAGGAGAAAATCCTGGTTAGTCTTGATACTGAACAACAGGGATTTGACTTCAAACCCGATGTTTATTTTTTGCAAAAATTCGGTATTGTTGCCAGCATTAGCGTTACGCCTCCGGATTTACTGCTTTCACAAAAATTTAATGCCATTTGTAATCGAAAAAGAGCAAAAGGAAGGGACTTTTTCGATGTTGTTTTTCTGCTTGGAATGGGGTATAAACCCAATTACGAATATCTCGAAGCCAAGTTGAGTCTTCAGACGCCGGCAGCGCTTCGGGAACGGATACTTGAGGTGTGCAACCATCTCGATTTTAATGCGCTTGCGCTCGACGTACAGCCTTTTTTGTTTGATCCGCGAGAGAACAGAAAGGTGCATGAGTTTATTGCTTTTTTCAGACAGGCGTCTTTAGGATAAACGTTAAAAACACAACATGAACAACCAAGAGTTTAGAAACCACGCCCACCAGTTGGTGGACTGGATGGCCGACTATATGGAAAATCTGGACGAATTGCCGGTAAAACCCGATATGAAGCCCGGCGACATCAAAAACCAGTTGCCGACAGCAGCCCCGGTTCAGGGAGAATCCTTTGAGTCCATTTTTGAAGACTTCAAAAACATCATTCTGCCCGGAATGACGCATTGGCAGCATCCGCAGTTTTTTGCTTATTTCCCCACCGGTGGCAGCGAACCTTCCCTCTTAGCTGAAATGCTGGCCACCACAATGGGCGCACAGTGCATGATTTGGCTCACTTCGCCCGCAGCGGAGGAATTGGAGGAACGCATGATGGAATGGCTGCGCGATGCCCTGGGATTGCCCCCGGCTTTTACCGGCGTTATTCAGGACAGTAGTTCTTCTTCCACGCTGGTTTCTATCCTGACCGCCCGGGAGCAGCACTCGGATTTCGCCATCAACCGACAAGGGTTTTCGGGCATTGAAAAATTCCGCGTCTATACCTCGTCTCAGGCTCATTCTTCCGTAGATAAAGCGGTGAAAATTGCAGGGTTGGGCATCGAAAACTTAGTAAAAATCGAAGTAGACGATGCTTTTGCCATGGTTCCTGAACAATTGGAGGCAGCGATACAGGAAGACATCCGAAAGGGATTGAAACCACTGTGCGTTGTATCCATCATTGGCACGACGAGCTCCACTGCCATAGACCCCATCGGTGCCATTGGTCTGATTTGCAAAAAATACAATTGCTGGCATCACATTGACGCTTCTTATGCCGGAACGGCCTTGTTGTTGCCGGAGATGCGCTGGATGATCGCAGGGATTGAACACGTGGACAGTTTTGTGTTCAATCCGCACAAATGGATGTTCACCCATTTCGATTGCTCGGCTTATTTTGTAAAAGACAAAAAACCGCTGGTAGACACCTTCAGCATCCTGCCGGAATACCTGAAAACGCCCGAAGACAAATTGGTCAACAACTACCGGGACTGGGGCATTCCCCTGGGGCGCCGCTTCCGGGCGCTGAAACTTTGGTTTGTGATGCGCAGCTATGGTCTTGAAGGGATGCAGGAAATTATTCGTCGCCACATTGAATACGGGCAATGGCTAAGGGATGAAATAGCGGCAACGGAAGGTTTCGAAATTGTCGCCCCCGTTCCGCTGAACTTAGTTTGTTTCCGGCTAAAACCAGCGGGGATTGAGGATGAAGCGAGCTTAGAAAGCCTCAACAAGACCCTGCTCAACAACTTGAACAGCAGCGGCAGGATCCTGTTGACACAAACCAAACTTAAGAATAAATATGTCATCCGTTTCGTAGCCGGCCAGACGCACCTCCAAAAGGAGGATGTGATTAAAGGCTGGGCATTGATTCGGGCAGAAGCTACTGCGCTTTTATAATCGTTTTCACAATCGGCGCTTGATCTGGATTGATTATTTGCATTTTGCCAATTTAATACTACCGCATCACCAATTCCAAAAACTCCTGGCGCTTGCTGCGGGCAACCGGCACCGTTTTTCCGTTGCTCATCAGTACGTCGCCATCGGCGCGGACGAATTTTTTGATGTGGTGCAAATTGATGAGGTGTGAATGGTGGGCGCGGTAGAAAAAATCGAAATGCAACATTTCTTCCACTTCTTTCAGCGATTTGGAAACCAGAACGGATTCACCGCTCAAGAGCCAGATGCGCGTATAGCTACCATCGGAATCGCAATGAACGATGTCGTTTATCTCAATGAAAATCAGGCCTTCGAGCGTGGAAATCACCATCTTTTGCGGTGGCGCTTGCCGCAAAGGGTTGAATTGCTGCAACACATCGTACTGCTGCAAATCGGGAAGCAAGGGCACCCGCACTGCTTTTTTCACAGCGGCAATGAGGTCTTCTTCTGAAATGGGCTTGAGCAGGTAATCTAAAGCGCTGTATTTGAAAGCCCGCACGGCGTATTGATTACACGCCGTCGTGAAAATGACTTTGAAGCCAACAGGATGGCATTGGTTGAGGATTTCAAAACCATTGAGTTTGGGCATTTCGATGTCCAAAAAAACCAAATCTGGCTTATCCTGTCGAATGGCAGCCAGGCCTTCAATGGAATCGGTATAGGCACCAATAATATCAAGCTCCGGGCAATGATTGGCGGCTAAGTGTTTGAGCAATGCAATGCTTTGTGGCTCGTCGTCGAGAAAGATGGTGCGCAGCATACTTAAACGTCTTTTTGTACCGGAATAGTCAAGATCACCCGCGTTCCCCTTCCTTCCCCTTGTTCATCAAATAAATCTTCCACCGTCACCGTCGCTATGATGTTGTAAAGTTCATTAATAATTTTGATGCGCTCCGATTGTGCGTAATTGATCGCGGTGAAGTCGAACGACAGGAAATTCTGATGGTAACTCAGCTTCAAAGGCGTGCGGGCCGTGGCTTCCGGCGAAAAAGGAACTGCCTGATTTCTTATCCTGAGCTGACTGATAAGTGGATTGGCTGGCGCATCGTTTTTGTCGGCTAATTGGGGGTTAAAATGAAAATTGGCGCTGAGCAGGGTAATGTAAACATCGTTCCCGATTTTAGAGCGGCCTTTTACTGCACCAGTATAATTTCGGGCAGCAGAAGCTCCACCCGGAGCCAGGTACCATTTAAACGTTCGTTTCTCCGTATCCATTCGGCAAAGCCCGTGGCTGGTGAGCATCCACAAATAGCCCAAATCATCGAAAAAAACATGATAGCAGGCCGTTTGAATGAACTGGTTATTATCGTCAAAAAACTCAGTCTTGTCGGTTGAAGGATCGTAACACCCCAGCGAGCCACGCGTTCCGAACCAGAGTTTTCCTTTTTTATCAAAAGCCATTTCATAGGAGCCGGAAACGCCGCCTTCATGGCCGAAATTACTTTCCGTCAACTTTTCCGCAACTCCGGTAATACGGTCAACCCGATGGATTCCGAAAAATCCCGAAACGAATAAGTTACCATCTGCATCTGGCAAAATATGAGACAAAGTTTGGCCGGATCTGACGCTGGCTATCTCCTGCCCAATTGCTGTAAACCTGCTTTTACCCGTCTTAACATGGTAAAGAATGACACCGCCAACAGCCATCACCCACAATTCATCTCCCTCCAATGGGGCAATCTGGGTAATGTACGGCAGCCTGTCTTTGATGTTCAAATTGACATACCTAAAGGAAACGCCGTCATCCGATACCGCAGCGCCTTTTCTGCCCGCTACCCACAATCTTCCCTGCTTGTCATAAGCAATGTCCTCAATATAGCGTTCTTCCCCGGTTTTAAAATGCCATTTCAAAACTTGCTTTGTTTTGGTATCATACCGGACAAGCCCTCCGCCTTGTACGGCAACCCACCAAATAGAAGCATCGGCTTGGTCGGGCAGTATTCTGACGACCTGTTCAAGGTTTTCGTTACTCAGAAACGGAAACCGAACGGGTTGAAATTGCTGGTCGTTCAAATCTAATTTAATCAATCCTCCCTGGTCGGTCGTAAACCACATAACATGATCGTCAAACCTGGACACACTCTGCAAATCTAATGCTGGCAGGCCATTGGGCCGGTACGAATCGTGTTTGATTTGCCCGGAATACGTTTTTTTTACCATGTCGAACAGCACAATTCCATGACCGATAGAGGGGATCCAGAGAACGTGCTCCCCGGTAATCCGGGGGAAAGTCTCCATCGTGCGCCCTCCGAGGTAGCTCAGGCCTTTTTCATAAAACTTACCCGCAGGAAACTCCTCAATTTTTCCGGATTCTGGATCCAGCATCACCAGTTGATGGCCTTCTGAAAACCATACCTGGCTTTTGGAATCAATAAAAAGGCCGTTGGTGTTCGACCTTCGGGATAAAATTTCATTGCCCCCGTTGAGGGATTGTAGCGATATAATCCTGATAAAAAAACGGTTTTCCAGATATTTCCTGAATGGTCTTTGGCGATGTCGAAAGAATATTCGATGCGCTCTTTGATGGGCGTAATTTCAAAGGTTCGGGTATTTAATCGAAACAACGTTGATCCTCCTGTAATCCAAATGGTTTCCTTTCCATCAAACAACAAGTTTCGGGGCACAAAATCCAGTGTCGTATCTTTAGGACTGACGTAATTAAAGCGGTCGTGTTGCTCATCGTACCAACATATACCCGCTGAACTGGCAATCCATAACCTGCTGAAATTGTCCGATACAAGTCCCACTTCAATTCCACTGCGCAATCCCCCCGGCGTATTTTCATTGAAAGCATAATTCTTGAAGGTTACCCCGTCAAACCGGCTCAGTCCGCTAAAATGCGACACCCATAAATATCCCTGCCGGTCTACGGCTGTTGCCCAGGTAAGGTTATTGGACAACCCCTGTTCGGTGGTATAAGTAGTAAATTTCAGGTTATTCAGAACCTGCGCCCGCAATTGACTTTAGCAAAAAAGGGTAAAAAGCAAGAATAGGAGTTGTCGCATGTTTCCCTGTTTGTTGATGAACGGGAACAAAGTTAGTAAAGCCTATTGAATATCAAACCATTAGATCTTGCCAGTTTATAAGCGGTTTGGAAATCCCGGTCATTGGATGAAACTGGTTTATCTTTGGAAAAATAGCAATTGGAACTCATCCTATCGTTTATCCAACCGGTCATACATCCCCCTAAACGCCACTTCCTGCGGCTACGGCGCACTCAAAAAATCGTGCGGAAGCCCGGTTCAATGGCACTCACTTCGTTTAGTTTCGCCAACTATTCCACCACCAACTTCCTCGCCACCGCAGCATCCGCTCCGCTCAACAATACACAATAGATGCCTGCGGGCAGGCGGCTCAAGTCTAAGCTTCGGGTATTAACGCCGGCAGTTGTTTCCCAAAGACTGCGCTGGATTTCCCGACCATTCACATCAAGCAGGCGGTAAGTCAGCAAAGCATTTTCACGCGATTGCAATTCAAGGGTGGCTTGTTCTTTTGCAGGATTCGGGAACAGGCGTAGCTGGCCGATACCGGCTGCTTCCTCCTCCATAACGCCAACCGGCGTTTTGAACGTGATAACCGTCGCAGAAGATACGACTACAGCGCCGTCATTATCGGTAGCCCGTGCTTCAAAGGTGTATTCGCCATAAGCTGTGGGTTGAAAATCGAGATCATAAGGCGCTTCGAACAGGGTGGCAATTACCCCGTCATTCACCAGAAGCTCAACAGAATCTACCGTGCCATCCAAGTCGTCAGCGAAGGCCGAGATAGCCAATTCGGGCAATACCTCTACTTCGAACGTGCCGCCAGCAGGTTGATTCAAAAAAACAACCGGCACGAAATTGGGAACGCCCTGTCCGCTGAAATCGAGGTTATCTACATAAACCCGGTTGCCGCTGCCCCCGATGTTTTCAAATTCTATGGTAATGATTTCACCGGCAAAAGCAGAAATATCCACGGTTTCATGCCGCCACTGATCGCAGCTCGCAGGAATAAACGCCGAATTGGTGGCGGGGGTAGTTGCCAGTGCGGCACCGTATTTGGTGTAAACCGGAATTCTTTCGCCGTCGCATCGGATCACATTCAAGCGCAGGATATCAGTTACCGTGCTGCTGCGCGGGGCATAAGCCACGTCAAAACTAAATTTAGTCAGACCGGAAACGTTGCGCAAGTCAATCGCCGAGCGCAAAAAGTCGTCGGTATTGCGGGTGTTGAAACTGAAATTATCCATTCGGAAGCAGGGTCCGGAACAGGTGGTGGTTACTGAACGCCAGTACGCGCCGTCTTCGCCTGGGTTTTCCACGACCCAGTTATTGTTTTGAAAATTTTCATACAATGGCAGCGCCCCTGATTCTACCACCAAGGCATCCGTGTAGGTCGCGATGTTGCTGCCAGCAGCATTGGATACCGAAAGGCTGAAGGTGTAGGTACCCGGGCTGCTGTAAACAGCAGTTGGGTTGGCTTCAGCCGAGGTCGCCGGTTCGCCGCCCGGAAAACTCCAGAGCCGCGTCTCAACCGGGCTTTCTGTCAAATCAAAAAACCGGATATTTTGTGCGACGCAGGTGCGCTCGGTATCATAAGTCGCTTTGGCAATCGGGGCATCCACCGCTTTTACGCGAAAGCGAAAATAACCCTCCGGGGCTACGATTGGGCGAACCTGCTGTTTCCCGGAATGCGCCGTGCCGTGAAGGTAATACTGAATTTCCGTACCCGCAGGTTGAGCAGGAATGGCCGCCGACCAGATGTTTTCAGCGACATTGGTTAAACTCATTCCAACAGCCGTATAAGGCGCGCCTTCCTGGGTTCGGTAATATAAAGTTGCACCGGAGATGCCGCTTCGGTGGCGGATTTTAGCCGCCACTGCATATTCATTTTCAGCATCGTAGGTATCGCGGAGGCGCGCATGGGCAATCCAGAGCGGGTCGTTCACGCCAACCGTTTTTGTGATGCAATGCAGGGCACCGAGCGCGGGAATGATCTGGTTGCAATTAATGCCGACGACGTTGTATCCCGGCAGGTTTTCGCGGTAAATACGCAGGGCGGTGGTATCGTATTGCTCTTCATAAGTCGGGACGAGGATGGTTTTATTGAGAAAAATGGAATTGGTGTAGGTTCGATAATAACCGCCCTCGTCGGGGTAGCGATCGAGTTGGTCTGGCGGGCTTGGGAGGCTCAAAACATTGTAGCGGTTGCCAAACGCAGTGGTTTCCCGGCTCAGTAATTCCCGGATATTGGACGCGATCTGCGGGCCGTCGGCGACGCCTTCGGGGTAAGTGCCGAACATAATGGTCTCTTCGTCCAACAGACGAATGTGCATATCCAAATGGTGGATGCCATCATAAGGCAGGGATCTAAATTTTACATAGTTGTCCACGCCCATATACAACTGCGCGATGTTGTCAATTTCAGCTTCTGTTTTGTCCGGATTTTCATCAAATAAGAGGTCAGAAGAAAAAGCGGTATTGAAGCCGTCCGTGAGGTGGTTGCCGCCGGTGTGTACTAGATTGTAGGGCGCTGCTGTGGCTTCAAAAATGGGCAACCCCAGAAAATTGGCTATTGCTGATGGCGAAGTATCGTCCTGTGGGCGCGGGCGGTTGTAAGTCCAGTCGGCAATCATCAGGCTGTCCACGTCATTCTGGTAGATCGTCCATGGGCCGTAATCGCGGATCCAGATGCTGTTGGTACTGCGTTGCACCACGGTCACGCTATCCAAACTGATGCTTTCTGCATTCAGCCGATTGATCACGTTGGTCGGATTGGAGGCAATGATGATGACTTTAGTTTCTTCCACCGCATGGCGGGTGATTTCCACCAGGATGTCAATATAGTCCGTCCAGGTCAGCACCAGCGCCTGAATTTCTTCCCATTCGCCCATCGTGCGCACAGGGCCTGGCGGCGGCTGCGGAACGAAGTTCTTTTCATGGTCGGCCGGCGGGTTGTAGTACGCCCAAGCCTGGCGGGCTTCCGCTTCGGTCAGCTTATTGGGTAAAACTTCCTGAGCGGTCAATCCGCACAGCGTAGCAAAACAAAACAGGCAAGTAGTTGCAATTTTTTTCATATCACAGGATTTTGAACACCAGAGGATAAAGATATTTAGAATTTTGGAGATGTACAGTGGGATGTTGATGCCCGCGTGTCAGACGGCGGACAATTAGGGGAACAACAACATAAGTTGCTTACTTTGTGCCTGAAACAGGCTTGTAATGACCACACTGCATAGTTTTTTTTCAATCGCGATTTATGTTTTTTTTCTCGTCGCTTTATGGCTTTGTTACCGCCGGAAAATCAAGCAGGTACATTGCCTGACAGCCATTCTCGTATTGGGTTTATTCCTGAGAATCGCCACCGCACAGGATCCTTTTCTCCACACTTGGGATGAGCGTTTTCACGCCTTAGTGGCCAAAAATTTGATAGAACACCCCCTGAAACCCGTCCTGTATGCCCAGCCGGTGTTGCCGTACGATTTTCGGGAATGGTCGAACAACCACATCTGGCTGAGCAAACCACCCCTGGCTTTATGGCCAATGGCGGCCTCCATCCATTGGTTTGGGACCAACGAAATCGCCGTGCGACTCCCCTCCATCCTGTTTTCCACCCTGAGTATCCTGCTGACTTTTTTCATTGGCCGGCGCTTATTTGGTGCCTGGCCAGGGCTATTGGCCGCCTGCCTCCACGCGATGCACGGGCGGCTGATTGAGGTAGCTTCCGGAAGGTTATCCTCCGATCACGTGGAAACGCTTTTTCTATTTTTTGTAGAATGGGCTATGTTGCTGACCGTGAAATATTACCAACGTGCTAAACGACCCGCAACGCTTGCCCTCGGGATCGGCTTGCTGACCGGGCTGGCATTTTTGTGCAAATGGATTGCTGCACTTTTTGTCCCGATCCTTTGGTTGGCTATCGGATTGTGGATGCGGCGCCCCGTTTGGGAACTGCTCAAACACGGAATGGTGATTGCCTTATCGGCAAGCGCAGTGGCGGCACCCTGGTTATTTTTTATGCTTTACGCCTATCCGGAAGAAGCGACATATCTATTGCGTGCGGTGTTATTGCCGGTTTCTGAAACCATTCAGGGCCATCAGGGTCACTGGTATTATTTTCTGGATCAGGCTCGACTGTATTACGGTGAATTGATTTACCTGCCTATGCTCTGGCTCGTTTTTGTCATTTGGCGAAAGCCGAAACGATTTTCCATCTTGGTCATCACGCTATGGATTGCACTCCCGATGCTGCTGCTTTCCCTCATGGAGACCAAGCGGAGCACCTACCTCCTGTTAACCGCGCCGGGTTTTTTCCTGCTGTCCGCGCTGTGCTTTTATCTGCTGACCGTAAAACGCCCGGAAAAACGGAGCATTCGCATCCTTGCCCGCCTGACCGCCGCTTTGCTGGTCTTGCTGCCGCTCCGATATTCCATCGAGCGGGTGAAACCTTTCGCTAACTTTGCAGAAGAACGGCAATGGACGGAGGAACTGAAAGCTTTGTCAAGCGCCATTCCCCTGCCGCCAAAGCAGGTGGTTTTATTCAGTGAACCCCATCCCATTCAGGCTATGTTTTATACAGGGTTTACCGCTTATCCCTGGATACCGGAAGCCAGTATGCTGGAAGAACTGCGGGCAAAAGGGTACCGGATTTTTGTAAAAAAAGAGACCGGGTATGAAGAATACCGGTAGTGGTTGCATTGGCCGGCGTCATCAAATCGGAATATCCGCTGGTGGAAGTCATCCCGCTGACCTGGCTTTACCCTGGTGTTCCTCGTTGTCAGCATCACGCTCATTCCAGTTTCCTTGGCCGCTTAAAAATCGGCACGGTAGAACAAGGCTCCCCATACATAATGCTTTGCGCATAAGGCTGCAACTTCCGGGTAATCTCAATATAAGCGGCGGCGGGCACCGGTTTGTCGCTGCACCCTTTGATGACGATGCGTTTTTGGTCGTATCCCGCCGGGTCAAGCGCGTCCAATGCTTTTGCAAAAGCTGTTTTGTAATAAGCCTCCGCGTCGCCCTGGAAAATATCGGCGGCATAAGGCGCCGCACTGGCAGCTACCAGCATGTAGGCCCACATGGGGATGATCGCGTCGGCAGAACAAAAAACCAACAGCACTTTGCCCTGGTATTGCGTCCAGTCGTGCTGCTGTATGGCTTCCCGAAAATCTTTTTCCTTGACGATCAACTCCATAAAGAGGTACTGCTTCAGGTCGAAAGGAACGACTTCAGCTTTTGGAAAAAAATCTTCCAGATTGATGGTAATCAGGCTGCTGGAGACAACCCGGTTCACTAACGGTTTTTCTGTATCTGCGTTCATAAGCTTTTACTCCTTTATAACGGTAGATGAACAACTGAACGCCCTTGCCCGTTCAAAAACAGCGGCAGGTTTTTCCTGCATGCCCTGCAAATTTACACTTCCCTCCCACATTTAGAGCATGCCGGCGCATTTGTCAGCCTACTTACACAAAATAGATCCTTGCAATGCGTATCTTTCCTCAAATTTGTGCGTAATGTGAAGCACCTTATCAAACATTCGAGCAACAGTTTTTTACACCTCTTAATTTTTCCGTCTTATGAAGCGACTTTATCTACTTTTTTTCATAGCGATCTGTATGGCAGTCGTTGTGCAGGCTCAATCGCCGCTTGCCCGGCTCATTGGGCAGGAAAAAGAACGCGACACCAGCTTTGAGCGCGTCAACTTGTTCCAGTCGCCCCAAGACCTTAAACAATCCGGCCGCTACGGCGATATCCTCAAAACGGGTTTCCTTCTTCAACCCCAAACGGAAGCTTTTCAACGCTTGCTGGAAAACAGGCCTCATTCTATCCGAATGGATCTGCCTTTTGCCATATCGGTTTTGCTGGTTCAGGTAGATCCGATCTCCGAGGACTTTTTCGTCACGACTGAGGATTCCAGGCCAATTGTTTATACCCCTGGTGTCTATTACCGGGGCATCGTGGAAGGGGATGAAAACTCGCTCGTCGCCATCAGCGTTTTTGATGGCGAGGTTTTCGGGTTCATCAACAGCGGGCGAACGGGCACGGTTGTGATCGGCAAATTGGGCGATGTACGCAGCCAGGAACACGTCTGTTATCGTGCGCAAGACCTGCTGATCACAGACAACTTTGAATGCGGTACGGAAGAACCGGATTATTCGCCGGAAGAACTGCGCCTGCTGGATGAAATGGCGGAGGGCGTGGGCAGCCGCAATCCCGATAAATGCATACGCGTTTACTTCGAATGCGAATACCAATTGTACATAGAAAAACAGAGCAACACGACCACGGTCACCAATTTTGTAACGGGGCTATATAATGTCGTTTCTACCATTTACGCGAATGAAAGCGTGACCACCATCATTTCGCAGATTTTTATCTGGACTACTCCGGACAGTTATCCCACTTCTTCAACTTCGGCAGCGCTGAGTGCGTTTCGAGCCGCCCGTCCCAATGTCAATGGTAACTTAGCGCACTTGTTGTCGCGCGGCGCGCCGACTGGCGGAGGGGTTGCTTATCTGGCAGGGCTGTGCAATGGCTGGGGTTATGCTTACAGCTACATCAACAGCGGCTATAACAATTTTCCGACTTATTCCTGGACTGTGAACGTGGTAACGCACGAAATGGGGCACAACCTCAATTCGCCGCATACGCACAATTGCAGTGCCTGGTCTGGCGGAGCGATAGATGGCTGCGGCCCGGCAGCAGGTTATACGGAAGGCAGTTGCACGCCGCCGCCACTGCCCGCACAAGGCACCATCATGAGTTACTGCCACCTCATCAGCGGGGTTGGCATCAACCCTGCGCTGGGCTTTGGCATCCAACCCGGCAACCGCATCCGGAGCTACATCAATAATGCCTCTTGTCCTGCGCCTTGCGTCCCCGGCGGTTGTCCAACTTTGACGTTCAATAAAACCAATGTCGGTTGTTTCGGCGCTGCTACGGGTAGCGCCACCGTTGTGACAACCGGCGGAACTGCTCCGTTTACCTACCTTTGGTCGAACGGCGCTACTTCTGCAACGGTCACTGGTTTGGCTGTGGGTAATTATACGGTTAGTGTAACGACATCTACCGGCTGCTCGGTGAACGCTTCGGTCTCAATTACCCAGCCGGCGGCAGCGCTGTCTTCCAGTAGTGTAGTGACCAACGCCACCACCCCTACCACGCCCAACGGTGCCATCAATCTGAGTATCACAGGCGGAACGCCAGCCTATTCCTACTTGTGGAGTAACGGTGCAACCACACAGGACATCAGCGGGTTATTGCCGGGTACTTATTCGGTGAGCATCTCGGATGCCAACGGATGTTCGAACTTCCATTTCGCATTGGTAGGATCCGGGCCTTCGGGTGAATCGAGTTGCCTGACCACCATTAACCAGTTTCCCCACACGGAGGGCTTCGAAACGCCGGCGGGCAGTTGGACGCAGATGCAATCAGATAATTTCGACTGGGTGCGGCTTTCAACAGAAACGCCAACCCGGGGCACTGGTCCTGATTTCGCTTACCAAGGTGTGTTTTTTGCCTATACCGAAGCCGATCTTGGCAGCGGGACGGGGTCTTTACTTAGCCCTTGTTTTAACCTCTCGCCGCTCAATACCCCGGTTTTTGCATTTGCTTACCACTTGTTTGGCGGGCAAATCGGAACCCTCAACGTACAAGTTAGCACCAATGGGGGCAATACCTGGTCGGCACCCATTTGGGTCATTTCAGGCGATCAGGGCGATGTATGGCATACGACCACCATCAGCCTCGCAAACTATGCCGGTCAAACTATTCGCCTCCGCGTTAACGGGATTGTGCCCACCAATGCCATCCTTTGCGACATCGGCGTGGATGCTTTTTATGTTGGCGAATCGCCCTGCGACGCGCCTACGCTGACTTTGAATGCGAATCCGGTTGTTTGCTTCGGTGGAAATACGGGATCCGTTACCACACAATTGAGTGGCGGCACAGCACCTTATACCTATGCCTGGTCGAATGGCGCAACGACGGCGAATATCGGCAACCTTGCTGCCGGTTCTTATTCGGTTTCCGTTGTTGATGCGGGCGGGTGTATTGCAAGCGGTTTTGCAGTAGTTGCGCAAAATACCCAGATGAGCGTTTTCATTAATGCTGGCAATACTTCCGGTCCCGGAATGAATGATGGAATGCTAACCGTCAGCGCATCTGGCGGGGTTCCGGGGTATACTTACCTTTGGAGCACCGGCGCTACTACAGCGACCATCAACAATCTTGCTCCGGGCACATACAGCGCCACGGCGACCGATAGCCAGGGTTGCACCAAAATCGGCTCGGGAACCGTTTCAGAAGGCGGCGTTTGCAATCCCACCTTTCAAATTCCACATTTCAACGGATTTGAAGGTGGAGCGAATGGCTGGGAACAAGGCACAAGTGATAACTTTGACTGGACTGTTTTTTCAGGGGAAACGCCGACCAGAGGCACCGGACCTGACGCAGCGTTTGAAGGTAACTTTTACCTCTACACCCAAGCTGCCGGCATCGGCAACGGCCAGGTTGCACACTACATTAGTCCTTGTTTTGATTTATCGGAAACCACCGACCCACAGCTATCGTTTGCTTATCACATGTTTGGCGCCAGTATAGGAACGCTTTCCGTTCAAATCAGTGTGGATGGCGGAAACAACTGGCTGGGCGCATGGTCATTGAGTGGCACACAGGGCGAAAGCTGGTTCCAAACCAGCGTATCGCTCAGCCCTTATGTCGGTGAAACCATCCGCATCCGCTTTTCCGGAAGCGTAGGCGTGGGACCGTTGGGCGATATCGGAATAGATGCGATCTCGATTACCGATCAGGGCGGAACCCCGGTAGGAAACGCCCCGGTACAATGGCGCGCATATCCGAATCCGGCGAAAGGAGTCTTGTTCCTTGAGCCAGCCCAATCATCCGGCTCGCTGCCGGCCAGCATCAGTCTGGTGGATGCGATGGGTCGGGTAGTTCTGCGCAGGAATGCTTCTGAAATTGCAGACAATGCTCGCAACGGTCAAATCCGGGTAGCCGTCAATGCACTCCAAAGCGGCGTTTATTTCGTCGTCATCGAACAGGAAGGCCAGAGCAGCATCCAGCGCATTGTACTGATGCAATAGAAAATTTTGATTTTTAAGGTCAACAGCCCGTACAGTTAACTTACTGTACGGGCTGTTGCATTTAAACTGGTGAAACAGGAAGGCGATTTTGGAATATAATTTCAAAAAATGCTTGAATGGTGGCATAAATTTTCACAAAATTAGGTGTTTTTAGAATCCGAATTTGTTTTTAAGATGAGTTTAAAATACTGGTTTTCATTGAATAAGGAAAAAAGCCAATAAAAAGCTTTTATTTTAATTAGACTCATTCTAAATAAAAATATTTTTATGAAAATTATCGCCGTATAAAATTTTGTGCGCGTATCTTCGACAACCTTTTCTGTAAGATGGAAATGTGGCGCGCTACCACGCTCCGCAAAACCGGACATTTTAATAAACCATTGTTTGCGATGAATACACCTGATAATTATATTCCGATCGTACTGCAAAGCTTAGTTGCTGGGGGGTTTGTGGTACTGGTGTTGGTGTTGACTCACTTGCTGGGGCCGCGTCGGGCAGGAAAAAACAAAGACTCAAGTTTTGAATGCGGGATTGAGCCACAGGGCAATGCCCGAATTCCGGTATCCGTAAAATATTTTATGACGGCAATCCTGTTCGTCCTTTTCGACGTCGAGATTGTTTTCTTTTATCCCTATGCGGTGAATTTCAAGGAAATGGGTCTTGAAGGCTTTATGGCCGTCCTGGTTTTCGTTTCTGTTTTCATGTGTGGTTTTTTCTACGTATGGAAAAAAGGCGCTTTAGAGTGGGATAAATAAAAAATTGAGTGACCAAAAGGCTAAGGCTGGTCATTCTCAAAGACAACTTTAGGATTATGTCAGACATAAAATTTGCGCAAGCACCGACAGGAGTAGAAGGACAAGGGTTTTTCGCGACCAGCCTCGATCAGGTAATCGGGCTGGCCCGCGCCAATTCCATCTGGCCGCTGCCTTTTGCAACCTCATGCTGCGGCATTGAATTCATGGCAACCATGGGGAGCAATTACGATCTGGCCCGTTTCGGCATGGAGCGCCTGAGCTTTTCACCCCGACAGGCCGACCTGCTTATGGTGATGGGTACCGTCGCAAAAAAAATGGGGCCGGTGCTCAAGCTGGTTTACGAGCAAATGGCAGAGCCCCGCTGGGTGCTTTCCGTTGGCGCGTGCGCTTGCAGTGGCGGCATTTTTGATACTTACAGCGTTTTGCAGGGCATTGACAAAGTCATTCCCGTAGATGTTTACGTACCCGGGTGCCCGCCTCGACCGGAGCAGATCATTGACGGCATTATGAAGATTCAGGAATTAGTCAAACACGAATCCCTGCGCCGGCGTCATTCGCCTCAATATCAGGAATTGATGGCGTCTTACAACATCCAATAACTGCGACATGAACCATTCAACCCTGCTCCACCTGCTTAGCCAGCGATTTCCGGAGCATATTCATATACTCACCCTGGCGGATGGCAAACACATGCCAACCATTGAAATTCCCCGCGAGCAAATCAAACCTGTTCTGAACTTTCTGAAATCAGATCCGAAAATCAGCATGAGCTTCCTGACAGATCTTTGCGGGGTGCATTTTCCAGATCAGGCGGGCAAAGAACTGAGCGTGGTGTACCATTTGCATAGTTTTATCCATAACCTGCGTCTGCGCATCAAAGTTTTTTGCCCCATTGACGAACCGGCGGTGCCTTCCGTTACGGATATTTACGCCGCAGCCAACTGGATGGAACGCGAAACGTATGATTTTTTTGGAATCCTGTTTGAAGGGCACCCCGACCTGCGTCGCATCCTCAACGTGGATGAAATGGATTATTTCCCGCTGCGCAAAGAATACCCGCTCGAAGACATGACCCGCGAAGATAAAGACGACCGCTATTTCGGTCGGGAAGGCCACGAAGGGGTAACCTTTGACAAACGCGTAGACCGCCAATAACTATGGAGAGCTATTTCAAATCACTTGATTCGATAGACGGCGAACTGGCGACCATCAACCTGGGGCCAACCCACCCGGCTACGCACGGCATTTTTCAGAATGTGCTCAAAATGGACAGCGAGCGCATCATTTCGGCTGAACCGACCATCGGCTACATTCACCGCGCTTTTGAAAAATTAGCTGAACGACGGCCTTTTTATCAGATCACCCCCATCACAGACCGGCTCAATTACTGCTCCTCTCCCATCAACAACATCGGATGGCACCTGACGGTAGAAAAATTAGCCGGCATCGAAGTACCCAAGCGGGTGGATTATATGCGGGTGATCATCATGGAATTGGCACGCATTGCCGACCACTTGATCTGCAACAGCGTCATCGGGGTGGATACCGGCGCGCTGACCGGGTTTACGTATATGTTTCAGGAGCGCGAACGCATCTACGAAATGTACGAAGAGGTTTGCGGTGCCAGATTGACTACCAATATTGGCCGGATCGGCGGGTTTGAACGCGATTTCAGCCCGGTTTTTATGGCCAAACTCAAAGCTTTTCTAAAGGAATTTCCACCCCGCTTCGAAGAATTCAACACCCTGTTGGAGCGCAATCGCATCTTCATGGATCGCACCATCGGCGCGGGTCCGATCACGGCAGAACGGGCGCTCAATTATGGCTTTACAGGCCCCAACCTGCGTGCAGCCGGGGTGGACTATGACGTTCGCGTGATGTCGCCCTATTCGTCCTACGAAGATTTCGACTTCGTCATTCCGGTGGGTCTCAACGGAGATACCTACGATCGGTTCATGGTGCGGCAGGAAGAAATTCGCCAGAGCTTAGCCATCATCCAATCCGCGCTCGACAATTTGCCGCAAGGCTTGTACCACGCGGATGTGCCCAGCTATTTCCTGCCGGACAAAGAAGATGTTTATACCCAGATGGAAGCCCTGATTTACCATTTTAAAATTGTGATGGGTGAAGTACCGATTCCCGTGGGCGAAGTCTACCACTGTGTAGAAGGCGGCAACGGCGAACTGGGCTTTTACCTGATCAGCGACGGTGGCCGGCAACCTTATCGCCTGCACTTCCGCCGCCCGTGTTTTATTTATTACCAGGCTTACCCCGAAATGATTAAGGGTTCGCTGCTTTCGGACGCGATTTTGACCATGAGCAGCATGAATGTGATCGCCGGGGAATTAGACGCATAAGTTAGGTGTCTGACTTTAGCGTCCGATAGCTGCGTTATGGTTGGCTTCAAAATCGGTCATTTACACGAGTAAAATCCCGTTTTTGGAGCCAAACATGCCTTGCTCTCGAACCCTAAAGCCAAGACACTCGAAATAGACAAAGTGTAATCATGGAAGGTGTGTTAATTAAAGAACAACGGTTGCGGGAAATTTTTTCGCCGGAAACGATGGCAGAAATCCAGCGCCTGCTGCCCCGTTTCCCGGAAGCGCGTCAAAAAAGCGCCCTGTTGCGCATCCTGCATTTGGTGCAGGAAGAAAACGAGGGTTGGCTGAGCACGGAGGTGATGGATCGGGTTGCCGAAATCCTGAACATACAACCCATTGAGGTGTATGAAGTAGCCACTTTTTACACCATGTACAACCTGAAACCGCTGGGGAAATACCTGCTGGAACTTTGCCACACCGGCCCATGCGCCATAGAAGGCGCCGAACGGCTGCTGGAATATCTGAAGCAAAAGCTGGGCATCGGGGTCGGCGAAACGACGCCCGACGGCTTGTTTACGCTCAAAACCGTAGAATGTATGGGCGCTTGCGGCTACGCGCCGATGATGCAGGTCGGCGAATTTTATCACGAACACCTAACGGAAGCCAAAATTGACCGTTTCCTTGAAGATTGCCGGGATGGAAAAGTGGCTTTAGGAACCTGGAAATTAGGCTGAGTATCCCGGGAAACCGCCAGTTTAAATACTCGAATACTCAAATAACCGAATACTCAAAACGACAATTAAACGGATAATAAACCACGGAGTGAATGTCGCGCAAATTATTATTAGAACATGCGGAAGTGCCGGGAATAGAAACTTACGCCGTTTACCGGAATCAAGGGGGCTATCGTGCAGTAGAAAAAGCGCTGAAAGCCCTGACGCCCGAGAACGTGCTGGATGAGGTGAAAATATCAGGTTTGCGCGGACGCGGAGGTGCCGGTTTTCCGACCGGGATGAAGTGGAGTTTTTTGGCTAAACCCGAAGGGACGCCGCGTTATCTGCTCTGCAATGCCGACGAGAGCGAACCCGGAACGTTCAAAGACCGACTGTTGATGGAGCGCCTGCCCCATTTGCTCATCGAAGGCATGATCACATCGGCTTACGCTTTGGGCTGTCGTACGGCATATATCTACATCCGCGGCGAATACAAGTGGATCATCAAAATATTGGAACGAGCCATAGCGGAGGCTTATGCAAACGGTTGGCTGGGCGAGCGCATTCTGGGTACTGATTTTTCTTTCGACCTGCACGTGACTCCCGGCGCAGGCGCTTACATCTGCGGAGAAGAAACTGCGCTCATCGAGTCGTTGGAAGGCAAGCGGGGCAATCCGCGCCTGAAGCCGCCTTTCCCGGCAGTGAGCGGTCTGTGGGGTTGCCCCACCTTAGTTAATAACGTTGAATCGCTGTGCGCGATCGTTTCCATTGTCAACGACGGCGGAGAGGCTTTTGCAGCAATTGGCGTGGGGCGCAGCACAGGTACTAAACTCATCTCGGCCTGTGGCAACATCAACAAGCCTGGCGTTTACGAAATCGAGCTGGGTCTGCCGGTGGAAGAATTCATTTATTCCGATGAATACTGCGGCGGCATCAAAAACGGAAAACAGCTCAAGGCAGTCGTGCCGGGTGGTTCTTCGGTGCCTATCCTGCCAGCCCATCTGATTTTAAAAACCGCAGCCGGAGAGGATCGGTTGCTCTCCTACGAATCACTGGCGGATGGCGGCTTTGTATCAGGATCCATGTTGGGTTCGGGTGGTTTTATCGTTTACGACGAAGACCAGTGTATTGTGCGCAATACCTGGAACTTTTCCCGGTTCTACCACCACGAAAGCTGCGGCCAGTGCAGCCCTTGTCGCGAAGGCACCGGCTGGTTGGAAAAAGTGCTGCACCGACTTGAACACGGCCACGGCAGGATGCATGATATAGATCTGCTGGTAGATATTTCTAAAAAAATTGAAGGCAATACGATTTGTCCATTGGGCGATGCGGCGGCTTGGCCGGTGGCTTCAGCGGTGCGGCATTTCCGGGATGAATTTGAATGGCATGTGCTGGAACCGTTCCTAAGTCAGCAGCGCAATTTTGGTCTGGCGATGGAAGCGGTCGCTGTATAAACGGTTGTTAATATTGGGTTATGGAAAAAATGGTTAAGGTTAAAATAGACGGTTTTGAAACGGAGGTTCCGGAAGGTACCAGCATTCTTAATGCGGCTCGCCAAATTGGTGGCGACCTCGTTCCGCCGGCCATGTGCTATTACACCAAATTGAAGGGAAGTGGCGGCAAGTGCCGGACCTGCATGGTTCGCGTGGCGGAGTCGTCGGCCAAAGACCAGCGGCCCATGCCCAAGTTGGTCGCTTCCTGTTCTACGCCTGTTCAGGATGGCATGGTGGTGGAAAACATCACCAACCCCGCCGTATTGGAAGCGCGCAAAGCGGTTGTCGAGTTTTTGTTGATCAATCACCCGCTGGATTGCCCGATCTGTGACCAGGCTGGGGAATGTGACCTGCAAAACTTAGCTTTCGAGCATGGGACATCCAAAACGCGCTACGAAGAAGAGCGCCGCACCTACGATAAAATTGACATCGGCCCGAATATTCAGTTGCATATGGATCGCTGCATCCTTTGCTACCGATGCGTGTATACCGCCGACCAGTTTACCGACAAGCGCGTTCATGGGGTACTGAACCGGGGCGATGCGTCGGAAATCGGCACCTATATTCAGAATAGCATTGAGAACGATTTTTCGGGAAACGTGATTGACGTTTGCCCGGTTGGCGCGTTGACAGATAAAACCTTCCGGTTCAAAAGCCGGGTTTGGTTTCTGAATCCTTTTGATGCGCACCGCGATTGCCCGACGTGCAGCGGCAAGGTAGTGGTGTGGAAATTTGGCGAAGATATTTACCGCGTCACAGGCCGCAAAGACCAATACGGTGAAGTAGAGGAGTTTATATGCAACACCTGCCGCTTTGAGAAAAAAGCGCCGGAAGACTGGACGATCGAAGGCCCAAGAGCAGTAGACCGGCACTCGGTGATTTCACAGAATCATTACCCGTAGGGGCGGGCATCGCGCCTGCCCAACACGGAATGCGAGCCCCGGAAACAACATTACAAGATGCCAATTTCGTAAAGAAGCATTAACGAACAATGATCTTAGAGAAAACCATATTCATCCTCATTATTTTCAGCATTACCCTGCTGATTGCGACCTACCTGACGTATTTTGAACGCAAGGTGGCTGCTTTTCTGCAGGATCGCCTGGGGCCGGATCGGGCGGGGCCGTTCGGGATTTTACAACCCTTAGCTGATGCCGGGAAAATGTTTTTTAAGGAGGATTTTATCCCGGCAGAATCCGTTAAGCTGTTGTTCATTCTGGGGCCGGGCATTGCCATGTTTACGGCATGTATGACCGGAGCTGTAATCCCCTGGGGCGACCAACTCCAGCTTTTCGGGCGCACCATTGACCTTCAGATCGCAGACGTAGACATTGGCATTTTGTATGTTGTCGGCTTTGTTTCCATCGGCGTTTACGGGATTATGATCGGCGGGTGGTCTTCCAACAACAAATATTCCCTGTTTGGTGCCATCCGGGCAAGTTCGCAAATGATTAGCTATGAACTCGCGATGGGTTTGTCGTTGATTGCCATTGTGATGCTTACCGGCTCGCTCAGCGTGCGCGAAATTGTGGAACAGCAAGCCGGCGTTTGGAATGTCTTTTACCAACCGCTTGGTTTCCTGATCTTTTTCATCTGTGCCTTAGCGGAATGCAACCGGGCACCGTTCGATTTGCCGGAATGTGAAACGGAGTTGATCGGCGGCTATCACACCGAATACAGCAGCATGAAACTGGGTTTTTTCCTGTTTGCAGAATACATCAACATGTTTATTTCGGCGGCGGTGATTGCCACTGTTTATTTTGGCGGCTATCATTTTCCGTTTATGCACTCGCTGGGCTTGTCTGAAAATGTCGTCAGCATTCTTGGCATCTTAGTTCTGTTTCTGAAAATTTTCCTGTTCATTTTCATCTTCATGTGGATCCGCTGGACGTTGCCCCGCTTCCGGTACGACCAACTGATGCATTTAGGCTGGAAAATACTGATTCCGCTGGCGATCTTGAATATGATGGGAACTGGTGGGTTTATTCTTTTAAGTAATTAAATACCAATGGCTTCTTTAACGAACCGTTCAAAAGTGGTGGTCAATAAAAAAATGACCTTTTGGGAGCGCCTTTACCTGCCGGCGATTTTTGGAGGAATGGCGATTACCCTGAAGCATTTTTTTAGGAAAAGTAACACTGTTCGCTACCCCGAAGTGAAGCGGCCGTTCAGTCCGGTGTACCGCGGCCTGCATGTGCTGAAACGCGACGAAAACGGCGCGGAACGCTGCACGGCCTGCGGGCTTTGCGCTGTTGCCTGCCCGGCGGAAGCGATTACCATGGAAGCTGAAGAGCGCAAAAAAGATGAAAAGCATCTTTACCGCGAAGAAAAATATGCAGCCGTGTATGAGATCAATATGCTGCGCTGCATTTTTTGCGGCTTGTGCGAAGAAGCCTGCCCAAAAGAAGCCATTTTCCTGACCGACCGCCTTGTGCCATCTGAATTAGAACGCGAGGATTTTATTTACGGCAAGGACAAGTTGGTCGAGCTGTTGGATCAGCGGATTGATGTGAGCAAGCGGCAGGTAAAAACGTATTGAGGATTTGAAAACTTGTTGATTTGAAGATAACACGCGGGGCAGAGCCGCAGCGCGAGCGGGTTTTCAACCGATCATGAGAGGGTTATAAGCTATTTCCCATCTTATCAAATCAACAAAGAACCATCTTAACGAATAAACAAAAACATGACAGCAACCCTGTTTTACATTTTAGCACTTGTTTCGGTGGTAGGAGCCATTGCGGTCATCGCTGCCCGGAATCCGGTCTACAGCGTCTTGTGTTTAGTCGTGACCTTTTTTGCGATTGCAGGCCAGTATGTGTTGCTGAATGCACAGTTTTTGGCCATTGTTCACGTCATTGTTTATGCAGGTGCCATCATGGTTTTGTTCCTTTTTGTACTGATGATGCTCAATCTGAACAGAGAAAGCGAACCCTTGCAACCAACACTTATCAAGGTGATTGCGGTTGCTTCCGGCGGGATGCTGCTGTTGACTTTGGTGGCTGCCCTGCGCGGCGTGGAGCGGATTCCGCTTGCAGGCGCACAGGATACGCAGCTTGGCCTGGTAAAAAATCTGGGCCGCTTGCTGTTCACCGAATACGTGGCACCTTTTGAAATTTCTTCCATCCTCTTCTTAGCTGCCATGGTTGGCGCCGTCACCATCGGCATGCGCAGCAAAAGCGACAAACGGGAAATTATCAACCACCTCTGAATTCAACGACCATGGACAATACGATCACCGTGACGCAAGTCATCCCCATAGAAATGTACGTCTGGCTGAGCGCTGCGCTGTTTGCCATCGGCGTCACTGGCGTGTTGTTGCGCCGCAATGCAATTGTGGTGCTTATGTGCATAGAATTGATGCTCAACGCTGTAAACCTGCTATTGGCCGCATTTTCGACGTATTTATCCGATGCATCCGGGCAAATCATGGTGTTTTTTATCATGGTGGTCGCGGCGGCAGAAGCGTCGGTGGGGCTGGCTCTTTTAGTGATGATTTACCGCAATACGAAGTCGGTGGACATCAGCTTTTTGAACAAATTAAAATGGTAACCGTCGGATGATACCCTGGATTTTGTTGTTGCCGCTATTGGGCTTTGTTTTTTCTGGACTGGCGGGTAAATACCTTCCAAAAGCGCTGACCGGCACCATTGCAACCGGCGCAGTGTTCATTCCTTTTTTGCTCAGCTTGACCCTGTTTGGCAGGCTGGGACAGGAACCGGCGATGACAGTCACGCTGTTCGACTGGCTTGCAGTTGGAGATTTTCACATTCCGTTCAGCCTGCTGGTAGATCGGCTGTCGGTTTGGATGATGCTCATCATCACCGGCATCGGTGCGCTCATACACTTGTATTCCATCGGCTACATGCACGACGACGCGCGTTTCCACCTGTTTTTTGCCTACCTCAATCTTTTCGTGTTTTTCATGTTGTTGCTCGTCATGGCCGACAACTACCTGATCTTGTTTTTTGGTTGGGAAGGCGTGGGTTTGTGTTCGTATTTCCTCATCGGTTTCTGGAATCAAAACCCTGAATACGGCAAAGCGGCCCGCAAAGCCTTCATCATGAACCGCATTGGCGACCTAGGGTTGTTGCTGGGCTTGTTTATGCTGTTCCAGTTATTTGGCAGCCTGACCTATTCAGAAATCTTCAGTCGGTTGGAAACCATGCGGCTGGCAGAAGGCGCGCTGACCGTTGCCACCCTGTTGCTTTTTGTTGGCGCGATGGGCAAAAGCGCTCAAATTCCGCTCTACACCTGGTTGCCTGACGCCATGGCCGGCCCGACCCCGGTATCTGCCCTGATCCACGCCGCCACTATGGTCACAGCAGGGATTTATCTAATCGTCCGTTCGGCAGCGCTGTTTCAGTTGGCACCGGATACGATGGAAATCATCACTTATACTGGCTTAGCCACCTCCCTTTTTGCCGCCGTCATCGGCTTGCGCCAAAACGACATCAAAAAGGTGCTGGCTTATTCCACCGTCAGCCAGTTGGGCTTGATGTTTTTAGCTTTGGGCGTTGGCGCTTATGGTTCGGCCATGTTCCACCTGACGACGCATGCTTTTTTCAAAGCCCTGCTTTTTCTCGGCGCCGGCAGCGTGATCCACGCAATGGGCGGCGAGCAGGACATCCGGCGCATGGGCGGTTTGAAAAGCCGCTTGCCGCAAACGTTTTGGACGTTCGTGGTGGGTACTTTGGCCATCATTGGATTTCCGCTGCTTTCCGGGTTCTTCTCAAAAGACGAAATTTTAGCCTCGGTGTTTTTGCATAGCTCAGTGCTTTGGGGATTGGCCCTCATTAGTTCGGCGATCACGGCGTTTTACATGCTTCGCCTGTTTTTCCTGACTTTTTACGGCAAGTTTCGGGGCACTGACGAGCAAAGCGCGCACCTGCACGAATCGCCACTGATGATGACCCTGCCGTTAATGGCCTTAGCCGTTCTATCGGCAGCGGGCGGGTTGATCAACCTTCCCGAATTGTTTGCCGGAGATTCCGGTCAGTGGCTCGCAAATTGGTACGAAGGCGGTGTACAGGAGTTTCAGAGCGCCGGACACCAATTGTCGCACGCTGTGGAATGGGGTTTGATGGGCATGGCTTCCTTTGTGGCCATAGCCGCCATTGGCATTTGCTACCAGATTTATGTAAAAAAAGCCGATTTGCCCCGCGAAGATGTCGCCTTAAAAGGCTGGAATCGCTGGGCGGCGAATAAATTTTATGTGGATGAATTGTACGACGCCATCGTGGTGCGCCCGCTCGAAAAAGGCGCTTCCTGGCTGCACGGGGTCATTGACCGCCGCCTCATTGACGGTTTTGTCAACACAGTGGGCGCATTGCCTTCGCGCATCAGCCGGTTTGCGCGGCTTTTGCAAAACGGGAACATTGCATTTTACCTGTTCGGAATGGTTTTGGGCATCATCCTGATCCTGATTCTGAACTTTGTTATGGGCACGGATTTGTTGTAATCCGGCCTTAAACCAGAAATAAAAACGACGTGAGTTTATTATTGATACCACTGTTAGGCGCTTTGCTGATGCTGGCTTTTGTTAGGGGGGAAGCGGCTCGTCCACTTTCACTGCTCGCCGCGCTTGCCAACCTGGGTCTTACCATAGGTTACCTGTTCTGGTATAACCCTAACAACCCGTATCTGATGCTCGCGGATTTCTCCTGGATCCCACAGGCCGGCATCCGGTTTAAACTGGGGGTTGATGGAACCGGGCTGGCGATGCTGCTGCTGACCAACTTGCTGACACCCCTCATCATCGGGAGCACGTATTCCCGAAAGCTCCCGGGCGTTTTTTACGGGCTGGTTTTGCTCATGCAGGCGGCGTTGGTTGGCGTTTTTACAGCCTTGGATGGCATCGTGTTTTATGTGTTCTGGGAATTGGCCCTCCTTCCCATCTACTTTATTTGCGCGGTTTGGGGTGGCGAAGACCGGGTACGCATTACCTTGAAGTTTTTCATTTATACCTTTATCGGCAGCCTTTTTATGCTGCTGGGGTTGATTTACCTGCAACAACACGCCCCAGGGCAAACCTTTGACTGGGCGGATCTCATGAAAGCCGATCTTACTCCGGGTGCTTCCACCTGGGTAACGCTGGCTTTTTTCTTAGCTTTTGCGATTAAAATGCCGGTTTTCCCGTTCCATACCTGGCAGCCGGATACGTACGTCAATGCACCCACTGGCGGCGCCATGCTGTTGTCAGGCATCATGCTGAAAATGGGAATTTACGGCGTGATCCGGTGGATGCTTCCCTTGTCCGACGGCGCAGCGCAACTCTACCCGACTTTCATTGCCTTAGCTATTGTTGGCATTGTCTACGCATCGGTGATCGCTATACGCCTGCAGGACATCAAACGCATCATAGCCTATGCCTCCATTGCCCACGTCGGGTTGATTGCAGCCGGGGTGTTTGTTGGCAACGAAACCGCCTTGCAGGGTGCCATCCTGCAGATGCTCAACCACGGGATCAACATTGTCGGCCTGTTTTTCGTCAGCGACATCATTGAAAACCGCACTAAATCCAGGCAGTTGAATGAGTTGGGTGGAATTGCCAAGCAGGCACCGGTATTTGCCGCGCTGTTTATGATCATTATGCTGGGAACCGTAGCCGTGCCCCTCACCAACGGGTTTGCCGGTGAATTGCTGCTGTTGAAAGGATTGTATGAATACCATATCTGGGCGGCGGCTACGGCCGGACTTACGCTCATTTTGTGTGCCGTTTATATGTTGCGCATCTACCAGTTTGCCATGTTCGGACCGGCTAAGGCCCTCACGGAAGGCTTTCGGGATGTGCGCGGCAGTGAACTGATTGTGTTGGGCGTGATCGCCGCTTTAGTCATCGTGCTGGGCGTATACCCCCAGCCAGTGCTGGATTTAACCAAGGCTGCAACCGGCCTTCTACTTGAAATGAAATAATGCCATGAAAGCGCTTATCATATTAGCCCTCACGGGGGTTTTTACCCTTTTTGCCGGACTGAATGCTTCCAAGCGCTCCGTCGTACAAGTCATTGCGGCAACCGGGCTTGGCCTTGCCCTGGTTGCAACAATCTGGGATCGGTTTTGGGCGGCACCTTTTTCCATCGGCAACATGCTGACATTCGACCACTACGCCCTTGCGTTTGGCAGCGTTGCCATTTTGATCACTTTGTTGATCGTCTTGTTAGGGCGGTCGGGTTATCAGGGCGATTCCGAAAACTTTGGCGATTTTAAAGCCCTGTTGGCTTTTAGCCTTTGCGGCGCTTTGTGCCTGTTTTCATTTGACAACCTAATCATGCTTTTTTTGGGGATAGAAATCCTGTCCATCCCTTTATATGTGCTGGCTGGTATCCGGAAAAACTATCCGGCATCCAATGAAGCGGCTTTGAAATATTTTTTCATGGGTGCCTTTGCAACCGGCATCCTTTTGTTTGGCATCACCCTGATCTACGGTGCGAGCGCCAGTTTCAGCCTGTCGGAAATCAGCAAAATAGCATCATCTGGAAATCAATTACCGGGCATGCTGAAGGTCGGAATTCTCATGGTGCTGATTGGGCTGAGTTTTAAAGTCGCTGCAGCACCTTTTCACTTTTGGAGCCCCGATGTTTACGAAGGCAGCCCCAATTTGGTCACTCTGTTCATGGCCACTGTTGTGAAAATGGCCGGATTCGGCGCTTTTTTTCGCTTGTTTGATTTGAGTTTTGCCCAAATTTCCGGCGTCTGGGCACCTACCTTAGCCGTCATGGCCCTGCTCACGATGAGTATTGGCAACCTTACCGCACTGTTTCAAACCGGGTTTAAACGCATGCTGGCCTATTCCAGCATCGCACATGCCGGGTATTTGCTGCTTGGAATTTTAGCCTGCACCCGTTATGGCGGTGGTGCCTTGTTGTTGTACACCCTTGCTTATGCGGTTGCGACGGTTTGCGCGTTTACTGTGTTTATTTTGGTTGCCCAGGAGAAACCGGAAGAAACGACCGGCATGGACGCTTTTCGCGGCTTGGGCCGCAGACAGCCGCTTGCTGCGTTCGCGATGACATTAGCCATGCTTTCGATGGCGGGTATTCCGCCGTTAGCTGGTTTTTTTGGAAAATATTTTCTTTTTGCGCAAGCATTTCCCGACTATTTCTGGTTGGTCATTGCGGCGGTTGTCAACTCTGCCATCAGCATTGTTTATTATTTTCGGGTCATCACCGAAATGTATTTCAAACCTAGCGATGGGGTCGAAGCTGCTCCTTTAACTTTGCCTTTAGCGTATCGCTTTGTGCTGGTGGCGGCCATCCTGATCTTATTTGCTATCAGTATACTACCCGGCTTGATCCTCTCCTGGGTAGGATAAATATCCCCTGATGTGTATTTTATAAGCAGTAGCAGAAACGATCCTGGGAAATGTACCGCTGAACTCCCGTTCAGCGACGGGTATAAAGCGCAGGTGGCGCTATTTTCGCAGTGCGATTGACCTGGATCCGCCGAACTGGAGTTCAGCGGTATAACGCCACATGCCGTGGCAAATTTATATCCGAATCCGCCAGCAGGCGACTTTATCACAAGTTTGCGTGAATTTTTAAGCTTTCCGACAAGGCAAAAGCGCTAAAAATTGTATTTTGGCGGGGTTATCACATCATGTAAAACAAATGCAATGAAGCAATTTTTTTGGAGCATGGTTTTGTTGCTTGCCGGCACCCCGTTGCTGGCGCAAGAAACCGCCATTTCAATTGATAAAGAAGCAGCGCGCAAAGCTGCCGACGAAATGATTACCCGGTATGGTTTGGATGCTGAACAGGCAGTTCAGGCTTACAAAATCCAGGAACGGCGCCTGCGGAACGAGGCAGAAATTACCGCGCTTAAGGAAACGGACAACCTGCTGTACCTTCAAAAACGCAAAGCCATCCGCATTGGTACGGAAGGATCCCTCAAGCGCATGCTCAATCCGGCACAAATGGATGTTTTCAACGCCGGGGTTGCCGCACGCCGCAAAAAGGATTCCGATTTTCTTAAAGATCTCAAACTAAAAGGGCTGACGCAGGAAGAAATGAAACTTGCTTTGCTCGAACGCGAAGGCAACTTTGAGTAGTGATACCTCGTTAATGAATAGCAATTAACCTAACTAAGTAAGGCAAGGGAATGGACCGGTTAAAACAAAAATTTAGTGAAAAGGCCTCGGAGCTCCGCAGCGAGATCAAGGCCATGCTCAAGGAACACGGCGACACCAAAGTGGACGAAGTGGCTTTGGAACAGGTGTACGGCGGTGCGCGCAACATCAAAATGATGGTTTGGGAAACCTCTGAATTAGACGCCGTTGAAGGTATCCGTTTCAGAGGCTATTCCATTCCCGAGTTGGAAGATTTGCTCCCCAAAGCGCCCGGTGGCAACGAACCCCTTCCGGAGGGCCTTTTTTGGCTCATGCTGGTCGGTGAAGCACCTATTGCAGAAGAAGCGCAATGGCTGTCGAAAGAATGGGCGAAACGCAGTTCGGTACCTCAGCATGTATTCGACGTGTTGAACAGCCTCCCGCTTGATACCCATCCGATGACCCAATTCTCCATCGCCATTACGGCCATGCAAAACGAAAGCGTTTTTGCGCGGCGGTACGACGAGGGTTTTGGCAAAGCCGACTATTGGGACGCCACCTACGAAGACACGATGAACCTCGCGGCGCGGGTGCCGCAGGTGGCTGCTTACATTTACCGCCGGTCTTTTCACAATGGCCAACACATCGCTTCTGATCCTTCTTTGGACTGGGCGGCCAATTTTGCCCACATGCTGGGCTTTGAAAGCCCCGAGTTCAAAGAACTGATGCGTCTGTATATGACCATCCACGCCGACCACGAAGGGGGGAATGCTTCTGCGCATACCACGCATTTGGTCGGCTCCACCCTCAGCGATGCCTATTATTCGCTGGCGGCGGGCATGAACGCCTTAGCTGGTCCGCTGCACGGCCTCGCCAACCAGGAAGTGATCGGCTGGATTTTGGAAATGCTGGAAAGCTTAGACACGCAAACGCCCTCAAAAGAACAGATTGCGGAATACGTGAATCAAACGCTGGCTGCCGGTCGAGTGGTGCCGGGTTATGGCCACGCTGTTTTGCGCCGCCCTGATCCGCGGTTCATGGCGCAGCGCCGTTTTGCGGAAGCGCATTTGTCGGACAGCCCGATTGTGCAGGTGGTCTGGAAAATATTTGATGTGGTGCCCGGGATTCTCGAATCTTTAGGCAAAGTCAAAAACCCGTGGCCCAATGTGGATGCGCACTCCGGTGCCCTATTGATCCACTATGGCTTGAAAGAGTTCAATTATTATACGGTTTTGTTTGGCGTATCCCGCACCTTGGGCGTATTGGCTGCCTTGTGCTGGTCACGCGCCATGGGCATGCCGCTTGAGCGTCCGAAGTCTATTACAACGGCGTGGGCAAAGGAATTTTTGGCGAAGCAGCAGGTGATGGCGTGATAAAAAAAGAGGAATCTCCCTCTCACAGGAAATCCCTCTTCGCGCCGAAGCGCATGTATCTTAATGTAAGGTTATGCTCTCGTAATCAACACCAGCGCCTGCGTAAAAACCTGCTTGCCCTGGCGGATCGTCAGTGTCATCGTGCCGGGAACCGAACCAGTCAGGTCAATCTGGCGGTCGTAATAGCCGTCAAAATTGTTCAGGTTGTCCTGGAAAATGATTTTGCCGGTCACGTCGGCGATTTGAATCACGGTTGTCATCGCTTCCGCTTGGAAACGCATGGTAATCACGCCGGTTGTCGGGTTGGGGAAAGCCTGGAACACTTCAAGATTCAATTTGGGAATTTCCGTGTTAACCACAGGAGCGTCAATGGCCGCTGGCAGTTCTTCCACCACCAATTCCTGAGGAATTTCTTCTTCAATCGGCGCTTGCTTCACATCGGTTGAGCAAGCTTTGAAGCGGGTGTCAATATCCATTACAGCGCCGTTGCGCAGGATCGTCAGGGTGAATTCCTGGCCGGGTTTGTGTTTGTTGCGCTCGGTCAGCAATTCGTTGTGGGTATTAACCGATATGCCGTCCATCTCAATAATCACATCGCCTCTTTGTACGCCGGATGTTTCGGCAGGCGTGCCGCTGATGATGCCATTCACGTCAACGCCGTCGCCATCGCTGTTGGTGCTGGTATATACGCCAATGAAAACCTGGCATGGATCGCGCTCAACGCGTCCGTTCGTCCAATTCCAATCGGTTGATTCGCCCAGAACAACCATTACTTTGCGGCTTTGGCCGTCGCGCAGGTAGGTCACTTCCACCTGTTCACCGGGTTTGCGGGTGCTAAGAATGCCGCCAATGCTTCCCATTACAACCGTGGATTTGCCATCAACCGTTTGGATGATGTCACCTTCGCTGATGCCGGCTGCGGCTGCGCCACTTTTACTCGTCAAACCGGTTATGACGACTCCTTTATCGTTGGGTTCTCCTTCCGCATAAACGCCGAGGATGGCGCGTTTGGTCATATTGCCAGCTGCCGGGCTCCAAGTGCTTTGTTTCCACTGGCCGCCGCGAACAAAAAACTCTTCTTTGGCCAGATTGTCCATTTGTTCCCCCGTGTGGCGCTCAATCATTTTGAATAGCTCGGTCGTTTCCCTATTCACCCTGATGTTGCACTCTTTTTCATCTGAAGAGCGGTCAATGATGATGATCTTGTCGGCAGTGATGGACTGGCCATCCTCAACACCTTTGAGGTCAATGGTAAACTCCTGCCCATCCAGATCAGATTCCATGCTTTTGACATAAGCGTCGGCTTGTTCGCCGTCCATTACTCTGGTAACGGTCGTCATCACACCGTCTTCGTTTTTAATTTTTGCAATAACGACAACTTTGGAAGAAGCCTGCTCCTGCGCCATAACGGCAGTGGTGCATATCAGGAACAGGACGGCAAATAGTCCGGTATAAACTTTCATAGCAAAAAAGGTTTTGATGAAAAAATATGGCTGTAATACCGGAAGGACATATTTTAAATTTAAGCGTTGCACGCTAACGAATTTTTCTCTCAGAGGACTTAGCGCTTGTTCTAATAAACAAGCGCTTCCTGCGGCAACTCAAGCGGTATTTGCAGCAACCCAAGGTACTTTTTGATGACAATGCGCTCATCAAATTCCCGGATCATCTTAATACGGGCGTTTTTGCCCATAATCAGCCGGTCAACCTTGTCCAAATTTATGAACTGCTCCATTTTTATGCACAGGTCGTTCACGTCGCAGATGTTACAAAGAAACCCGGTTCTTCCCTCGTCCACCACTTCGCGGCAACCCGGCTGGTCTGTCGTGATGATGGGCGTTTCCATACTGGCGGCTTCCATCAGCATCCTGGAGAGGCCTTCCCGGTAATAGGAAGGCAAAACCAGACAATCGGCTTTGGCTAAGTACGGACGCACATCCAGCGTTTCGCCAAGGTATTCCACCACACCCTCGCGCACCCATTCCTGTAGTGTAGCAATCGGGATGGAGTGAATGCCCTGCGGGTCAATCATACCTAGAATCCGGAACCGGGCTGCGGGGTACCGGCTGCGGATCAATCGGGCTGCTTCCACAAATTCAAAAATGCCTTTATCGGCAATCAACCTGCCGGAAAACAGGAAAGAAGGGTAAGCCCGGAGTTTTTTGTCGGAAAGCGGCGCATAAAAATGGGTATCCACTCCTTCGCCCGGCAGGAGAACGATTTTTTCTGAGGTGACGATGTTCATCTGCGTCAGGTCATCCCGATCCTGGCGATTGAGGACAAATACTTTTTGATGCAGCCGGAGCGTAAACCGGTAAAGCCCCAGTCCTGCCCAGGAAGCAAGCCGGTTGCGTTTGTTCATCACATGCCCCAGCCCCGTAACAACCGCGTAGGACAATACGCCGCACCAACGAGCCGCCAGCCCTCCAAAAATATTGGGCTTAATGGTGTAATGGATCACCACGTCGGGGCGGTGTCGCCGGTAGATGGCTATTAGCTGCCAAAGCAGCCAGAGGTCGGCAAATGGGTTATTGCCGTAAAAATTAACCCGTATAGGCTCAAAATGGATGCCCATCCGGGTTAGTTTTTTGACAAAAGGATCGGGTGCAGCGGCCACGACTACATGAAACCCCATATCCATGAATTTTTTTAACAGCCCCTGCCGGAACTGGTACACCCACCTGGCGTAGTTGCCTGTGATGACAATGGTTTGTTCGTTTTTTTGCACTTAATGCAGTTTTGGGTTAATTATTTTCTCATAGTATTTGCAAATCTTGCCTTATGTGACGTAAAACCAAGGTGGTCGTTTCAAATGATAGCTGTGATCTGCAATATTTTTTTCTTCAAACGAATCCTCACTCCATTAGGTATACAGGATAGATACATACGCAACGCGATATTGCCGGGATCCGGCAAATCAGCGTTTTTTTTTCAAAAGAGGGAAAAAAGTTTTCGATGCGTTGCCACATCTGCTTAAAGAAAGTCTGACTCGCCCTGTTGTTGGAGCGTCTGGGTCACTTTCTTGATGTCCTGTTCCTTCGATTTTGGATAAATCAGTAATACATCGCCTTCATCTACAATGATGAAATCTTCGAGTCCGCGCAAGACCGCTAATTTGCCTTCCGGCAAATGGACTAAACAATTATGCGTGTCGTAGGCCATGGCACGTCCGCCAACGATGGCGTTCCCGTCATCATCTTTGGCCAGTTCGCCGTGTAGGGAAGCCCACGTGCCCAGATCAGACCATCCAAAATCGGAAGGAATGGTAAATACATTATCCGCTTTTTCCATGATCGCATAATCAATGGAAATATCGGGAGTGGCGGGGTAACGCCGGTTAATAAATGCTTGCTCTGTGGAGGTATTGTAGCTATTAATGTCTTCTGAAAGGATGTCGTAAATCCCGACGGCATGCTTTTGAAAAGCAGCCAGGATGGTGGTGGCGCGCCAGACAAAAATACCCGCATTCCAAAGGTAGTCCCCGCTGGATATGAATGCGTGCGCTTGTTCCAAAGGCGGCTTTTCTGTAAAACGAAAAACGCGATGTACGCCATTTTGCGATTCCCGGTCGTAGTGTATATAACCATAGCCGGTGTCAGGGCGCGAAGGTTTAATCCCAAGCGTCAGGAGTGCGTCTTCCGAAGCGGAAAAAGCCAGCGCTTTTGACAAGGTTTGGACGAATGCGGCTTCCTGAAGAATAACATGGTCGGACGGCGCGATGACCAGGTTGGCATGGGCATCCAGTCCATGGATTTTCAGGGCAGCATAAGCCACACAGGGTGCGGTATTGTTGCGGGAGGGTTCGCAAAGTATCTGATTGTCCGAAAGTTCCGGCAATTGTTCTTTTACTAAATCTTTATACAGCGCATTGGTCACCACAAAAACGCGTTCTGCCGGGCACAAATTCAGGAAGCGCTCAAAAGTGAGGCGCAGGAGGGAATGGCCGGTTCCAAGAATATCCAGAAATTGCTTGGGACGCACAGTCCGGCTGGCTGGCCAGAACCGACTGCCGACGCCTCCGGCCATGATGATGACGTAGGTATGGTTGGACAAAGCTTTCGGGTTTAAGTTTCAAATGTTCATGGACGTTCCAGAAGCTGGCCGGGTTCATGTTCCCCGACCAGTCTGGAGCGCAATTTACTGGAATTAATTTGTACGGAAAAATTTATCGTCCATCGAATCATGGCAGGCCAGGCATTTGCAATTTAATGCCCAACTACGACCAATGACTTCGATATGGTTTGCGTTGCATGAGCCAACTGGATGCGGTAGCAGCCATTGGCCAACCCTTTGAGCGGTAATTCCCAGGCGTGTTCGTCATCGTTCAAATTGACAATCTGTGTTTTCACCAAGCGGCCCACATGGTCATAAACCGAAAGTTTACCACTGCCTTCCAGGGCACCAGCGTACCGGCAAATGACAAAGTTGCTGGCCGGGTTGGGGAAGATGCTGAAATCGGAGTTGGCTACTTCCAGTGGCAGACTCCCCTGACTTGGATCAACTACCTGCAAAGGCTGCTGCGGTGGCTGCTGTGCCGCATTTTCGTTTCCAGAGGCACTTACCCGATTGCCGCCGCCCATGCTAATGAAAACAGCGTAATCCTCTACTTCGCCGTAGGCAAAAACCCCACAGGGAGATGCAGGTGAGCCGTATTTCATGGCAATGCGCATTCGGGTAAGTCCCGGCGCTGCATTGGCCGGGATCAACAAACTGGCAGAGATGGGCTGATTGGTCAGCCCGGGTTGAAACAGTAGTTCGCCGGCATCCAGAAAATCGCCATCCTGATTCAAATCCAGCCAAATGCGCCAGCTTTCATTAAACGGGGTGTTTGGGTAAGCAGGCGTTAAAGAAAGGGAATACGTTGCTCCTGTTGACAATGGGATGGGCGCAGCAGTTGAAAAATTTCCATAACCGCCATTGTTACCGCTGTTATTTAGGTAGTTGCCGATCTGAACGCTTTGTATCCACTCAAAGTTGGTGTTGCTTCCCCTGGCTATACAATAAAGAAGTCCTGGCGCCTGCCCGGGTACGACGGTAGCAGATGCGAAACCGGAACAGCCTTGTGTATCAGTTACAATTACGGTATAAGTGCCCGCAGACAAACCGGTAAGGTGCTGAGTAGTGGCTCCATTCGACCACAGATAAGCATACGGAGCTGTTCCACCAATTATTTCAAGGTATATATTGCCATTGGAACCATTGGTGGCCGGGGTGGCAATGGTGGTGGGCGAAACGGGTTGGGGTTGCCCCACGCCTGTGTTTTGAGAAACGAAACATCCATTTGCATCAGTGACTGTCAGGCTGTAAGCGCCTGCAACAAGGTCGTCTATCCAGCCGTTTGTATTGCCGTTGCTCCAGGCATAACTATACGGAAGCATACCGCCTGAAACCATTGTAAAAACAGCCCCATCGTTTTCGCCATGGCAACTGACTCCTTCAGGGAATAATTCCAATTCAAGTGCGTTGCCCTGTTGAACGGTTGCACTGGCGGGGGCAATACAGCCGTTTGCATCTGTTGCCGTCAGGCTGTAAGTGCCGGGGTCAAGGTCGGTGATGTTGGCACTGGTCGCATTGTTGCTCCACAGGTAGGTATAAGGTGCAACACCGCCGCTAATCGTGCTGGCTATTGCTCCAGCTTGCCCGCCGAAACAGTTGGTATGCGTTGTGGTGAGGTTCAGTAACAGCGGTGCTGATTGTTGTATGGAAGCAGAAGCAAAACCCACGCAGCCGTTGGTGTCGGTCACCGTAACCGAGTATACACCAGGCGGAAGCCCTGTTAATGCGTTAGTTGTTGCGCCCGTGTTCCATTGATAAGAATAAGGTGCAGCCCCACCACTGACACTTGTTGTTATAGCGCCGGTTGGCGTGTCGCTGTTGCAGGCGGTCGGTGTGCCGGAAAGCGTTACCACAAAAGGGACTAATGGTTCCGTGATCATGACCGATAACTGAGCCTGGGTGATGCCATCCGATACGACAACGGTGTAAGTACCGGCGGGGATGTTGGATAACGTAGAACCGGCAGTTCCTGTATTCCAGGTGTAACTGTAATTTCCGGTACCTCCGGATGCCTGCACACTGATCCAGCCGTTCTGACCACTTTTGCACCGAACGGATTGTAACCCGATCAATTGCACACTTAGCGGAATGGTGGTAGCGCTGACGCAAAAAGGAGCGACCTGTGCGGAATTAAACTGCGCACCGGAGGCCAAAATTTCACCGGAAGCGCTGGTGAGCTGATAAAACCCATTGCCACGGTTACAGCACATACCATCGCCGTAACTGTCGAAAACCACCAGTTCGTAACAACCGCTGGGCAGGCATTGCTGAAGATTGAGCGTACTATTCGGAGTTTGCCCGATATACAGCCCCCCCGAAGCGATCACCATTCCGCTGTTATTTACGATTTCCCAACGCGTTTCACCCGGGTAAAGGTCAAACTGAAGGCTGAGTGTCACCCACACATCGCAGGGGGTATGCAGGTATTTTTTGGCGTAAGCCCTCCGCCCCACGGCACCCTGGTTGTTGTTGGCAGAAACGCTGTACCAGTTGCTTTCCCAGGGGCCAATCGGGACATTATAACTTGTGCTGTTACTGGAGCCGACGGGAACCATATACTTATTGCCTAAACTATGGATCACATAAGATGTGGCACCAGGCACAGGAGACCAACTGACAGTCGCTGAATTGGTCCCGTGGTATTGAATTTGAAAATCGGGTTGTCCGATAATGGTAAAAGGCACCGGAGATACCGACGATTGGTTTCCACGGGTAATCCGAACGAAAACTTTTCCGCTGACTACATTCGGAACGACCCAGGCATATTGGCGGACATGGGTCGGAATTGTCGTTGTAACCGGCGTCCAGGTCGCCATGTTATCCGAAGAATAGGAAAAGGAAAAAGAACCCGTTTGTCCTGCACTGGTTGCATCCCAACGAATTATCTGGGTCTCCCCGGGTACGAATCCTTCGCCGCCAACAGGGTAGGTGAGTTCTACCTCTTTGGTGATGAAACAATAAACAACATGGTATTGCTGCGGCCCTTGCGGGACTAAGTGACCGTTCACCCGCAGGGTATAATTTCCGGCAACCGGGTTGTCCAGCACCACCTGTTCCATATTGTTCAGGCGGTCTGTTCCGCGCCAGGCTGGCTTCAGCAGGCTATCTGCATGGGGGAAAGCGCTCAGTGCCCAAGGCATAAAAGTCTGATTGCCTGGAGTGATGAAGCGGGTATCGAGGTCATTGACCAATGCTTTCCCGGCCATGGGAGCGCCCGGAACGTCTGTCCAGTAGGTCATCACCCGAACCTGTTTGGTGTTTGGAGGGATGGTGATGGTATGATTTTGCTGGCCACCATGCCCAACCGTGCCTCCGAAATGCCGGAAATTCTGGAGGATCGCCGCAGCCCTTCCCAAGTGCATTCGGCCCCAGCCGTAGGTATAATCTGGACCGGTACGGCCAAGGTCTTCAGCGGAATTGAGCAGGGCTGCTTTGAGCAACCCCCCATCGGGCGTGTTGCCGTTGTGCAGCGAGCGGTAGAGTTGAACAAGGGTTGCCAACCCTCCGCCTACACCGGGCGCTGCTGCCGAAGTGCCCCCGCCAAACTGATAGGTATGGTTGGTATTGGTAGAAAGTTGCCCTTGACCGAATGCGCAAATATCCGGTTTGATGCGTCCGTCGCCGGCTGGCCCCCGGCTGCTGGAGAAGCGGATATCGTCATTTTCATACACGTTGCCAACTGCAATGGCACTTTTGCTGGCTTTGCGTCCGCCGGTGATGTTGCCATGGCGGGCACCATCAGGTTCGGTGATGTTGCCGTAAAGAGGGTGCGCTGGATCTGCTGCGTTATTGCCTGCTGAAAAAACATGGATCAGTTGGGGGTGTTCGATGGCTTGACCGTCTAAGCTGTAAGCGCTGTAAGAATATTCCCCTGCCGGGCTTTCGCTGTAAGATGTGATGGTCACCACCGTTCCATGATTGGTGTAGTGCTGTGGTGCCTGTTCTACATGCGGATAACCATCAATAGCATACAAATGCAGCATCGCACCAGGCGCTGCGCCCATGGCTTGCGGGTCAATATTGCCTGCGCCACAGGCAATGCCAGCAACCATATCTCCGTGATTGCCATTGTTGGTGTTGGTGTATTGTGTATTTCTGCCTCGAAAATCTTCGTGGCTTACAGAGCCGTCGTCGGCAATGGCAATGCCTACCCCGGATCCATCAAACCCCAGGCCGGGCGCAATGCTGAGGAGATTGCCCCGGTGATGCGACCTGCCGGGCACGCTTTCCGGTACCGGCGTTGTCGGCGCAGACTCCACGTACATAATGAAGGGGTGTGCCGCAAGGGCTGAAATTTCGAGCAAGGTAACCGATACCTGGACAGCAGAACCAGCCAATTGTACCTCCTGGTATCCTTCATCCAGCAGGGATTCATAGAGCGTTTGTACGCTTTCTAAAGGGTAAGGATAAACCCGGAGGGTGAGCACGCCGTTTTCTGCCTCGGTGGCTGGAGCGTAGGTCAAAGCAGCGGAAAGTTTGTATTCCGGCAGATAAGGCACGAATGACTGCACGTTGAGTTGTTCAAGATCAATGCCCTGAGGAACCCGCGCTAAATAAGTGTTTTCCGGAATATAGGCGTCAAGCAGGACGCCTGCCGACAAGATGAGCGCTTGTTGTTCGTAACTTGAAGGCAGTATTTCAAATTGGAGCAACAACACCGTATAATCGCCCGATCGGGCTTGTGCATGGGCTTGTTCTCCAAAATCGCGTGCCGGTATAAATGCTTCCGGCAAAATCGTGCCTGATTTCAAATGTGCGGCGTAATCAGGCTGAGTTAGGGCTGTCAGGGTGCATATCAACACACTGAGGGTAGACAGTACATAATGTTTCATTTCCTAAATGGTTAAAATTCGCAAAGCCTTCCTTATCTCCCTGAAAGGGGGGAGACGGAAGCATTCTTACTGCGAAGCAAACTTGTCTTTATTTCATTGTGTGTAAAGCCTGCTCCTGAATAAGAGGGAATTCATGCTAACAGACCAGACAGAAAGCGTGTGAGCTAATAATCGGCATGGGCAGCTAAGTATTTCTGCCGGGAAAGACTCGAACCGCAAATGTAAATATAGGACTTTTTTTGATATGCAAAACAATTGTATGAACAATTATTTGTCTTTGCTCGCCTTGGAGGCATTATAGTGGAAGTTGATGTTCAGCCAGATCGCGCGGGCTAATCGGAAAATGTATACGAAAAAAACGGCGCAAAAAGCGATCAGCATAGCAAAAGCAGTCATCATACCCCAATCCAGGATCCAATGAAAAATGGCGATGAATGCAAGACTGAACCAACCCATGAAGATGTAGGAGATAAACATAGCGCCGTAGTAGAAACCAGGTTCGGGCATAAAATTCTGTCCGCAATGGTCGCATCGGGTTTTCATGTCGAAGGATCGCTTGAAGGAAAAAGAGCCGGTGTAGAACAGGTCGGACGAATGGCAGGTCGGGCATTTAAATCCAAATATGCTGTACGCTTTGCTGCCTTTTGAGAACAATCCCATCTAAGATTTTTTTTGTGGCGCAATATATGAACAAATGTTCATAAAGTTGGTTTAAAAGTTAAATTTACCAGCGTATTTTTGCACTTAGTGTCGCTGAAATAATAACTGTCCACTTTTCCAAGAGGCCTTTTGCTCCTACCCTTCGTTGGGGAACCGCCGGAGAAAGCAACACTTATTAATTCAGCGCCCCTTAGGAAAATCGCGAAGCGATCTATTTCAGCGTTCTTAAATAAAATAATTCAATATGAAACAGGCTCTGTTCCTTTTTTTCGCGCTTGCCTTCATGGCAGCTTCCTGCCAAAACCAGCAGGCGACCACCGAAACAAGCGTTGCCCCGGCAACCGATGCTCCCGCCCAACTGACCTCCTATTCGGCAGCCGGTGGCGGCGTGACGAGTCTGGATAAATACTGGTATCAGGGAAAAGCGGAAATTTCGCACTACGCTTTGCAACAAAATCGTTACAAAGACATCCACGAAGGAGAAGCGGTGATGATTTTTGTGACGGAGGATTTTCTTACCGACAAGCAAGTGAAAAACGACCAATACCAAAACAAAAATTCTATCCCTATCCTGAAAAATAATATCGTGTGCAAATTCCCAACCGGCATCTACGACTATTCCATGATGACCTCCGTGTTTACGCCGATTAACACCCAGAAATTCCCGCGGACGATGAAAGTGACGGCTACTTCCCAGGAATGGTGCGGGCACACGTTTATGCAAATCAACGACCGCGACAAAGGTTATGCCGTATCCCTGCGCTCCTATTTTGAACAGGAAAGCGATCAGGACAATGTGGTAGCGCATACCTTGCTGGAAGACGAGCTGTTTAACCGCATCCGTATGAATCCTGCCAGCTTGCCCACCGGAAAAATCAAACTGCTCCCCGGTACGATGGTTGCCCGCCTGATGCACAAAGAATTTCAGCCGATGGATGCGGAAATCAGCGTGGCACCATACAGCGGCAAGGAGTTTTCCGGGAATGCTCTACAGGTTTGTAGCGTCGTTTACCCTGCATTGGATCGTACCTTAGAGATTGTGTTTGAAAAAGAAGCGCCTTACCTTATCGCAGGCTGGAAAGATACTTATCCTTCCATGTTTGACAAACAAATGAGAAGCACGTTGGCGCGCCGCACGAACACGATACTTGACGCTTATTGGAGCCATAATGCCTTGTCCGACCAGCCTATGCGTAAGGCGCTAGGACTGACTACATTCACTAAATAGTGTCTGTCTTTAGAATCCGATAGCTGCGTTATGTTCGCCCTAAAAAGCGGGAGGTTACTCGCGTAAATGACCGATTTTTAGGGCAACCATGCCTTGCTATCGAACTCTAAAGAACAGACACGGGAATAAATGGACAGCCGCTCGACTAAAAAGACAGCTAAATAGCTTTATAGGCGATCCAGGGCCTGTATTAAAATAGCGCAAGCCTCGCGGATTTGTGTTTCTGAAATAATCAGAGGCGGGGCGATTCGGAGGGAGCGGTTGTTGAACAAAAACCAGTCAATAATCAGGCCCTTTTCCAGGCAAATTTGGATCACGGCCTGCACAGCAGCAAAATCGCCGAGTTCTACTGCGATCAGGAGTCCGGCGCTCCGGACTTCCACGATGGCCGGGTGCTGGAGCAGTTGGACAAAAAGTGCCGATTTGAACCCTACCTGGGCAAGCCACTCTCCGCCAACCAGGGCTTCCAGGGTCGCTAAAGCTGCTGCACAAGAAACAGGGTGGCCGCCAAAGGTGGTGATGTGACCGAGCATCGGGTTGTCCGACAGGGCATTCATGAGGTTTTGCCCGGCAACAAAAGCGGCGATCGGCATCCCGCCGCCCATGCCTTTGCCCAGCAAAAGAACATCCGGCACGATCCCGTATTGCTCGAATGCGAAAAGCGTGCCCGTTCGCCCATAGCCTGCCTGAATTTCATCCAAAACTAGCAACGTGCCGGTTTCTGTGCAGCGGTCCCTCAGCAGGCGCAGGTAGTTGGGAGCAGGTTTGCGTACCCCCCACTCCGCCTGCACGGTTTCGATAACCACGCAAGCTGTTTTTTCTGTAATTTGGGACAAATGCGCCTCTTCGTTGAAGTCAATGTGGGCGATGCCGGGCAACAAGGGATGGTAGGGCGCTGTGAAATCTTTCGGCCACATGAGGCTGGCCGAACCTTGCGTACTGCCGTGATAGGCATAACGGCAAGCGATAATTTCTGCGCGACCGGTGTATCGCTTGGCCAATTTCATGGCGCCTTCTGTGGCTTCGCTGCCCGAATTAACGAAATATACGCTGCTTAATTCGGGCGGCAAATAGCTGGCAAGGCGAGCCGCCAACTGAACCTGCGGCGCCAGCACGTATTCGCCGTATACCATGGTATGCCAATAGCGGTCGAGTTGGGCCTTGATGGCCGCAGCCACTTGTGGAGGGCGGTGTCCCAAAACGCTGACCCCAATTCCGGCAATCAAATCCATGTAGGTTTTTCCGGACGTGTCATATAGGTAAAGCCCTTCCGCGTAGTCAATTTCAAGCGCAAGCGGAAAGGGGCTCGTTTGTGCGAGGTGTTGCAGAAAAAGTTGGCGCTGGTTCATGTCAGGACTTCAGTTTAGGACAAAAGTACTCCAAAAAAAAAGGGCTGCCCAAAAGGACAGCCCAGGTTTGTGTTGATACTTGTTTGGGTAATGCACTCCGCCCGCATGAAGGCAGTCCGGACGGGGTTTGAAATGGGGTTATATTTTCATCAAAATCACTTAAATCCTAATTCTTTATTTTAGTTCAGACGCGACATATCGCGAACCAGAATTTTACCCCGGTTGAAATAAATCAGGTCAGATTTTCTTAACTCATTCAGCACCAGCGTCACTGTTTGGCGGGAGGTGCAGGTAATATTGGCAATATCCTGATGGGTCAGCGAATGCTTGAGCAGCATTTCGTAGCCAACTTTTCGACCCCGGTCGTTCACCGATTCTTTGATGAAATCAATGATGCGGGTGCGGGCATCTTTAAAAATCAGCGACTCCAATTTATCTTCTGCGCGGATGAGGCGGCTGCCAATTAGTCCCATGAAAGCGCTGCACAACTCAAAATTTTTGCGCATGAGTTGCTTAAAATCTTCCACTTTGATCAGGTAAAGGTGTACGTCTTCGCGAAGCGCCTGTGCAAAATCCTGGCGCTGCAATTCGCCAACCATGCCCAATTCGCCAAAAACAGCCGTTGGATGGATCAGCGCTTTGATGACTTCTTTGCCATCTATAGAATGGGTAGCTATTTTTACTACCCCTCTTGATAAGAAATAGAGCGTATCAGAAGCGTCGCCCGGCGTATACAGTACACCGTATTTGGGGACGATTTTGTACTCTATCATACTTGTCAATTGCTCCCGCTCTGCCGGAGAGAGTGCATTAAACAAGGGGAAATAAGAAAGAAAGGCATTTTGTACTTCAAGATTCATAATGCTACCTTTTTGGAATGAATAATAGCTACTTACCGATTTTGCGCCAATCGCGCTTCACCTTCTTTTGTTTCGGGGTTACAATCTATCAGACACTAATCATTGCCCATCCCCCTATGCATGGGATGTTTTTTTTGTAGAAAATATTTTTGACGGGATGGAAAGCAGGCTTGTTGCCGTGCGATTGGTAAATTATTTTCCTAAAGCGCTTGCAGATTAAGAAAGTACAGCTATCTTTGCAATCCTATTTGAAATCGCGGGGTGGAGCAGTTGGTAGCTCGTTGGGCTCATAACCCAAAGGTCGTAGGTTCGAGTCCTGCCCCCGCTACTATATAAAAGGGAAATCCGTCTTCGGGTTTCCCTTTTTTTTATTTCCGGCTCTGATAGAATCCCTTTTTTTCTCTAATATTGCCCATCTTTTCAGGCGTCTCCAGACATTGAATGCATGCGGAGCACGTACGGCAACTTTTACTTGTCATACATACACACTAACATCCAATACATCATGAGGAATCGGGTCATTATTGAAAATGTAAAACCTGAAATTGACAACGGGCTTTTTTATATCAAAAGGATACCAGGCGAGCGCGTGGATGTGAGCGCCGACATTTTTTCTGACGGGCATGACGTGTTGCGGGCTGCGCTGCACTTCAAGCACGAAAATGACAAAAACTGGTCGGAAGCCCCCATGGTTGAGGGGCTCAACGATGTATGGACTGCCGCCTTCACGGTAGCTAAAGAGGGGTTCTACGAATACAGGGTAGAAGCCTGGGTAGACCACCTCAATACCTGGTACAAAGGATTTCTGAAAAAACAGGAAGACGGTCAGGATATGGCGGTAGAACTCAAAATCGGAGCCGACCTGCTCCGAAAAGCTGCGGTTTCCAAAACAGACAAAGCAAGCAAGCTGGCTAAAACCCTTGAAGGGAAACACGAAGCGGCTGTTGAGGCTGTGATGGCCGAAGATTTTGCGACCACTGTGGCTGAATTCCCGCACAAACAATTCCAAACCATTTACGACAACAACCTCCGCGTGCGCGTAGGCCGCAGCAAAGAACTCTTCAGTGCCTGGTACGAGTTTTTCCCCCGGTCTACGGCGCTGCTCCCCGGCAAACACGGCACGTTTAAAGATGCTGCCCGGCTGTTGCCCCGCATCCAGGAGCTGGGATTCGATATATTGTATTTGCCGCCGATCCACCCGGTTGGGAAACTGAACCGCAAAGGAAAAAACAATGCGGTGACCGCAGAATCCACCGATCCGGGTTCGCCTTGGGCCATTGGCAGCGAAGAAGGCGGCCATAAAGCCATCGCACCCGAACTCGGTACGCTGGAAGATTATAAAAAACTCATCCGCGAGGCTGAAAAAATGGGCATCGAGATTGCATTTGACCTGGCATTTCAATGCGCGCCCGACCATCCGTATATCAAGGAACACCCCGAATGGTTCCTCTGGCGCCCCGACGGCACCATCATGTACGCCGAAAATCCGCCGAAAAAATACCAGGACATCGTTCCAATCAATTTTGAAACGGAAGACTGGGAAAATCTGTGGAACGAACTCAAAAGCATTATTTTGTATTGGGTGGAACAAGGCGTAAAGATCTTTCGGGTAGATAATCCGCATACCAAACCATTCCGTTTCTGGCAATGGGTGATTGGTGAAGTGCAACGCGAACACCCCGAAGTGCTCTTTTTGTCGGAATCCTTCACGCGACCAAAAGTGATGGCCGAATTGGCCAAAAGTGGCTTCACGCAATCCTACTCCTACTTCACCTGGCGCACGACCAAAAAAGAAGTGGAGGAATACATGACCGAGCTGACCCAAACCGAATTGCGCGAATATTTCAGGCCGAACTTCTGGCCCAATACGCCCGATATTTTGCCGTATGAACTCATGGGTGCCAATGTGAACGCGTTTGTCAAAAGGCTGCTCATGGCGTCTACTTTATCTTCCAACTATGGCTTGTACGGGCCTTCCTACGAATTCCTGGAAAATTCAGGCCACACCGGCGGCAAAGAAGAATACCACAACTCGGAAAAATATGAAATTCGCCACTACAATTGGGCGGAGCGCAACCGGCTCACCGAAATCATGACCAAAATCAATAAAATCCGGCGCGAAAATCCTGCCTTGCAAACCACCTGGAACATTCAGTTTACCCGTACCGACAGCGATCACCTGATAAGCTACGTGAAAACGACGGACGACCTGAGCAACATCATCTGGTGCGTCGTCAATTTTGATACGCAATATGCGCAATCGGGTTTTGTGGAAGTGCCCAAAGCCCTGCTGAAAATTACGGGAAGGGTCAACCTGAAAGTAACCGACCTGCTTTCCGGGGAGAGTTACCACTGGTTCAACGACTGGAACTTTGTGGAAATAAACCCCTACAAATGGCCGGCGCACCTTTTTAAGGTGGAATTGTAAGACCGAATTTATCTGGATACCAAACATCATAAACACATGAAAAAAACAAGTACTTTTTTATTAGCTGCCCTATTTTGCAGTGTGGGTTTGCTCCCTGCACAGGTCAGTTTTACTAAAGCCAATGAAGCCATTGGACTCGCCAATTCTTTCAGCGGGGTGGCCATTGCGGTGGCGGATATGAACGCAGATGGTTTTGACGACATCGTACATTTGAACCAAGGTCGAATTCTGACCATTCAATACCAAAAGCCCGGTGGTTCCGGCTTCACAACGTCTATCCTCGGCAGCGTGTCAGGCCAGAGCCAGTGGAGTATGTGTGTGGCCGACGTAGACAACAACGGCTTCAACGATGTGCTCACCGGCGGGCGCTACGACGGGGTTAAGCTGTTTCAGGCCGACGCCGCGGGCAGCAACTACACTATGGGCATGCTCCCCGGTTCAAACATCTTTATCCAGGGATCCAACTTTGCCGACATCAACAACGACGGCTGGTTGGATGTGTTCGCCTGTCACGACGACGCTGCCGGGCGGGTTTGGGGTAACAATGGTGCGGGCGTCCTTTTAGAAGCCAACACCTGGATTGACCTTGCTACCGTTCCAGCTTCTGATAATTCAGGCAATTATGGCAGCGTTTGGTCTGATTTTGACAACGACGGCGACCTCGACCTCTACATCGCCAAATGCCGCCAGGGGGTGAACGACCCGGCAGATCCGCGCCGCATCAACGCGCTTTACGTCAACGACGGTGCTGGCAATTTCACGGAAGCAGCCGGAGCGGCCAACCTGAAAATCGGCGCACAATCCTGGACGGCCGATTTCGGAGACATTGACAACGACGGCGATATGGATTGCTTCATCACCAACCACGACGTGCCCAGCATGCTGATGCTCAACGATGGAACCGGCGTTTTTACGGACATCGCTGCAAACAGTGGACTGAATGTGACGGGATTGCCCATCCAGGGTATTTTCCGCGATTTTGACAACGATGGCTGGGTAGACATCATCGTTTCCGGAAGCCAGGATCATATCTTCAAAAACAACGGCAACCTGACGTTTTCGAAAGTACAGGGTCTTTTTAATAGCGATGAAATCGAATCTTTTGCAATCGGTGATTTAAACCACGATGGCCGCCTCGATATTTATGCCGGGTATGCCGAGATCTATACCACGCCCAGCAGTACGCCCGATGCCGTCTGGTTAAATACAACCGCAACGGACAACCACTTTTTGTCGGTATCATTGATCGGCAATGCGAGCAACCGCAACGGGATTGGCGCCCGCATCACCATCTATGGCTCATGGGGGCAGCAGGTGCGCGAAGTGCGTTCGGGCGAAAGCTACGGCATCATGAACTCGTTTTCACAACACTTCGGGCTGGGCAGTGCTACAACCGTAGCGTCCATTGTTGTGAAATGGCCTTCCGGTCAAGTAGATACCTATACCAATTTAGCCGGCGATCAATTTATTACCCTCATTGAGGGCACCTGCATTTCGCCTGATGTCGCACTCGCAGCCAACGGGCCGCTCACTTTTTGCAGCGGCGAAAGCGTTACGCTCTCCGCGCCGGAAGGGTTTTCTACATACACCTGGTCGGACGGCAGTACCGCCAACAATATAGCGGTAACGACCTCCGGGACTTATAGCGTTGTTGTGAACGATGATAACGGCTGTTTCTCGACCTCCTTGCCCATTGTGGTGATGGTTGATCCGGTTGAAACGCCATCCATCAGCGCTGCGGGCGATACCCTTTTCTGTCAGGGTGGCAGCGTCGAGCTGATTTCCAGTGAAGCCGTTGCGTATACCTGGTCTACGGGTGCAACTACGGCTGCGATTTCGGTAACGGAAACGGGCGATTTTTTTGTGACGACCCAGGGTTTGTGCGCAGAATTTTCTTCTTCGCTCCTGCATGTGGAAGTATTGCCGGTGCCTGCACCGGAAGTTACCCCGGATACAGTGATCATCTCGGGGGACGCGGTGTTGTACGCAACTGGCGATAACCCGCAATGGTACGATGCTCCTTTTGGCGGCAATCTGGTAGCTGAAGGCGATTCCCTGCTCGTTCCCTCTCTGGCAGCAACGACTACTTTTTATGTAGAAGATGCGGAATTCTACCCCGGCTCGCTTTATTTCGGAGGCATTCCGGAACATGCCGGGAACACAAATTTCAGCGGCAACCAGTTCAACGGCCAGCTTATTTTTGACGCATACCAACCGTTTACCCTCGTATCGGTGAAGGTGTACACGGATACGCCTGGCGAACGCACCATCGAATTGGTCAATTCAGGAGGTACCGTATTGCAGGCTTTGGACGTCCAGATTGACTCCGGCACTTTTGTCCTTCCGATTTACTTTCAGGTGCCTGCGGGTAATGACTTGGTGCTCACAACCAATACGGCCAAAAATATGAGCGTATTGGGCACGACCAGCCCGCGCCTGCGCCGGACAAACGGCCCGGTTGACTACCCTTATGTGGTGCCGGGTGTCGTTGACATCAAAGGATCTAACCTGGGGGAGGATGTATACTATTATTTCTACAACTGGGAAGTGAAACTCCGGGATGTTGAATGCACAAGTGAACGCGTGCCGGTAGAAGCGGTGCTCTTCGTCCCCAACAGCACGGGTGAAACGGCGCTGGAAGGCCGCCTGACGATGTACCCCAACCCTGGAAGCAGCGAGGTATTCGTTACTTTGCCTGAATTGTCGGGCGTCGCCAGCTTACAGGTATTTAACCTGAATGGCGCTGCGCTACTGAAGCAAACGGTAACGCCGGGCCAAACTCAGGCGACCCTGAACGTAGACCGCCTGCCTGCGGCTGTATACGCAGTAAAAGTGGAAGACGCCGGCAAAGTTTGGGTCGGACGATTGGTCGTACAGACCACTCATTAATCCGGCTCGTTGACGAGCCACTATATCCAGGCAGCGCCTGAAAAATAAAACGCAGGGGCGGAGCCGCCGCGCGAGCGGGAATAAAAAGGTTCAAGGAGAAAGTAGAAAGGTTAAAGGGGGGACACGTAATTCCATCGCGAAACGTATCTCACTTTAACCTTTCTACTTTAACCTTGAAGCCCCCTACCAGCTACCGTAATAAAAACCTGTATGGACCCAACTCACCAACAACTCTGGTATAAAATTCGGAATTTCGAATTCGGCGATCCCGATGCCCAACTCGGCTTTGTAGACCGCCTGGCGCGCGAAAACGGCTGGAGTCTGGACTATGCCTCCCACATATCCTGGGAATACAAAAGATTCCTGTTTTTGTGCTGCGTTTGTGAACATTCTGTCACGCCCTCCGACCAGGTGGATCAGGCCTGGCACTTGCACCTGCTTTATACCCAATCTTACTGGATTGATTTTTGCCGGGATACCATTGGCCGCGACCTCCACCACGAGCCTACCAAAGGGGGCGCTGCTGAGGGGGATAAATTCAGACTTTGGTATGAAAAAACCCTCGAATCGTATAGAATTTATTTTGGGAACGAAGCGCCGTCCGATATTTGGCCTGAAGCAGATATCCGCTTTTCAGGATTCAATTTCCGAAGAGTAGATTTGGACAAATATTGGATTTTTCCCAAAATAAAAATTGGCTTATGGAAATTGTTATCCGGGATTGGACGCCCGCCGAAGTTTTGATGATCCTTACGCCCAACACCTTCAATGGCCGGGATATGATGAAATACACTTTTCTGGATTTGATCATGAAAGGGGTCTTGAAATATGAAAAAGTTGAAACAGCGGGAAAGACCTCCCACAATATTTCGGGTGGGCCGTTGCTTCATTCGTATCAACCGAAGGAACACGAAGCAGTTTTTCTGGCTCCTTTCTAAAAAGGGCAGCCGCACATCCAATTAAAACTTTTGGTGAAAACCCTTACCCAAAGCGTGGGCGGATATTATAATTTCCGGCAACGCTATGTCAAACGTTCTTCGCGGCTCGCCGCTTATTTTAAACCCAGTTTCTGGAACATCATCAACGTTCTGTCTCTCAACGAAAAAGGCAAATCGCTCCAGCAACGCCTGAATATGCAGGTGGAGGCAGCCCAAAGCAGTTTGAAAAATCTTTCCAATCAGCCCAATGATTCCACAAGGAATCTGCCTTTTCCAATCCTTGGAACCAACATCATCCTGTTAGCCGAATGGGATGCCTTGATGCGACGCAACGACCTCGAAGCAATTGCAGAGGAACTCCTGAATCAATCGCCGGATATGTTTGTGGAAATCTCCGACCAAATCTGGGATTCTCTGGGGGATGCGTGGTCTGCCATTTCGGACGCAGTTTCCGACGCCGGAGGGAGCGCTGGCGGCAGTGGGACAGATGGCGGCAGCGGCTGTGGGAGTGGTTGTGGCGGCGGATGCAGTAGTTGAGCAAAATGTCTCACAAGGCAACGTGCAAAAGGCAAGGGGCAATATATACCTTGCGCCATTGAGTTTTGTGCGCCGGATTCGTCGTTTCCAACTTAGCGATCTCAAAGGCCCTTGCAGGGTCTAATCACCTTAACCACTTCGTGGTTGCCGCCTGGTAAGTTGACGGCAGTACACTTCAAGTGGTAGTTCGTTCCACGAATAAAAAGCAGCAGGAAAATGCAAGCTGTCCGGCTTGTGGCAAAAACACCATCCGGCCATTGAGGCTCCCCGTTTTGAATGGCTCTATGGAAAGCCCGGGAACCCAACATCGGTCATGCCTGCTGCTTGGCAAAGCGAACGGCTCGAATATCAATTTTCGGTGTCCAATCAGCATCAGGATACAAAACTTACGGTGGATCAATATTCCAGCGGTTCGTTGGACTGGTATGATTTTGATATCGAAAGGGCAACCGTAGGAGCGGCCAATTCCACACAGACGTTCATCCCCGCTCCCGTCATGTTTGAAGGCATGCCCAAACCGCGTTGGTGGGAAATGGAGGACGGTACCGTCAATTTTGGCGATGTGAATGCCCAAAAAACCGACCTGCCGACCTTGCTCCTCTTGGAGTTTGCCCTGATTTACGGCAATGATTGGTTGATCGTGCCTTATCCAATGGCCGTCAACACCCTTTGCCAAATAAAAGGCATCTTGGTGACGGATGTTTTTGGCTGCCATACTTATATCCCGCCCATAGAATCCAATATCGGTGTAGCGCCTTGGGAAAAATGGGCCATGTTCCGGCATGGTGGCATGGGCGCAACAGCGACCTCGCCTTGGTTTTACCTTGCGCCCACCCTGCTAAAATCCATGGAAAGCGAACCGGTGGAATCTGTCAGTTTTTTGAGGGATGAAATGGCCAACTTGGTCTGGGCATTTGAGAACATCGTCCCGGGAGCCATGGGTAACGGGCAAAAATCCCGGGAAATTGCCCAACAAGAATCCGTGAAGCTGCCTGATAGCCCAATAACCGACCCGGAAAACCCGTTGTATTATACATTGGGGACGAAGGTTCCTTTTTATCAGGTGCCATTTCTTCCCGTTGAAAAAACTGGCAGCGGAGGCCAAGTGAAAATGCGCCTGCAAATGGGGAGAACGCCCCAAAGCAGCGAACCAAGAGGCATATTCTTGCGGGAAGTTCCGCCGCCCTTCTACATCCGGGAAGAGGAGGTGTCCCGCTCCGGTATCAGGCTTTCCCGGAAATGGCAACGGACGCGCTGGGCAGATGGGGCAGTTTTCCAGTGGGTGGGAAGGGAGAAAGAAACGGGCAAAGGGGAAGGCAACAGCGGGCTTCAATTTGATGTGATCAGCCATAAGCCGGAGTATAGACCCGTGAATTGATATACCTCTTTTCAACCTTCACATTTCCTATTAAAAACCCATGTTTACCTTCGACATCCTCCTCCACCTCTCCAAAACCGCTTACCACCCGGAAATAGCCGAGCTGTTGGAAGACCTGCTCAGTGCCCTCCACGATGCCCGGCAAATACTCGGCTGGGAGGATTGCATGTTTGTCCATGCAGACAACACGCTGCGGGTATCAGTGACCTGCCCCCAAGCGGATTCCTTGAATCCAAAAAACAGCACCGTATATGGCAAATCATGGTTGGAGCGAATCGAGAGCGTCTTGCAAGCGCCCGTGCAATTTATCCCAACGGGCAATGACCTACGCTATGAACCCTATATTGAGCAGGAAAAACCATCTTTTTATATCCTTTGCTACGGCGATTATTCTCCTTTGGTGAACGGGGATACCCGCCAACCGATACCCTTATACAAAATCCCGTTTACCTACCACGATAATGCCTGCTACAACGACATCAGATTTTGGGAACGAAATTACGAGCGCATCTACGGGCTTTGGTTCAACGGCGCAGTCGGAGAGCAATTTGCCCGGCGGCAAATGCAGGATGCTGACTCCGCCCTTTCCAAACAGGGCAGGGCGGCGGGCCAACGCATAGAGGAAGTGAGCGGCGTACCCACCTTTTATTTTTTGTTCAATTATCGCAGGCGAAGCCGGAAGCAAGACCGTGAATGGAAGTGCCCTGATTGTGGAAAGGAATGGTGGCTGGAAGGGCGTGTACCGGGAGATTTTATTGCCTTCCGCTGCGAGGGATGTCGGTTGGTGTCTTCGTTTACTATAAATTCTTAGTAGTCAGATATTTTTTGACTGGCTACTTGGGAGCGTGTCGTAAATAACTTTCCCGTTGTGCGGTGGCTTTTCCATCAGGCTGCGTTGATCGTCGGTCGCATAGCTTAGGCTGTGCTCCCTTCTCGCGCCTTGCCTGATGAAAAAATCCCCTCGGCCAATTGCTGCTCGTTGACTCCAAAAAATCATTGACAGTCCATATTTTATATTCGACATCGCGGCGAGTTGCCTGCCGGTCTTGAGTTACGCA
>JBBQGV010000017.1:0-72789 GCA_038323375.1 Chitinophagales bacterium
TTGGCAGGATTGGGAATGGAGTTATTGCCACCCGGAGTTGTTGGAGCTGCTAAAATAGCTCATTGTACCACACAAGCCCCGTACCGCCGAACTCCGATTCGGCTATCATTACGAACGCACTTTTGGGATTCTCCGAACTGGATCTCAGCGGTACGGGTTTTGTACCGCCGAACTCCGATTCGGCGATCATTACAAATACACTTTTGGGGTTCTCCGAACTGGAGTTCAGCGGTACGGGTTTTGTACCGCCGAACTCCGATTCGGCGATCATTACAAACACACTTTTGGGGTTCTCCGAACTGGAGTTCGGCGGTACGGGTTTTGTACCGCCTAACTCCGATTCGGCGATCATTACGACCGCAGTTTTAGGGTTCTCCGAACTGGATCTCAGTGATATGTAATAGTACTATTTCAAGACGCAAACAAATAACCATGGAAGACAATTTTTTTTACAGAAGGAACCTGCCACATCTACAGCCTCAAGGGGGCACCTTTTTCATCACCTTCCGATTATCTGGCTCTATTCCCATATCAGTTATTAAACGTTTACAGGAAGAGCACAGAGAAATAATGAAAGCTATTGAAGTAGAACGCAGGGAAAAGGATGGCGTTCAATACTTAGATTTACCTGTGGAGATGCAGGAAATCCGGAAAGCAATGTACCATAAGCAAAAGCAGGAAGAAGAATCGCAGTATTTTGAGCGGTATGATGATTTTCTGGAAAAAAATCTAAACGAGCCGCATTGGCTAAAACAGCCGGATATCGCACAATTGGTGACAAGTAGTTTTCATCACTGGGCCGATCGTTATTACAAGTTGTGGGCTTTCTGCATTATGTCCAACCATGTTCATCTTTTGCTAACCCAAATGGAAGATGCCCCTATACTTTGGAAAGTGCTACAAAGCGCCAAGAAATTTTCAGGAATTCAGGCAAATCGAATACTCGGCAGATCTGGCCCTTTTTGGGAAAAAGAAAGTTATGATCATTTAGTGGAGGGCTCCACGCACTATCAAAAAAACGAGTTTGAAAGAATTCTATGGTACATTCTGAATAACCCGGTAAAGGCAGGATTGGTGGCAAATTGGCAGGATTGGGAATGGAGTTATTGCCACCCGGAGTTGTTGGAGCTGCTAAAATAGCTCATTGTACCACACAAGCCCCGTACCGCCGAACTCCGATTCGGCTATCATTACGAACGCACTTTTGGGGTTCTCCGAACTGGATCTCAGCGGTACGGGTTTTGTACCGCCGAACTCCGATTCGGCGATCATTACAAATACACTTTTGGGGTTCTCCGAACTGGATCTCTGCGGTACGGGTTTTGTACCGCCGAACTCCGATTCGGCGATCATTACGAACGCAGTTTTTGGGGTTCTCCGAACTGGATCTCAGCGGTACGGGTTTTGTACCGCCGAACTCCGATTCGGCGATCATTAAGAACCTTGGTGTTCGTCGAACTGGAGTTCGGCGGTACAAAAAAAGCCCGGCTATTTGAGCCGGGCTGCAAAGCCATTATCGCAATCAGGTTTACCCCTTCATTAATACCTGACAGCGTCTCCGAACACCAATTTAAGTGTTTGCATCTGACCATTTTTGGCTTCCACGCGAACCAGATACAGGCTCGGTGTTAAAGCGCTGAGGTCGAATTCTTCTGTGGCTGAAGCAGCCGTAATTGCTCTGGATATATGTTCTTTTCCCGTTGCATCAAAGATGCGTACCACGACTTCCTGACCGACAAAGCTGCTCAGGTCGAGGTTAAAAATGCCAGTCGTCGGATTGGGGTAGGCCTTGAGTTGAGGGGCTTGAGCCGCTTTAGTTTTGGGTAACCCGGTGCCGTCTGTGGCGTTTTGGCTGCCAGGATCGGGCGTTAACATTTCCTGGGCGGTTACGAATTCTGATTCAGGTGCCATCAAAGGCTGGACACCGCCGGAGATGGTGATGTTGTCAAAAGTCCCCGTAACTTCGATGTTATTGTTGCTGCTTTCCACAAATAGCCCCATCAGTACGCAATTGCCCATCGCAACAGGCGCTGCGCCGATGAAAGACCATTGCTGGCCATTGGGAGAAGCATAGGCGTTGAGTGTATTCCCCGTCCGGTTAACGCGCAGCCAATGCTGGCCGGGCACAATCAATGACTGCTGGGTTTGTGTCGTACCGTTATTTGCTGTGCGGACATCGCGACGAATGGTGTTGACGCCATTGGTTCTGACCGCCATTTTTTTCGCACCAACCATCAGGTTTTCCCGGATCATCACACCCGCCCATCCGCCAACCGGCGCTAAACTGGTAACGCGGGCTGTGATTTCGCCGTCGCCGCACAAGTCAACGTAGACGTAGTGCCCAACGTCGCTTTGGGGAGTAGAAAACCCTTTCGATTTGATGATTAGGTTGCCCGAGCAAACCGGTTGCGTGGCGCTGCCATTTGCCGTATTGCCAATGTTGTCGTTGCTCCAGGGCGCTTTAATTCCGGTATCTTCGGTCACCGTGATGTTGGCCACCTTCTGGGTCTGATTTCCACAGTTATCTGTGACCGTGACCGTAACCGGAACGATCGTATTGAGGTCAGCGCAGGTCAGGTTTGCAGGGCTTATTTCAATGGTTACAGCGCTACAGGCATCGTAAGCATCCACGATGACATCATTATTGGTCAGGGTGTAACCATCGGGGTCTGTGATGACGATTTCGCTGTCTGCCACATCTAAAACCGGCGAATTATTGTCGTTGACCGTGATGGTTTGTATGAAATTTTCAGCGCCCACATTGCCGCAGGCATCCGTGATTTGCCAGGTGCGAACGCGGGTGTAAGTACCACTACAGTCGCCGTCGGTCGTGACGTCTTCGATGACGTCGAATTTTATTTCGCCACCGCCAATGTCGAAACCTTCGGGTTCCAGATCGAGTACCGCTTCAAGGCTCGCTGCATCAGCGCAGTCTAAATTTGCATCAAGACTGCCTGCCCCACTGCTGAAAGATGGCAGGACATTGTCGGCGCATTCCAGGGTAAAAACCAACCGGTAAGAGGTTGTGGAAAAAGGGATCCCAATTTCAATCCAGCCCGTGTACCAGCCCGAAGGCAGGGGCGTATTCAAAGAGGCTATGAGGTTGCCGGTGGGGACTTCGTTGTCGTGAATGCCCGTGATGGAAACATCAGGCTCGAATACGGGTTGCGCATCGGCACCATGCCAGAAGTAGAAATTAAGTGGCGTATCAAACAACGGCCCCATCGCCACAAACCTCATAGAAGCTAAGGCATAGCCTTCCGGTACGTGAAAAGAAAAAAGGTCGTCGTAATCTATATTTGAAGGCGTCAAACAGCCGAATAAATCGAATTCCAGTTCATTCGGACCGGGGGTAGGTAAGGTGATGTTATCTGGGTTTCCAAAAGAAAGTTTACCGCCAAGGTCATTGTCAAAGCATTCATTCATATCGCCGGGAGAGTTGTCCTGGGGCCATTCGGTTTTCAAAAAACCATTGTTTTCTTTGCCTTTAATGGTTTTCGCCGGCTCTTTGGTCTGGGCTTGCGTGGATGTTGCTGAAAACAGGGCAATCATCAGCAACAAGGAAAAAAATGTTACATGGGATTTAATTGAACGGAGATTCATGGGTGTAAAAATTGATGGTTGTAAAATAGGTGAATTGGTTTCGTCTGGATCAGGTCAGACAAAAAGAAGTGTTGCGACCTCGGAAGAGGTACCCATCAATTTTTAAAAATCTTGATTTATTTACTGAAAGCGTATGGGAAAAGCAATCGCACAAACGGGGAAGTTATTTACGACACGCTCAGTAAAACCCAATCAGAGTAAAGCCCGGGCTGTCTAAAAATCCCCAGAATCCGCCAACAGTACCCAATTTGATGCGGGCAATGGCGTGGATAATGAAAATGGCTCACTTGCAATAGATGATTTAAGAAAAGTTAACACACCTAACTATTGGGGGGTATTTTTATAGAATCCAAACGCAAAAAGGTGAAGTGAATAGAAAGCTTATTAAAAACCGACCTGGAACTCTATTAAAATATAAACAGGAATTCACCAGCTGGCATAAAACCATTCCCATGATCCACTGAAACCAATACCCTCACCACGGATGCTTCAAATCCTTTCCCTCATACTCCTGTTCCAGCACAAACCGGACGGCCTGTGCAGGAAAACCCGGGTCGTTTTTTTTACGGAAAAACCATTCCTCCTAAGCCGCAGCGATGATTTGCCAGTGCTTTGTGATGGCTGCGGCTGCGTCGTGGTAGTATGCTGAGATTCCTAAGATCATTCAAGGGTGGTTGTAAGGGTGGCAAAGTTAGGATAAGTTTGTCGGAAATTTCGCCGGCGGTCGGGTGGATGGGTTTGGGAAAAATGGGTAACTTCGCTTGGCAGTAGATTACTGCTTTGTGGGGTACTTAAAGCTGACTATGATCAGTAAAGCGTGGTTGAATTGATATTTGAGGTGCGAGAAATGACCGACGTACAATGCAATATTTGAAACATGAAGTTAACTAAATTATCATATCAAGACCCGTACTGGGAACTTAATAACTTAACACTAAGGGATGCCAACTTAGTTGTGGGTAGAAATTCAACAGGTAAATCAAGAACATTGTCAACAATAGATTTACTTGTGAAAATGATTAACCAAAGGAGATCATTAAATTGGGGTAGTAGATGGGATACAGAGTTTATTAATCAATCTGGGGATTTAATACAATTTAATTTTGCAACAAAATTTATAGATGAAGGTAAGGTAAGTGCAGAATTTATTTCTGTGAATGGAGAAAGGGTTTTATTCAGGCACAACGATGGTAGTGTGCATATAAAGAATAAAGTAACAAATAACAATGAACTCGTATTTCCTCCTGAAAACAAGCTAACGCTTCACACAAATAGAGATGTCAGGAAATACCCTTTTCTTGAAGATATTGCCAATTGGGCAGATCAATCACTTGGCTTCAAGTTTGGAAATATCAGCCCTTTTGCTATGCTAAATCAGCAAGAATATGACTTACTGACAGCGGTCGAGGATATTCCAACTTTATTTAGACAATTGAAAAGAGAGAGTAAAATTCGTGTTCAGGAAGATTTTAATTCAATAGGATACGATATTTCTGGTATTTCTATACAAGATAGATCGGACATGCCTATTCTTTTTGTTAAAGAGAATAATATTGCAAAGGCAATCCCACATTTTAAACTTTCACAGGGAATGTTTAGAGCATTGGCTGTGATTATTTACGTAGAATATTTAATTAATAGAAAAAGGCCGGCAACAATTATTATTGATGACTTATGCGAAGGATTAGACTATGATAGAGCAACCAAACTGGGTAGGCTAATTTTTGATAAATGTATTGATAGACAGATTCAACTTATTACTACATCCAATGATAGTTTTCTTATGGATGCTATTGATATAGAGTATTGGACGATCCTGACAAGGCAAGGCAAGACTGTTGAGGCAATGAATAGGATGACCAATAGCGAAATATTTGACCGATTCAGGTTTACTGGTCTCTCTAATTTTGACTTCTTTTCTTCTGACTATATACTCCAATGAGATAAAAATGGTAAAGATTTCGATTTTTAACTTTTCTATTATGGAGATAGAATCTTGGATATTAGGCTTTGGCGCGGTTTTTAAGAAGATGAATCCTCTTTTAACTTCACAGGCAATTAAACAAAGTATTGGCTATTCTATTGAGGAAGTATGATCCGCAACACACTTTTTTTCAACCTTCGGTTGTATTAGACAGGATATTTCAAACGGTTAATCAAAAATATGACAAGAAAAAAGGAGATGTCAGTGCGATATTAAGCTATATTGAGAAAGATGATTATTTGAACTTATACAATAGAAGCATTTGTGAATCATTTAATAAGTTTTATGACTCTCTGGGCTTGCCAAATTTTGACTTGTAGGTGGTTTTAACTTGCTTGAACAGAGTCTTTCCAGTTCCCTGCTGACCCTATTTTTCCCATACTCACCCAGCCCTGACCACAATAATAAATACAGCCATGCTGGTGAGCGTTTGCAACGCTAAAACCCGCACAAATAAATCAATACTATGGAGCACTTACCCACATCCCTGATTCAATATTTTGAGAAATACCACCATATCTCAACGCCAGCCATTCAGGCTATTGCAGCGATAACGAGTCCGATTTTCATTAAAAAAAATGAAACGCTACAGCCCGTCGGGCATACCTGTCGAACGATTTATTCCATCAGCAAAGGGTCTGCACGCATTCATTATTACAAAGATGGGGTAGATGTTACAGAATATTTTGCCTTTGAAAACAACCTCGTCATTCGGGTAGAGAGCCTTTTTACCCACAAACCTTCCCGGAAAGCCATTGAAGTCATGGAAGATTCGGAAATTATTGCCATTGATGCGACCCGCCTGTTTGCGCTGTACGATGTCTTTCCTGAGATAGAACGCCTGTTCCGGAAAATATTTGAAGACGGCTATGTAGAAACCGTAAATCGGGTCGAAAGCATCCAGTTTCATTCCGCGAAAGAGCGATACCTGGCCTTGCTGACCCAGACGCCGAATATTTTGCAAAGGGTTCCGCTAAAATACATCGCCTCCTATTTGGGGATTACGCAGGTTAGTTTGAGCAGAATCAGAGCCACGTTGATTATTTAACAAATGTAAAAGGATAGGGAATTAGCGCCCGGTACTTTTGTGACAGAATTCAATCAATCACAAAATTATCCCTGCAACTCATGGATTCAATTCAGCTTGGACTCAAAAAAAACTGGCGGCAGTTCACCATTTTGGTGATTGTGAACGCCTTTGTAGGCGGCATGATCGGCATGGAAAGGACGATCTTTCCGGCCTTTGCTGAAATTGAATTTGGCGTAGCCTCCAAAACAGCCATTTTGTCATTTATTACTGCTTTTGGAATCACAAAAGCCTTGACCAATTATTTTACGGGGCGGTTAGCCAATCAATTCGGACGAAAAAACCTCCTGCTTTTGGGCTGGGTTTTAGCCATCCCGATTCCGTTTATCCTCATCTATGCGCCATCCTGGCTCTGGGTAATTTTCGCAAACCTATTATTGGGGATTAGCCAGGGCTTAACGTGGAGCAGCACTGTGGTCATGAAAATTGATTTGGTTGGCGAAAAAGACCGGGGGCTTGCGATGGGCCTGAACGAATTTGCAGGCTATTTTGCGGTTGGAATCGTTGCTTTTTTATCCGGTTATGTAGCCAACCAATACGGCATCACCCCGTATCCATTTTACATTGGCGTGTTCCTTTCCATCGCCGGGCTGTTGCTGACTTTATTTTTTGTGAAGGACACCCGGGCCTTTGTTCACAAAGAGAGCGCCACCGACAAGCGCGAACCACTCGGCAATGTCTTCCTTGAAACGACGCTGAAAAACAAGACGTTGAGTTCCATCACGCAGGCAGGATTGATCAATAACCTGAACGATGGTATGATTTGGGGTCTGCTTCCCATCGTTTTGTTGTCCCTCAATTACAACGCGCAAAACATCGGGATCATCACGGCGATTTACCCGACAGTCTGGGGCATCGGGCAATTGTTTACCGGAAAAATGTCAGATATTTATTCCAAAAAATCCATGTTGTTTTGGGGGATGTTGTTGCAGGGGTTGGCCATTTTGTGGATTCCTTTCAGCAGCAGCTTTTTTATGCTGGCCGCACTTTCCACCGTTTTAGGTTTGGGCACAGCCCTCGTTTATCCGACCTTTTTATCGGCCATCGCTCAGGCGACAAGCCCTAAACAGCGGGCTGAAAGCATTGGCACCTTCCGGCTTTGGCGGGATTTGGGGTACGCTTTCGGGGCCGTCATTTCAGGCATTACGGCCGATTTGTTCGGGGTTGAATACGCCATTTTTTTAATTGGAGGACTGACCATCCTTTCTTCATTGATTATAAAAATTCGCATGCCGGAAAGTATTCAAAACCCGAAAGAATGCATAGATTTGGACCAGGTGAAACAAGCCAAAAACGACAAAAGATGAAAAAACGAAAATCAACACTGCCTGTCATTCTGGGGCTGCTTATTTGTTGCGGAAGCATAACCAGCCTATTTTCACAACAATCCCTGTTTAGTTTCGAGCAATACCTCAACGGCAAAGGCGACACTTTGCGTTACAGGCAGCTTGTGCCGGATTATGGCCCGGCCAAAAAATTTCCGCTCGTCGTGTTTTTACATGGTTCGGGAGAGCGCGGTAACGACAATGAAGCGCAATTGAAATGGGGCGTGATGAATTTCGCCTCAGACGAAAACATGAAGCAATATCCTGCCATTGTCATCGCCCCGCAATGCCCGGCGGGCATAAGCTGGTCTAACTTTTCAGGAGGGGACAACCGGGAGCTTTTGCTACAGCCTGCTGCCGCCAAACCGATGGAACTGTTAGTCGAATTGGTTAAAAAGGCGGCAAAAACGCTTCCAATTGATACGAGTCGGATTTATATTACCGGGCTTTCAATGGGCGGTTTTGGCACCTTTGACGCCATTGCACGGCACCCGAACTTGTTTGCGGCGGCAGTACCCGTTTGCGGCGGAGGCGACGTGTCAAAAGCCCCCACAATTTCCCATATTCCCATCTGGATTTTCACCGGCGCAGAAGATGGTGCCGTAAACCCGGGGTTTTCATTTGAGATGGTTGGCGCCCTGACCAAGGCTGGCGCGCATCCGGGCTTTACACAATACCCGGAAGTGGGCCATTTCTCGTGGATTGGCGCATACAGCGACCCGATGATGATGGCATGGCTGTTCCGGCAACATAAATAGCTCATTATGAACCCAACCACAAAAAAACGCCAAGCCGTCGTGCTCATCCACGGAATCGGCGAACAACGCCCGATTATCACGCTGAGAAGTTTTGTCGAATCGGTCGCTGAGTACCTGAAAGCTATGAAGCTGGCGCGGCCAGACGAAGTGCTTTTTTGGGACAAACCCGACACCGATTCGGGCAATTACGAAACCCGGAAATTGACGATGCGCCAGGGCAGGAATCACCCGACTACGGATTTTTATGAATTCTATTGGGCGCACCACATGCGGAATACAAATTACGCCCACATCAAAGACTGGATGCAGCGGGTTATTTTCCGGCGTCCGGGCGGCGTTTCGCGAAGATTATTGCCCGTATTTATTTTCCTGTGGCTGATCACGCTTGCCGCACTTGTCCCAGGGGTATATTTTACCTACAAATACGGATTTGCAAATATTTTTCAAAAGATAGCCACCATATTTACCGGCTTGATTGCGACATTTATTCTTGCTTTTTTTACGAAACTATTGTTTAATTATTTGGGCGACGCTGCGCGCTACCTCGATCCGGCACCCGGAAATATCCTGGAGCGAAGAAACATCCGGATGGAAGGCATCAGTCTGCTCAAAAGGCTACACGAGTCGGGCAAATACGACCGGATTATTTTGGTCGGCCACAGCCTTGGCAGCGTCATCGCGTATGACCTCGTGAAGTTTCTCTGGAATGAATATTATAAAAGCTTTGACCCGAATAAATTTTATGCGGTCTACAGCGGGCCGGATAAAAGCAAGCTCGATTTGTTGGAATCGTCGGAAACTACGTCTAAACTGCTATCGGAAGACAAAGCTAAGGTCGAAGATTTTCAGGCTGCGCAACAACACGGTTATGAATATTTGAAAACCATTGGCAACAAATGGTTGATCACCGACCTGATCACCATTGGTTCGCCCTTGACCCACGCCGGGCATTTATTCGTGTATGAAAAAGGGTTATTTGAAAAATTAAAAGAACAACGGGAATACCCAACCTGTCCGCCGCGTTTTCAAAAACCGGATACGACCAATATTGTCAAATCTGAAAACTTTTCTATTGAAGGCGTAGCGCACCCGTTTACCGTTAAACACTTCAACCATTCATCACCTTTTGCCGTCACAAAATGGACGAATATTTATTATGCATCCGACTATATCGGCGGGCCTTTGCAGGGCGTATTTGGCAAAGGCATCAAAGACATCAAGGTCAGCAAACGGAATTTTATTCCAGTTTACCCCGGCGGCCACACGGATTATTGGACAATGCGTAATAAAAAACACATTGTAGGGGAAATCTGGAAAATATTGGAAACGCCGAAGTAGTATTTGTCTTTAGGAGCGTATCTCAACAAATACCACTCCGCAGATCACAACGATTTCAAGCAGGAAATAACTGACCCCCAAAAAGGTTAGGCTGGAATAAAAATTAATGACGAGCACAACGGTCAGGCAACAATAAAGCAGGTTAGCCGCAGCAATAATTTTAAGAAAAGTTCGCCAGTTGGAGCCAACGAAAAAAAAGCAAAAAATGGAATAAAAAGCAAAAACTAAGGCAATTACAGACAGGATATTCAGTGTTTTTTGAGGCATTCCAAAGTATTCGTTGAATTTGGTCAATAGGACTCCTAAAAAAAAGGCGGTCAAAAAAGCCCCCAGGCCATCGAGCAGGAAAAGTCTTTTTGGATTTAAAGTCAATTTATTCATTATCTTTATTCTCTTTTTCATTACAATTAGTTAGAGCTTGTTCCTTTAGTCGGACTCTAAAGACAGACACTACCTCCTCCGCTTCCCCGGAATCACCTGCCCTCCCTGAAACAACGTCAAGTCCTCCACCTGCCCGTCTTTGTCAATGATGCCAACCACGATGCTGGGGGGAATGCCCGTTTGCAATCCGTTCTTGTATGCTTTGGGCAACGTCTTCTGGAAGGGATTTTTGGGCAAAGCCAGAAAGGGCGGAGAGGGAGAGGAGGAAGAGGAAAATCAGGTGTTTCATGATGTTTGTTGTTCAGGTGACTGGTATTTTAGCAAGGAATTCGTCAAAAGGTGTTCCGGAAAGTTTGATGTCGTATTCCATATCGTAAGGGTTGAAGTCTATTATTTTAAATGCAGCGCTATTAAGTATCCAAAGATAGGGATTTGTGCATGGTGATGTGGTAAATAAATACCCAAAAACCACATTTTCCCGTCACGCCAGCCAGGTTTACCCCGCCCGCTAATTTTCAAAACTTGTCCCGCTCAACCTATCCCGTATGGCGGGAGCGGGATTTTCAAATCCTCAAATCCTCAAATCTTCAAATCAAATCCCCACCCCACCCCTCCCTTCCAAAAAATCCGTACATTCGCTCATCCTACACGATGAGCACCAGAATGAAACACTTTTTCAGCGCTTGCCTGTTGGTATGCGGCTTTGTGTGGCCGCTCCAGGCGCAATACGGTTTGGCCGATGTCAAAGTTTATGCCTTCGACGAAGGGCTGAGCCACCGCATTGTCTCCAAAATCCTGCAGGATCGAGAGGGCTATATCTGGATTGCCAACCTGAAAAACGGCCTCAACCGCTTCGACGGCTACGAATTCCTGAGCCGACAACAAGACATGCCCTTCGACGCCATTACTGACATGGTGATGGACGAGCAGGGGACGATCTTTATGTCCAACCCCGGCTATCTGACTACCTTTCAGCCTGCAAGTAACCGCTTCGACACCATTCGCATCCATCAAAACAACGCCACACGCAGAGAAGTGCTGTCGCCCTACAACCTGATGCGCGACCCCACCGGACAACTCTGGATGGCGGCCTACGACGAACGCACGGCAGCAACCTATATCCAGATAGCAAACCCCGGTCAGCAACAATGCAAGCGGTTGTTTCAGGCACCCGGGACTTACGCGCGCCGGCCCATTGCAGCCTTCGGTGACTTTGTGTACGTGGGCGCTTTCGAAAATGAATTGTGGCAATTGGATCGCCAGGGCAATGTCCTGCAAAAGCTGCCTCTCCCGCTCAGTGGCGGCGTTCGCCAAAACAGCCGGATTGTGCAGTTGCAAGCCGAACGTGATGCGCTCTGGATTTTGCTGGCCAATGGCCGCCTGTTCAAAATGCCCATAGGCGGAACACCCCGCTTTGAGCCGCACCCGCTGAACGCAGAAATTGGCCGCAGGGCGACAGGCTTGGCCGCTTCGCTGCTGGTGGAAAAAAACGGGCAGGTCTGGATCGGCGGATTGGGCATGCTACTGCAATACGACAACAACACCGGAAAATTAACGGACTACGACGAACCGGTGCGCCAGCTCATCAAAAATACCTGCCTGTACAAGCAGATCTACCGCGACCGCTCCGGTGTGCTGTGGGTAGCTTCGGACTTCGGCGCAGTGAAAATTATTCCCGCCGACAACCTGTTTACGCACTACCTCAGCGGCGGCAGCGAATATTGCAACAACGTCTTTTGCAGCACACGCGGCATCACGGAAGACGAACAAGGGCGCATTTACATTTCCTACTACAATTCCATCCACGTCCTCGACCCCCAGACCAACAACATCCGCCTGCTGTTTCCGACCAGCGATTTTTTCAACTACCCGTTTGGCATCACTTACCACGACAAGGCGCTCTGGACGGGCAACGGCCTGCGCATTGACCTCGCCACGCTGAAGGTGGATACGATTTTTAAAAAACCGAACATTGACCTCGGCGCCGTCATTGCCGACAACGAAGGCGTATTGTGGTTTGGCTACCAGCACTGGCTGTACCGCTACGACCCGCGTACGCGCAAGCTGAGCGAATTCAAAGACAAGCGCGGCAAGTGGGCGGAAGACGACGGCAACATCAGCTTCCTGCACCAGAGCCGCGAAGCGCATATCCTGTGGGTTGGAACACTCGGCGATGGCCTTTACAAAATAGACAAACGCAATGGTCGTGTGGCGCACTATCACACTGGCGCGGGCAGCCCTGTGAAACTGAGCAACAACCAGATCAATTCGATTTACGAAGCCGAAAACGGCGTGCTTTGGTTAGCCACCGCAAAAGGCGTACACCGCCTGCAATTCCCCGACAATCAATTGCGTATCTTCAACTCCCTCGATGGCCTGCCCAACGATTTCATCAACGGTTTGCTGTCGGAAGGCGATTCCTGCATCTGGGTGAGTACCGACAACGGGCTGTGCCGTTTTAGTTTGAAAAAAGAAGGTTGCGCCAATTTTTTTCAGCAAGACGGACTGTCTTCCAACGAGTTCAACCGCATTTCTTTCTATCGCGCGCGCGACGGTCGCATGTATTTTGGTGGCCTGAACGGGGTGAATGCGTTTTATCCCGGCAGGCACTTCATTGATCGCAAAAGCGAGGCGCACGAAACGCCCATCCTGCTCACGAATTTTATGCGCTACGATGGAGACAGCCTCTACAATTACAACGACGGCTTGTCAGGTATGGAAGAGTTTGTGTTAACGCACCGCGACAAATCTTTCTCTTTCAGTTTTGCATTGGCGGATTACAAACACCCGGCGCAAAACACCTTCAGTTATTACTTAGCGGGGTACGACAAGGAATGGTCGCTGCCTTCGACCGCCAATGTGGCGCGCTACCAAAACCTGCCTGCCGGCGAATACATCTTTCGGGTGCGCGCGCGCTACAGCAAGGACGAGTGGAACCGCCAGGAATTGCGCATCCGGGTGATTGTGAAAGAAGCGTATTACCAATCGTCCTGGTTCCAGACCTTGTGCGGCATGTTGCTGCTCGGCGGCATTTGGGGCGGGTTGCAGTACCGGATTATGACCATCCAAAAAAGCGAAGAAGAACTAGAGCGCCAGGTGGGCGTGCGCACGCAGGAATTGGAAAGCGAAAAGAAAAAATCGGAGGAGCTGCTGCTCAATATCCTGCCCGCGGGCATTGCGGAGGAGCTGAAGCGAAACGGCTCGGTCAAAGCCCGGCGACACGAGCTTGCCACGGTGATGTTTTCAGATTTCAAGAATTTTTCCCGCATTTCGGAGTTGATGGAACCGGAGGAATTGGTCACGGAAATTGACCTCTGTTTTTCTGCTTATGACAAAATCATCGAGCGCCACGGTCTTGAAAAAATAAAAACCATCGGAGATGCCTACTTATGTGTTGGAGGCGTTTTGAGCAGCGATACCGACGAAGTGGTGCGCGTCATTATGGCGGGGCTGGAAATTCAGACGTTTATGAAAAACCTCGCCATCGAAAAGCAAAAAAACAAACAACCTTACTTTGAAGCCCGCATTGGCATCCACTCCGGGCCTCTTGTAGCGGGCATTGTGGGCATCAAAAAATTTGCTTACGACATTTGGGGCGAAACCGTCAACATCGCTTCCCGCATGGAAACCTACGGCACAGTAGGCAAGGTTAATCTTTCTGAAACAACCTACCACTTGGTGAAAGATCATTTCGTTTGCAAACTCAATGGCCGCTTCAACGAACACCAGACCGACCTGGAGATGTATTTGGTGGAAGCGCCTGTAAACGACTTGCCTGCATAGCATTACAAAACCACTTTTCGCCTGCTGGTGATAAAGGACAGCGGCGATGTCTAAGGTACCGACGAGCAGGCTGGCTTTCAGCATGGTAGCATTGGATATTTGATTCTGCTTCAAATCGGATGGAATATTTAAGTTGTTGGCAGGTTTTTGGAAACACCTAAAAGCCGCTATTTCGGAAACAACTTCTTATCCAGCCCCGGTATCAGTTTCAGCGCGTTTTTATAATACAACTTCTTCAGAATTTCATCCGGCAAATCCAGTCCGTACATGCGCCAGAAGGCATGGTAACGCTTGTAGTAAGGGAAATATTCGTCGTCGCTTTCCAGCACGCGGAAGTAGGTGGGGTATTCATTTGGCTGGTACGAATCCTTGCCAAACAGCACCCGGTCCTGGTACTTTTTAAAAAAGCGATTGGCCATGCGCGGCTGGCGGCCCAATTCGGAAATGACGGCACCGATTTCCACGTACATATTGGGCATTTCGTCCAATAGTTTCCCCAGTTTTTCTAAATCGTTGGGATACCAGCCCATGTGGGCATTGATGAAATTGGTGCGCGGGTGTTTGCGGAAAATGTCGTGGGATTCGGCAATAATCGTTTCCCAGGGTGCCGGTTTGTCGGCTTCGTGTTTGCGACCTGGGTGCAATTTCAATTCCAGCCAGCGTTCGTTCGTTTCGTCCATCGGTTCCCAAAACGCTTTGGGGTCGGCGGCATGGATCAGTACGGGCATACCCAATTCGCCGCATTTTGCCCACACGGGGTCTAAGCGTGGGTCGTTAATGTGGATACGGGTGCCGTTTTTATCTACGTTTTCCATGCCCTGGCTTTTGAAAATTTTTAATCCCCGCGCGCCGATGCTGTGGTCGTATTCTAATTGTTTGATTGTATTTTCGAGCCAATCGACTTCGTCAATGCTGCGGAGTTCGATGTTGGTGAAACAAACAATGCGGTTTTCGTAGCCATATTTTTTGATGTTGTCCATGATCCCTTTCAGCACCTGGCCGCCGCGCCCGCTCAGGTTCACCACAATGGCCATGTTCAGCGAATCCATTTGGCGGATGAGTAAATCCAGATCCTGCTCCGCCATCCGCCAGTGGTGGCTGTGTACGTCAATGAACGGAAAACCGGCACGGGGCATCGGGTTTTCGGGCACCACCAGCCTTGAGGGCGGATCGTACAATTCAAAGTCCATCCGGAGACTGGAATCAATGGGTGGGCGGTTTTGGGCTTGGAGGTGAAAGACGCTGGACAAAGTGAGCAGGAAGATTGCAAAACGCATGAGAACAGCAGTTTGAGTGTTTTGGTAACAAAGCGCGAAGGAGGCACTTTATGACAAAACTAAGGAATTAATCCATAAAGAGATGACCCTTTTGATCTTTGTTCAACAATCATCGTGGCTACTGCTCGTCAAATATTGGGGGTAAAGGCAACTGGTTTTAACGCAGGAACTCCCTGCCTGAACGAATAGCGCGTTGCCATTCTACAGGATTTTCTATACTTTCAAAGCTGCCAGATTGGGCTAATTGTTCTAACCAGTAAATGGGAGACTTATTAATACCTTTTGAAGGAAGCAGTCTCCCGCAAAGTACGCGGAGGACACGCAGAGGCCGCAAAGGAGGTCTGAATTTGTTCAAAAATATTCGTATTCAATTAATTAAATAAAGTCTTTTATGTTTTCATCAACCCCTGCAACGCCGCCACATTCTCCTCCTCGTCAAAAACGGCTTTTACCCGAATCGTAAATCCAGAAATCACCTTGCTGGTGAGGTACTCATCGAGGTGGTAAATGGAGGGTTCAGCGTAGGTTTTGTCGGTGGGATTGAGCAGCAAATACTGTTCAATTCTTTCCTTCTCCGGGTCAATAATCCAGTATTCCGGGATGCCATGCGCGGCGTAGTCTGCTTTTTTGGTCGTGCGATCTGTCTTTTGCGTTTTTTTCGATAACACTTCTACCACAAAGTCCGGCACCGGAAACAACACCTGGTCTTCTTCAAAAGCGGCTGCTTTTCCGCATTAAAAAAGACAATGTCGGGTTCGTAATCATTGCGGGTAAGGGCAATCATGACTTTTTCTGTGCCAATCACCCCCAATTTGTTGATCGGAACATAAATACTCAGCAATGAAGACAGTAGATCAGTGATTTTCCAATGCTTCCTTCTGACAGGCGAATGCACCACAACTTCTCCATTGATGAATTCTGCCTTGGTGTGCTCGTCCATCCATTCATAAAAAGACAAACGGCGGGCGTGCTCCTCCCCGATGCGTTCGTTGAGTTGCTGGATCAGCAGCGGGACGTCCGGCTGTTGCATGATTCGTTCCACCAAGTTGTGATTCATGTTGTCAAAATTAGGAGAAATCCCAGGCTTTGCCAAGTAGATGGCCTAAAAAGTCCGGCTTTGTCCGAAATATGGATCATCTCAAAAAAAATCTTCCTATCCCATGCAGCGAAATCCCTCCGCCACCGATTTAGTGCATGAAACCGTCAGTGGGCCCGTTGACTTTGCTTATTCTAAAACATAGAGCTTGACCGGGTTTTCGTGATCGAGCGGGGGCGAGGAAATTTTATTTTAGGCAAGGCGATTTTTGCAGACATAGCCAGCAGCTACGGCGAAAAAAATCAACGCAGTATAAAATAAAATTTGCCGTCCGTAGCCGATTGACGGAAATCCGATCAAGCTCTTAAATCCTGCATAATGAAAAAGTTTTTTTATTTCCTCTTTCTGAGCTTAGCGCTCGCCTCCTGTCATAAAGACATAAACGAGACCACCATCATCGAAGATGTTTATACGCCACCGGTGATCAAAATCAATGGCAACATCGCCGGTCTGGTCGTCAATGAAACCGGCGACCCCATTGAAGGCGCAACAGTCCGTGTAGGCGACCAACAACTGCAAACCGGCTCGGGTGGTTACTTCATTTTCCGCAACATCGTGCTGAACGCCAACGGCACTTTCATCAAAGTAGACCAACAGGGTTATTTTCACGCTTCGCGCCGGTTCTATCCGAAGCTGAACGCGACGAACTACACCACGCTTACCCTGATGACCAAAAACAATACGGGTCAGGTCAACGCCACTACGGGCGGCACGGTGAACGTACAGGGCGGTGCTACCGTTAAATTGCCGGCCAACGGCATCGCAAAAACAGATGGCACCCTTTATACCGGACAGGTACAAGTAGCAGCACGCTGGTTGGATCCAACCGCAGACAACCTGACCGACATCATGCCCGGCAACCTCCATGCCATTAACAACCGGCAGGAAGAAGTGGCGCTGGCTACTTATGGGATGATGGCCGTAGAACTCACCGGAACAGACGGCTCGCGCCTCAACCTCGCTTCCGGCTCTAAAGCAGAATTGACCATTCCAATCCCCAGCCAACTCCAAAACAGCGCGCCCAACGAAATTCCGCTCTGGCATTTTGACGAAGCCACCGGCCTATGGCGCGAAGAAGGTTTTGCCATCAGACAAGGCAACGTTTATGTCGGCGAAGTAAGCCATTTCTCTTTCTGGAACTGGGACGTACCTTATCCTTTGGTCAACATTGAAGGCACCATTTTGTCGCCGGGCGGCAATCCACTGAGTAATGTCTGGCTGCGGGTAACTGTACTTGGCACCGTTGTTACCGGTTATGGCACCGTTGACGGCAACGGGTATTTCAACGGAGGCGTGCCAGCCGGTCAGGCGCTGTTGCTGGAAGCCATTGATGCTTGTGGCCAGGTCGTGCTTTCCGAAAACATCGGCCCTTTCAGTAGCGACACCAACCTCGGTAACCTCACGGCTGATTCCGGCAGTACCTTTAACTACACCACCTTAACTGGTTCTATGGTCAATTGCGATAACGAACCGGTGGCCAATGGCATTTTTAGGGTTTGCCGGAACAACAACTGTAATTTTGTAGCCACAGGCGCTGACGGCAGTCTGGATGTGACGATGGCTTATTGTGGTTCAGGCGACATTACCGTTACCGCTTACGACTTCGATGCGCAACTCCAAAGCGTTACTCAAACCTATACCGCAGCCGGAACCATCAACGTTGGAGCCTTTGCCGCCTGCGCGTCGCAAATTACTGAGTTCATTCGCTTGGACATCAACGGCGATGAAGAAATCTATCCATTCCCGTACTCCTATGGCCAGCCGGGTACGCTCCGCTATATTGCAGCATTCGCTCAGGATTCCAGCTATACGTTCAATTTGACCTTTCCGGTAGGCGCTCCCGGCTCTTACACCGGCACGGGCGTAGGGTTCCAGAGCTATCAACTGGAGCCGTCTTTCTTTTGGGGAGAGTGCCAAAATCCATGCAGCGATGTGACCGTCAATGTAACCGAGTTCGGTAACGTTGGCGAGTTCATCCGCGGTACCTTCAGCGGCAACGTTGATTTTTTTAGCGACAACCTGCAAGTCTTCCCTAATTTACCTGTAAGTGGCGAGTTTGCGGTGATACGAACACAATAAGCACTTAATACTATGTGTCTTTATTATCTTCACCTCTAAAACCATTCTCTTGACTGAGCATGAAATCATACGAGGTTGTAAACAAGGAGTAACGCTCTACCAGCGCACACTGGTAGAGCGTTACTCCCCCATGTTGTTTACCGTAGCAAGGCGCTATGGCCGCGACCGCCATGCCGCAGAAGATGTTTTGCAGGATGCCTTGATGAAAATCTTCCGCGCCATTCCGAAATACGAACCAACGGGTTCTTTCGAGGCTTGGATGCGCCGCATTGTGGTCACTACCGCTTTGCAGGCTTTAGACAAGAGCTGGCACCAGCGGGAGTCCGGCAACTTAGATTATGCAGAAGAACCGGTTGCGCCCCCTGACATCTATGCCCGAATGGGTGCCGAAGAACTGCTGCAACTGATCGCTAAGCTTCCCGATGGCTTTCGCCAAATTTTTAACCTGCACATTATTGAACAGTATCCACACACTGAAATTGCTGTCTTGCTGGGCATTACGGAAAGCACGTCGCGGTCTCAACTCACACGCGCCAGATGCTTATTGCAAAGCATGATTGCGGAACGGGAAAAAGTTAAGATATGAATGAGCAAAACTTTGACAATCAAATAAGAGACAGTTTGGGGGATTATCCCTCCAAATTGGACACTGGCGCGCTCTGGAAGTACTTGGAGCCACAACTCGCTGCCGATAAAAAACGCCGCCGGGGTATTTTTTGGTGGTGGAGTGGTGCCGGAGTATTGTTGGCACTTGGGGCATGGGCATGGTTTGCACTCCAAAACCCGCAGTCGCTTTCTTCTGCTTCTGACATGGCCATTGAAAACCAAACAGCAACGCAATTGCCGGAAACAACAGCTTCTGGTATCCAACCTGCTGACGACGTTGCAGGCGAAGCAACCAACACCCCTGCAGGCCAGGCTGAACGGACAGTTGCAGTTGCAAAAGAAACCATGGCAACGACGCTGCGACAAACCCCGGAGCAGCAGGTTGCTAAGCTTCCAAAATCAACTCCCAAACCTGGCTCAAAACGCAATTTGCCGCAAGCAACTACTTTTAAACAGCTAATGCGGCCAGCATCCGGCCACGCTCCAGCCCCGACGAATCGCATGGCTTCTGAACCGGCAAGTCCGGTTGTTTTCGCAGCCGATCCGAAATCTGGCACCGGTGCTGTGCGGGAACCTGGGTTTGTCCATAAGGAAGAAACGAAGGTTATCGCCCAACAGGAAAATTCACAAACAAATGGTGCAAGCAGCAGCGCCGTTGTGGAGCAAACCCCAGCCATCACCCCTTTGTCTCCCTTAGCCTGGCTGGAACTTAAATCTTTGTTGACAACGGATGAAATACCGCCCCTGCTTCAGGTTGGCACCACAAAACCCCGAAAAAAGGCAGCCAAAACCGATTTACTGCTCCGACCCAATTTTGAAATCGGATACGCGTTCAAAACGCTGGAGGGTCGCTCCTATCTTGACTCGGTGCCAAACAACAACCTTTTACAGGCTCGCCGCGAATCGGAAGCAGCGCTGGAGTACCTGCATGCCAACCTCTTGCTGGGTGGCCACCACTCGGGCTGGTACGCACTCACCGGGCTGGGCTACACCCGCATCACAGAGCGGTTCTCTTTTGCCACCGACCGCACAGAACGGGATAGTGTAGAGGGCATTACCGAAATTTACATCAATGCCCAGGGAGATTCTTCCTTCACGCAAGGCTTGGTGGAGCGTACCCGGCACATCAGCTACCGCAAACGCACTTACAGCAGTTATACGCTGTTGGATGTGCCGCTGATCGCGGGATATGAGTGGGAAAAAGACCGTTGGTCATTTGGCGCCGAAGCCGGCGTTTTTCTCAATATTTCCATGAAAGCCAAAGGTGATGCACTCGATTTCAATAACGACTTCACCCGATTGGAACACACCGACTGGTTTAAGCCGAGTATCGGGATCAGCTATTACGGCAGTTTGCGAATCGGTTATGCCATAGATGAGAAAACGAGGATTTCGCTCGGACCAACTTTTCGCTATGTGCCGGATATTGCAGACCCGGACACCAACGACTTTAAGCAAAATTATGGCCTTTTGGGGCTGAATCTGGGCATTGCCCGGCGATTTTAAATATACAACTATGAAAGCCGTCATCATCACCACGCCCGGCGCACCCTCCGTGCTGCAACTCGAGGAACGAGCCATGCCGGAAATTGGCGCGAACGAAGTTTTAATCCGCGTCAAAGCTGCCGGGGTCAACCGACCCGATGTTGCCCAACGCATGGGGCATTATCCGGCGCCTTCCGGAGCGCCGCAGGACATTCCGGGATTGGAAGTGGCGGGCGTGGTTGAGGAATGCGCAGCGGGAGTTGCCCAATGGAAGAAGGGCGACGGGGTGTGTGCATTGCTTGCAGGCGGTGGTTATGCAGAATACGTGGCCGTAGATGCGGGGCAGTGCTTGCCAATTCCGAAAGGGTTCAGTGCGATAGAAGCTGCGGGATTGCCCGAAACCGTTTTTACAGTCTGGCACAACGTCTTTCAAAGGGGGCGCCTGCAAGCCGGGGAAACCTTGCTGGTACACGGTGGGAGCAGCGGTATCGGCATCACGGCGATTCAATTGGCCAAAGCATTTGGCGCAAAGGTACTTACCACAGTAGGCTCAAATGAAAAAGGGCAGGCTTGTCTGGAATTGGGTGCAGACGGGTTTGTCAATTACAAAACGCAGGATTTTGAAACCGCCTTCGCCGAAGCTGGCGTTGAGGTAATTTTAGATATGGTTGGCGGCGATTATTTTGATAAGAACCTGAACATTTTGAAGCCCGATGGACGCTTGGTCTACATCAATGCCATGCACGGCAACTCGGTGAACCTGAACATCATGAAAATGATGCTGAAACGAATTACCATCACCGGAAGTACATTGCGGGCCAGGGATGTTGCTTTTAAAACAGCACTGGCAGCGGATCTACTCAAAAACGTATGGCCTGTTTTAGAAAATGGAAAATTTAAACCAGTCGTGTTTGCTACTTTCCCTTTTTCAGCAGCCGCTCAGGCACATGAGTTGATGGAAAGCAGCCAGCATATTGGGAAAATTATTTTGGTGAACGAGTAGTAGGGGGATTTGCCTTATCCCCACGCCGCCAAAACCCCTGTCTTTTCTAAGCTCCGAACTTCCTTCGCCACATTTACCTCCGCTTCCGGCATAAAATTCATCGCAGCATTGCGGTCGTCGAAGATATCCACCTGCATTTCCTGGGCAAAGCTTTTGGCAACGTCGCCAATGTAGCGCGCGTAGCGTTCCGTTTTGCCCATTGCCATAAACAGGTCAATGACGGCGGTGCGGACAATTTCGTATTTATCGAGGTGGATGAGCATTTCGCGCTGCGATTTTCCGCGTGCGGTTTTGCCCAGCGCTTTCATTTGCTCGCGCAAAGACTCAGCCGAGTACCCTAAGATTTCAGCCCGGTGTTTCCACCACTCAGCGGGATGGCTGCCGTCGTTTTGCGACGCATACACCTGTTGGTGCCCCCGTTCACAGGATTCCTGGCAGGAAACCAATCCCATTGCCCGAACGATGTCAATGATGGCCACCACTTGTTCTTTGTTGAGCAATTCGGCGCTTTCCACCCGGTCTTCCAAAGACACCAACAGGCGGGCATATTTTTGTTTGAACTTGCTGCGCGATTGTAAAACAATCAGTTTGGCGAATTCGATGGAGAGGTAGTAATCTTCTACAACTAAGTTGCCTTTGATCGGGCGTTTTGCGTAATCCTGCATGCCAGCAGGTTTGCGGATGCCGTCCCGGAATTCATAAACATCACTCAACCACTTCTTTAGGTTCATACCATAGTGGTGATTGGGCAACTGAAGTACGTAATGAAGGTTGGTGGCCGTGACCACTTTGGTTCCTTTTTTGCTGACCAGAATTTGCAGATCGCTCATAACATGAACTATTTGAATACAAATATACATAACTTGTTTTAAATTGTCAATACTTAAAACAAAAAATTATAAAAAAATAAACACCGGTCAAACAAGCTGCCAGTACTGCGGGGGCTTGTTACCCACCTAATAATTCTGTCAATGGCCTACGAACGGCAATTTTTTCTATTTTTACGGCACTGTACATACCTATTTCATTTACTATGAAGCTGCTCAACAGATTACTGACCTACACAACCTTAGCTTCGCTGCTGCTGGCCGTGGCCTGCGTGCCGCGCAGCGAAGAAGCAATCCTGACCAATATCCGGATTGACCTCAAGGATCCGCTCTTCCGGAAAATCCACGACCTCCAGGATCGCCATGCCTCAGACAGCCTGTATGCTTATTTTCGCCACGAGGATCCCTCTTACCGGTATCTTTCGGCGCTGGCTTTTGCTTCCATCCGCGACTCTGCGGCTTTAGACAGCCTCTATCCCTTGCTGGCTGACGTAATTGACGAGGTGCGCGCTGCTGCGGCATATTCGATCGGGCAGATTGGCAGCGCCCGGGCGCAAAACCAACTCATTGCGGCCTTCGACCGGCAGGACACGCTCGGGGCGTTTAATGGCGCAAATAGTGCGATCCTCGAAGCCATTGGAAAATGTGGCGACACGACGGCCCTGAAGGCACTGAGCACCATCAACACCTATCAGCCGCACGACACGGCGCTGTTGCTGGGACAAGCGCGCGGGATATACCGGTTTGCACTGCGGAATAAAATCAGCCGGGAAGGCACGGCACGCATGATCGCGCTGGCTTCCGACAAAAAGTACCCGGATCCGGCGCGTTTGGTTGCGGCCAACTACCTCCTGCGTGCCCGGGATGTGAAAATAGACAGCGTGGCAGCCATTCCGCTGATTACGGCTTTTGAAGAGGAGCCGAACGCCAACATCCGCATGGCCTTAGCCGTCGCTTTAGGCAAAGCGCGTACCCAAACGGCGCTGATGGCGCTTCGGGATCGCATGGCGAGCGAGCCGGACTACCGGGTGAAGTGCAACATCATTCGCGCCTTGAGCGACTTTCCTTATAAAAAAGCGCAGGCCGCCGTGCAGGGCGCGCTCACAGACGCAAACCTGCATGTCGCCGTTCGTGCGGCGCAATATTTTGTTGAAAAAGGAAAACCGGAGGACGCCGGGCTTTACTGGAAGTTAGCCAAAGATTCACTGCCCTGGCCGGTGCAGTTGGAGTTGTATGCTGCTGCAAATAAATACATGCCGGAAACTTTCGCCAAATACTTAGACGCCGTGAACAAAGAACTGCGGCTGCGCTTTGTGCAGGCGACAACACCACAAGTGAAGGCGGCAACGCTGCGCGCCCTCGCTCAATTTGGCTGGAACTACCGCTTCATTTTCCGCGAAGGCGCCAACCCGAACCAACATCTTGTGGTGCGCGCAGCGGCGATGGAAGCCCTTGCCGGCATTAGTTCGCGCCCCGATTTCAAAGCCTTTTTCGGCGCTAACCACCGTCGAATTGCCAAAGAATTGGCGATGCGTTTTAAAGAAGCGATTCGGGGTGGAGATCCCGGAATGATCGCAGTGGCGGCAACAGCGCTGCGGGAACCGGCCCGGGAGTATCCGTTGTATTTGGATACGTTGAAACACTTAGATTCCGCTTTGGCCAGATTGACCCTACCCCGTGAAATCGAAACCTATAACGAATTGAAACAAACCATAGACTATCTGCGGGGTCGCAAAGCTTCGCCGCCGAAGAAGGTGGACTACAACCACCCGATTGCCTGGTCTATGCTGGAGAGCCTGAGCGCCCAGCCGGAAGCCGTCATCACCACGGCGCGCGGTGAAATCCGCATCCGGTTAATGCCGGAGGAAGCGCCCGGTTCGGTGGCCAATTTTGTACAATTGACTAAAGATGGCTTTTTTAAGGACAAAAATTTCCACCGCGTGGTCGCCAATTTTGTCATCCAGGGCGGCTGCCCGCGCGGCGACGGCTATGGAAGTCTCGACTATACCATCCGCTCTGAACTGGCCCCGCTCAATTACGACGACGAGGGCTACGTCGGTATGGCCTCGGCGGGCAACCATACAGAAGGCACGCAGTTTTTCATCACCCATTCGCCGACGCCGCATTTGGATGGAAACTACACCATTTTTGGGAAAGTCATTTCCGGAATGGAAACGGTACACCAGATTCGGGTGGGAGATTTGATTACGCAGGTAACTGTTAAATAGACAATTAAAGTTTAATGAAAAGCACACCACTGACCAATCGCCATCTATCGCTTGGCGCAAAAATGGCCGAATTCGCAGGCTACAACATGCCCATTTCCTACGCTGGCATCAAAGAAGAACATTTTGCCGTGCGCAATGGGGTAGGGGTTTTCGATGTGTCGCACATGGGCGAATTTATCGTGCGGGGAAAAGAAGCGCTGGCTTTGATCCAAAAAGTGACCTCCAACGACGCGTCCAAATTACAAATCGGACAAGCCCAATACTCCTGCCTGCCCAACCTCACCGGCGGCATCGTGGACGACTTGCTGGTTTACCGGTTGCCGGAAAACATGAGTTCCGAAAGCGAACCGGCTTTTATGTTGGTGGTGAACGCTTCTAACATTGAAAAAGACTGGAACTGGATCAGCGAACACAATACGTTCGATGCGCAGATGATCAATATTTCGGAGCAAACAGGGCTGCTGGCCGTGCAGGGGCCGCGGGCAACCGAAGTGCTGCAAAAGCTGACCGATGTAGATCTGAATAGCATCAAATATTACCATTTCGAAAAAGGCCGCATGGCGGGTATTGACAAGGTACTCATCTCGGCTACCGGCTATACCGGCGCAGGAGGTTTCGAATTGTATGTCGCGTCGGAGCACACGGAAGCGCTCTGGGATGCCGTATTTGAGGCCGGAAAAAACCTCGACATCAAGCCGGTGGGCTTGGGCGCACGCGATACGCTGCGACTCGAAATGGGTTTTTGCCTGTACGGCAACGACATTGACGATACCACCTCGCCCATCGAAGCGGGCCTGAAATGGATCACCAAACTTCAAAAGAGGGATTTCAATTCTTCCGAAATTTTCAAACGTCAGGTAGCGGAAGGTGTTGGCCGCAATTTGGTCGCTTTTGTGGTGGAAGACCGCCGGGTGCCGCGCCACGGTTACCCGATTGAAGACGCTGCGGGCAATGTAATTGGCGAAGTGACCTCCGGCACGCAGTCTCCTTCGCTCGATCTTCCAATCGGTATGGGCTATGTGCAACACGCTTTTGCAGCGCCCGACACCGCCATTTTTGTAGTTGCCGGTCAAAAAAAGCTGGCTGCCAAAGTAGTAAAGTTGCCTTTTTACAAAGAATAGACCCGTTTTTGTAAACTAAACCGCGCGAAAGTTCTTTAATTTTGCATGACAATATTTTCAATCACTTCTGAAACTTTTGGCGTCGGAGGAAGTCATAGTATGAACGTTCAGGAAGGAAAAGACAAATTCATCCAGTCGTGGGGTGCGTTGGGCTCGAATTGGGGCGTCAGTCGCACGATGGCTCAAATACACGCCTTGCTGCTCATTTCGCCCCATGCTCTGAGCGCGGAAGATATTATGGAAGACCTGAAAATTTCGCGCGGCAATGCCAACATGAATATCCGGGCCCTGATGGATTGGGGTCTGGTGTACAAAGAACTGAAAACCGGTGAGCGCAAGGAGTTTTTTGTGGCGGAAAAAGACATGTGGGACGTGGTGAAAAAAATCATCGCGCAACGCAAAAAGAAAGAATTAGAGCCGATGCTCAAGGTGCTGGAAGAACTTTCTGCCGTGGAAGGAACCGGCCCGGACGCGGAAAACTTTGTACAAGTAGTGCGCGATATTAAGTTGTTTTCAAATAAAGCAAATGCAACGCTGGATAAATTGGTGCAATCGGATTCAAACTGGTTTGTGAAGGTGTTTATGAATATGATATAGTTGGTTTCAGGGCTGGATCTCTTAGAATAATAAACACGAGACGGGAGCCTCGCGCAAGCAGGGGAAACGGGGTTGGAGCCCCGGGAATAAGAGACTTGAGGCGCGAGCCTCGCGCCAACAATGTGGTTCTTGAAAAAAATCGTATTTTTGTTAAAAGTTATCGCCCATGCAAATCGTCATAGAAATTAAACAACCTCAAGATCTTCAAGTACTGCTTCCTTTGTTGGAACGGTTGAAAATCGCCTATAAGCAAGTGCCCGAAAAAGCAGGCAGCGAAACTGATAGCCTGCCCATGGCCGAGTAAACTACCAGTCCTATTTCCCATCCAACAACTTCCATGCGAAGGTTTTTACATTGCGCACCCCGCTATCAAAGCCGAGACCCAGGAGCATGATGGGTTTTCCGGCATGGAGATAAGGCTCGGCATAGCCTTGTTTTTGTATTTGGGTCATGGCACTGCGGGCCGTGCCGAGTTTGAATTCCATGACCCATATACAGTTGGGCATAAGCACGACAGCATCTGACCTGCCTTTGGCGGAGGCGACTTCAGCCTGCACGTCCAGGCCGAGCACCCGCAGCAGCAAGAAGACCAAAGCGTGAAAAAAGCCTTCCCACAAGTCGGGACTTTGTCTGCCCGCGGGCGGTGCCATATCGAAAGGGATGGACGCAAAAAAAGCTTTCAGATGGCGCACGAAAGCCTCGGCATCTAATGCTTCGAGGCTTTTTTTAGGTAATAGACCTGGTTATTGACCATTGAGGCGGGTTGACCCGCGAAAGCAGAGAGCAGGTTTTGTTCAAAGGAAAAACGCACCTCTCCATTGGGGTAGCCCAGCGTGAGCCAGGCGTCCATGCCCAACCCTTCAATTTTTTTGATGGTGAGGTAACCGGTCTGAAACATCACCGCTACCGGGTCCAGGTTGGCGAGGTCGAATTTACTCAGATCGCTCTTATGTACCACGATGGTTTCCAGAGAATCCGGCGGGCGTTGGTCTTTGATGTGTATGACCAAAAAAGTAGGTGTACCTGTTTCGAACCAGTAATTGTTGAAGTCGCCGGTTTTAAAAAAAACTCAATAAAGAAAAGGGGTTGTACAAATGCTGTTTCAAATCCCACGTATAACCGTTGTAATAGCGCCGTATTTTTTCATAGGTTTCTTCCCGGCTCATACTTGTTTCTAACGCAATTTCTCCAATGCGTTCATCAAACCAGGTCTTTACTTCCTCCTGAGTAAAACCAGCCATAGTAGAAAACTCGCTATCCAGGGAAATATCCTCCAAGTGGTTGAGGTCCGAAAAAATAGACACCTTGCTAAACTTGGAAACACCCGTTATAAAGAGCAGGTGGATGTATTCTTCCGAGCCTTTAGGTACAGAATAAAAAGACTTCAGGATTTCCCGGTTGGCGTTGGCCTGGTCAATCTCGTCTAAATAATCAATGATGGGTTTGTCGTATTCGTCAATGAGGATGGCAATGGGTTTTTCGGCAGCCATTTTGCGGATGATTTCCCGAAAAACAGAAGGAATTCCTTCTGTTTCCAATTCAATTCCTTCCTTGGCAGCGATTAACTCAAGTTCCTGCAAAATGGCTCTTTCTAATCCCAATTGTCTGTAAATTAACATATTGAACGAAAGGTGAAATACGGAGCGGCGCTCTATTTCCCCCAAATGCGGTTCTATCCATAGCCCCTGAAACAAGACCCGGTCTCCGCTAAACAATTCCTTTAATGTGGAAATAAGCAAGGACTTCCCAAAACGCCGGGGACGGGCGAAGAAATACTGGGCGGTGCGCTTTGCTATGCGGAAAACCCACTGCGTTTTATCCACATAGACAAAGTCGTTGCGCCGAATGACTCCAAACTCCTGCTTGCCAATGGGATAATATAACATGCCTTTTTTTTGACAAAGATAACACTTCCAGTACAAGTGGTGGAAATTCAGGCAGCATGAAATTGTTTGGTTTTCATAGTTAAGGAGCGTATCGTAAATAACTTACCGGTTTGCGCGGTGGCTTTTCCATCATGCAGCGTTGATCGTTGGTCGCGTAGCTTAGGCAATGCTCCCTTCTCGCGCCTTACCTGATGAAACGTAAGTTCGGCGTAGCCAAAAAATCCCCTCGCCCAATTCACGCAACTTATTTACGACACTCGCCTAACTGAAGATCCCAAAATAAAAACCCCGTATTGATCCGGTATTCCCAATCAATACGGGGTAATAAACATCAATATTTAATTCAATTCATACTTTTTCTCTTCCAATTTCGCATGCGCCGCAGCCAGCCTTGCAATTGGCACACGGGGTGCCGAACACGATACATAATTGAGGCCGATGTGGTGGCAGAACCGGATGGATTCCGGATGGCCGCCCTGTTCGCCGCAGATGCCGATTTTCAGATCCGGGCGGGTTTTGCGACCCCATTCTACGGTCACTTTCATCAGTTTGCCCACGCCGCGTATATCCAGCACTTCAAAGGGGTTGTCGTGCAAAATATTTTGCTGCGTATACAAAGGCAGGAATTTATTTTCTGCGTCTTCGCGCGAAAAAGAGAATGTCGCCTGTGTAAGGTCGTTGGTGCCGAATGAGAAAAACTCGGCTTCTTTGGCCAGCTCTTCGGCTTCCATGCAAGCGCGCACGACCTCAATCATCGAACCAAACTTGAATTTCAGCTTGATGTTTTTCCTCTTTTCAATGGCTTCGCGCAGCGCATCCACGTGGATTTTCACCTGCTGCAATTCTTCCACCGTGCAAACCTGCGGCACCATGATCTCCGGATGGACGGCAATGCCTTCCAGTTGGCATTCTCCGGCAGCTTCCAAAATGGCCTGGATCTGCATGCGGTAGATTTCAGGATACGTAAGCCCGAGTCGAACGCCGCGGTGCCCCAGCATTGGGTTCACTTCGTACAGCTCCTTCACTTTTTTTAGCATGCGTTCCTTTTTGAGAATGGCCTGGTTGACCAATTCGCTACCTTCCATATTGAACGGAATGGGTGAAGCGGCGGCAATTTCCGGGTTGGCTTCCAAAAGCCGCAAACTGCTGAACAGGTTGTTGACGCCCAATACAGTCGTGCGAAGCTGTTGCAGGTGCTCTAATTCGTCGCGCAATTCGTCTTCGCTGGGCAAAAATTCGTGGATTGGCGGATCGAGCAGGCGAACGGTAACCGGGCGCGGCGACATCGCTTTGAAGATTTGCTTGAAATCTTCCCGCTGGATGGGCAGCAGCCGTTCGAGTGCTTTTTTCCGGTCTTCAGTATTGTTGGCCAAGATCATGTCAATCACGATCGGCAGGCGTTCGGGGGCGTTGAACATGCGCTCCGTGCGGCAAAGACCAATGCCCATGGCACCGTAGCTTACCGCTTTGAGCGCGGCATCGGGCGTGTCGGCATTCGCCATCACCTGTAGTGTGGCAACATCATCGGCCCAGCGCAGCAGCGTTTCGAGTTCTGAAGAAAAGGTCGGTTCTACGGTCGGAATTTGGCCCTGGTAAACGAAGCCCGTGCCACCGTCTATGGTGATGTAGTCGCCTTCGTGCAAAACTTTATCGCCAATAACCGCCTGGCGCAGTTTGACGTCTACCGAAATGCCTTCGGCACCAGCCACGCAGGGTTTGCCCATGCCACGAGCGACTACGGCTGCGTGCGAAGTTTTGCCGCCGCGGCTGGTGAGGATACCCTGAGAAGCAAAAAATCCGTGGATGTCTTCGGGTTTCGTTTCTTCGCGTACCAGGATGACCTTCTGGCCACCACGACCCAGCAATTCGGCGCGGTCGGCGTCAAAAACACAATGGCCGGAAGCCGCACCGGGAGATGCTGGCAAGCCCTGGGCAAGCGGCGATTGTTTATGGTTAGGATCGAGGCGCGGGTACAATAACTGATCCAGCATATCGGGCTTGATGCGCAGCAGAGCCTGTTCTTTGTTGATCAGCCCTTCCTTTACCATTTCCACCGAAGTACGCACCATCGCAGCCGTATTCATTTTGCCATTGCGCGTCTGCAAACAGTACAACACCTGTTTTTCGATGGTGTATTCAAAGTCCTGGACTTCTTTGTAGTGGCTTTCCAATTTGTTGCGCAACGCTTCCAACTGGCGGTACATTTCCGGCATTTCATCTGCCAGCATGTAAACGGGTTTCGGTGTGCGGATGCCGGCGACCACGTCTTCGCCCTGCGCATTGGTGAGGTATTCCCCAAACATCACGTTTTCGCCGGTGCCAGGGTCGCGGGTAAAACCAACACCCGTAGCGCTATCGTTGCCCATGTTGCCAAATACCATAGCCACCACATTGACGGCAGTGCCGTTGGCCATGTCGGGGGTAATCTGAAATTCGCGGCGATAATCCACGGCGCGTTTGCCCATCCACGAATTGAAAACGGCTTTGATGGCAATTTCGAGCTGTTCATAAACGTCTTCCGGGAACGGGCGGCCGGTGTGTTCTTTAACCACCGTCAGGAATCGGTCGCTGATGTCGCGAAGATCGTCCGCGCTCAGTCCGATATCCACTTTCATCCCTGCACGGTGTTTAATTGCCTCAAAATGTTCGTCAAATTTTTCATCGGGAATGCCCAGCGCTACTTTGCCAAAGAGCTGAATAAACCGGCGGTAAGCGTCGTAACAAAAGCGCTCGTTGCCGGTCAGCTTGATCATACCTTGCAGGGTTTTCGAATTCAGGCCGAGGTTCAGGATGGTGTCCATCATGCCCGGCATGGACATGGCTGAACCCGATCGGACAGAAACCAGCAGCGGGTTTTGGGCGTCGCCAAAGCGCTTGTTGGAGGCCCGTTCTACCTCCGCCATTTTTTCATGCACTTGTTCCAGCGCGCCTTCCGGCAATTCCCGGTTTGGATCTGCCAGATATGTCAGGCAGGTGACGGTGGTGATGACAAATCCGGCAGGAACATTTAACCCAATTTGGGTCATCTCACACAGGTTGGCACCTTTGCCGCCCAATAAGTGCTTGTTTTTTCCATCTCCTTCGCGAAAAGAATATACGTATTGCGGATGGGTAGTTTTTGTTGCCTTTTCCCGGGTGACCATAGCAGGTGCGTCCATGTCTATCGTTTTTTTGTGTGGAATGATTGTTTTGTTGCTTTCACAACTTATTGTTGACTGCACAATAAGTTTGTAACTATCCAGCCGCTTTGAAATGCTTTTTGCCATACGACCTCGGAGAGGTGAGAAATCATAAGTATTTAGGGGCGGCTGGATAGTTACTGTTTTCTGGGTGGGTGTGGCTCTTGCCCGCAATCCGCTGAACTCCGATTCAGCGGATTGCGGGCAAGAGCCACACCCCTCATTCAAAACACCTCAAAATCCTTTCCCTATCCTCATTTGCCTTATCGTTTTTGTGGTATAATTCGACAAATACAATTCTTTGTTCTTCTTCAAACCAGGCATAAATCAAGCGAAAGCCTGAATTTACACCTCTTCCTTTAAAGCTATCGCTGGCTATTTTTTTAATTTTGATGACACAGGTTGTTATTCCAAGATTATCAATTCTGAAGCTAAATGGAGGACGAGCGCCCGGTTCGTCACTCAAGTCTTTTCTGACATCGTCCAGGTCGCTATTCAGCGTTCTGTATTTTTTCAGCAGTTGCTTCAAATCCTTTTTGTATTCGAGCAGCGCTTCAAATATCACCTTGCTCATCTTCCGGGTATTCTCTTACAGAAAAAGGTGGCCTGCGATAAAAAACGAGGTTGTAGCTGATGTAATCCCCGTCGGTGGTTGCCCGCCAGGGTTTGTCTTCGTGGGAATAATCGCTGATCTTATTAGCGTTCCAATCGCTCATTTGTTGAATGACCTGGTCAATGACCGTTATTTCAGCGGCGGACAATTGGGTTAAATCGGGTTTTTCCAAAGGCATGTACCGCGTTTGCGGAAAGCCGTGGTATTCGGTTTTGATGCGCTTTAACTGCCCGGCGTCAATCATTTCATTAATGATGCTGTCAAATTGCTGAGGAACAGGCCCATAAGGCAGTTTTTTATAACGTGCTCCGGTGAGGTGTTCTTCGTATAATTCGTAATAATTAAAGTCGCAGAAATAAAGCAACTTGTTCAGCACCGTTTCACCGATATTGGGTTTGCCTGAACAGCGTTCTAAAAGGTAAAGCAGTACATTTTTGAATTTATCCATTTGCAGGACGGGGACTGAAATCCGAATATCGGTTTTTTTTGCCAAGGCGCGTTTTTCGTGGCGGAATTCATCGGACGCATTAAAGTCGGGAGACAAAAACTCATCCAAAGAAAACTCCAGCGCTACGGACAAGTTGTACAACTCAAAGACATCCATGCTTCTGTTGCCAAGTTCGGTCTGAGCCAAAGATGGTCGGGAAATTCCGATGCTTTTCGCCAATGCTTCCTGCGAAAGCCCTTTCCCTTTGCGCAAGGTCATGATTCGCTGGCCGATTTGCTTTTGAGACAGGTCTAATCTCATCATCTTATTTGCATATTTGCGTTCGGGACAAAGATAAAGGGTGTAACAATACAAAACAATGGATTGTTTTGTATTGTTACAAACGCAATGCCTGTCTAACCCCTCAAAACACCTTTATCACCTTCGAGCTCGCTTTCCCCCCCGCTTCCAGCCGATAAATATACTCGCCGGGGCTAAGGAAAAACTGAGCCGGACTAAACCCGAAGGTGTAGCTGCCCCGCTCGTGGAATTCGTTCACTAAGGTGCGCAGTGGCTGTCCGGCGGTATTGAGGATCTGGATGCGCACAGCGCCGCGCACTTTCACGGCGTATTTGATCTGGATGCGCCCGGCCTGGGTGAGGTCGGGGTTGTGACCCAGCAAGGTAGCGCGGATTTCGTTTCCGGAAGACGGCGAAGACGGCGGCAGCAGCGTTTCTATGCGGTTGAATGGCTGGCCGAGCACATTGTCCACAATATCGGGGTGCACGCAAAGCCAGTTTTGCAGCACGGTGGCATAAGCCGTCCGGAAATCCACGGAATAAACGGGGTCGCCGTATTGATCCACATTCACCAGATCGGGCAGAGCGCCGTGGAACCCGTTGCCTTCAAGGCCGCTTCCAAAAACCAGCATGGGCGAACCCGTGCCGTGGTCGGTGCCGAGCGAGCCGTTTTCAAAAATCGTGCGGCCAAATTCCGAAAACGTCATGGCCAGCACGTTTTGGCCCTGCTCGCCAAGGTCCTGGAAAAAGGCATTAACCGATTCGGCAATGCGGTTCAGCAGGGTGGGATGGGAGTTGAGCTGTTCCGCGTGGGTGTCGAAACCGTCAATGGTGACCATGTAAATTTTGGAACCCAACCGGCCTTTGATGAGCCGTGCCACGATGGACAGCCGTTCGGCCAGCCCATTGTTGGCGTAGTTGGCTTCGTTGATGCCCCCGTTGTAGGCCGTCCGGATGGTTTCGGCGTAGCGGAAAGCACTGTTGGCGACGCCGCGCACAAACGACAATTCCTGCTCGTTGGGGTCGTTGCCAAACTGGGAGGTATCGTACAATTCTCCGGTTTGAGCTAATTGGTAAAATTCCTGCGGGTTGCTGATGGCCAGCGCCATGCTGCCACCCGTGGCGCGGAAAATCATGTTGGTTTGCACGCCGATTTCGAGCGCGGGCGGGATGGTGGGCGGTGCCGAGTTAAAGGCCATGTATTCGTTGTCTAACCAGCGGCCAATCCAGCCTGTGCCGACAATTTCATCCGAACCGGAAGCCGAAGCCCAGATGTCGGAAGAACGGAAATGCGAATAATTGGCGTCGGGGTAACCTACGTTATGGATGACGCGCATGTGGCCAGCCTCCCAAAGATTTTGCAGGGCAACCATTTCGTTCGGCATGCCGACTTCCGGACTGAGTCCCCAAAGGCCGGACTCCTGAATTGCAATGTTGGGCCGGATGTTGTAATATTCGTCATTGCCGCGCGGAATTACCATGTTGAGGCCGTCATTGCCGCCTTTCAACCGGATGAGCACCAGCACCCGGTCGCCGCATTCCGCCGTGTTCAATCCGTGGAGCAGCGCATTGGGCGCAAACGTAGCTACTTTAGAAGCGCCCAACGATAATGCTGCGCCAAGAGAAGCCAGACCGGTCATTTGCACGAAGTCGCGGCGGCTCCAGTTGCGGTGTTCGCGTTCGTGCTCGGCTAAGTGCTCAAGGGTAGCGCCCTGGCGCTTTTTGAGGTGTTGCTGCGCTGCTTTATGGATGGCGGGAGTGTGGTTATCGCACATGTATTCAGTATTTTAAATTGTAGTTATTTACCACTTGGCAGCAGAAATAAGCATGGCCAGGGATAGCGGACTAAAGCCCGCGAAATGAAGTGCTGACGAGACGTAGCGTGTGCGCTGCTTCGTTTCGCGGGCTTTAGTCCGCTTCCTGTATCGTCAACGTCAAACATATTCCCACAGCTATATCCTACGCTACCTGCCATTCAGGCAACTTTGAAATATAATACAGCAAATTGATCACTTGATCGGGCACTTCGTTGTAGTACAAATTCCAGAGGCCCTGCTCGAAGTAATTTTCCGGAATTTCTCCTTTAAAATATTGCAAAGCAGTATCTAACATTCGTGGCTCCAGTTCCCGTTTCAGAAAATGCGCAATAATGGCTTTGGTGATGACTTCCGGGTTTGTTTCCGTGGATGCAGTCAAGTCTATGGCCAATTGCTGCAATTTGGCGCGCGCGTTGTCCGAATTGCCAAAATAATAGAATAGGATGCCGCCCAGAAAATTCCAACGGGAAGTCAGGGTGTTTTCATTCAGCCAGGTGTGGTGCCCGAGCCATCCGGCTACATCAACCGGGTTGAAAACATCCTGACCCAGTTCGAAAGAAGCATAGCCAATGTAATCCATCGCTTCATCCGGGAAATCATCGGGGTAGGAGAGGCCGCACATTGGAAACAAGCCCAGCAGGCATTCCGTCGGACTTTTGATGCGGGCATTCATAAAGCGGTCTTCGAAAAAATGCTCGCTTTTAAACAATTGGCGAAAGACCGGAGCCAATTCCCAGTTGTTGTCTTTAAACGTTTGCGCCAAGCCGCTGATGATCAGTTCATCTGGCTTGTCGTAGACAAAATGGCGGTAAATTTTAGCGCTGATGTATTGCGAAACCTGGTCTTTGCGCAGGTTAAAAATCAGATCGTGCACGTGGTTGTAACTCCACGTACCCGTCAACCCGAAAATGGTTTTGTTGCCGTCGTCGTGCAGGTTTGGATTAAAATAGGGCGTGTTGTTGCCATCATAATAAACCCGCCAACCGGTGAGCGCGCGGGCTACTTCCACAATGTCGTTTTGTGTGTAGCCGTTGCTTTCGCCCATCGTGAACAACTCCATCAGTTCGCGGGCGTAATTTTCGTTGGGTTGCCCGGCCTCGTTGATGGCGCCATTCAGGTAAATGAGCATAGCCGGGTTTTTACCCATCGCCTCCACAAAGTCGCGGAAATTACCGAGCACATTCCGGTGAATGAGGTCATAATACGACCACATAAACGAGTTGTAGTAGTACACCTCTTCTTCCGCTACAAAATGGTTGTGCCAAAAGAGGGCTAATTTTGCGCGCATGCCTTCAGAGGCCATTTCGCGCAGCCAGCGGCTGTTGAACTCGCGTTTGACCTGGAAATACAGATCCGGGTTGTCGTCCGGATAATCGTCCTCTAGCCAGTTGCCCCAGTAGGGCACTTCCGGCGCAGGCAGGTTTAGGGTATTGTCAATCAGCAGGTCTACCAGATCCGCTGGTTGCATGGCTAAACCTTGCTGGATTTGGGCTGGTGAAGCGCCGAAACCAAGGCTTTGATAGAGATGCTGCACGCGGGCGGCATTCCATGGTTTTGATGCAGAAGGCACATATTGGTCAAGCGTATTGACAAGAAACAGGGCAGTGCTCATGACTGGTTGGAGATGCGTTTTTTAATAGCCCAAGTTTAGGGAATTTTTTGGGGATATCGTAGCTATATTTTAAAATAAAAAATCTTTAGGCTCTGATAAGGGGCGCTCACTTAGGTGAACAGCGTGTTTGCAAACTTGCTGCTTCCCGCTTCTGTCTGGTCCTAAGGAGCATGTCGTAAATAAGTTACGTGAATTGGGCGAGGTGCTTCGACCGGCTCAGCATGTCAGATTTTTTCATCAGGCAAGGCGCGAGAAGGGAGCATAGCCTAAGATAGGCGACCGACGATCAACGCAGCCTGATGGAAAAAGCCACCGCGCAAACCGGTAAGTTATTTACGACACGCTCCTAAAATTACTTTACACGTAAAGGCACTGTTGAATCAGCGCAGAGCAGGGTATTTATTTTCATTGTTTTAGCGCTGTTTGGTTTCGGCGTTTTAATTTGGAATTTGACACGACGCAATTGCGCGACCCCAATACGCTGGATCATTTACAACGCTTTGTTATCGAGGCTATAAGCTTAAGCAACTGAAATGAAGGACTGGGAACTTTCCTTCCCTCAACCAAGTTTTGCTCCCATTCACCATAAAAACCTTTCGAACCATGTCAACTTCTGAGAAAAAGCAAGCAACAGACCTAAGCTCGGAGGAAAAAGAACAGCTACTCAATCAATCTATCAAAGCTTATGAGCTCGAAGACTGGGTCGGAACCATTCCGGGTGGCTTCCAAACGCTGCGCCTGTTGTCTGACTGGAAAATAGCGCTGATTATCATCAAATTGATGGTGGCGCTGTTCATCTTTTTAAAGGATTACAGCGAATTGGACGCCCAGGATTCGGGATGGTTCACGGTGCTTACAGCTTTAGTGGCACTGGCGGCATTTGCGTTTATTTTCGTCCTGACCCGTAGCGTTGTTTTCGACCTGGAAAACGGCGAAATTTACGTATTGCCTTAAATCGCCTGCGCCCCTTTTCTTTGCGGCCTTAGCGAGACCTTTGCGTCCTTTGCGGGAAACAGTCTCCCGCTCGCGCCAAGTGTTTGTCATCCCAAAATCCCAAATTTAATCTCAACTTCGTTCATGAAGGACTGAGACCTGAAACGTACGGTCAACTCTAATCAGACGGACACGAATTCCTTTTGAAAAACAGACCGGCCGGGAAGATGCAGGGGTTTGTGTAATTTATTAAAAATCAGGGTGTTTAATGCGGGCAAAACCCGAAAAATAGGACACGTGAGGCGGAGCCTCGGCGCGAGCGGGGAATTTATTAAAAATCAGGGTGTTTAATACGGGCGAAACCCGAAAAATAGGACACGTGAGGCGGAGCCTCGGCGCGAGCGGGCATCATTCCCCTTTCGCATTGAGGCCGATTTACTGGCAGAACCCGTCAGCTTCAAATACCTCAGCGGGTCAACCAACTTCGCTCAGGGTCAGTTGCGCTGGATCAGCTGGCAAAACTACGCCGAAGCGCGATTCGAAGGTGAACGCGTGCAATTAGACCACAACCTCGACGGAAGCTGGGAGCAACAGGTAGCTTTATCGGCAGCCTTGCGACTCCATGCAAACCCGGATATTTCAGGTGCCGGGTTGCAGTTTGGCCCGGCTCGGTTAGAAAAACTACAGCTCAAATCCGGCGCGCAAATCACCTTCAGCCGTCCGGAAGAAGCAGATTCTCAGTTCCGCCTCAGCGTGCAGCAAGCCACTGAACTCAAAGGCGACCTGACGTTCCCGACAGCCTGATCGTGCAAGCCGAACAATTTGAGCTGGAAGGCTTGCCAGGGGAGACCACTTTTTTATCTCCCGTTCAAATTCGGATTGAACCACCGGCAGAACTTGCGCGGGAGGTTACCATAACGAGCTTTTCCGGCACTTCTGTCCTCGATCTAACTTTGGCAGATACGCTCTTGCAGGAAAGTAATAACCTCGCTGTTACCGAAGTTTCTTTCTATAAACCGATAGAAAACATAGCATTGCCGACGATCCTGAGTGGCGAGATCCGCATCGCCGAAGTAGATAAGCCCCTGGCACGCACCCTGCCAATCGCAGCAGGAGAAGCGCTCGACCTGACCGCAGTGGATCGGCTTGCTCTGGAAAAAATAAGCATTCGCCCGGAAGGCATTTCGCTCCGGCTCAGCGGCCTGGTTTCAAGTCTGGAAACCGGCAAATCCCATGATTTGAGAAACCCACTCCGACTGGAATGGTTTTGGTGCAATTACCGAACCTTACTCATTGATCCGGGGATTGCTTTTTTAGGACTGGCCATGTTTTTGCCGCCCAAAATCCGCGAACGCATTTTCGAGGTTTTGAAAATTGCAAAGGGGTTTTAAGGACGGGCAGAACATAGGTGTACTGTTTGAGCGCGTTGAAAAGTGTTGAGTAGACTACCTTCACACCCTCCTCAAAAACTCCGCCAAATTTTCCTCGCTGTTCCCCATTTGCAGCTTCTTCCGCAGGCGGTAGCGGCTGATTTCCACGCTGCGCACGGAAATGTTCATAAGTTGCGCTATTTCTTTCGAGCTGAGGTTCATGCGCAGGTAAGCACACAGGCGCTGGTCTTTGGGGGTGAGGGTAGGGTAAAGCCCTTGCAGGCGTTTGAGGAAATCGCTGTGCACCTGATCAAAATGCAGGGCAAATTGTTCCCATTCATCGTCGAATGCAGCGTCGCGTTCTAAAATGCGGATGAGGCTTTGGATCGCTTTGCGGGTTTCGGTTTCTTCCGAGTTTTGGGCGATTTTTTGCAATTGCGCCCCGGTTTTGGTCAGGATTTCGCTTTTTTGCAACAAATGCAGGGTCGCGGAGGCCAATTCCTGGTTTTTGTGCGTTATTTCCGCCTGGAGTTTTTCGGTTTTTAGTTGTTCCAGCTCCTGCCGGGAAGCCGCTTCTTTCTGGCGGTGTTCTGATTGCAATTGTTCGCGCTCTTTGCGAAAACGGCGCTGGGGCGCAATGATCAGGAGGCCCAACCCGGCAAGCAACAGCAGGGTGTAAATGATCCGCGCCGTTCGACTGGCGTACCACGGCGGCAAAATTTCGAAGCGGAAGGTGCTTACTGGCGTTTCTTTTCCATCCGGCAGCAGCGCTTTCACCGAAAAGGCATAATTGCCATAGCGCAGGTTGTTGTATTCCTTTTCCTGTTTTTCTGACCACGGCGACCAGGGTTGCTCCAGTCCTTCCAAGCGGTAACTGTATTTCAGGTATTCCGTTTCCCCGAAAAGGGGCAGGGCAAAGGTGAACCGAAAAGCATTCTGGTCGTGTGGAAAAATGTTTTCGGTGCCTTGCAGCGGAATTAACGCCGAGCTGTCGGCAGGATTAATGGCCTGCACTTTTCGCAGCAAAACCCGAACGGTGTCATGACTGGATTTGCGCTGTCGGTCGTAAAAAATAAAACCGCGGTCGGCGCCGAAAATGACGTGCCGGTCGTCGTAGGGATAGATGAACTCGAACCCGCCCACCAATTTCCCGGCCAATTGGGGCAATGTGCGCTTGTTGACGTGCTTGCGGATGCCCGCATCGGCCACGTCCAATAGGCCGACTTCCCCTTCTGCGGCAAACCACACATCGCCGTCGGGGCCTTCTACGAGGCGGCTCACCCGCACATCCGGCGCAAAATATTCGGCGAAAGCCGGGTGCGGTTCAAAACGTTTGGTCTGGGCGTTGAAGCGGTGGATGCCGCGTTCGGTGGTGAACACGATTTCGTTGTTCACCCGGAAAACGTGGTTAAAATTATTGGAGGGTAAGCCGTCCGACTTTGTAAAATAAGCAACATCGGTTTTTTGCAAATCGCTGCTCAGCACCATGCGGTAAATGCCGCGATAAGGATGCGAAACCCAGATCACGCCGGGACTTTCCTGCACCATAAACCGACAAGATTCTTCCAGCCCTTCTAATCGGCGCAGGAATTGCCAGCCCTGGTTTTGTTTTTGAAAAAGGTACAACCCGCCATAGCCGCCGCTGATCAGATAACCAGGATGCCCCTCCAATGCCTGAAACGTCCACGCGCCCTGGTAACTATTGAGCGGGCGGGACTGGCTGCCTTCCAACAAAAACGGGCCTTCGTGGTGTCCCATAAACAGATCACCCTGCACCTCCGACAGACTCCATACCTGCCCTTTGGTATTTGCCACCAGGTCAAATACAGGCCAGGCTAAAGCAGACCGGCGGCTCAAGTTGTTGAGGTATAAACCGTTTGCGGTACCAAAATATGCTTTGTCGCCCGCAAGGATGGCTGTGTAAGCCGTACCTTCCAATTCGCCATCCGGAATAAGAAAAGAAAACGGAGAATGCGCCAGAATGCAGTCAATGCCACTGTCGGCACCAGCCCACAAGTTGCCTTGCCGGTCGCAAAACAGGCTGAGGATGTTGTTGTTTTGGAGGCCATTGCCTTTGTGTAGGCGCACAGACAGGTGCCGGTTGGCGTCCATAATCAGAATGCCACCCCGCGAAGTGCCAAGTGCAATGCGCCCTTGCGGCAGCATGACCGCTGTGTAAATTCGGTTTTCGATCAAAAAACCATCTAAGGGTGTGCGCCAGGGCGCTAAGCCGCCTTTGCTCAAAGCAAAAATTCCACCTTTCACGGTGGTGAACAAAACCGTATCGGCGTGGAAAGGCAATACCGCGGTCACCGGCCCTGCATTGGCGGGCAGTGTGGCAACCTTGCGCAACTTTTTGGATTCCAATTTCCATAAATCGCCGGCCATATCGTGTACAAAAATCCGGTTGCCGGCTTGGCCCATAAAAGAAAATTCATGCGGCGCAAGAATAACGGTTGCAAGGGTATCCGTTGCCCGAAGGCAAAAAATGCGGTCTTTAGCCTGAAAACAAGTGGTTTCGCCCTGCGTTTCGATGTTCCAGATGTCTTCAAAGCTTTTGCCGCCTTTGGGCAGGCGCGCTTTCAGGCTTTGATAGCACATGGTTCCCCGCTCATCCGGACTGAAATAGCCGATTTCGTCCTGCGCGCCGGCATAAATTCGCCCGTTTTGTGCTATGGAAATAGAGCGCAGGATGGTTTGGTTGGAAACCGCCGCCCGCCGCCATTCGTAGCCGTCAAATTCCAATAAACCATCGTTGTTGGCCACATAGAGCAGGCCATTTTCTCCCTGGCGAATGTCCCAGCTTTGGGTGCCGCCCCGGTAGTCGTTTTTTTTGTAATTGAGGGTAAAGGGGATGCCCTGGGCGCAAAGGAAAAAAGGCTGCCCAATGAGGCAGGCAAACAGGGTCAGGTATGTAGCGCTGCGCAGAAAAATCATCCTCCGAAGGTAGTGGTTTTTAGTGGAACAAGAAAGCTGGGGCTTGGTGCCTTCCAATAGCTTCATTCTAAATACCCGCTCCTTAGCGGAAATTGAGGCGACATCTCGCCGCCCTAAAGCGGCAGGTGTCGTCTCAATTTTCGCGACTCGGGAACCGTTTTTTTAGATGTCACCTGCTTCGTGCTTCAGCAGATGGACACCTAAAAAACCTTACGTTGACGACATTAGACCTCTGAGGTCGTAAACGCATGAATGCAGCGGGTTCAGCCCGCCGGGAACATGCAGGGGTTTGTTTGATTTTATTAAAAATCAGGAAGTTTAATTCGGGCGAAACCCGATAAATAGGACACTCGAGGCGGAGCCCCCTTATCCTTTTACATAAAATAAAAACCCGAAGGGGTGATAATATTATAGGAAAAAAGGCACAAAATGTTCGGTCAGAACCCCGAAGGGGGTGGCATAATTTCACCCCTTCAAAAAATAAATTTTCAACCCCGTTGTCACAACTCACTTCATGAGTCACTTATTGAAGTGGGAATGACCTGTTACGTGCTGCTTTGTACTTCAAAAAGCCGGCACATAAACCTAACAAAACAAGATGAAAATGGAATACCAATCAGGCTTTTTACTTTCTCCACATGGATACATTGATTCAAAAAAATACACGTTATTCGAAACTTTGATTGATGATAAATTGGAGGACCTCAGTATTGATGAACGGCTCAACATTTTTGATAGTTTTATTGAAGATGCGGACATAAATGATTACACCAGTAGCCGGCGGTTTTCTCTAAATGGATCCTCCACCGAAACGGAAGTGTATAATCTTTTTGAGAAGAAGGCGATCCAAATGATAAATTTTGGTTCAAATGATTACCTAAACATGACTCAGCATCCAAAAGCTATGGAAGCGGCTATCCGTTCAATTGAAGTATACGGATTGGGTGCCGGAGCGTCTTGTATTACTACGGGGCGTACGAAGGTATAAGTATGATTTAGAAACAGAGATTGCAGATACGTTTTCAAAAGAAAGGGCACTGGTCTATCCCAGCGGATACATGACCAATATAGGGGTACTGTCAGGCTTGTTGCGAAAAAATGATATTGCCATAGTTGATATGTTTGCGCATGCAAGCATTATGGATGGCGTAGCAGGCAAAAACAAATTGCTTTTTCGGCACAATGATATGTATTCCCTGGAAACCTGCCTAAAAAAAGCCAGTAGCCAATATGCCGACAAAATAGTGATCGTTGACGGCGTCTATTCGATGGATGGAGACATCGCCAATTTACCAGACATATCCAGTTTATGCAAAAAATACAACTGTAAACTTATGGTTGATGAAGCGCATGCTTTTGGCGTAATTGGGAAAAATGGGCTGGGCATACTTGACCATTTTGAGATGCCACCAGACGCAATTGATATACTAGTCGGAACTTTAAGCAAAGCGATAGGAAGTTCGGGAGGCTTCGTAACCGGAAAAAAAGAATTAATCAATTATCTAAGGTATGCGAGCAGGCCCTATTTTTTCACTACTGCCCCTTTTATTGCAGCCAATGCGGCAGCGCTCGAATCTATCCGCATCATCAAGGAAGACAGCCAGCGCCGGGAGCGCCTATGGACAAACATCCAATATTTTAAATCAAAAGTCCTCGAAGGCGGTTTCAATATTGGGCAATCCGAAACCGCTATTTTTCCTATCATCTTGGGGGATCATAATCTTGTAATGACTTCAACGGGTATCATGGGTCAAAACGGGGTTTTCGCACCTGGCGTTGTGTATCCGGCAGTTTCCAGAAAACAAGCCCGAATCCGTATGAATGTTACAGCAGAAATGACAAAAGAACACCTTGACAAAGGGTATGAAGAACTTTGCAAGGCTATCGGACAAGCTAAAGGAGCATTGACCTGTAACCCGCTCGCGCCAAGTGTTTGTCATCCCAAAATCCCAACTTTAATCTCAACTTCGCTCATGAAGGACTGAGACCTGAAACGTACGGTCAACTCTAATCAGACGGACACGAATTCCTTTTGAAAAACAGACCCGCCGGGAACAGGCAGGGGTTTGTTTGATTTTATTAAAAATCAGGGCGTTTAATGCGGCGAAACCCGAGAAATAGGACACGCGAGGCGGAGCCTCGGCGCGAGCGGGCAGTTCGTTAAGTTGGGTGTCAATATCGGCAAGCGGTTGTTTGGACATTGCCCCTTTGTAGCGTTCAGCCCAATTAACCGCAATGGGCTGCGTTTTTTCTTTACGCATACGAATAAGCTGCAAAAGCGCTAAGTCTTGTAGGCGCTTTATGGCCTTATCGTTAATATTCATCTTCAAGTTGGACTTCTAAAATTTTCCCGTCAATAAGTTTTGTTTCTGCGATTTTCAACTTTTGGTATCTAAGCTCTTTCAAATATCTATTAGCATCAAGGTCAGGAACAACATGCTCGTTTGCAAGTATAAAAAACCTATACTGCACACCGCCAGGTTTTGTGCAGGAGTCGTGCTTACTCATTCTACAGCTTGAAGGGTAATGGCGCCAACTTATCGGGCGGCAACCACGACGTGATTGAATATTCAAATTAGACCCTGCAAGGGTCTTTGAGATCGCTAAGTTGGCAAGCATCCTCTGCGGAGGAACGAAACAGGTGGCCCATGTTGTGGTAATGTTGTAGTCTTTTCACCCACTTTTTTCACTTGTTGTATTCGTGTTGTGGCATAAAAAGCAAGCATCTCTTTTCTATGGTGTAATTTTGTTCCATGGAAAGCGGCAATTTTAGAATGAAATTTTTTAAAAAGCCACTTTGGAATATTTTTTACATCTTCTCGAAAAAAGCAGTTGCTTATGAAAAAAGTGATACTCCTCTTCGCCACTGTTGTGGCATGTTTCCAGTTTGCTTCCGGACAAACCGTCATCCTCGACTTCGAGAGCGCGGCTACGTCCACTACCTTTCAGTACTTTGGTAGTAGCCTTGATGGCTCTGTAAACAACATCATTGCCAACCCGAATTCATCGGGTATCAATACCAGCGCGACGGTAGCCGAGTTTGTTAAGCCGGCCGATGCACAGGTTTGGGCGGGCGCATTTTCCAACCCCGATCCGTCAACACCAATTGACGTTACGGCAGGTGGCGCGCAAATTTGCATCAATGTCCACATGGATCACATCGGCAACCTCGCCCTGAAATTGGAAAATTCCACCACGGGTGGAACGAACTGGATTCAACAGGTAGCCAATACCAAAGTGAACGAGTGGGAGCAACTTTGTTTCGACGTCAGCCTTCCAGCCATCGAAGCGCCGACAGCGCCTGCCGCCGGACACAGCTACACGCGGGCAGTACTCTTTTTCGATTTTGGCGCCAATGGCCCGGCTGTTGCCGCAACTTCTTACTTTGACGACTTAGTCGTATCCGTACCGGCCAGTTGTGGCACGGTGCTCGATTTTGAAGCGGCGCCTACGTCCACCGTATTTCAATACTTTGGCAGCAGCCTGGACGGCTCCTTAAACAACGTCATCGCCAACCCGAATGCATCCGGCATCAACACCAGTGCTACGGTGGCCGAATTTGTGAAACCTGCCGATGCCCAGGTTTGGGCGGGCGCATTTTCCAACCCAAACCCAACGACCCCGATTGACGTGACCGCCGCCGGCGCTCAGATTTGTATCAAAGTACACATGGATCACATCGGCAACCTCGCCCTGAAATTGGAAGGTTCCACGACCGGCGGCACCAATTGGATCCAACAAGTGTCAAATACCAAAATCAACGAGTGGGAAGAACTGTGCTTTGATGTGAGCCTCCCGGCCATTGAAGCCCCGACTGCACCCGCTGCCGGCCACGTTTACGAACGCGTCGTCCTCTTTTTCGATTTTGGAGCCAACGGACCCGGCGTTGCAGCAACGTCTTATTTTGACGACCTCTCGGTATGCGCAAGCGGCGTGGTCGCGCCTGCCGATGTAACTTTTACGGTGGACATGAACGATTACGCGGGTAGTTTCGCGCAAGTATATGTAAGCGGCACCTTCAACAACTGGTCCGATGTTGCCAACCCGCTTTCTGACAGCGATGGCGACGGCGTTTGGACAACCACACTCCCGATTCAGCCGGGCGTGATCGAATACAAATTTCAGGTAGATGCGTGGACCGATCAGGAACAGTTTATTGGAACGGAAACCTGCACGGTAAGCGAGGGTGGATTCACCAACCGCACGGTTGTCGTTCCTGCTTCTGGCGTAGACCTCGGCACGGTATGCTGGAACAGTTGCTACGAATGCGGCGAAAGCGTGCGCATCACGTTTAACCTCGGCACCAGCAACATCACCGTTTCTGAACAGGGCGTGTTCATTGCCGGCGGAGGCAATTTTGGCAATCCCGGCGATTACCCACTCTCGGATACGGATGGCGATGGCATATATACCATCGTATTAGAAAGACCGGTAGGGTTCACTTCCTTTTATACCTTGACCAATGGCGCTTGTCCGGATTACAGCTGTAAAGAAAACATCGCGGGTCAGGATTGCGCCAATCCTAATAATTTCAACGACCGTGACATGGGCCCGATTACGCAGGATACTGTGATCAATACCTGTTTTGGCTTTTGCACGACGACTACAGATTGCGGCACGGTAGAAATCGGCACCATAACCTTCTCGGTTGATATGTCGCAATACACGGGCGGTTTTGTCAACGTATACCTCAGCGGCTCGTTCAATGGTTGGTCTGCGGATGCTACTCCGATGAGCGACAACGATTTCGACAACATCTGGACCACAACTTTGGATCTTCCTCAAGGCACGTACGAATACAAATTCCAGTTGGACGGCTGGAGCGCACAGGAAGAGTTTGCAGGTGGCGAAGATTGCACGCTGACGACCGGCGGCTTCACCAATCGCCTGATCGAAGTAACAGGAGACGCCACTTTACTGACCGTTTGTTTTGCATCCTGCGCCGCTTGTATCACTGCAACGGAGGAAATTACGCTGGTGAACGACCTGTTCAGCATAGCGCCTACAGTGGCAGATCAGGAACTGCGTGTAGACCTCAAGCGCAACACGGGCAACGAAGCACAACTTCACATTTACAATATCGCCGGACAGACGATTCACTACCGGAAGCTGGAAGGCATGGGAAATCGTACGATTGACACGGCAAACCTGCCTGCGGGAATGTACTACCTCGCGGTTCGCAATGGCTTGCAGATGGACGTGAAGAAGTTTATTATTCAGCACTAAAGTGCGTTTTTTATTGATGATTGACGATTGATGAATGCGGATTTGTTGATGGAAAACCTACTCATTCGATGTTTACGGGTATCGTCCATTATCAATCATCAATCGTCAATCATCAATAAAAAGCCTCTACACTAACAACTCACTCATAGATCATGAAACTAAAAATTTTGCTATTGCTGCTGATCTGCGGGATCGGAACGGCCACGTACAGCCAGATCAAAATCAGCGGCAAAATCACGGAACCGGGCGACCCTTCCGGCTTACCGGGCGCAACGGTCGTCCAGAAAGGAACCACGACCGGCACTGCAGCCGATATAGACGGTACTTACCAACTCTCCGTCCCCGACGAAAACGCCGTCCTTGTATTTTCCTATATCGGGATGAAAGACCAGGAAGTGCGCGTCGGCAAACTGCGCATCATTGACATTACCCTGCAATCCGACGCCACCCTCATGGAAGAAGTGGTCGTCGTTGGCTATGGCAGCCAGAAACGCAGCAACATCTCCGGCGCGGTATCCACCATTTCTTCTGAAGAAATCACAGAACTGCCCATTTTGCGGGCTGAACAAGCGCTGCAAGGACGTACCGCAGGCGTGCAAGTCGCGCAGAACTCCGGGTCTCCCGGCAGTGCGCTCACCGTTCGCATACGCGGCATCAGCACCATCAACGACAGCAGCCCGCTCTACATCGTGGACGGCATCCCGGTAAGCGGCATTGACTACCTCAACCCGAACGACATTGAGTCCATCAACGTTTTGAAAGACGCTGCTTCCTCCGCTATCTACGGTGCGCGCGGTGCCAACGGGGTGGTACTCATTACAACCAAAGGCGGAAAAAGAGAACAGCAAGGACAGGTGAGCTACGATGCCTACTACGGCGTGCAAAGCCCCTGGAAGCACATGAACCTGCTCAATGCCCGCGAATACGCGATTCTTGCGAACGAAGCCCATATTGCTGCGGGCAGAGCACCGCTGCCGGAATTTGCCAACCCCGATCTGCTCGGAGAAGGCACCAATTGGCAAGAGGCACTGTTTCAAGATGCACCGATTATGAGCCACCAGTTAAGTTTTACCGGCGGTTCCGACCGCTCTCTGTTTACCTTCAGCGGCGGCTATTTTGGACAGGACGGCATCGTTGGCGGGGCTAAATCCGGCTTCGAGCGTTATACGGCCCGCATCAATAGCTCGCATCAGGTTAAAAAATGGTTGCGACTGGGCAGCAACCTGGCCTTTACGGCGCTTACGCGCAATGGATTGCCGGAAAACAACGAGTTCAATACCCCCTTGGTTCGGGCGCTGAACATTGACCCCATTACTTCGGTGCGCAAATACGACGGCACGTACAACTACTCCGTCTACGCAGATACAGACATCGCGAATCCGTTGAATGCCATCGAGCAAACCCACGACACCTGGTCGAGCAACCGCGTGGTGGGTTCGGCTTTTGTGGAAATCGAGCTGGCAAAAGGACTGACCTTTAAATCCACTTATAGTTTGGATGCGACCTACGCAAAACAAGACTTGTTTTTTCCTAAATACGATTTGAGCATTGATACCACCCTTCGCGACGCGCCGGCCGCAGAGCGCAGCGTGACCAATACGGTGGTGAAAAGCGACTACACCTGGCGCAACTGGCAATGGGAAAACGTGTTGAACTATGAACACACCTTTAATACCCGCCACAAAATTGGAGTAACACTGGGTACAACCGCCCTCGAAAATAATTTCGTTTTCCTGACCGGTTCCAATACCAACCTGCCTACCAACAATGTGCTGGATGCTTACCTTGGCAATACGATTGACCCACGCACTTCACAGGGCGCAGGCGATGGCATTTCAGAAGCTTCTCTGTTGTCTTATTTTGGTCGCGTCAATTATGATCTGGACGACAAATACTTGTTCAGCGCAACGTTTCGGGCTGATGGTTCTTCGCGTTTCGGCGTCAACAACCGCTATGGATACTTTCCTTCTTTCTCAGCAGGTTGGGTAATTAGCCGGGAAGATTTCTGGAAGGCGGAAGACATCAGTTTCTTGAAATTGCGCGGCAGTTGGGGGCAGAATGGCAACGATAAAATTGGGGATTACAGCTTCACAACGATCGTGTATTCCGGACAGAGCTACACCTTCGGCCCGGGGGAAATCATCACCAACGGCAATGCGCCGTTAGAAGCCAGTAACCCAGATTTGAGGTGGGAAACGAGCATCCAGACGAACGTCGGGCTTGATGTGGAATTGTGGAACGGGAAAGTTAACTTCACCGGCGATTATTACATCAAAAAAACCGAAGACATGTTGTCGCGGGTGCCCATTCCGCTCGTCGTTGGCGTGCGTTCGCCATTCCAGAATGTGGGTACGATTGAAAACCGCGGCTTGGAGCTTTCGCTTCAATACCGCGACAAAGTGGGCGAATTCAAGTATAGCCTTGGCGGCAATATTGCGTTCGTTTCTACGGAAGTGATCAGCCTCGGCAAAGGCGGCGAACCCATCGTAACCGGCAATGTGTTTTCTGCCGGTAATGTTTCCCGCACAGAAGTGGGCCACCCGGTGGCTGCATTTTATGGCTATGTGACGGACGGCATTTTCCAGAATACGGAAGAAATTGCTGCCCATGCTTTTCAGAACGAGAGCACCGCCCCCGGCGATATCCGCTTCCAGGATCTCAATGGCGACGGCATCATCAACGAAGACGACCGCACGTTCATCGGCAATCCGACTCCGGACTTGGTTTATGGCCTCACGGCAGATTTTCAGTACAAAGGTTTCGACCTGAATGTGTTCGTTCAAGGCACGCAGGGCAACGAGATCTACAACGGCATCTTTCGCTATGACTTTTTCTACACCAACCGGCCGCAGTCGTCAATGGAGCGCTGGCGCGGATCCGGCACCTCTAATTTTGAACCGCGCGTGAACCTAAACGACCCGAACTTTAATGCCCGCGCTTCTGACCGGTTTGTGGAAGATGGTTCTTACCTGCGCATCAAAAACCTGCAATTGGGATACAGCTTGCCGCAAAGCTTGCTGGGTAAACTACAGATTCAGAAATTCAGGGTCTACGTTTCCGCGCAAAATCTGCTCACCGTAACGAAATATTCGGGGCTTGATCCTGAAATTGGCACCGTCGGTGGCGCATTAGAATTGGGAATTGATCAGGGTTTCTATCCGCAGGCGCGCATGTTTCTGACTGGGGTGAATTTGACTTTTTAGAAGGAATAAATCATTGAAAATGAAACGCAAAAATATCATAACAATCGGAAAATCCGCGTTCGTAGTTTTGCTCTTCCTGTCGCTGGCAGCCTGCGAAAAAGACTTTCTGGAGCGGAATCCTATCATCGGTTCCACGCTCGACAATTACTACAAAACGGAATCGGATGCCGTTGCGGCGATCAACGCCACGTATGCAACGCTGCAATTTGAAATGACGCCCGCAGGGCATTTTCGCTGGTTTTGGGGCGATATTATGTCGGATGACGCCGTTAAAGGCGGCTCGGGCGACAACGACCAACCGCAGCTTGCGGCGCTCGAAAACTTTCAGGGGCCGACCAATACGGAGTATTTGGAAGCCGAATGGGCCGCCGATTACGAAGGCATTTACCGCGCCAATGTAGTGCTGGAAAAAGTGCCCGCCATTGAAATGAACGAACAACTCAAAGCGCGAATCCTGGGCGAAGCACACTTCATCCGGGCCTGGTTTTTCTACAACCTTGTTACCATTTTCGGGGGCGTACCTCTGGCCGATCACGTGCTGGCGCCCAGCGAATACAACATGCCCAAGGCTTCTGCGGAGGAAGTCTGGGCTTTGGTGGAAGCCGATTTGCGCGCCGCAGCAGCAAGCCTGCCCGTGCGCAGCGGCTACCCTGCTTCCCAGCTCGGTCGCATCACCAAAGGCGCAGCACAGGCGCTGTTGGTTAAAACGTTGCTGTGGAAACAAAACTGGGCTGAAGCCAAAACCATCGCGGAAGAAATCATCAATTCAGGGGAATATACCCTCGTGCCGGAGTACAAAGACATTTTTACAACGGCTGGAGAAAACAATTCAGAATCCCTTTTTGAAATCCAGTACATGTCGGAATCCGGCGGCAACTGGGGTTACAACTCCAACAATGAAGGCACTTTTGCAAATGTCTTCCAGCGCGCCCGCGGACAATTTGAGGGCTACGGGTTCAATATCCCGACCCAGGATTTTGTAGATGAGTTTTTCAAAGAGGGATTTGAAGATCCGCGCCTTTCGTCCACCGTATTTCGCGAAGGCGACCAAATGGGCGATCGTGGCTTGTTCACGAAAGAAGCCGTGGGTGGCGTCAATGTATTCGATTTCTATCCAAAAAAATTCTTCAACAATAAAGCAGAAGAGGCTTCTTTTGGAGACCCGAACCCGAACGGTGGCACCAATGACCGCGTCATCCGCTATTCCGATGTGCTGCTGATGCATGCAGAAGCATCTTACCACGCAGGCAATGAAGGCGCTGCAAGGCAATCGCTGAATTTGGTGCGCGATCGCGTCAAAATTCTGGAAGTCACTGCCACCGGTCCGGCGCTGCTGGATGCCATCTACCACGAACGCCGCGTTGAACTGGGTTTGGAAGGCCACCGCTTTTTCGACCTGGTGCGCTCCGGCCGGGCAGTTGCTGCACTGGGTGGTTTGGGCTATGTGGACAATATCCACCGGGTGTTGCCCATTCCACAATCGCAAATTCAGGCGACCAACGGGGCGCTGGTGCAGAATCCGGGATATTGATTTTCCAATACTCAAATCAATTCAGAAATATGAAAATACCACACCTACTTATTTTCGGGTTATTCGCGCTCTCCGCTTGCGACCCCTTCATCGAAGAAGACGTTGCCGTGGGGCCGCTTCCGTCGCCGCCGCAGTTTTCGTACGAAGTCTTGGCCGATAACCCCAACCGGGTGGTCATCCGGGAAACTTCATCGGACATTTTTGACCGCGTGTGGAGCATTCCCGGTGCGCGTCCCGATAAGTCGGAAAAGGCTTTGGATACGATCTTTTTTCCTAGAGCGGGTACCTATACAATTACCCTTCATGCCGCTATAAACGGCGGGGGCACTTCCAGCGCCAGCCAGAGCATTGTGATCGAACAGGATGGGGTTGCTCCATGCACCGACGAATTGATTTTGCTGGCAGGCGGTTGTGAAGAAACCAGCAACAAATGCTGGACGTTCAGCCACGCTGCGGGCGCAGTGACCGTCGGGCCTGCACCCGGCTCGGGCGAGTGGTTCCGCTCAACGGCAGACGGCCTTCAGGTTGATCAGTACGACGACAAATTTTGCTTCTATTTTCAGAACAGTTCTTTCCGCTATTTGAACAACGGATTGACCATAGACCCTTTTAACGGCTACGTCCCGGTTCCCTACGATCCGCCCGCCGATTACACTTGGGCGCTGACGCCGGGTGGCGGTGCAGGCGGCGAATTGCAAATCAATTTGCCGGTAGGCGCCTTTATGGGGGTTTGGGATGCATCCAACAATTACGACATCGTGGTTTTAACGGAGACGGAATTGATTGTGCGCACCCCGTTCCTGAATGGTGGCGGCTGGTTTGAATTGTATTTTGATGCAGCCGATTAAGATTCAGTTATGATCTACCTGATAAAATACATGAGTGCCTTTTTGGCATTGACGCTGCTACATCCTGAGGGTAGTATAAAGCAGGTTGAATTGAATGAAGTGGGGCATCCGAATTCAACGAATTTTACCCATTCAACTAACGCCAAATACCGCTTGGTCTGGGCCGACGAATTCAAATACGAAGGTTTGCCTGACAGCACGCGCTGGGGGTACGACCTCGCCGACGGTTGTCCGAATGTCTGTGGCTGGGGCAACAACGAGTTGCAATACTACACGCAACGCCGCGCTCAAAATGCCCGGGTGGAAAACGGGAAACTCATCATTGAGGCGCACCGCGAAGCATACCAAAACAAACAATATACCTCGGCTCGGTTGGTGTCGAAACACAAAGGCGACTGGAAATACGGAAAAATAGAAGTGCGCGCCAAGTTACCAGCCGGTCGCGGCGTATGGCCGGCGATTTGGATGTTGCCCACCGATTGGGAATACGGCGGCTGGCCTTCCAGCGGTGAAATTGACATCATGGAATACGTGGGCTACGAGCCAGACTCCGTGTTTGCCTGCGTACACACTAAAAGCTACAACCACAGCATCGGCACACAGCGCCCGGGAAGCCTGTTGCTGTCGGATGCGCATCGCAAGTTTCACCGCTACGTTTTAGAGTGGACGGAAGAACGCATGGATTTTTATGTGGATGGCAAGCGCTATCATACTTTTGCCAACGATCGCACCGGTTTTGAAGCCTGGCCATTCGACAAAGCTTTCCACTTGCTACTCAACATCGCGGTTGGTGGAAATTGGGGCGGCAAAAAAGGCGTTGATGACGGCATCTGGCCGCAGCGGATGGAGGTGGATTATGTGCGGGTGTACCAGCGGTGATTTGAGGATTTGAAGATTTGAAGATTGGAGTTTCCCGAATAAACGAATCAATGTTTTGAGTTCGTTTTAACAACTAAAAAAATCACAAAATATGAAAAATTATATCCTGTCTGCGCTCTTATTGGCAACGGCCTGCTGGTCCTGCATCAAGGAGGACGACGATACCGGGTTGCCGCAAACAGCCAAACCCAGCCTGGCCTTAAACGCTTCGAATATTGTCCTTTCGGAAGGCAATGCCGATACGACGTTTACCTTCAAAGTGACGCTCGAAGGGCTGAACCTGACCAATGTCGTTGTGACCGCCGCTACCATCAATGGTACAGCTGTAGCCGGCAATGATTTTATTTTGATAGACAACCAAAAATTGCTCTTTGGCCCTTCCGTAAAAGAGAAGGAGATCACGCTCACCATTCGTGGCGATTTGGTTAAAGAAGACGATGAAATTTTTGAATTGCGCCTTTTCGATGCGGCTAACGCCGATTTGTTGAACGACCGCATCACCATTACCATCCTTAACGACGACATCAACCCCGCCGATTTCATCAATATCCCGGAAACGGGCTACACGACTCCGGAAACTTACGACGGCTATAACTTAGTTTGGCAGGACGAATTTGTCGGTGAAACTTTAAACAGCTCTAACTGGACGCACGAAATGGGTGATGGTTGTCCGGGTAACTGCGGCTGGGGCAACAATGAACTCGAATACTACCGCCCGGAAAACACCCTGATGACGCGTGGGTACATGGTCATCGAAGCGAAACAGGAAAACTTCGGTGGCAAAAATTACACTTCTTCCCGCATTATTACCAAAGACAAACGGGAGTTCAAATACGGGCGGATTGACATCCGCGCGGTACTACCCGAGGGCAAGGGGCTTTGGCCGGCGCTTTGGATGTTGGGCGAGAACATTGACAATACCAGCTGGCCGGCTTGCGGTGAAATTGACATCATGGAGCTGACCGGCGACCGCCCCAACCGGGTAATTGGTACAGCGCATTTCGGCGCCAACTTTAGCCAGCACCAGTTTCGCACCGCCGCGAAATTTCTGCCTGCCGGGCAAAAATTCTCCCAGGAGTTCCACGTCTTTTCCATCCTCTGGAAAGAAGACCAGATCCAGTGGTTTATGGACGACCAACTCTTTCATACGATTACGCCGGCGAATTTGAACGGACAACCCTACCCCTTCAATCAGCCGTTCTTTTTCATCTTCAACATCGCGGTTGGCGGCAATTTACCCGGCGCGCCTGACGCGACAACGGTTTTTCCGCAACGGATGATTGTGGATTATATAAGGGTTTTTCAAGAACAGTAGGGGTTGAAAACTTTCAACTCCTGCGAGGGAAAAAATATTCTGCCCGCTGGGCAGAATATTTTTTCCCCAACGGGGTTGTGTAAAGAGGCAAAGGGCAAGAAGCAATAGGCAATTTTGTTTTGCAATGCTTCATGTTTACGGAAACAAACAGAACGACCTCGCAAAATTATTTAATTTCGCGAAATTATTGCCTCTTGCCTTCCCGCTTGGGCGGGACAGGTCTTGCACCTTGCACCTTATTACACAACCCCCAACGGGTAATATTTTCTGCCCCAATAAGCAAATCTTAATATTAGGGCAGAATATTTTCTGCTCCAATAATCAAATCTTAATATTGGGGCAGAATATTTTCTACCCCAAAAATCAAATCTTAATATTGGGGCAGAATATTTTCTACCCCAATAATCAAATCTTAATATTGGGGCAGAATATTTTCTGCCCCAACAAAGAAAATCTAATGATGAAATTACTTACAAGTCTCAGTTTGCTCATGCTTGGCATTTCCTTTGCAGCCACAGCCCAGCGACCCAATCCGGAGGTCGAAAAAAAGGTTGACGCGTTGATCGCCAAAATGACCCTTACTGAAAAGTTGGGCCAGCTCAACCTGCTTGTGGGAGACCTTTTCAATACCGGCCCAACGGTGCGCACCACCGAAACCGCCCGTTTCGACGAGGGCATCCGCAAAGGTGAAATCACCGGTTTGTTCAACATACATGGCGCGGCATACGTCAATCGCCTGCAAAAAATCGCAGTGGAAGAATCCCGCCTTGGCATTCCGCTGCTCATTGGCGCTGACGTTATCCACGGCTTCAAAACCGTGACGCCGCTGCCTTTGGGCGAAGCGGCCAGTTGGGATTTGGCGGCGATCGAAGCCAGCTCCCGTGTGGCAGCCATCGAGTCAAGTGCATCAGGCATCAACTGGACTTTTGCGCCGATGGTAGACATTGCCCGCGATGCCCGCTGGGGTCGCATTGCAGAAGGCGCCGGTGAAGACACTTATCTGGGTTCACTGATCGCCAAAGCACGGGTTCGGGGTTTTCAGGGTTCGGATCTCAGTGCGCCGAATACCATTGCCGCTTGCGTGAAGCACTTCGCTGCGTACGGTGCCGCAGAAGCCGGCCGCGATTACAACACCGTGGACATGTCGGAGCAACTGCTGCGCGACGTTTACCTCCCGCCGTTCAAAGCGGCAGTAGACGCCGGTTCTGCTTCGCTGATGACGTCTTTCAACGAATTAAACGGTGTACCCGCTACCGGGAATTCCTTCCTGCTGGACCAGATCCTACGCAAGGAATGGGGCTTTCCCGGCATGGTCGTATCCGACTGGCAGTCCGTTTCCGAAATGTTGGCCCATGGCAATGTAGCAGATGCAGCGGAAGCTACGGAGCTATCCATAAAAGCTGGCTGCGACATGGACATGATGGCAAGTTACTACCTGAAAGAACTGCCGGGCTTAGTCAAATCAGGAAAAGTGACCATGGCGCAAATTGACCGCTCCGTGCGCTATGTATTGCGCATGAAATACGCGCTGGGTTTGTTCGACAATCCGTATCAGGCAAGCGAGGAACGCGAAAAACGCGAAGTGCGCAGTGCGGAAAACTTAGCCGCAGCATTTGATATTGCCAAAAAAAGCTTCGTGCTGCTCAAAAATGAAGGCAATGTGCTGCCGCTTAAAAAAGACGGCCTCACCATCGCCATCATTGGCCCGTATGCCGACAGCAAAGCGGAACTCAACGGCTGTTGGTCGTTCTTTGGAGAGGCAGAACACCCGGTCTCTATTCTGGAAGGCATCAAAGCCAAAGTGGGCGCCAATACCCGCATTCTGACAGCCAAAGGCGCCGGATTTTTCGGCGATTCACAAAGTGATATTGCACAGGCGGTGCTCGTTGCTGCCGAAGCCGATGTGATCATCCTGGCGGTTGGCGAAGCAGCGGTTGAAAATGGCGAAGCAGGTTCAAGAGCCGATATTCGCCTGCCAGGCGCACAATTGGATTTGGTGAAAGCCATTGCCGCTTTGCGCAAACCGACCGTGGCCACCGTGATTCACGGCCGCCCGTTAGACCTGAGTTGGGAAGCCGAAAACCTGCCGGCCATCCTCGCCTGCTGGACGCCCGGATCAGAAGGCGGCCGCGCCATCGCAGAGGTATTGTTTGGCGATTACAACCCTTCTGGCAAACTACCGGTGAGCTTTCCGCGCGCAGTAGGGCAGGAGCCGCTGTATTACAACCACAAACACACAGGCCGCCCCTACACAGGCGACTACTCTGAGCCGGCAAGCAACCGCATTTACCTGTCCAAATACCGTGACGTTAAAACCGATGCGCTGTATCCGTTCGGTTTCGGACTCAGCTACACGACTTTTTCCTACTCCGATATCCGCTTGAGCAAAGCCAAAATTGGCATGAACGAAAGCCTCGCGGTGACGGTAGACGTGACCAATACGGGCAAATACGCTGGCGAAGAAGTGGTGCAACTCTACATCCGCGACCTCGTGGGCAGCATTACGCGCCCGGTGAAAGAACTGAAAGGTTTTCAAAAGCTGAGCTTCCAGCCCGGCGAAAAGAAAACGGTGACGTTTACGCTCACGAAAAACGACCTGGCGTTCTGGCACGCAGGCCAGGGTTTTGTAGCCGAACCTGGGCAGTTTAAGGTTTTTGTGGGGACGAATTCGAGGGATGTGAAGGAGGCGGGGTTTGAGTTAAATAAATAAAGCGCGACGCTGTGACATAACGGAGTCCCTGGAGGCTGCCTGAAGATGCTGCTGCACCTTCCTGATGTTCAAAAACATCAAAATAGCCCCTGATTCATGCGAATCAGGGGCTAAAACTAACCGGAACCAATAACAAATAACCAATAACCAATAACCACCCCTACCACTTCGGCCATCTTCCCGGCGTATACGGTGCATCCTTCATTTCAAGGTCTTCTTCCAACTTTTGAAGATCGGCAAAAATGGTCTTCAGGTCATTCAAGACCGGTCCGAATTCTTTGGATGCGATCCGATAAGACTCCCGGTGCGTTTCCGTTGGTGCGGCAGTTCCTCCAAAGATGGCACCTTCTACCTGCCCAACCCGGCCGTTGATGGAAGGCGGCGTTTCAAACTCCCGGCGGGACAATGTTGCGTCGCCATTGAGTTTAATGCCCACCGTATTCAGCTGGCGCTCTAAATCATAGGCACGCTTGGTGAACTCGGCAGCCGGCGCAGGCATGTCCTGAATGGCCGTTTTGATGTGGCCAATACGGCTGTTCATGTTGTTGCGGATGTCATTGGCACCGCTGACGGCTCTGCGCAAATCAGCCACTTTTCTGCAAAATTCGTCGTAATCTTTTTTGTCCGCAGGAGGCAGAACGCCCAAATTCAGCGGTTTACACTCGAAGCTGACCGGGCCAGCCACTTGGCTCAGCGCCCCGTCTTCAAACTTGTGCAGGGTCACTGAATAGCGGCCTGGCATGACCATATAGCCTAATTCCGCGCCCCCGAAAAGCTGGTCTGCAGGCGGAACATAGCGTTGGTGGGCAGGCGCGGGCGTGCCGTAGCGGAAATCCCAAACGATGCGCTGCAAGCCTTTTTTAGCGGCTGTTTTGAGGTGGCGCACCACGTTGCCCGCTGCGTCAGTCACCGTAAACAGCAGGTACGGGTCAGGCTGGTTGTCTTCCAGGCGCAGGCTGTCTATGCTGGGGTAATACACCTTTTCACCTTTGGCGGCTTTAGCTTTTTCTGCCTCGCGGCGTTTGTCTTTGATGGTTTGGATGTCTTCTTTGAGATAATAAGAAAACACCGCGCCGATTTTCGGGTTGGGCACCGAAAAATAATTGGAACCGAGATGCCCTTTGTCGCGCACGCCAAGCGGGAAAGCTTCCACAAACATCTGGGCGTCTTTCACCGGAAAAAGGATGGCTTCTTTTTCTAAATCTGTTTTTTGCAGGTTGCGCAGCGGCGTATAGTCGTCTAAGATGTAAAATCCGCGACCGAAAGTGCCAAGTACGAGGTCGTTCTCGCGGCGCTGGATTTCTAGGTCGCGCACAGCGATGGTGGGCAGCCCGGCTTTGAGTTGCAGCCAGTTGCCGCCGCCGTCATTGCTGAAAAACGCGCCGAATTCGGTGCCTACAAACAGCAGGTTCGCATCCACATGGTCTTCAGCAATGGTGTAAATGCTACCGCGCTCGGGCAGGTTGGTCTGGATGGCTTTCCAGGTTTTGCCACCGTCCGAAGTTTTGAACAAATAAGGCTTGAAATCGCCGTAGCGGTGGTGGTTGAAGCAAGCGTATGCGACATTTTGGTCGTGCAGCGAAGCAATGATCTGGTGTACATAACTTTGCGCCGGCGCACCGGGAATGTTGTCAATTTTTGTCCAGCTTTGCCCGCCATTGTTGGATACCTGGATGAGGCCGTCGTCGGTGCCTACCCAAAGCAGGTCAGGATTAAGTTTCGACTCGGCGATGGTGGTCAACTGGCCGTAGATATCCGTGCTGCCGTTTTTGGAGATTGCGTCCACGCTCCACACTTTGCCCATCACTTCCAATTTATTGCGGTCAATTTGCCGCGTCAAATCGGGGCTGATCACTTTCCAGGAATTGCCGCGGTCGTCAGTGCGGAAGAGCTTGTTGGCGCCAAAATACAAGCGCGTATTGCTGTGCTGGCTGATGAGCAGTGGCGCATCCCAGTTCCAGCGGTAAGCAGCTTCGCCTTCGCCTTCGGTGGGTTTGATGTCCAATGCTTCGCCGCTTTTCCGGTCGAAGCGCGACAGGTAGCCGTATTGCGCCTGTGCGTAAATGAGGTCAGGATTGCTTTGATCCACCTGGGTTTCAAAGCCGTCGCCGGTGGAAGTCACGTACCAGTCGGAGTTGACGATGCCGTTCCCGGAATTGGTACGACTTGGACCGGCGAGGCTGAAGTTGTCCTGTGTGCCGCCATGCACGTGGTAGAACGGCGAGGCATTGTCAGTGGAAACTTTATAAAACTGCGTCACCGGCAGGTTGGATTTGAAATCCCAGCTTTTTGCAAAATCCCAGGTTTCATAAATCCCACCGTCGCAGCCCACCAGCAGGTGATCGGTATTGGCCGGATCAATCCAGATGCAGTGGTTGTCAATGTGTTTATTGAGTTCGCCGAGGTTGCGCACGGTTTTGCCGCCGTCGTCGCTCACCTGGTAATACGTATCGGTAATAAAAATGCGGTTGACGTTTTTAGGGTCGCAGGTCACTTCCTGGTAATAATTGCCGGAGGTGAAAAAGCCGCTTTGTTTTTGCCAGCTTGCGCCACGATCAGCCGAGCGGTAAATCCCACCTTTGCCGTCCGGCGCTTCCGCTACGGCGAACAACACATCGGGATTAACCGGCGAGATGCCGATTGCGATGCGCCCTACGTCCCCGCCAGGCAATCCGCCTTCGAGCTTTTTCCAGGTTGCGCCGCCGTCCGTCGTTTTATAAACCGCAGATTCCGGGCCGCCGCCGATGTAGGTAAACACTTTGCGCATGCGCTGATGGAAAGCTGCGTACAATACGTTCGGGTTGCGCGGATCCATGATAAGGTCGTTGCAGCCGGTGTAGTCGCTCACCGATTTGACGCAAGTCCACGTGGCACCGCCGTCGGTGGATTTATAAACCCCTCGCTCGCCGCCTTCTTTCCACACCGGGCCGTAAGCGCCTACCCATATTGTGTTGGAATTGGTCGGGTCAACGAGGATGCCGGAAATGTGCTCCGAGTTTTTCAAACCCGTGTTTTTCCAGCTTTTGCCGCCGTCATCGCTGCGATAAACGCCGTCGCCGTATGCCACCGAGCGTTGGTTGTTGTTTTCCCCCGTGCCGACCCAAACCGTGCCCGGATTGGATGGATCAAGCTTCACCACGCCGATGGAATAAGAACCTTGTCCGTCAAAAATTGGCGAAAACGTGGTGCCGTGGTTGGTGGTTTTCCAAACGCCGCCGGAAGCGGACGCCACGTAGTATTCCGCCGTATTATCGGGATTAACCGCAAAATCGGAAATGCGGCCCGAAGTCACCGCCGACCCGATAGACCGGAAGCTCAGTCCGGAAAACGTGCCGGAGTTGAACGGGTCTTTTTTTTCTTCTTTTTTAGGCGTTCCGGGCTTGGCCGATGCCTCTGTTTTTTTCTTTTGTGCCAAAGCGGGCGAAACCGCCACCAGCAATACCAGGAGGGCTAAAGTGAGTGTTTTTCGCATCTTGATGTATTTTGATTAAGGTGTTCTCTAATAGGGCATGAAGGTAGGCGCATTTTCCGGAATTGGTGTCCCTCGAAAAGGGGGAAATGTTGCTCTTTCGGTGGGACATAGGCTAAGACCCATCTATCAAGATCACTACAGTTTCTTCCGCTTTCCCACTTTTTCTCTTTTCTTCTTCGGTATGCTTTTAGGAGCGTGTCGTAAATAAGTTACTTGAATTGGGGGAGGGGATTTTTCATCAGGCAAGGCGCGAGAAGGGAGCATAGCCTAAGCTACGCGACCGACGATCAACGCAGCCTGATGGAAAAAGCCACCGCACAAACAGGGAAGTTATTTACGACACGCTCCTTAATAGACTTGTTGCGACGGGATCATCGCGGGCGCAAAATGGCTGCTACACACTGCCAGCGCATTCCTTTACTTGAATACCCACTGGGCATTTCCCCTTCGGGATCGCTCAGTCACCCACTCTTCGCCTTTTTTCGGTCACGTAGCTGGGCTATGTTCCCTCAAAAAGCCTTTGATTGGGTAAAAAATAGCTCATTTTTCCCACCACTAACTTTTTTTTGGCATGGTTCGCTCAATTTTTTAAGATGAAATAAGGTAGCGAACCTATGCCTTTTTTTTTATTTTTGAATTAGGGATGCTGGTTGGCTTGGTGCGGAGCTGTTGCCGCAGGCTTAGTTCAACAAGCTCTAAGACGGATATTCCGGCTAAACGACGTATCGGCGTTTAGCCGGATCGTTACACACAACTAAATAACGCAAGATGAAATTAAAGTCAATAAATTTAAAAGGGTACAAATCAATTGATAGCATTTCAGGTGCGTCACTTGAATTTGGCGACATTACAATTTTGCTTGGTGCAAATGAAGTTGGGAAAAGCAACTTGGTTTCCTTCTTCAGTATGTTAAATTATATGATGACAGGGTCATTACAGAATTTTATTGCTGAGCGAGGTTATTCTGATTCTTTTTTGTATTTTGGTAGTAAAATAACTCGTGAAGTTTTTGCACGAATCGAATTTGCCGATAATAAAGCAACTGACTATTACCAGTTTAGGTTAACACATGCTGCTGGCGATATTTTAATATTTACTGAAGAGACGCTCTCTTATCACCTAAATAATAGCCCTAAATCATATACTTTACAACTAAACCCAGCAGTTAGAGAATCTGATTTGCTTGAATATGCGAAAAGACTTTCTGAGAACCCAAAGGATAAACAAACTGCTTCTGTTATTTTAAAATTACTTAGAAATTGTAAGGTATTTCATTTTCATGATACATCAATGAACGCCAGAGTACGAGGGCAAGGATACATTGAAGATAATCATTATCTTAATAGTGATGGCGGGAATTTAGCGGCGTTTTTATTTAGACTTAAAGAAAATTCTGAAACGTTTCCTTATTATACGAAAATTGTGCGCTATATTCAAAAAGTGATGCCACAATTTGGAGACTTTGATTTAGTGCCGAGTGAGCGGAATAAAAACTATATTGCTCTTAATTGGCGAGATAAGAATAGTTCCCAATATTTATTTGGGCCGCATCAAAATCTCGGACGGTTCGCTCCGGTTTATGTGTTTGGCGACTTTGCTATTACAACCTCAATCACTTCTCCCCAACGTCATACTATTAGATGAACCTGAGTTAGGACTTCATCCTTCTGCCATTTCTTATTTTGCTGGAATGATAAAATCAGCAAGCAAACATGCTCAAATTGTAATCGCAACGCAGTCACCAAGACTAGTTGATGAGTTTGGATTAGAAAATATTGTTATTGTTGAACGCGGTCGGGACTCTAATTCATCTATTTTCAGCCGAAAAGATTCAAACAAACTTCTGGCATGGCTTGAAGAATATAGTTTAAGTGAACTTTGGAAAAAAAATGTAATAGGAGGCCAACCATGAAAAGTACGTTTATTTGAATGTTTTAGCAGAAGGGCAAGCAGAAAGAGAATTTGCCCAAAGTACATTGGGGTCATATTTCGAGCCACTCGGAATAGTAGTGGATAGCCGTTGTGTAGTCACAAGTAGAAAGAAACATAAGAAAGGTGGGCTTGGAAATTACCTTCAAGCAAAAAATGACCTTACCAGGTGGATTTCTGAGGAAAAAGGACGGCACCCGTTTTTTACTACTATGTTTGACCTTTATGCGTTACCGAATGATTTTCCTAAATACGAAGAATCATTGAAAATACGTGACCCATATAAACGAGTTGAATTTTTAGAAAACGCGTTATTAGAAGATATTGGTCACCACAAGTTTATTCCATATATTCAATTGCACGAATTTGAGGCACTATTATTAGCCAACCCTGAAATACGCTTAATGGAATATGTAAACGCAAAAAAGCAAATTGAACAATTAAAGGAAATAGTTGCCAACTATGATAACAATCCAGAAAAAGTAAACACTGGTAACACAACTGCTCCATCAAAAAGGATAATCTCATTAATTCCGGAGTATGAGGGGAATAAGGTAAGTGTAGGATCTGTTCTTGCGGGAATAGAAGGGATCGAAGTACAAAAAGAACGTTGTAAGCATTTTGCAGATTGGATAAATAAAATTGAAAATATTTCTGAACAAAGTGTGTAACATGGGATGCGCGAAAACACCTCCTAAGCGTCGGCGCGTTCGCACCTCCAAACGTTACACTGAAACCAAAATAGAAATACCCTCCCCGCACTGTACGCTTCAATAGCAGGCAACCACAGCGGCAATATCCCAAATCAAAAAGCCCGTCCAACTCCAGTCGAACGGGCTTTTTGATGAACATCATCCATTCCTATCCCCCTCCCCGCTTCCTTGTCGTTTTTGTCTTCGTCCGCGAAGCACCGGCTGCACCGCCGTTTTTACCTTTGGCACCCACCTTCGTGTTGGTTCTTTCTTTCGTTACTTTGCCGCCATTTTTACCTTTGACGGTCGTGGAGGTCGTCGTGCGTTTACCGGCGACGACTTTGCCGTTTTTACCCCGTGCAGCGACAACGGTCGTGGTTCGGGTGTGGACAACTTTCGAGCTGGTGCGGCGTGGCGCATACACCGCATGGGCACGCACCACTCGGTGAGTCGTTACGACGTGGTAGTGGCGGTGGAATGGCCGTGGCCGCACATGGAAGGCGCGCCAGGGATACGGACGCCAGGGGCGAAACCAGGTTGGGTAGTAGCGCCAGCGCCAGGGAGAAGCCCAGACCACGTATCGTGGGCCGTAAACGAAACGCACGCTCGGCCAGAGCCAAACGTTGACAACAATGCGCATGTTACCGTCGTAATCCACTGAAGGGCCGCCTTTGCCGCCTTTTTTGCCTTCTTCTGCAAAAGGTTCTACCAGTAGTTGTTCTCCGTAAAGGTCTTCATCGCCAACGATTTGAAGCACGGCGCTTTCTTCCCCGTCTTTTTCTATTTCAATGACCGCGATGTCCTGTGATTCCGATTCGCTGATCACCGCCTGCAGCACGATGGCGTGTACGTCGCCTTCAACGTTGTCAATGACGCGGACGTAGTCAATTTCCCCGTCTTCGTTCAGGTCGAGGTTATTGACATCATTGTTCTCTGAATTCAGCATTTTTTCAAATGCTTCGGGCGATTCTGCCTTTTTGAACAATTCCACAGCTCCTTCTAAGCTGAAGTGATCGCCGGGCAAGCCAGTGCTGTCGGCAGGGTCAACGTCTTGTGCATAAGCCGGTAAAGTCAGCAGTGCGATGACGCCGGCGGCCCAAAGACGCATAATTGAGCGTTTAACCATAGTTGATGTAATTTTGATGAAGTGAACGAATTCATCGGAGATGAAGCGCGGGAATTTGACGAAGGGAAGCGGGGAGGGTTTAATCCAAGGGGCTTTTTTACGACAGTAGGGGTGTTTTTTTACCAAAACAATTGATGATAGATGATTGATTAATGGTAATTGAGGATGTGGAATGCTTACTCATTTCGTGTTTGCGATAAACACAAACACCCCGATCCATGCACACAGCACAAACCGGGGTGTCCTATTATTTTGTGGTAAGCAACTTAGATCCCGAACAAGCTCTTATTTCTGTTCCTTACCCATATCGAAGGTATTGAGGAACGCGGTCGTAAAATTGCCTGCGCGGAAATTTTCATCGCGCATGAGGCGCTGGTGGAACGGAATGGTCGTTTTGATGCCTTCTACCACAAACTCGTCGAGCGCCCGCTCCATTTTTTTGATGCACTCTTCGCGGGTTCGCGCCCGGCAGATAAGTTTAGCAATCATGGAATCGTAGAAGGGCGGGATGGTGTAGCTGGCGTATACATGCGTATCCACGCGCACGCCGTGCCCTTTCGGACTGTGGAAAGAAACGATTTTTCCCGGGCTGGGTCGGAAATTATTGAACGGATCTTCCGCGTTGATGCGGCATTCCATCGCGTGGGCGTTGGGGAAATAATTTTCGCCTGTGATGGGTTCGCCAGCGGCAATTTTGATTTGCTCTTTGATCAAATCGTGGTCAATGACCTCCTCCGTCACCGGGTGTTCCACCTGGATGCGGGTGTTCATTTCCATGAAATAGAAGTTGCGGTATTTGTCTACTAAAAACTCAATGGTGCCCACACCTTCGTAATTAATGAATTGGCCGGCTTTCACTGCGGCATCGCCCATTTTTTGTCGCAATTCGTCGGTCATAAAAGGCGAGGGGCATTCCTCTACCAATTTTTGGTGGCGGCGCTGGATGGAGCAATCGCGTTCAGACAAATGAATCACTTTTCCGTATTGATCGCCCACGACCTGAAACTCAATATGGCGTGGTTCTTCGATGTATTTTTCGATATAAATGCCGTCGTTGCCGAAAGACGCTTTGGCTTCCTGGCGGGCATTGTTCCAGTGATTCTCAAATTCCTTCGCTTCCCAGATGATCCGCATGCCTTTTCCCCCGCCGCCTGCAGTGGCTTTGATGATGACGGGGTAGCCGATTTCTTTGGCCACCTTCATGCCGTGTTTCACGTCTTTGATCAACCCCTCAGATCCCGGTATCACCGGCAGGCCAGCTTTGATCATCGTTTCTTTCGCGGTGATTTTATCGCCCATTTTGCGGATCTGATCCGGTGTTGGGCCGATAAACTTGATGCCATACTGGGCGCAGACTTCTGCAAAGCCGGCATTTTCAGATAAAAAACCATAACCCGGGTGGATCGCGTCGGCGTTGGTGATTTCCACGGCTGCCATGATCTTGGGAACGCTCAGATAAGAGTCGGCAGAAGCGGGCGGGCCGATGCAAACGGCTTCGTCGGCAAAGCGCACGTGCAAACTTTCCCGGTCGGCAGTTGAATAAACTGCAACCGTTTTGATGCCCATTTCCCGGCAGGTGCGAATGATGCGCAAGGCAATTTCTCCGCGATTGGCAATGAGTATTTTTTCAAACATATTTTTGCAAGATTGGTCAACGCCAAAACGAGCCTCAAGCACGTTCCGGCAATGATTAAGTCTAAATGGATCTGCTTACCCTTTTGGATCAACCAGGAACAACACCTGGTCGTATTCCACAGGCTGAGCGTCTTCCACCATTACTTTCACAATGGTGCCTTTGATGTCCGACTCAATTTCATTGAACAGCTTCATCGCCTCGATGATGCAGACGACGGTGCCAGAATCAACGGCATCACCAACTTTCACCAACGGTGGACGATCTCGCGAAGAAGAGCGATAAAACGTACCGACCATCGGCGAGCGGATTTCTGCATAACCTTTGGCAGGGACGTCTGATTTGGACGCCGCTTCCGGTTTATCCGCCGATTGCTGGGGTGCAGCATCCGGGGGCGGTGTGGTGGCAGCAGGTGGCGCATAAGAAGGTTGTACGATGCCGGTATTCACAATCGGAGGAAGAGGCGAAGGGGCACCCATTGGACTCAACTGCCGGCCAGATTCATGAAAACGCGTGCGAACAGTCAGTTCAAAATCGCCGTTCTTCAATTTGAACTCTGTCAGTTCCGACTTGTGGACAAGTCGAATCAATTCCTGTATCTCTTTGAATGTCATCTTGTTATTGTTTTACACGTTCAATATAACTCCGATCGCGGGTATCCACTCTGATGAAATCCCCCTGGTTGACAAATAAGGGTACGCGCACTTCTGCGCCGGTTTCCACGGTCGCTGCTTTGAGGGTGTTGGTGGCCGTGTCGCCTCTCAGGCCGGGTTCGGTATACGTGACTTCCAGAACCATGTTCGAAGGCAGTTCCACAGACAACGGCATTTCTTTATCCGCATGGAAAAGGATGATGGCGACAGCGCCTTCCTTCATCAGGTCAGCGTTTTCGATCATGTTCTCCTGAAGCGCCAATTCCTCGAACGATTCATTGTTCATGAAGTTGTAGGTCTCTCCATCGTTGTAAAGATATTGATATTCACGTCTTTCTACACGAACTGTATCAATTTTATGCCCTGCCGGGAAAGTATTTTCAATTACCCGACCGGTCGTCAGGCTTTTGAGCCTTGTACGCACAAAAGCATTGCCTTTGCCGGGCTTAACGTGCTGAAATTCCACGATGGTAAAAATATCGTGGCTATATTCAATGCATAGGCCATTGCGAATATCAGAAGTAGATGCCATGATAATTAGCGAATATTTGAGTGTTTTGAAAATTAATTTGTTTGCTTATTTGCATGCTTGCCAATTTGCCCCTTACTTTTTGGGCGACCGCGAGGGTCGCCCCTATACCCCCCATTTCACATAAACCGCCCCCCAGGTGAATCCGCCGCCAAAGGCGGTCAGAATCAGGTTATCTCCTTTTTTGAGCTGGCTTTCATAATCCCAAAGGCAGAGCGGAATAGTAGCGGCCGTAGTGTTGCCATATTTATGGATATTGACCATCACGCGCTCCATCGGGAAATTAGCAGAGTTTGCCACCGATTCGATGATGCGGATGTTGGCTTGGTGCGGCACCATCCAATTTACATCGTCAGCCGATAAATGATTGCGTTCCATTACTTTAAGCACCACGTCAGCCATGCCGTTGACCGCAGCTTTGTAAACCGGGCGGCCATTCTGATAAATATAATGATCTTTGGCAAGTACCGTTTCCGCAGTCGCAGGGTAACGCGACCCGCCGGCTTTCTGGTACAGATAGTATTGCCCCGAGCCGTCGCTTTTAAGGTACGAATCCTGGATCCCATAGCCTTCCGTATTGGGTTCCAGCAAAACAGCGCCTGCTGCGTCGCCAAAAAGTATGCAAATAGACCGGTCTGTGTAGTCCACAATGGAAGACATTTTATCGGCGCCGATGACGATGACCTTTTTGTGCGTGCCCGATTCAACATACTTGGAGCCCGTCGTCAGTGCAAACAAAAATCCAGAACAGGCAGCGCCGATGTCGAAACAGAATGCATTTTTAATGCCCACCGCTTCTGCTACGAGGTTCGCCGTATCCGGAAAAAGCATATCCGGGGTGACCGTGGCGCAAATAACGAGGTCAATTTCGGAGGGATCGGTGTTTGTTTTTTCTAATAAACCCTTCACCGCTTCGATCGCCATGACCGAAACGCCCTGGCCTTCCCCTTTCAGAATCCGGCGTTCGCGAACGCCCGTGCGCTCCACAATCCATTCGTCATTCGTATCCACCATCGTTTCCAACTCCTTGTTAGTCAGTACATAATCTGGTACGTAAGCGTGAACGCCAGTAATGGCGGCATGAATTTTTGACATTTTTTGATGTTGACGTTGTGCAAAAAACGCTGCAAGGTAAGAATTTTTCAAATGATCACTCCCCGCTTGATTTCACGCAATAATATAAGCCGTTTTTTCCGTCGTTAAAAATCTGCATCATTCCCTATCTTTGCCGCCGCTTCCGGGAATCTGGAAGGATTTTAGGTTGTTAAGGAAAGAAAAATAAAAGCATTATGTACCGTACGCACAACTGCGGAGCGCTCCGCATGGAACACATTGGTCAAGAGGTGAAATTGAGTGGCTGGGTCCAAATCGGCCGCGACTTTGGTGGACTGACTTTTATTGACCTGCGAGACCGCTACGGCATTACGCAATTGGTTTTCAACATGGAAGACGATGCCGTTTTGTGCGAACAGGCTCGAAAACTGGGCCGGGAGTTTGTCATCAGCGCTTCCGGACTCGTGCGCGAACGCAGCAACAAAAACCCCAACCGCGCCACAGGCGACATCGAAATCCAAGTCAAACAATTAGAAATTCTGAACCCTTCCAAAGTGCCGCCCTTCACCATTGAAGACGATACGGACGGCGGCGACGACCTGCGCATGAAATACCGCTATTTGGATTTGCGCCGGAATGTGGTTCAGCAAAACTTCATTTTCCGCTCCAAACTGGCGCTGGAAACGCGTAAATATCTTTCGGAGCAACAATTTCTGGAAATCGAAACGCCGTTTCTCATCAAAACGACTCCGGAAGGTGCCCGCGACTTCGTGGTGCCCAGCCGCATGAACCAGGGGCAGTTTTACGCCTTGCCGCAATCGCCGCAAACCTTCAAGCAGATTCTAATGGTGGCGGGTATGGATCGCTATTTTCAGATTGTGAAATGCTTCCGCGACGAAGACCTGCGCGCCGACCGCCAGCCGGAGTTTACGCAGATAGACTGCGAAATGGCTTTTGTGGATCGCGAAGCGGTGCTGCAAACGTTTGAAGGACTGACGAAACACTTGTTCAAACACACCCTCGGCATTGACCTGCCCGATTTTCCGCGGATGAACTACGACGAAGCCATGCGCCGCTATGGTTCTGACAAACCCGACCTGCGCTTCGATATGGAGTTCGTGGAACTGACCGACCTGGCGCAGGGGAAAGCCTTTCCGGTGTTCGACGCTGCCGAATTGGTGGTGGGCATCTGCGCGGAAGGACAGGCCAGCTACAGCCGCAAACAAACCGACGAACTGACCGAATGGCTGAAGCGACCGCAAATTGGCGCCAAAGGTTTGGTTTATGTGAAATACGAAGCCGATGGCAGCATCAAATCTTCGGTGGATAAATTCTACAGCCCTGATGATTTGAAAACTTGGTGCGAGCGCTTTGGCGCAAAGCCCGGCGACTTGCTCCTGCTCCTCTGCGGCGAAGCAGAAAAAACGCGCAAACAACTCAGCGAACTGCGCTTGGAAATGGCACGCCGCATGTGCCTGATGAAGGCTGGCGATTTCAAACCGCTCTGGGTACTCGATTTCCCGCTGCTGGAATGGGACGACGATTCGCAGCGCTTCTACGCCATGCACCACCCTTTCACCGCGCCGTTGCCGGAAGATGCCCATAAAATGGCTTCAAGCGACCGGAATGAGTTGAAAAGTATTCGCGCAAACGCCTACGACATCGTCTTAAACGGTTCGGAGATTGGCGGCGGTTCGATTCGCATCCACGACCGCGACCTGCAATTCCGGAACTTTAGCCTGCTGGGCTTTACCGATGAAGAAGCAGAAGCTAAATTCGGCTTTTTGCTGGGCGCTTTTGAATTTGGAGCACCGCCACACGGGGGCATTGCCTTTGGTTTCGACCGCCTCTGCGCGGTGATGAACGGGCAGTCGTCTATCCGCGACTTCATTGCTTTCCCGAAAAACAACCAGGGCCGCGACATGATGATTGACGCGCCTTCGGTTATTGATCAGAGCCAAATGGATGAGTTGGCGCTGGTGGTGAAGGTGAAGTGATGCGGAGCCTTTCGGTCGCCCGGAAGGCAAACAGCAAGTGGGCAAACGCGCAAAAGGCGAAGGTTTTTTAAAAGGCTTGCCAATTTGCGCGTTTGCCCACTTGCACCTTGCTTACTTGCACCTTATACCTCACTCCACCACCACAAAACAATAGCCGCCGAATTTGTGAAAGCGAAGCTCTGGCTTTATTAAAATCCATGTATTGTAATGCGGATCGGGGCTAAGCGAAAGGTAGTGGATATTATTATCGGCATCCTCGTTCATATTGGCAAAGGCATCGGAACTCGTTTTTTTACACCTTCCTGGAAATTCCTGCCATTCGTTCAAAAGGGTCAGGGAAGAACTCTGTTCCATAAAATATACTCCGGAGGTTTGAGGAATTAATTTGAATTTCAAAAAATATTTGCCCTCCCGATATTCATACTGCCCCGATAATCCATAGGTTCCAGCACTATATTGCAGAAGCTGATAATTGGGAGCTTCTGCAAGCAAAACGTCAAAAAAAGGTAGTCCATCTTTAGCCGGATTGTGGTCTATTTTATAAATAGATGTCGAGGGATGGAATTTCCAATCAAGTAAAGGTAACCGCCGCTGCAAATTCCTTTCTAATACCTGGTCACTAAAAACCGACTCAATGGTTATTGTATCGCCCACGTGGAAGGTGTCTTGAGCAGGAATAAGCGATACAGGAAGTTCAAATATATATTGAGTACTGTAAGGTTCAATACAGTTTTTACCGCACCCTGCCGCTAAAAAACCGAAAACCCCGCAGGTAAGGAAGAAGTATGTTTACATGGACTGTGAAAATATGATGATGTGCCGGTATGCTTTGTCGGTCATACCGACACATCAAAAGGTGAATTAATAGCTGTTAAATAAATCGTTTACTTGTTGAGCCGTATTACCTGTTGATCCTAAATGAAGATTAATCAGGCGCTGACGATACTGCTCCGGTGTGGTGATATCCGAAGTCAGCGAAGAAAACATCTGGCTGATGGTGAACCCGCTGACATTGTCTGTTATTACTCCTGTGCCATACTGTACTCGGAGGATATGAACGATCACATGCGGTATTATTCTGATTATGGGCATTCCGAACTTGCTAACTTACCCTTTACTCCTTCCATCACTCCGTCACGATAAAGCAGTACCCACCACCCTTATGGAAGCGAACATCTGGCTTTTGCAATATCCAGTCGTTGTAATAGGTATCTGGGCTGAGAGAAAGATAATGGATATTATTATCGTTTCCTTCATTTAATGTGACACGAGCCTCCATTGCAATGTGTGGACATTTTTCAGGAAAAGTCTGCCATTTCCCGGATGGATATAAGGTGGTTGCCTGAATAATATAATACAAGCCAGGTGTTTTGGGGATGAGACTAAAAGATAATGTATACAAATTGTTTTTGTACTGGTACTCTCCAATCAGAAATTGATCGCCATTCGAGTAAGTCTGCAAATAATAATCTTGTGTTTCAGGAATCAAGGTTTCAAAAAATTGAAGCCCGTCAACAGCAGGATTGGAATCAATTTTCATTATTGAGGTACCCGGATAGAATTTAAAATCCTCGAGATGATAAGTATTCCCTGAATTAACCTCACGAACATCATCCGGAAAAACAGAACTTATACTTATGGTATCTCTAATGCGGAAAGTGTTCAGCGCAGGTGATAAAGTAGCTGGAAGATTAAATTCATAAAAACCATCGTGTTCGCATTTTCCTCCTGGGCAGGCAGAAAATAGTATAATGCATAGTGCTCCGAATAAAATAGGCATACCATATTTCATGGAATAAGTGTTTTTAATGGAGACTGTATCATAAGATAACAGCCTCCATTTAATCGAATCTAATGGGTGAAAATCATCAATAGCTATTGAATAAGTCATTCACCTGTTGTGTAGTATTGGAAGTACTTCCCAAGTGCAAATTAATAAGCCGAATCCTATATTCATCAGGTGTCGTTATCTCAGAAGTTAACGCTGAAAACATTTGATTGATAGTGAAACCCGATACTTGATCATTAACTGTCGATGGAGGCGCATCGCCTCTAATGTCTTCCGACTCGGGTTCTGAACCTGAGTCAATCAGATCGTGATGTAAGCCAATGGGGACATGGTTAGGAGAGTCATTCGCTGTCTCCTCCAAGCGGGTCTCCCAAGTCCCTAACAAAATACTATTAAAGACAGGATACCGCCGATGCGCATACGTCATCCCAATATGCTCCGCCCAGGATTCACACACCGCAATTCTTCCTGCATCATCACTGTTTTCATTGCCCCAGCCATTGGCACCAACTTCAGCCTCAATAACATCCAACCAGTAGAGTGAGCCAACTTG
>JBBQGV010000018.1:0-71626 GCA_038323375.1 Chitinophagales bacterium
TATGTTATCTGCATCTCTCAAAGCTAAAATTGATATTTGTGCCCAAAAAATACGAACTTTGAACCAATTCCCACTGGTTTTTTTTTACCACCAAGCCTCAACCCACATGATCGCCGCCGAAGGCGGCTGTATAGTTACAAACAAAGAGTATATGGGTTTTGAAATATTCCATGTTGTTCGTTTTGGTCATTTTCAACTAATTATTACCCGTCTTTAGTCCAGCCTATTGGGATTGGCAAGATAGGCCATGATCCGTTTAGCATTTTCACGGAGGCGTTTTCCATCTTCGCTATCACCGCTGCGATCCCGATACCAGATCAGTATTTCGTCCCGGCACTTGTTGCAGCCTTTGGTGATTTGATCGAGGATTCTACTATATAAATTCGCCCGGTACTCTTCAACGATCCGATTTCTCAATGCGGCTTCAATAGCAGTAAGTATGCTCCAATCTGGCTTATTCTCCATTAATGCAACAAAACAAGGATAGTGCGATTCGTAAGCATAATACGACATCCAACCATACATACCCGGATCTGAATTAGGAAAGTAAATGTTAGCAAGGTTTTTAGCTAAAAAATTTTGTGCGGCTGGCTGGCCATAAGTGGCTAATTTAAAAATAGCCGAGCTTCGATCTATTGGAAAAACAGCTTCATCTGCTGCAATTTTTATCAGTGCCTCAATTTCTTGTTCTAATAGCTTCTGGTGATAAACTAATGAAGAAACAATTGTTTCGATGGTATCCTTCTTGTTTAAAAATAGTTTTCCATATTGGCCCGTTTCGCGGCCTCTTTGACTTAGGTCGTTGGCAATACGATAAAGACTGTCTCGTGTTTCGTAAGAAAGTATTGAATCTTTTTGTAGAAATCCTTCTATTATTGCGCCTTCCCCACGAAAATCCGCCGCTTTTTCCCGTATAAATAGTATTCTTTCCCAAAACTTTCTCATTTCATTATCCAAATCATCTCTTAAGGCGATTAGGCTGTCCTTTTCTTTTTGAGACAGTTGTTTTGCTGTTTCAAGTAGTAATACTGTTTTATCATATTCACTCTTCAAGGAATCAAGCAGGTTGCGCTCCTGGGCCATCCCTGAAAGAGAATAAACCATGAATAATAATAATAATAATTGTTTTGGAAAACGGTTGTTGCTCATAATTAATGATTGTTGCTGATTGCAAAAACAAGTCGCCCTGGCGCTATTCTGCTTCTCCGGCCATTGACAGGATCTACTGTTCTGAATACGTTAAAAGCATAACTATCTCCATTTTTGTAATCCGTACTTCCCGCAATTGTTCCTTTTCTCAGGGTAATTTTTAGTTGCGCGTCTTCAAACACCCATGGCCCATTAGAACCATTGTTTCCGGTATTCCCGATTGTAGTTGTTACATTATTGGCTCTTGTCTTCACCTGCCAATGGCTCATAGCGCCATTTTTAATAAAAAACAGGCTTAGTCCTCTGGTTTGTGCCCCTGGCTTTAGTTCGATTTCAATAGTACCATTTATCCCATGCATGCCATATCTCCCAGGCTCGCTATAAGAGACAAGCATGGTTGTGTCTGCATCAATAACCAGATTGTCGTTCGGGCCTCTTTTATGGTAATGAATGCAATGCCACTCGTAACGTTCGGAAGCCCGGGATCCTGCCAATGAATCTCCCGCGACTGGAAAAGTATCTAAAGCCACCCTCACAAATTCTAAAAATGTCGCTTTCGTCAAACGAAAAGCAATATGAGCATCAGCACTCTGAGCGCCTGGTACTTTGATTTTATTTGCTGAATTGTCAAATGAGTACAAAAGCAAGGAATCCGGATGTTGTCCTGACGGAGGTAATTGTACGTCTTCGTCTCTTTGATCCCCATCATCATTCGGGAATTCATTGTTTCTTTGTTGATGATTCACTCCTTGCATGGGTGATTCCCAGGGGAAAAGATAAGGGTGATTTATATCCGGTCGGTCAGGGGTAGAATCTCCTGAAAAATACGTTAACGAAATTACCCGTTTCTGTCTGGCAATGTCAAACCGTATTCCCGCAGAATCGGCGAGTATGTCAGCACCTCTGGGATATACTCTGTATTCTACCAGATGGCGCCCTCCTAAACGCTTGTTTTTATTGGATTGATCCCCTTGCCCCGGTATATTCAGACCTGTTATTCCTTTTGCACTGGGGCCATAGCCATACAGGGTAGTATCCTCTGCTACATCTTGGTTATTTAACCTATAGATAAACAAAGATTCATCAAAATAATTAAGATTGGTGGTATCAGTAGGCATGCCCACTGTTGGCTTTTTGCTCCGCGCATACCATCCTCTCGTCTGCTCTGCCCAAATCGCTGTCGCTTTCACCGTATCCCGTTGCTTTAGATACTCCAATTGAAACTCAATATCCCGGACTAAATTACTTTTTGCGATGGCTTCAATGTACAAAACCATCGTATCCATCGAAAAGCTTAAGCCAGGGGAATTTAATGTCACGACGTTACCCGGCATGGAAACTTCTGTTCCTTTGAAGGGCTGACTCCACAGCTTAGCATTGCCGGATTTTTTGCGCAATTTTATCGCCGATGCAGGTATGCCAGCATCCTTTCGAATCACCAATTTCATCAAATCAATCTCGTTCCTTCCGACCACACTGTTATTGACTGGCCGAACGTCATTGTCCAAATGATCCGCTAATTCTGTTGTATCGCCCGGCATGTAATCCCCATCCGTATTATTCAGATTAGCCACCGTCACTGCCCCAATACGCACTTCGCGATCTTCTAAAATTGGCTGCCCGCCCGACCACGATGTGTTACTTACCCAGTCATACAAGCCATTGTAGATCGTCAAATCCACTGATGTCGCCGCACAATACGGCACTTCAATCTCCTCCACTGCAAAACATCCTCCCGCATCCTGCACCGTCACGCTGTACGTGCCGGGTTCGGTCACAACTAAGCTCGACCCCGTGCTGTTGTCCGACCAAAGATAACTCACAAACCCAGCGTTGGCCTGTAAGATCAGCGTGTCTTCGCAGAGTTGGGCGGGGGTGGGGCTTACTTCCAGGGTTACCTCGGTGCAATAAGCCAATTCCACTTCTTTGGAAGCACTGCAACCGTTGGCGGCCGTGACCGTCACCCGGTAGGGGCCGGGCATTTCCACGGTGATGGCATGCCCCGTTGCACCAGTTGACCAGTTGTAGACGGGATAGGTTTCCACGGTACTCAATGTAATTGGTTCGACAGAGCAGACATTGTTGCGGCTGCCCGGCGCAAGTACACCTGGCGGCGGCATTTGCTCGCATATTGCCGGATCGGGCGGCGTAATTTCTACAACCGGCAGCGGATTAACCGTTATGATAACGGTGTCGCTGCCCACTAAATTACCCTGGTCGTCGGTGATGTAGATGATGTAAGTGGTGGTGGTATCCGGGCAAACCTCGGGATACGGCGAATAGGTGGAGCTGATGTCCTGGTCGGGAAACCAGCGGTAGCACAAGCCGTTGTCTTCGGAAAGCGGCAGGCAGCCAATGTACACGCATTCCCCCGCACAAATTGTCTTGTCTTCCCCCGCCCACGGGCAGCCCGCCGGCAATTCCTCATCATCCGTCACCGTCACCGTCATGGCCGTCGCTTCGCCCAAAGTAGCTCCGCCGGTCAGGTTTTGCAGTTCTAAGGTGTAGGTATGATTCAGGTCGGGTTGGCCGTTGGCGGGTTCCAATTGCAGGGTAAAACACTGCGGGGTGGTGCTGCCCGCAAGAAAACTCAGGGTTTGGGTGGTGAAGCTGCTCAGGTGCGGGTCGGCGCTGCCAGTTAGGGCAACTTCCGCAGTAAAGGCAAACGTGGGGTTAGTGATTTGGACACAAACCTCAGCAGATTCGTTATTGGGTTCTGATAAGTTGATTTCTGATACTTCAAAAGAAAGCTCTGGAACGGGCAAGGCACGGCGCTCCAATTTAAAGTGGTCAAAATAGGCATAAAAAAATGACGGGGAAGACCCCTCACTAGCAGCCGCTATTAAATAATACTGCCCCGCAGAAGGCACGGTAAATACATTGCTAACCTTATTGGAAAATGCATTGAAAGGTGCGGTAAGAGAAAAAACGTCACTAACATTCGTACCCGTCCAAGTATTCGCAGTACCCCGGCGGAATATGACTTTTTTGCCCGAAGACGAAGCCCGAATATCCCAACTAAAGCGGTACTCGTAGGCAGGGTCAAGCTCCGCACTAAAGGCAGCATATTGACTGATACTGTTCAAATAACTCCTCGCCTGGCCCCCGGCGGCACTGAATCCTGACTGCGTAAAATGAGCTATTTGACTGAAATCGTTTGTCGCTCCGGAAAAGTCTTCAGTCTTGATCGTCTCCCAGTTTTGACTTTGTGCAAAGCCCGGGAGCAAAAACGCCACAATGATAAACAAAAAATTGATTATCAAGGAATTACCCCCCCCCCCGAAAAACCAAAAGAGTTGCTGTTCAAGAGCAGGCGCGCGCTGGTTTGTTTTGGATGATTGGATGTCATGAAGGTTTGGTTTTTATATCGTTTTATGATTGATCTAATCTTTACCACCTGTTGTCAACAGACAGAAACGATGGGGTGCGCAACAAGCGGTCAACGCTGTTGCTTCCCATACGATTATCAGCCTTCCTTCCGGAAGGTTGCCCAATTTTGTTCGTGTTTGTTGTAATTCGTTAGAAGACAGCTTATTCTAGCTACAAATGCTCAAAAAAATATGAAGCTGTTTATTTTCTTCTAACTGTTGTGTGTGTTCTTAAGTGCAAGGGTAAGCCAAACAAAATGTACGCCAAAATTTTTTGGGAGTTTTAACAGGTTAAGTTTTTTGGTTGTTTGCTGTCAGGCGGAGCAGAGCCAATAGGACACGCGAGGCAGGCGCCTCAGCGTCAGTCAGGTTTTGCAATAAACGTGACTGTTTTTTGGTTTTTTTTTATTACTTTGAAAACCGCAGGCGCAAGCCCAAACCAGGCGACAAAGACTGTGTGGCGGGATTTATGTCTAAACGCGGTTGCACCTGTAAGCTCAGGTCATCGCCAATATCGAAGTCCATCAGGTGGGCATCTGTATAGGCTTCTACGCCTTGCAGGGCGTAAACCAGAAACATACCAATGTAGGAAAGCTGGGTATTTTTATCAAATCCATCGCGCAACGTACGCAATGTGAGTGTATTATCAATTTGTGTACCACTATATTCATGGGGTTCCCCTTTCAATTTCAACTCAAGAGCCGTTTTAAGACTCCGGTATCTCGTTTGGTTAAAGTCAATTGCATAAACGATGCCGCCCATCGCAGCATAAACGATCGGAACTTTCCAGTAGCGCCGGTTGTACACTTGCCCACCTCCGGGAATAATCGCCCACATCAGAGATTTTTTAGGAACCGGCAAAAATTTCTTTTGGATAGGAGCAGGCGTGTCGGGCACAGAATCCTGAACCTGAACGGGCGCAGTCTGAGCTTCAATCCGGGCAGGTGCCAGGCATAGTAGGAACCAAAACAGCAAAAGCAGCGGTAATTTCATAAACCATAAACGTTTTGGGCGCGCCCAAAGATGTTCTGCGCCGTACTTTTACGAATCCGTTCACTGCTCTACACAACGATAAAACTCCGTCAGTTGGTCGGCGGTATCAAAAGGAATCAAAATTTGGCCCTTGCCATCGTCATCTAATTTGATCTGAATACGACCCGATCCAAAAAACGCCCGAAAATCGGCAAGGATGGCATCATAGTCAGAAGTCAGTTTACCGGGTGCTGCCAACTTTTCAACAGGTGCCTTTTTTTGAGATTTACCGGAATAAGCTTTTACCAATTTTTCCGTGTCGCGCACCGACATGCCTCTGCTCAGCACTTCTGCCAAAGCTTCTTTTTGCAGCAATTTATCCTCAATGCTGGCAATGGCGCGCGCATGCCCCATGGAAAGTTCATTGTGCCGGATCGCCTCGATGACCTCGATGTGCAGATCCAGCAGGCGGAGGTAGTTGGTGATGGTACTGCGCTTTTTTCCTACCCGCTCCGCCAATCGCTCGTCGGTCAGGTTGCATTCTTCTTTGAGCCGGTGGTAAGTAATGGCGACTTCGATCGCGTTGAGGTCTTCGCGTTGTATGTTCTCAATCAACGCCATTTCCAGCATTTCCTGGTCGTTGGCGATGCGGATGTACGCGGGCACTTCCGTCAGCCCCGACAATTTCGAGGCGCGCCAGCGGCGTTCGCCGGAAATAAGCTGGTATTCGCTGGGGCTCAGCCGCCGAACCGTAATGGGTTGGATGAGACCGTGTACCCGAATAGAGGCTGCCAATTCTTCCAACGCATCGGGATCAAACTCTTTCCGCGGCTGATCGGGGTTGGCTTCAATTTCCCCAATCGGGATCATCGCAAAGGTATGCGACAGCTCGCGCACCACCTCCGCCGGGTTTTCCCGGATCGCATCGTCCATTTTGGTCGAAAAAAGGGCGTCAATGCCCGATCCAAGTTGCTTCATGCCGACTCTTACTACTTGTTTAGCCATTGTATCACTAATTAGTCTGTCTTTATAGTCCGATAGCTGCGTTATGTGAAGGCATAAAACTGGTCATTTACCCAAGTAAAATCTCATTTTTGTGCCTTCACATGCCTTGCTCTCGAACTCTAAAGCTCAGACAAGGTAATATACACAAATTATGCACCGACTACTGCGTGACCTACGGTAGCCGGATCATTATTCTTAGCCAAAAACTCATTAGCCAAATTTAGGAAATTGACACTTCCGCTTCCCCCGGCATTAATCAACACGACTGGCATGTGCATGTTGGGGGCCTCTCCGATTTTGGAGTTCCGGTGGATGATCGTGTCGTATACCTTGCCCTGAAAAATTTCCCGCACCTTGCTAATGACCACATTGGCCAAACGCAGCCGACTGTCGTACATTGAGAGCAAAATTCCTTCTATCTTTAAGTCAGGATTGAGGTTTTTTTGAACCAAGCGAATGGTGTCCTGGAGTTTGGACAACCCTTCCAGTGCAAAAAACTCGCATTGCACGGGCACCAGTACTGAGTCAGAAGCCGTGAGGGCATTCAACGTGGTGAGGCCCAGGGAAGGAAGGCAGTCAATGAACACGTAATCGTATTCATCTTTGACCTTATTGACGATGTCCCGCAGCACATATTCACGTCGGGGGCGGTTGACCAATTCGATTTCTGCGCCCACCAAATTAATGTGGGACGGCATGATGTGCAAATTGGGCGTATCCGTTTCGTAAATGGCTTCAGCCGGATCCAACTCGTTGATGATGCAATCGTAAATGCTGGTCTCCACCACATCAGAAGTTAATCCCACGCCGGAAGAAGCGTTGGCCTGTGGATCTGCGTCAATGAGCAAGACCTTTTTTTCCAAAATAGCAAGGCATGCTGCCAGATTGATGGCCGTTGTTGTTTTGCCGACGCCGCCTTTCTGGTTGGCTATGGCGATCACTTTTCCCATTTACCTGATGTTTTATCGAAAATGATAGGTGAAGTTAATGGATTCTTCATGACTTCACCTGTATAAGGAAGTTCGTTGCGAAATGCCCACGCTACAATTCCATGCTTCCGCCAACGGGAAGCAAAATTAACGATTTTCCCCTATCCGAGAAAGCTTTTTTTACGACATCGTGATCAATCTTGATGTACCCAAAAGTATCGTAGTGGCATCCGATGATCGTATTGCACCGAATGAAATCACTTGCAATCAAGGCATCCGCGTAATCCATTGTAAAATTACCGCCAATGGGCAATATAGCAAAGTCGAGCGAAGGGCAAGTCATTGGAATCAACTGCATGTCCATCGTCAGGGCCGTGTCACCGGCAAAATAGAAGGAACATTCTTCATTCCACACAACAAACCCGCCGGGGTTACCCCCATACGAACCATCCGGAAGCATGCTTGAATGCACCGCATTGACGTACTTGACCTTCCCGAAATCGAAAGCCCACTTTCCGCCGTGGTTCATGGTATGCCCCTTCAACCCTTGTTTTTCATACCAGGTTACAATTTCATAGTTGGAAACAATGGGCGCGCCGGTGCGCCGAGCAATCGCAGCGGCGTCGGCCACGTGGTCGCCGTGCCCGTGCGACAACAGGATGCAATCTGCAGGAATACGGTCTACCGCTATGGCGGCAGCCAGTTCATTCATGCTGATGAACGGATCGAAAAGTAAGTGGCGCCCCATCGTTTCGATGCCGAAAGAAGAATGGCCGTAGTAGGTGATTTTCATGTTTGTGCACTTTAATTAAAGCCCGTAAAGATAGCAGACCCGTTTTTTATTTACCAAGACACATTTTATCTTTATTTTCGCAGTTGGGTGCGACGCTGTTTTCACCACAACCAAATTACACTTTCTTAACCGGATACGACAACCTAACCAAATTTATGAATCGAATTGTAACGCTGGATGAGTTCATCATCCGAAGACAAAAGGATTTTTCTTTTGCCTCAGGCGAGCTGACCGGCTTGCTCCGCGACATTGGTGTTGCGGCCAAAATTGTCAACCGGGAAGTCAACAAGGCTGGACTCCTCAACATCCTGGGGGTGGCTGACTCGCAAAACTCAACCGGCGACGTCGTTCAAAAACTCGATCTTTATGCCAACGACAAACTGATCGAATGCCTGAAAAACAGCGGAGAATGTTGCGGTGTCGCTTCGGAAGAGTGCGAAGAGTTCATCGCCATTCCGCCTGTTGACGACAAACCTTCCAAATACGTTGTCGTGTTCGACCCGCTCGACGGCTCTTCCAATATTGACGTAAACGTTTCAGTCGGCACCATTTTTGGCATTTATCGCCGCGTGAGCGACCCGACAGGCCCCTGCGCCATCGAAGATTTTCTGCAGCCAGGCAACCAGTTAGTCGCCGCCGGATACGTGCTGTATGGCACGTCTACCCTGCTCGTCTACACCACCGGGCGCGGGGTGAACGGGTTCACGCTCGACCCAACCATCGGCGAGTTTTGTCTTTCTCACCAAAACATTCAGATTCCGGCTCGCGGCAATTATTATTCAGTCAACCAGGGTTACTACCTTAAATTTGACCTCGAAATGCGCCGCTACATTGACCACTGCTCGGATATGAACCTGATGCTGCGGTACATTGGCTCGATGGTGTCGGATATTCATCGCATTCTTTTCCAGGGTGGGATCTTTTTGTACCCCAATACCCGCAAGTACCCGCAAGGAAAACTGCGCATCGTCTACGAATGCAACCCGTTGTCGTTCATCGTAGAACAAGCTGGCGGCAAGGCCATGACCTGCCAATTGGAACGAGTCCTTGATCTGGAAGTGAACCACCTGCACCAGCGCGCCACCATTGCCATGGGATCGCCGGATATGGTGGATGAGATGAAGGAGTTTGTGCAGCGGTATAGCGCGACACCGATTTTCGGAAAACGGTAGGATGGTTGAGCGTTCTTCGTTGAGCGTTGTTCGTTAACGATTACTCCTGATCAAATTACGTCATCCCAACGAACAACCTACAACGCTTAACGAACAACAAATAACCAGTAAATATTAACCACTTATCCAAACTCACTCACCGAAGAAAGATCGCCGCCAAAAGCGAAATACACCCCCATGGCCAGCAATGGCGCGAGGGTGGATACGATCATCAGGTAGTAGTACCAGCGCGGCACTTTGCTCCGTTCGATCAATTCTACGGCCAACGCCACCAGCAAAATCAGCAGACAGATTCCTGCAAAAATGCTACTGAGCACCAGCGCCAGGTAGCTGTTAAATACCCAGATCAGCAAATAAACGACGACTTGCGCCAAAAATATTTCTATCAGCCTCCGATTGGTCATCCCTGTAGTTCTTTTTTTATAATTTGATGAACACTTTTTGACCCGCTATGTTAGGTCTTTGATTCGCAAAAATGCTAATGTTTTTTGTTTGTTTATACTTTATACAAGGTGCTTCCCTTTGGCGAAGCGCCTTTTTTTTGTGCATCAAACCAATCATCGTAAAACATAGCCATCCTGTTTTAACCGATCCACCACCTTGTTGATGGCATCGCTCTGCGTTTGTTGCCCCGAAACCGTCGCGTCAAACGTATTGATCCAAAAATAAATATTTAGCTCTACGATACTCCCGGTGACTTGTCCGAGGACGACATTGGGCGGCCGCTCGTCGCCCAGAACGCCGGGAACCGAATGAAGCGTCTCCAGAATAGAAGCCATAGCCTTTTGTAGATCAGCGTCGTAGTTCAACCCGACCTTAAATTGCTGGCGCAAAAAACCATCAATGGTGAAATTGTAAATGGGCTGGCGCAAAATCAGACCATTGGGAACGAAAACATCTTTGCCGTCCAACGTTTTGATTTGGGTGTCGCGCAGGTTCATTCCTATAATTTTGCCTTCTACTCCGGCAACCTGAACCGTATCCCCCATCCGGTAAGGACGTTGAAAAGTCATCACCATCCCAGCCAAAAAGTTTTCGCCGATGTCTTTAAAAGCAAAGCCAATGATGAAAGCAGTTACGCCAGCGCCGGCTAAAAGGCTGGTCGCAGCACCTCCCAACCCCACGGCTTTGAAAGCGATTAAAATACCGATAATGATCGGCAGATAACCTGTCATTCGCGAAACGAAATCTGCCATAAGCGGATCATCCGTGCGCTTGCGCAGCCTGTTTTTTGCAATTTTCCGAAGGTTGACTGCGATAAAATAGAACACCAGCAGCGTTAGGATCGCTACGGCCAATCGCGGGAGTAAGGCAATGAAGCCGTCGTAATACGTGTAGAGGTGCTTCATAAGGTCGTTCCAAAATTTATCCATAAGTGTGATTTTTAGTGAAGATAACAAATACCTTTACCTGCGCCTAAACGCAAGTCAGAAATGGATCTATTACAGGAACTTCAAGAAAAATACATTCAGGAATTCGCCAACAATGTTCCGTTTGGCGAATTTCTACTCAATATCCTCATCACGGCAGCGCTGGCCTCCTTATTGCGCCTTTTTTATGTTCGCTTTGGCCAGACACTCTCCAACCGGCGCAAATTTGCAGCCAATTTCCTGCCGCTGGCTTTAGGAACCCTGCTCATCATCATGATCGTCAAATCGTCTATCGCTTTGTCTCTGGGTTTAGTTGGAGCATTGTCCATCGTGCGCTTCCGGGCGGCCATCAAAGATCCGGAGGAACTGACTTACCTCTTCATCGCCATCGGAATCGGGCTGGCAGGCGGCGCCAATCAGCCTGTGCTGGCGGTGGTCACGTTCAGCATCATCGTGGCCTTGTTGTTCCTCAGCCTGAAAATTGCAGGCAAAGGGGCAGCCCGGCGTGAAGGCGCTTATTTTATCCACATTCGTACCGAGTTGGACAGCGTGCAAACGGTTTCAAAAATCCTGACAGATGCCCTGCCTTATGTGGATCTGAAACGAATGCATGCACCCGGAAAAGGATTGGAACTTTCTTTTCTCTGCAAATTTGATTCGCTGGAACAATTAGAACAAGTAAAAACAGAACTCCAGACCCTTTCTCCGGGGAGTACACTTTCCGTCGTTGAGCAACCCGATCTGGCATGATTCTTTCCGATAAATACCGCTCCAAACGCCGCCGGCAGGAAAAACGGGTGCTGGCTATTGCCGGGCTGTTGTTGTTTGTTGCCGGGTTGATTTATGTTGTCGTTCAGGCGGTCAACAGCAGCCAGGTCTCCTCGCCAAACCGGGTTTATTGCGATGCAGAAACGGTGCGTGGTAAACATTTCAAGGGACACGGCGGCCTATTTTCAAACAGCGCCAACCAAAGTCCGGAACGCGCGCGCTCCGGTGGTCATTCCTGCAAGGTGCCCAAAGGCGAAGGCATCCAGTTCGGTTTCGGCTACGAATGGCAAGGCGCTAAGGCCGGCGAACTTTTCACCGTTTCGGTATGGCGTTTTAAGAACCCCGGCAACGAGGGCAGTTTGGTGGTTCGAGCGGATGACGCACTCTATTTTGAAGCAAACACCCCCGTGGAAATGGATGGCCAGGGTTGGGAAAAATTGGAAATCCGTTTTCACATCCCATACAACAAGCCGGTAGACAAAGTAAGGGTCTACGTTTATGCCAGCGGACAAAAAGCCATCTTTTTTGACGACTTATTGATGGAAAAAACGGCAACGCTCCCCGAAGGCCATTTCCGTCCGGAGGCGTTGCACCTTCAAATTTCAGATAAAGCCATGGCAACCCTGCGCGAAAAGCGCGAAGCCGCCCTTCGCAACGGCGTACTCGAAAATAGCGACGACGGATGGGTAGGTGGCAGAATTATGGACAGTGCAGGCGTTGAAATCCCGGTGAACCTGCGCCTGAAAGGTGACCGATTGGAACACATAGAAGGCGAAAAATGGTCGTTCCGCCTGCGCGTCAAAGCGCCAAATGCATGGAAAAGAATGATTTCTTTTTCGGTGCATACGCCTGCGGCACGTTATTTCCTGCACGAATGGCTTTTGCACCGATTTTGGGAAAAAGAGGGGTTGCTGACCACCCGCTATGATTTCATCGAGTTGTTCCTGAACGGAAAATCGCTCGGGATTTATGCCTACGAAGAACATTTTGAAAAAGAACTGCCCGAATTCCGGCAACGGCGGGAAGGCCCCATTGTAAAACTCAACGAAGACGGCTTCTGGGCGGGAATCGAGCGGCAGCTGAACCACCACGGCTACACGCGTTCCGAAGCCGCACATACCATCATGGAAAAAGAAAATGCCGACATTGGCACTTTCCGGGAGGACAAGATCGCTGGCGCCCCTACCCTTTCCAAACAATACGAACAGGCTCGTGAACTGCTCCACCAGTTTCAGTTTGGGCTGAAGCCCCCCGCCGACATTTTCGACCTCGAACGCTTGGCGAAATTCTATGCCATCAGCGATGTCCTGAGTGCCTACCACGGCATCATCTGGCACAACCAGCGCTTCTATTACAATCCGGTGACCAGCCGTTTAGAGCCTATCGGTTTCGATGGCTACGATGGCACGCCGAACCGACAATACACCTTCCTGGGTCAGGGCGCGCTTGATCCGGCGACCATGGACGCCCGAACAGCCTTTGCCTATTTATTTCAGGATGAGGTATTTGTAGCAAAATACATTCACTACCTATATCAATTTACCTCATCCGCTTATTTGGATCATTTTTTAGATGAAAACGCGGCAGGCTGGGCGCCCCGCCTGCAATGGCTACAGATGGAATTTCCGGATTACCAGCCCGATCTGTCTAAAATTGTGGAACAGGCCGCTTATCTGCACTCTTTGATTTTGCCTTTTTCGGAAGGGAGTCTAAAAACTTTTACACAGAGAACTGCCGGTGGCAAAAAACAAGTCCTGGTCGGCAATGCGCATAGTTTGCCCATTCAGGTCACCGGCTATGGTTATGGCTCTCAAAAGCAAGCGGCTGCTTTGAATGTGATGTTGCCGGGCCAGTCGCCACGCTATTTGCTGAGCCGCATCCAGCGCGACGCTGCCGTCAGCGACCTGAACAGCGTACGGTTTTTGTACCAGTTCGCAGCGCAATTCCAGAGCATCCGGCACTACGAAACCCTGGATCTGCCGGTGGCTGCCACGCATCTTTTTTTCAAGATTCCAGGTGTGGATTCTGCCTTCAGCGCCCCCGTTTCTAAATGGAAAAGACCGGAAAACGGCACAACAGCGCAGCGCTTGTTCGCCAAGGCGAAGCCTGTGAGCAATACTTACTGGGTGGTGGAAGGCAAAACCATCCGTTTTCGCCCGGGCGCACACCGCATCGCTTCGGATGTAATCATTCCCGAAGGGTTTGATGTGTTTTTTGGCGGTGGCGTGACGCTTGATTTGGTCAACAAAGCCAGATTTATCTCGCGTTCGCCGGTGCAAATGATTGGTTCGGAAGATGCCCCGATAAAAATTCACTCCTCCGACCGGAGCGCACAGGGGTTTACAGTGTTGCAGGCCGGGGCGCGCTCTATCCTGAAACACGTTGTTTTTGAAGACCTGAATACCCTTAGAGAAGATAGTTGGATCTTAACCGGCGCTGTAAATTTTTACGAATCAGAGGTGCATTTCTACCGCTGCGTTTTCCATAGAAACCACTGTGAAGACGCGCTAAACGTCATTCGCGCTTCTTATAAAATGGATTATTGTCGGTTTGTTGAAACGCATTACGACGCGTTCGACAACGATTTTTGCAAAGGTGAAATCAACAATACGACTTTCCTGGACATCGGCAACGACGCCATGGATTTTTCGGGTAGTATCGTCACCATTCGCGATTGCAAAGCCACCCGTTGCACCGACAAAGGCATCAGCGTGGGAGAAGAAAGTGACGTGACCGTACTAAACGCTATTATAGAAAACGCAAATATCGGCGTGGCATCCAAGGATTTATCCACCCTCTACATCCGCGACATCACCCTCAAAAACTGCGAACAGGGTTTTGCTGCCTATCAAAAAAAACCGGAGTTTGGCGGCGCGCACATCGTGGTGGAAAGTTATAAAGCAGAAGGCGTGCGACGGCTGTATGCGATTTCAAAGGGGTGTAGTTTGCAGTTGGGGGGGCAGCGAATATTGGGGGAGGGGCAGAAATGATGCGCTTGTTATTTCGCCCCAATAATTGATGGTCAATTAGTTATCTAAAGTTGAAGTTTGTATTGTGCTTTCGGGTAGATCAAGAAAATTTGAAATTTGAAACATACGAAGTGCAAAATTTGGATCGCGATACCCCTGCACCTCAACATGAACCAGACACCAATGTTCCTCTCCATTTTTTAACCAAACCCGAAACAGTTTGTCTGCATGACGCCTTGCTCACACCATCTTCTCCAACGTATTCAAATTCCGAACGGTCACGCTGCTTTTGTACTTCGCCTTTGCGCTGGCTTTTGAAAAAGGCGTGTCGGTGCTTTGGCCGATGAGGACTTTCCAGTAAATCACGTTGTTGCCAGCCATGATGTTGGCAGATTCTTCGCCCAAGGTGGCCGCAATGGCCCGGATCTCCTCAAAAACAGCCGGCTTGTCAATAAAAATAACATAGGCGTGGTGGCCTTCGTCCCGCGTCATTGGGTATTGAGCAATGATATCCGCCAGGTCGTCAAACGGGTATAACAAGACGTAAGCGTGGTAATGAAAGGTTTCCGAAAGCGCCTTTTCCAATAGGGGCTTTAGCTCTCCGTGTGCTTTCGGGGATTCAAAAACGACGTTTCCAGTTTGCAAATATATTTTAACTTCTTGGAAACCAATCTCTTCAAACATAGATTTCAAGTCGGCCATTTTGATGCGAATGTTCCCGACGTTGATGCCCCGTAGAAATGCGATGTATTTGGCCATAGCTGATTTGATGAGTACCTATTTCTCTGAAATATTCCACAAAATTACCATCGCCGTCCAGATAGTCTAACTTCTCTCTACTATTCTCTATCATCTTTCTACTCTTTTCCGTAACCTTGCATTTCAAAAATCAACTTAAGAAATCCTGCTTTTATGGAATTTGTACTACCCGACTTCGCCAGCGCAGAAATGTGGATCAGCCTGCTGACGCTGACCTTTCTGGAAATCGTACTGGGCATTGACAACATCATTTTTATCTCCATTTCAGCGGGCAAGCTGCCTGAAAATGAACGCCCCAGAGCCACCAACATCGGTTTGATTTTAGCCATGGTGTTGCGCATTGTGCTGCTGTTGGGCGTATCGGTGCTGGTGGCGATGAAGGAACCCTGGTTTGAAATCAATGCATCCTGGATTACGGGAGGGTTTTCCGGCCAAAGCCTGATTCTGCTTGCTGGCGGTATTTTCCTGCTGTATAAAAGCACCACAGAAATCGGCCATAAATTAGAGGGTGTGGATCACACGGCGGTAGAAACCGAAGTGAGCAAAAAAAGTGCAAAAGCAGCATTTAGCAATGTGATCATCCAGATTACGGTCATCAACATTGTCTTTTCTTTCGACTCCATCCTCACCGCCATCGGCATGACCAACGGCCTGTATGGCGCATTAGCCATCATGATTTTTGCCGTTGTTTTATCGGTTTTGATCATGATGCTTTTCGCAACGCCGGTGGGCAATTTTGTCAACAAACACCCCACTATCCAAATGCTGGGTCTGGCATTTTTGATCCTGATCGGCTTTATGCTGATTGCGGAAGGCGCCCACTTAGCCCATTTGTCTATCGCAGGTTCAGAGGTTGGCACAGTGCCCAAGGGCTACCTTTATTTTGCCATTGCTTTTTCGTTGCTGGTAGAATTCCTGAATTTGCGCATGCGCCGCAAAGCCCGCCCGGTGCAATTGCACGGTATTTCTGAAGATGCGGTGAAGGAGGGATATTTGGAAGAACAAGGGAAGTAGCGTCACGCTTCGTCCCATCGGGACGCAATGCCGGGATGATTGGGGCTACCGGCATTGCGTCCCGATGGGACGTGCCGTTCTGGCGTCATGACGCGCTACCGGCATTGCGTCCCGATGTGACGAAGCGTGACGCCCGTTCTTTGGGTCTTGTGTACATACCATAGGTTTCTAAAGCCTTATAGGTTTGCCTGCCATAACGCAGCTATAGAACTATAAAGACAGCCCTATTTACTTGAACCGCACCAACGCATGCGGCAGTCCGTTGTACTCAAACTGTAGCAAAGTGTCATAGTCGCTGCGACCTTGCAACAGGTTCGTTTCAGCAAGGTAACAAACGCCCGGCTCAATGTCGCGTTTGCGCCGCAAAGCCTGACCCCGCATCAGCCCGATGTACACCGTGCTGGTAAAAGAAATGCGGCCTTCGCCGTACATATACAAAGGCGCGTCGCCGCTCAGTTTCAGGATATTGGCGGCCAATTGTTTTTCGCGGAGTGCCCCGCTGTCCTGCGCGCGTTGGGGCAGCACGGTGAGATCAAACAGGATCCGGCAAACGAACATGGACAAAATCAGTAGCGGAAGCGACAATGCCGGCTTTCGCCAATAGACGTAAAATATAACACACATGGCCGCCGTAAAACCGAGCGACAAAGGCAGTCGCCATGAAATGAAAGCCAGATCGGGTACAAAATTAATAGCCAATGGTGCCAGCGTCAGAGCCCCAATAACGACGCCCACGGCTATGCGCAACCAAAGCTGCATCCACTTTTTAGCATCTTCCATTTGCTGGAAATACACAAATACATAAAGGAGCAGCGGGTAAAGCATGTAGATGTAACGCAGTCGTGCACCCGGCGACACCCAGTAGGCGGGGATGTTCACCGCAACAGTGAGCAAGGCAAAAACAATAAGGTCGTTTTGGCGCGCCAACTTCCAAAAATCGCGGCGGATGCAAAATGCCAGGAGCAAACTTCCCGGCAGGAGGTCTTTGAGGGTATCTAAAGGAAAATTAACGAGGTGGCGCAACAATTGTCCAAAGCTGCGTTCCAGGATGGTCATTTCGCTCGACTGACCCCAGAGTCCGGGAAAATAATTGGACAGCGAATTGTACTGTGCATAAATGTAAAGATAGCCGCCCAGCAACCCCAGATACAAAACGCCCCCGGCAAGGTGTGCCAAAGAAAACAGGCGCTTCAGGTCGCGCTTCCAGGCTAACCACGCAAAAAGGGTCAGCCCGAGAAACAACACCGAAGGCGGACCTTTGGTGAGGGTTCCAATGGCACCCAGCGCATAAGTCAGCAGAAACGCAGGCCAATATTGGCGAGTTTGGTAGTAATGAAAAAAGGTGGCAAAACTCGCAAAAGTGACCAAAGCATAGAAGAGGTCAATTTCTGCCAGCGTCGAAAAATACATCAAGATGCCGCTTCCAGTGAGGAATAACAGCGCACTGTAAGCGCCAAAACGCTCGCCAACATAGCGCCGTCCCAACAAAAAAATCAGAAAGGTCAGTAAAATGATAGACAATACGGTGGGCAAGCGAAATGCAAATTCAGAATAACCACCACAAAGCCAGGAGCTTGCCAGCAGGATCCAATTGAAAACAGGCGGTTTTTTGTAGTAAAAATCCCCCAGTTCGGTAGGTGCCCATAAATTGCCGTTTTCGGCCATTTCGAGGGCAATCATAATGCGGCGCGGCTCTTCCAAAAACAACGGCTGAACTCCCAACTGCAACAACATGGCTGGCAAAATCAGGCCGATTGAAAGCCAAAGGATTTGTTTTTCCCAACGAAGCAAAGCCTGGGGAACCAATAGGAAAGGCGTGTCATTCATCGCATGCTGTTCACTTGGCGGCATCACTTCTTCACGGCTGCAATGGGATCCGGATTACCCAACAGCTCAACGGCTTTTTTTACAACGTTGTCTGCATCGTTCCAAACGGTGTAGAATCCTTCTTCATTGAACAGATGGCGCGAGATCCGGGCTTTGATAAAATGTTTGATCTCTTTTTTGATGGAAGTCCCCTCTTTGGGTTTCTTTTTCACCCCTTTGGCCTCTGCATACTTGATGAACTCGTTATACATTTCATCGCTGGTGTAGAAGTTGCTCCGAAAAGAAGCCAATTGATAGTCTTTGAAGCGCTTTTCGTGCTGTTGCATGTAGTTAAATACAAATCCGGAAACATGCTGCCGCAGTTCGAGGTACAGGTCGTTCATCAACGTAGAATCCACCGGGACAAAAACATCGGGCATGATGCCACCACCGCCGAATACCACATGACCACCACTGGTGTAAAACCGGGTGGAGTCTTTCACCACGTTTTTATCCGCAGAAAAGAATTCGCCCGATTCGTAGCGCTTAAGCACATCTTCTTCATAAGCAGCATTGTCTTTGTAGGGTTTTTGGATGGATCGGCCCGAAGGCGTGTAATAGCGCGCCACAGTCAGTCGCAACGCAGAACCATCGCTGAGGCGGTATTGCTCCTGCACCAACCCCTTGCCAAATGATCGGCGCCCGACGATGAGACCGCGGTCGTGATCCTGAATGGCACCTGCAATGATTTCGCTGGCCGACGCCGAGCCTTCGTCAATCAAAACCACCACGTTGTCAATGTCAAAAGACGGACGTCCGGTTGTTTTGTATTCAGTACGGCTGACCGTGCGACCTTGTGTATATACGAGTAATTTGTCCTTTTCTTTAAAAAACTGCGAAAGCATATTGGTTGCCTGCTGCAAATATCCTCCGGGATTGTAGCGCAGATCAAGAATCACGTTTTTCAGACCTTTTGCGGAAAGCGTTTCTAAGCCTTTCATGAATTCTTCGTAGGTGGTGGCGCTGAAGCGGTTGATTTTGATGTAGCCCGTATTTTTGTTGAGCATATAGGCCACCTCTACACTGTAGACCGGAATTTTGTCGCGTTTTACCTTGAATTTGCGGATTTGCTTTTCGCCGTAACGCAGGACGCCAATGCCCACCTCAGAGCCTTTTTCTCCACGGAGCATGTTGATGATGTCTTCCGTTTTGAGGTTTTTCCCCACAATGATGGAGTTCTCAATCTGCACAATTTTATCGCCAGCAAGGATGCCGGCAGCTTCTGAAGGGCCGCCAGCCATCGGTGCCACCACGACAATGGTGTCTTCCAGCATGAGAAATTCGACTCCGATGCCATCGAAATTACCTTCCAACTGGTCATTGACTTCGGCCAATTCTTCCGCAGGGATGTAACTTGAATGCGGATCCAGGTCATTCAGAATGGTGTTGATGGCCGCTTCGGTCAGGGAACGCCGGTCTGTACTGTCCACATACTTCGCCTCCACGTACCGGATCAGCTCTTCTATGGTTCCCTGTTTCCATGCCTGCGCATCGTATTCATCGGCACGATCAATATATACTGCTGGCACGAACTGTTGCAGGCGACCTCCAATGAGGATTCCCAGAACCAGCACAATGGCCAGCGCGAGGGGCATCCAGATTTTTGAAGATTCCAGCGGGCGACGTTGAGGATTGTCCATTACTTTTTTTCAAGTGTGGTTAAAGACTAAATAGTGTCTGTCTTTATAGTCCGATAGCTGCGTTACACTCGGCTCCAAAAACGGTCAATTACGCAAGTAAACTCCCGTTTTTGGGGCCTTCGCGTGCCTTGCTCTCGAACTCTAAAGAGTAGACACCGGACTAAATGGATAGACACTAAATACAAAATTAAGCGATTAATGTTGAAACCGGCGTTTTCGGGAGGACATTGATGGCCAAACCCCATTTGAAGTCAGCCGAAACGCAAGGGTATGGTTAGTTAGTTTTTATAAAAAATTAAACAAAAAGCCAGATTTTTTATCCATCCCCTAAAATGTGAAGCGTATATTTGCAAAAACTGCCAATTTTTCAAGATGAGTAAAATCAAAAATGTGGATAAACTGGATCGAAAAATCTTATCTATCTTAATGTTAAACGCCAAACAGGCCTACACAGACATAGCCCAGCAATTATTTGTTTCGGGAGGAACGATACACGTTCGGATGAAGAAGCTCGAAGATGCCGGGATCGTAACGGGCTATAGCCTAAGCGTGGATCAGGTAAAATTGGGCTACGACATCTGCGCTTTTTTGGGCATCTACTTAGATAAGAGTTCGCTCTACGATGATGTAGCGCGGGAATTGGAGGCCATCCCCGAAATTGTAGACGCCCATTATACGACTGGCCTATACAACATTTTTGCAAAAATAGTTTGCCGCGACACCAACCACCTCCGCCAGGTTTTGCATGATAAAATCCAGAAAATCAACGGTATTCAACGCACAGAAACGTTCATTTCTCTTCAGCAGAGCATTAACCGGCCGCTGCATATTGTGGAAGATGGGGAGGAGGAGCCGCTTTAGAGGTTGTTAGACAAATGGCAGCCCGGTAGGCATTTAAGCGGGGTACAAGCTCGTTTTTTCCGCCACGTTGCCCCGTCGCAACAAGTCTATTGATAAATGTCTCGTTTCGGGTCTTTACGACTATCGAACAGGAAGGCAATAAACGATCGTTTGGAAGTGCTTTTATAGTAGAGGCGGTAACGATTTTAACTACAATAAACCGAATATTGCGTCCTTTTTTTGAGGGACGCTCAATGGAAGGGTACTTGCACAATAGATCAGTAATGGATACAAAATCAGATAGCCATTGTTAGGCACGTTCTTCTGAATAAGTTACCTCAAGATAGTCGTATATTTTTTGAAGTTCATCAAAAGCTTTCCTTAGCCAAACAATCTCTACCATAGTATCTTATTTCTTCAGCATACGTAAAATTTCTTCATGCTGTACCCATTGATTAGGATCATCTAGATCCCGTATCGCATTATCCAGAGCAATTTCATCTTCAGAGGTAAGGAGCTCTCCTTGTTGTGACGCACTAACAAGATCAGAAAGCAAGTCATACACACCCTTTAGCATCTCATCGTCGTGGATGTTGTAAACCATTTCCAGAATTCCACCTTTTAATTCCAATCCACTTATCAGCATTTTTTTTCAAAAATAAGAGAATTTTAACTGCTATGAAAGTTGTGCATCGCAAAATATTCCATGACGGCTTTGAAAGAAGCTTTAAAAGGTGACACTTCCCCTAAAAACAAAGCCGGAAAATCAACACTTTGTTGATTTTCCGGCTTTTGTTTATTTATCCACTTGAAATCAAGCGCCCAGATAGTTTTTCAGCAGCTTGCTGCGGTTGGCCGATCTGAGTTTGTTGATGGCTTTGTCTTTAATCTGGCGAACGCGCTCGCGGGTCAGCCCGAATTTGTCGCCAATGTCTTCGAGCGACATCGGGTGTTCAACGCCAATGCCGAAATACAGCTTGATGACGTCGCACTGACGGTCGGTGAGCGTGCTGAGGGAGCGTTCGATTTCCCGGCGCAGCGATTCGTTGTACTCCAGCGACTGGTCGGTATTCGGCGTGCCAATATTTTCAAGCACATCGAGCAGCGAGTTGTCTTCACCTTCTACGAAGGGCGCATCCATAGATACGTGGCGTGCAGCGACCCCCAGCGTCGTTTCGACTTCTTCACTTGGAATTTCGAGCAATTCGGCCAATTCTTCTGGCGAAGGCTCGCGTTCGAATTCCTGTTCAAGTTCAGAAAAAGCTTTATTGATCTTGTTGAGCGAGCCAACTTTGTTCAGCGGAAGCCGCACAATTCTGGATTGCTCGGCCAATGCTTGAAGAATAGACTGGCGAATCCACCACACTGCATAAGAAATGAACTTGAATCCACGGGTTTCGTCAAAGCGCTGGGCGGCTTTGATCAGACCAAGATTGCCTTCATTAATTAAATCGCTGAGGGACAAACCCTGGTTTTGATATTGTTTGGCGACAGATACAACAAACCTGAGGTTAGCTTTCGTCAATTTTTCAAGTGCTGCCTGATCACCCTGCTTTATCCTCTTGGCCAACTCCACTTCCTCTTCCGGGGTAAGTAAGTCCACTTTGCCAATCTCCTGAAGGTATTTTTCAAGGGACTGGCTTTCCCGGTTCGTAATGGATTTTGTAATTTTGAGCTGTCTCATTTACCCGTGTATTTTTTTAGTTTGTAGTAAGTTAAAACGCCTCCCGCGGCTACTTAGTTGACCTAATAGCCGGCCTATTGGTGAAATGAATGAATAAGTTGGCTTAATAACAGGCGGATTTGCCGTAAGAAGCAAAAAGTCATGCTGATGAAGTTTCTGAAGTCTTTGTGCATACAGACCGCAAAGTTACGCCAAATAGGGCTTTGTGTCAAGTGAACACGAGCATTTATTCTTCAACAGGCGGCAGGCGGCGAACTTCCCACCTTATTAAAAATTGTGCCTTGCGGCTGACCGCTAAAAGATTGTTGGTAATCAGGGGGATAGCACTTATATTTTCGCTCAAGAACAGAAAAATTTGCAAAAGTCATTTTTTTTATCTTTTATTGCGTGAAAGCAGGGGACTTTCACGAAAAGGGCTGAATTTTTGCCTATCCTGCATCGCAATTCCGTTACTTCTCACTCGTATACATCGTACAGGGAGCTAATCGAAAAATTCAACAGCTACGGTCTATACCGTATAAAACCAATTAAAATTCCAGTATGGAGCGTGTCAAATTCAAGATAGAGTTTATTTTCAAAGCATCGCCGAACATTTTGTATCAGTTTTTGACGACGCCTTCCTGCCTGATCCGGTGGTTTTGCGACAAGGCAGACATCCAGGGCGACTTCTACACCTTTTGGTGGGGAAATTCAGAGGAAGTGGCGGTAGTCATTGATGACATAGAAGAAGAGCGGTTGCGGCTCAGGTGGGTGGAAGCGGAAGAAGGAGAATATCTGGAATTTGCAATTTCCACCTCTCCGATTACCGGAGAAACCATCATGTACGTTACAGATTTTTGTGACGAAGACGAGGTGGAGGATCAAAAGAAGCTGTGGGTGATTCAGATCCAGCAACTTCAAAAAGAATGTGGTGGGTGATTATTTAGCAAATTCTTAACGTTGTTCAGCGTAACATCCCATACAGAAGTTCGTTAAATAGCATAAGTTGGCTTAAGTTTCATAAACTAGTGAGTGTTAAGCAGCAACTTCCCCGTCCTTTTTCGGGGAAGTTGTTTTTTTTTATAGCGACACGTGGAACCTGCGAATGGCCAACAAAGTCAGCAGCCCGCCAATGGCAACCATCGCCATAATAAAGACCAGTCCCATGCCCAATCCCCAACTTTCGCCCAGCCAGCCGATTATCGGCCTGCAAAGCATCAGCCCTGTCAAACCTGCCGTTAGAACGGTTGCGATGCCCGCACTCGGATGAATGCCTTCAATTTTGGCGGAAGCCGCAAAAATGACCGGCACTAAGTTGGCTATCCCCAGTCCTGCAATGGCAAATCCAATAATTCCGGCAGCCACAGAAGGCACCAGAACGGGCAACAAGAGCCCGGCGATGGTAATAGCGACGCCCCAAATCATCAACTTCCGAACTCCCAGCATCACCCTGAGATAATTACAGCTAAACCGTCCCGCCGTCATGGCAAAGGCAAAACAGGCGTAGCCTAAGCTGGAGATGGAAGCGCTGGCGCCCAATTCATTTTTGAGATAAACCGCCGTCCAGTCGGCAATGGCACCTTCGCTCATGATGAAACAAAAAGCCAGCACCGCCAGCATCAGTAGCTCCGCAGAGCGCAACGAAAAACGTGCAACCTCGCGCTTTACCTGCGGCAACTGGTTTAAAACCGGATGGATCAACGTGTAGCCAAGTGCCATAAGCGCGCCCAACACAGAAAGGTGCAGGGCAACAGAAATGCCCAGTGCGCCAGCAGCGCTGGAGAGGAGTGCCCCAAAGATCAGGCCCAAACTATACATGGCGTGGCAATAAGGCATGATGTTCACCTGTTCCGAACGCTCTACAGCCGCCGCCGCCGCATTCATGGCGACATTCATAAACCCGTTGCCTACGCCGACAGCAAAAAGCGCCACTAAAAGCGACCACTCATCCCACGCAAACGCCGGGAGGGCAATACAGAAACAAAAAAGCAGGGTACTGCTGGTAAGGGAAACGCCTGTGCGCAACTTTGAAGTCAGCCACCCGGAAGTGATGGTCATCGAAAGCGCGCCGAGGGAGAGCCCGAGAAGGGAAAATCCCAACTGGCTTTTGCTCAATCCAAGGTTGGACTGTACTTCCGGAATCCGGGCAATCCAGCCGCTAAAAAGAATACTCAGGATCATAAATACAAACCCCACAGCCGTAGCCGGGTTTTGCAATCGAGATAAATTCAAGGTCTTAATCATATTCAATCGGATAATTTTGAAGCCACAAAGTTAGACCGGTTTTAAACGGTAGTCTGCTTCTGGGTTATCCGATTGTGGTGTTGTTTTAACGCGGTTGTACAGCTAACAGGCCAGCCATCTCTGTTTGCACCAATTTTGCCGAGGCCGCAGCGACTTCCGCAAAATTTTCCCCGCTGCCTGCATAGATAATAGCGCGGGAGGAGTTGACCAACAAGCCGCAGCGCTCATTCATGCCGTGTTTGCTGATTTTTTGCAAATCTCCGCCCTGCTCCCCTACCCCGGGCACCAAAAGAAAATGATCCGGAACAACCGCCCTGACCTGGTCAAACTGTTCGGGGTGGGTAGCACCTATCACAAACATCAGGTTTTCAGGCGTGCCCCAGTCCTGGGCTTTACGCAATACTTTTTCAAACAGGGGTCGCCCGTCTTCCTGCGGGGTCATTTGAAAATCGGCACTCCCTTTATTGGACGTCAGCGCCAGCAAAATAACCCATTTGTTTTCAAACCCGAGAAAAGGCAGCACCGAATCTTCCCCCATGTAAGGTGCCACCGTCACCGCGTCGAAATTCATGGTTTCAAAAAAGGCTTTGGCGTACATTTTAGACGTATTGCCAATGTCGCCGCGCTTGGCGTCAGCGATGGCAAAATGGGTGTCGGGCAGGTAGTCCAGCGTTTTTTCCAGCGCCTCCCAGCCTTTTTTGCCCAGCGTTTCGTAAAATGCGGTATTCAGCTTATAGGCGACGCAAAAATCGCGGGTGGCGTCAATGATTTGCCGGTTGAACTCGAAAATCGGTTCGGGATGATCCAACAGGTGCTTCGGGAGTTTCGATACATCGGTGTCCAAGCCGACGCAAAGAAAGGATTGTTTTTGGAGGATGTGGTGGTGAAGTTGAAGACGAGTCATAAAGGTCGTTTAAGATGAGATCAGGAAGAAACCACGGATTTATTTCCTATGAATAACGCTTCCTTAGCGTACTTGGCGAAATCGAAGATTCACGATAGTAAGCCTTTTCGGGAGACTGTTTCCCGCGAAGGTCGCTAAGGTGCCGCAGAGGTCGCAAAGAGGTGCCGTATCCATAACAAGTTTTTCACTTTCAATGAGTTGAAATGTAGCCTCATTTTGTTTTTGGATTGATTTTACCCTTCAATTTATCAACAAAAATCTTGAAGCTGAATGTGCCGGTATGGTTGGCGTATACTTTATCGAAATTGAGTTCTTTGAAGATTTTGAGCGCGTCGGCTTCGTGGTATTTTTTGGTAGATGTAGATTTTGAGGTGTGCTGCTTTAAAAACTCTTTCGGTTTTTCTTTAAGTAATGGATCCCCAACGTTAGAAATACGTACACCATATTTTCTATTAAAAGTCTCAACATCAGCCAAAATAATCGCTTCGGCTTCAACAATGACCGGAAAAAAGATTCCAATATTTCCCATTTCAAGTTTGCGATATCATTCCTGCTTAAGCCTGATCTTTCCTGCATCCGAGGGCAAGGCATCCAGATCGCGCATACAAACAACATAACCCAGTCTGTTGCTTACGATTTCGCCTTCATTGCGCTTTTTAAGTTTCCTGGCATTCTCAAGTTGTCCACCCGATAAGCCCTTTATAATTGGAACGAAATTTACGTTCCATCCATGGGTATTTCGTTCCATCAACTTGCTCAGTTGGTGGGGGTGGATGCCGAGTTCGGGTTCTTCCAGCAGGATGATCTTGTTGGAAAAAGTAACTTCTGTAATGATGTAAACCAAGCGTTTGGTGCCATCGGAGAGGTGGGTCCAGGGCCGCCATTTGCCGTCAACGAAGTATTCAAATCGGACGTGGAGGAGTTCTTTGCCGGTTTTAGTATTCTCGACACGATAATTTTGTTCTAAACGAATATCCTTTACAGGAGTATAAAGACTTAAGTTCTCAACAAAATTAGCGGGAAAAATTAATCTATTACGTTCTATATCATCAGCTTGAGTTATCATATTCTCAAATAAAGAAAAGATACCCTGAGTTGTATGAGGTTGAATAAACAATGAATACCCATCAATATGAATCATATTATCGCTTTCATCATAGATTACTACATTCTCTATATTCCCAATATGATTAAAATCTTCGGAAACTCCATAAGATATCAATAATGGATGATTAAAGTGATTCTCTTCTATGTCACTCCAAATTTGCAGCTTTTCATCAGTTTTACTATCATATACATCTTCCTTGTCTGGAAGAAGACCCCATAGATTTTCTCTATTCAACTTGCTAATTTCCTCATCATTTAGAACAATTCTGCTAGTAATCAGTGTCTTAGAAGAAGGTGAAGATCGTGCTCCATATTTATAGTCATAGAAATGAACATAGATATCCTTATTAACACGGTAATTCAACTCAACTTGAACTCTACCTACAGCATCATCAAACTTTTTAATCATTGCCATGTATAACCCCTTCACAAAATTCGTCTTCCCGCTCCCATTCGCTCCAATCATAATATTCAGCTCCGGTTTGAGTGTAACCTCTACATCCTCAATAGACTTATACCTTTGAAGCCGAACGCGTTCAATAAAAGTATCCTGATTGTTGGCTGTTGGTTGCTCCATATTTTCAACTCATTTCAATAAGTCACACTAAGCATTTTCACAACCCTTGTTTTCCAGTTCGACACAAGCTCTATGTGTCCTATCCCGTTGTGCGGGACAAGTTGTGAAAACCCCTATATGCCCTATGTGGTAAAAAAACTCCTATGCAGTAAAACTCAATACACCACAAACGCCCCTTTTTTCACTACATTCCCCTGAATATGCAACTCCACGGTAAACGTATCTTTGGGCCATTCGCCGGGTTTGTCCCAGCCCCAGCCCCAGTTGTGGTACGAGTTTGCCCAGTCTTTATCCGCGTAGGTATCCAAGGTTTGGCGGGCAAATTCATCGCCGTTGGCATGGTAATAAACGGCCATCACGCTGAAAGGCATGCGCTTTTTGGCTTTGCTGTAGCTGATGTCGAGTTCCCAGTTCAGATAGGCTAAGCTGTCTTTGGCAAACCGCGTTTGGTAGTGCCTTTTGTCCAAATCAGGGACATCTGCGGTTGACGCGTAGAAGCGCAATTTTGGAGAATAAAAAGAAAAAGGGACATACGCTTCCTGTGTAGTTGGTAGTTCCTCTTCTACAATTTCGTGAGCCGGATCAGGTGCTGAATCACCTTTGCCGGAAAAAGGCCGGATGATGGCAAGCAGGATTAGCCCGCCGATGACGGTCGCCAAGATGCCTCCGAACATGCCTTTCAATTGTTCCACTGCTGTTTCGTTTTGTGATTATACCCTGACCATTTAGTCTGGTGTTTGACCCTTAGAGTTCGAGAGCAAGGCATTTTCTACTCCAAAATCGGGAGTTTACTCGCGTAAATGACCAATTTTGGGGCAGAAAATAACGCAGCTATCGGACTATAAAGTCAGACACCTCAATTCACAGCTTCTACGCCGGAAATGCCGGGCACCTTACTCATAATAGCCTGTTCGATTCCCGCGCGCATCGTAAAAGCCGACATATTGCACCCTTCGCAATTGCCCATCCATCGGATTTGGACAATTCCGTTCTCCATCACATCCACTAATTCGACGTTTCCTCCGTCCACTGCGAGGTGTGGGCGCACATCTTCCAAAGCGGCGTCTACCCTTTGCAACAGCGCTTGTTTATCCGTTTGTACCATGATTGATAATTTTATGATATGGCGTTATGAGGTTACTTTCACAATTTGGGTCGGTGCCATGATTTCATTGCGCACCGCCAACTGCCGGGCCGTATTGCGTGCCACATCCATAAAAGCTTCCGATGCCGGGTTGTTTTTATCCAGCACCGCCGGGCGGCCTTCGTCGCCCGATTCGCGAACGCTCTGGAAAATGGGAATTTGCCCCAGCAGTACCGATTCGCTCGCTTTTGTCAATTTTTTACCGCCGCCGCTACCAAAAATGTAGTATTTGTTTTCGGGCAACTCCGCTGGCGTGAACCAGGCCATGTTTTCTATAACCCCTAAAATAGGCACATTCACCGAAGGCAGCAAAAACATGTTCATGGCTTTCACCGCGTCAATGACGGAAATTTCCTGCGGCGTTGTAACCATCACCGCACCTGTGACCGGCACCGTTTGCACTAAGCTCAACTGAATGTCGCCAGTGCCCGGGGGAAGATCCACAATCAGGTAATCCAACGGCGGCCAAACGCAGTCGTTGAAAAACTGCTTGATGATGCCGGAAAGCCGCGGCCCCCTCAACACCACCGCCTGTTCAGGCTCGACGATGAATCCGATGGAAATCACTGAAATGCCGTAGGCTTCTAAAGGAATGATTTTTTGCTGTCCATAAAAATCCTGCACTTTGGGGCGTTGTCCCTGCAATCCCAGCATAGTAGGAATGGAAGGTCCGTAAAGGTCTGCGTCAATCAACCCCACTTTAGCGCCAAGCTGCTGCAAACCCAATGCCAGGTTAACAGCGACCGTAGATTTGCCAACGCCGCCCTTGCCCGAAGCCACTGCGACAATGTTCTTAATGTGCGGCAACGCACTAGTCGGTTGCTGCGCCTGGTCGGTGCGCCCCATCATGTGAACGTTCACCATGGCATCCGGGAAAACCGCCTGAACCGCAGCCATGCACGCAAAATTGATCTCTGCTTTATATTTATTGTTAAGCGTGGGCAGTTCCAATGTAAAATTGACCTGGTTTCCCGTTATCTCCAGGTCGCGCACCATACTCATGGTAATGATATCCTGCCCGGTGTTAGGGTCTGTGACCTGGGTAAGCGCTTTAACAACTAACGATTTATTAATTTCCATTTTCCGGATTTGCTGTTTTGCAAAAGTACAAACAATCTGCCGCTACAAACAGTTTTGACCCGGTTTTACTGTCCCGGTTGCTTATTTACTTTATCAGGAAGCGACCACACTTTTCAATTTCTGCAAAATCGAATTACATTTGCAAGGCCATGAGAGTATTCTACGATCAGAACCATCTGCCTACTTTTAGAAACGCTGTGATTACCATCGGGTCTTTTGATGGCGTTCATTGCGGGCATCAAAAAATCATTCAGCGCATCAACCGCTTAGCCCACCAAACGGATGGCGAAAGCGTGCTCATTACGTTCGACCCGCACCCCCGGCAGATTGTGTATCCCCACGACAACAGCCTTCGCCTGATCAATACGCTGGACGAAAAAATCCGCCTGCTGGAGCGCTTCCATGTGGACAATATTGTGGTGGTGCCTTTTACCGTGGAGTTTTCGCAATTGAGCGCAGACGAATACATCCAGAAGTTCATTGTTGAAAAATTTGCCCCCAAATTCATCGTCATTGGCTACGACCACCGCTTTGGGTTGAACCGCCAGGGCGACATCAATTTTCTGCACTGGTATGGCGAAGACAATGATTATGAAGTCATTGAAATTGAAAAACAGGAAATGGAAGCCATTTCCGTCAGTTCCAGCCGGATCCGGAGCGCCCTGGAAAAAGCAGACCTGAAAACCGCCAACCGCCTGCTCGGCCACCACTTCACCCTGACCGGGAGAGTCGTTCACGGGCAAAAAATCGGAACCGACATCGGTTTTCCCACTGCAAATATTGAAATTGGAGACAAACACAAGCTCATCCCGCCCAAAGGCATCTATTCTGTATACGTCTACCACAACCAGCGGTCGTACAAAGGCATGCTCTACATCGGCGACCGCCCGACCCTGAAAACCCATCACAACCACACCATCGAAGTCAATATTTTCGATTTCAACCAGGATATTTACGGCGACGAGCTGATGGTGGAATTGGTGGATTTTATCCGCGAAGACCAGCAGTTTCAAAACCTCGATGCCTTGTCCGACCAATTGGCCGACGACCGGGAAAAAGCCATCGCTTCCCTGATTGCCTATCAGACCGGAGTAGTGGCTCCGAAAAAAAAAACGCTCCAACTTCCTACCGTAGCCGTGATCATTCTGAACTATAATGGTCAGGATTACTTAGAAAAATTTCTGCCGGCTCTTTTGTCGAGCCGTTATCCCGAGCTGACCATTTATATTGCCGACAATGGCTCTACCGACCATTCGCTGCAATATGTGGCCGATCATTACCCACAGGTGAAATGCCTTGCTTTGGGCGTTAATTATGGTTTTGCAAAAGGATACAATGTTGCGCTGGAACAGATCGAAAGCGATTATTATATCCTGCTCAACTCTGACGTAGAGATCGTACCAGGCTGGATGGTTTCCGTGATCCGGTATATGGAGCAGGACAAAACCATTGCGGCTTGTCAGCCAAAAATACGATCCTGGCACGATCGCGCACGGTTTGAATACGCCGGCGCTTCAGGCGGCTGGCTCGATGTCATGGGTTATCCTTTTTGCCGGGGGCGCATTTTTTCAGACACCGAACGCGACAGCGGCCAGTACGACCAGCCGCAGGAAATATTCTGGGCAAGCGGAGCTGCGCTGTTCATCCGAGCGAAGTTGTACCACAGCTTTGGCGGCTTCGACCCTGATTACATTGCCCACACAGAAGAAATTGACCTGTGCTGGCGCCTCAAACGCGCCGGGTATAAAATTGTGGTTGTGCCGGAAGCTACTGTCTTTCACGTTGGCGGCGGCACTTTAGCGTACACGTCCCCCCGAAAAACTTACCTGAATTTCCGAAATACGCTCTATACTGTTTTTAAAAATGAGCCTGCGCTTAAATTGCTGTGGCTGATTCCGTCGAGGTTAGTCCTCGATGGGCTGGCTTCCCTGCTTTTTTTAGCGCAGGGGAAATGGCAACATATCGGTTCGGTGCTCCGGGCACACCTCTCTTTTTACCGGAACATCCGAAAAATGGCGGGCAAACGCGCCTACTACAAAGAACTGATCCGTCAAAACACGATTGGCCCGGAAAATACCAGCGGCAGGTACCGGGGCAGCATTGTGTGGCAATATTATGGTTTGCGAAAGCACAAATTCAAAGACATCGTTAAAGAATGAAAACTCGCGTTGAATTGATTTATGAAGACCCGTTTGTTGTAGTTGTCAACAAACCTGCCGGGGTTCTGAGTATTCCCGACCGCTTCGATCCGGGCAAACCCAACCTGCAAACTATGTTGCAGGAGACTTATGGAAAAATCTGGACGGTACATCGTTTAGACCGCGAAACGAGTGGCGTCATTATTTTTGCCCGAACGGAGGAAGCGCACAGAAACCTGAACGGGCAATTTGAAGCGCGCACAGTGGATAAAATCTACTTAGCCTTAGCGGATGGAAATATCTACAACGATGAAGGCGTGATGGACAAATCCATCGCTCCGCATCCTTCGCAAGCTGGCAAAATGATGACTTCTTCCCACGGCAAACAAGCCCTGACGCTTTACCGGGTTGTCGAGCGGTTTCGTTCCTTCACTTTGGCAGAGGCAAACATCAAAACAGGCCGGACGCACCAGGTGCGCGTGCATTTTCAATCCATTGGGCATCCTTTAGCCATTGATCCGCTGTATGGCAAACGGGAAGCGCTGTCCGTTTCAGAAATAAAAGTGCGCAATTTTAACCTCGGCAAGTTTGAAGAAGAAAAGCCGTTGATGAACCGGGTCACCCTGCACGCCGCCAGACTCAGTTTCGACCACCCCGACACCGGTGTGCGCATGACCGTAGAAGCTCCTTTGCACAAGGATTTCCAGGCCATGCTGAATCAATTGCGAAAATGGGGCAAGTAGACGATCAATACCATACCCTTGCGGCTCCTTGTACCGCTGAATTGCGCGAACGCGCCAGCAAATTTCTGGCCTATGCCTTTACGGTCAGCACGGAAGCCGACTGCCAGACGAGCTTGGAAGAAGTGCGGAAATTGCACCCCAAAGCTACCCACCACTGTTATGCCTGGCGATTGGGGCTGGACAAAAACCGCTACCGCGCCAACGACGACGGCGAACCCGGCGGCACAGCCGGGCGTCCCATTTTGGGCCAGATTGACAGTTTTGGATTGACCAATGTGCTGATCGTGGTGGTGCGCTATTTCGGCGGCACCAAATTAGGAACTTCGGGATTGATCCAGGCTTATAAAGCAAGCGCTGCCGAAGTTTTGCAACAAGCAGAAATAGTAGAAAAAACCATCGAATCCCTTTTCCGGCTCACGTTCCACTACGCCTTAATGAACAACCTGATGGGTGCCATCAAAAAAGCAGGATTTCAACTCCTGAAACAGGAATTTACCGACGATTCCGGGTTGGTGGAGATTGCCATCCGAAAAAGCGAAGCCACCGCGGCACTGCTGCAACTCAAAGCGCTTACGGCAGACCTCCACCTTGAAGAGGCAGCAATGCTGGAAAAGATTGAGGGACTCGATATTGCGCAGCTTTCGGATTTAAACCTATAAGGTTTTAGAAATCTTATAGGTTTGTCTGCTGCAATGCCACACGCCAATGCGCAATTTCTAACCCAAATGCCGCTTTGATTTTAGCTTTATTCAACACGCTGAAAGCGGGCCGTGCGGCGGGCGTGGGAAAATCTTTCGTTTCAATTGGGTGAACTTTGATCGCCATGCCCGCCAGTTCAAAAATCGCTTCCGCAAAATCGTACCAGCTCGCAACGCCTTCGTTGCTGTAATGGTAAATCCCGCTTAGCAAATCCCGCGAGGTTTTTCCACTTTCTACGGCTTCGATCATCGCCAGCACGGCCAGGGCTAAGTCGCCAGCGTAGGTTGGCGTGCCTACCTGATCGAACACCACGTTCAACGCACTGCGCTCCCGGCCAAGGCGCAGCATCGTTTTCAGGAAGTTGTGCCCAAACTCCGAATACACCCAGGAGGTGCGGATGATGGTCGTGAGCGGGTTAATTTGCAAAGCCCGGCGCTCTCCTTCTAATTTACTTTGCGCATACACCCCTGCCGGTTGCACCGGATCGTCCTCCGTCAAAGGGCGATTGGTGTGGCCGCCGTATACATAATCCGTAGAAAAATGAATCAGGGCGACGCCTCGTTTGCGGCAGGCTTCCGCCAAATAAGCAACGCCGTCGCGGTTGATGGCAAAAGCGCGTTTCGGCTCGCTTTCTGCTTTGTCTACCGCCGTGTAAGCCGCGCAATTGAGACAATAATCTACGGGAGTAATTTTATTAAACCAGGCTTCCGTCATTGCCTTGTCGGCAATATCCAACTGCTCGCGATCCGCAAAAATGAAATTAAATTGGGGCCAATCCGGAGCGCATTGTTTCAAACACTGCCCCAATTGCCCCCCCGCGCCTGTGACAAAAATCGTCTTGCTCATCTCATCGCTTTATAGGCATTGATCAATCCATTGGTGGAGGCGTCGTGTTCGGTCACCGGGTCGCTGTGCTCCAACTTCGGCAAAATATTGGATGCCAATTGTTTGCCCAATTCCACGCCCCACTGGTCAAAACTGAAAATATTCCAGATGACTCCCTGAACGAATATTTTGTGTTCGTACAAGGCAATCAGGCTGCCTAAGCTATGCGGCGTAATTTGTTGAACCAAAATTGAGTTGGTTGGCCGGTTGCCTTCAAATACTTTGAATGGCGTCAGGAAACGAATTTCTTCTTCCGGCTTGCCCGCAGTGCGCAGTTCCGCCTCCACCTCCGCACTCGTTTTTCCCTTCATCAGGGCTTCCGTTTGCGCGAAAAAGTTAGACAACAACTTCACGTGGTGATCGCCTAAAGGATTATGGCTGATGGCCGGTGCAATAAAATCACAGGGAATAAGCTTGGTTCCCTGGTGGATCAACTGGTAAAATGCGTGCTGCCCGTTGGTACCCGGTTCGCCCCAAATAATCGGCCCGGTTTCATAGGCGACGGGCACGCCATTGCGATCCACTCTTTTGCCGTTGCTTTCCATATTGCCTTGTTGGAAATATGCAGCAAAGCGATGCAGGTATTGGTCATACGGTAGAATGGCTTCAGTTGCCGCCTCAAAAAAATTATTGTACCAGATGCCAATCAAAGCTAAGAGAACCGGCATATTTCGTTCCAGCGGCGTTTCCCGAAAATGCAAATCCATCGCGTGGAAACCTTCCAGCAACTGCCGGAAATTGTCAAACCCGATCGTGCAGGCAATGGGCAACCCAATCGCCGAGGTTAACGAATAACGGCCACCCACCCAATCCCAAAACTCAAACATATTTTCAGGGGCGATGCCAAATGCCTCCACTGCTTTTTTATTGGTCGAAATGGCCGCAAAGTGCCGCGAAACATGGCGCTCCTCCCCTGCTCCGTCCAAAAACCAGGTTCGCGCCGTAAACGCATTGGTCATGGTTTCCTGGGTTGTGAAGGTTTTGGAAGCAATCAGAAAAAGGGTCGTTTCCGGGGAAACCCGCTTCAGTGTTTCCGCAATATGGGTGCCGTCCACATTGGACACAAAATGTACCGAAATGCCTGGTTGCCAATACGGGCGAAGTGCTTCGGTGACCATCACCGCCCCGAGATCAGAGCCGCCAATGCCGATGTTGACAATATCGGTGATGCGCTTTCCTGTATAGCCGGTCCAGCTCCCGTTGAGCAGGCTTTGAGAAAAGCGTTCGATTTTATCCAGTACCTCGTTCACTGCAGGCATCACATCTTGTCCTTCCACTAATACGGGCGTATTGGACCGATTTCGCAGGGCCGTATGCAGCACCGCGCGATTTTCTGTTTCGTTGATGACGTCTCCGGTAAACAATCGCTCAATGCTTTCCAAAACCTGACATTCCTTCGCCAGATCAAGCAGGAGGCTCATGGTTTCCGGGAGGATTCTGTTTTTGGAATAATCCAGCAACAGCGTTTCAAAACGCAGCGAAAAGCGGTCAAATCGCCCGGCGTCAGCAGCGAACAAATCGCGCATGTGTAAGTCTTTGACTTTGGAATAATGCGCTTCCAACTGCTTCCAGGCATTCGTATGCAAAGGATTTTGACGATTCAACATGGCTTCGTTTTTTTATTAGAAGCCGCAAAGTTGGCATCAATTTTCAAATCTTCAGCTTCCCGGCCTGCATTTCTTGATGTATTCGTTCCGTTTCTCCCGGATTTTATTAAAAAACAGCAATCCCATTTAAATGAGCGCAGGTGGGCATAGTCTCTATCCTCGCTATTGCACGGGAAGGCAAATTTACTCCCTTAAAATTTATAGTAAAAAGAAGCGGCATCAATCTCCACAAATGCGTTGTACACTTTTAAAATGGAGGCGTTCAGGAACCCGACCTGTGGGAAAACATTCCTGCCGGCGGCGAAACATGGGTTCTTGATGTGGATGGGAAGCGGCGTTTTATTAAAAAAATCGTTTTCTGGTACGATTCTAACAACTTTGCAGACAGAAAAGCGGTGATCGAAGTTTGGGGTAGACCTTAGACTTGTTGCGGTCAACTTCCATTGATCAAACATGAGACATTCCAAAAATTCGGAATGTCTCATGTTACGACATGGGGTCGAAATCCCCCATTTACGCCTCCCCGGTCTCTTCCGGCTTGTTGTCTACAATAGCTTCGATGCGTTCCATCACCGGATCGGTTAATAAAGACAGGGTTTCGATGGCGCCAAGCGTTTCCTCTAACTGGTACTCCTTCGACGCGCCCAGAATAACCGTACTTATATTTGGATTTTTCAGGCACCAGGCAATGGCCAAACAAGGCAGGCTGGTGCCTATTTCCCCGGCAAGGGCATGTAATTGACGTACTTTTTCGAGGCGTTCAGGTGTCAGTGAACTATCGCGCAGCCACTCCATTCCTTTGATGCCCAGTCGGGTATCTTCCGGTGAAGCGTCAATGTATTTGTTAGTGAGTACCCCTGAAGCCAAAGGCGACCAAATTGTGGTGCCTAAGCCAAATCGTTTGTAAAGCGGGGCGTATTCCAATTCCACCCGTTCCCGAACGAAAAGGTTGTATTGTGGTTGTTCCATTGTGGGGCCGATCAGGTTGCACTTTTGAGCCACTAAGTGTGCCTCCTCGATGCTTTTTGCCGGCCATTCCGAAACACCCCAATAAAGGACTTTTCCCTGCTGAATCAAGTGGTTCATCGCCCAAACGATTTCGTCAATGGGAACGTGCGGATCGGGACGGTGGCAATAATAAAAATCCAGATAGTCCACCTGCAAACGTTTCAGGGCAGCGTGGCAAGCTTCCATGAGGTGCTTGCGGCTCAGCCCGGTTTGGTTAGGCTTATTCCCGCCTGCTCCGAAAAAAACCTTGCTGGAGACTAAGTAGCTCGTCCGGTCCCAATTCATTTTTTTCAGGATATTGCCCATTACGATTTCCGACTTTCCTGCTGCGTAACCTTCCGCGTTGTCGAAAAAATTGACGCCCCGCTCATACGCAATGGCCATGAGGCGTTCGGCCATATCATCACTGATCTGCTTGCCAAAAGTCAGCCAGGATCCCAGCGAAAGGGCGCTCACCTGAACGCCCGATTTACCCAATCGGCGGTATTCCATTTTGATTGTTTTTGCAAAATTAAACAAAAAACGGCCTGCGGGACAATTCCGCAGGCCGTTTTTGTGGTATAGTTACCGGTTGACTTCGAGTCGCGCGGTCTTTTCCAAAGACCCAATTTACAAATCAAACGGATTGGAGAACCGGACATCTTCCGCAAACTTCGTATCGGTCAGGGTTCTCAAGAAAGCGACCAGCGCTTGTTTCTCGGAATTGCTCAGGTTCAGGCGTTTCGGCTGGGAGGTCTGAAAATCGCGCAGTCCGAAATGCAAATTTGGGTGCGCCTTAATCCCCGAATTGTAGTGTTCAACGACTTCTTCCAGCGTTGCAAAGCGGCCATCGTGCATGTAAGGTGCCGTGAGGGTAATATTGCGCAGCATGGGCACTTTAAAGACGCCGTTATCAGAAATCTGGTTGGTAATGGCACCTCGGCCCTGGTCGGTGTATTCCAGATCGAGGCCATTATTTGCTGTGGCAACCAGCACGCCAGCCATGCGGGGATCGTGGCAGGTGGAACAATGGATGACGAAAAGGTTCTTACCCAGGTTTTCCTGTTGCGTAAAATTGGTAAAATGTGATTCTGTAGTAAAATGAGCGTTTAACCCTTTGTCGAATTTTGAATTGTTGGAAACAAAAGCATTGAGAAACTCCTGAATAGATTCCGTAATAAGGTCAGGGGTAACCTCCGGGGAACCATAAGCTTTCTGGAAAAGAATCCGGTAATAGTCTTCCTGAGCCAGCTTGTCAGCTAAGTCGTCTATATCCATTCCCATCTCAATATTGTCTTCAATGGCGATCTTGCTTTGTTCCACGATGGTAGTAGCGCGTTCGTCCCATAGGAAAGCGGCATCCTGATTGAAGTTGCCGGTATTGGTTCCGCCATAGGAAGATTCGAAATTGGCAACCGAAGCCAGGGCAAGCGAATTGCGCTTGGTCAGTTCGCCGTTAAAGCCTTCGCTTTGGGCTTTGTTGTCGGCAAACCCTGCTTCCTGCTGATGACAGGACGCACAGGAAACAGTATTGTTGTGGGAAAGTTTTTTATCGTAGAACAACACCCGACCAAGTGTGGCTTTGGCGTTATTGATCGGAATCACGGAAGTGCCGCCAAAATTACTTGCGGATACCGTAACGGTGTAGTCGTAGCGCTCATCCGGAAGGTTCAGCGTTTGCTGAAGGGTAGCATATTCATCAAGCGAATAATGCATGATTTGGGTATCCACATTGTCCTCTAAGCAGGAGGGGAGCGTAATCGCGAGCGCGCAGATGCAAAGCGCATTAAAAAGTAGTGTTCCGGATTTCATGCGAGCGACGAATTAGAGAAGTTATATAATTGATGCAAAATCTATTGTGTAAAAATAACGTCATTTTGCAACTTTGTACATAGTTCATGAAACTTTAACTTGTTTTTAGCCAAATTCAGCAATTGCTAAGGGCAAAATTAACATGATATCCATAAAGAGCCGGTTCTACTCCGGCTAAGGTTGGCAGGATTGTACAAAATATTTTACCTTCGCTTCCTGGATAAGCGGACAGACACTATCTAAAATCAAAAATCTTACATTTATACAATGAAACTATTGGACAACAAAGTGGCGCTGATCACGGGTGGTTCCAGGGGAATTGGCGCTGCAATCGCACTCAAATTTGCCCAGGAAGGCGCGCATGTGGCGTTCACGTATATGTCTTCCGAAGACAAAGCTAAAGCAGTGGAAGCCGAACTGCAGGCGCTTGGAGTTAAAGCGAAAGCCTACCGCTCGGATGCCAGTTCTTATCAGGATGCCGAGGCGCTCATCGAAAGCGTATTGGCTGATTTCGGTCAATTGGACGCAGTCGTCAACAACGCTGGCATCACCCGCGACAACCTGATGCTGCGGATGTCGGAAGAACAATGGGACGAGGTTATGACCACCAACCTGAAATCGGTTTTTAACCTGACCAAACACGCCCTGCGGCCCATGATGAAAAAACGGGCCGGCTCCATCATCAACATCAGCTCCATCATCGGCCTGATGGGCAATGCCGGGCAGGCCAACTACGCCGCTTCCAAAGCCGGCACTTTCGGATTCACCAAATCCATCGCTAAAGAAATGGGCTCGCGCAACATCCGCTGCAATGCCGTGGCGCCGGGATTCATCGAAACGGACATGACGCACGAATTAGACGAAAAAACCAAAGAAGCGTATCTGAGCGGCATTCCCCTGAAACGACTCGGAAAAGCGGAAGAAGTAGCTGATGTTTGTGTGTTTTTGGCTTCCGATCGCTCTGCTTATGTTACCGGCCAGGTCATCAGCGTTTGCGGCGGACTGAGCGATTAAATTGAATTGGTAAATAAATACGATCTTTCATGAATCGAACAATAGCATTTTATTGCATGCTGGCTTTTGCCGGTTTTTTAGGTGCCTGCCAGCCGGAAAAAACACCCGGCGAAACGGTCATTACAAGGGATATGCCCATTGCTTCAAGAAATCCCAAAGAGCCGGCTGTGAACCCATACCTGACGCCGGCAGAAGGCACTTTTAAGGATCCGGTCACTCAGGTGCCTTCTCCTACCGTAAGCATTCTGACCAAAGGCTACTGGGTGATTGAGCACTACATCCACGCCCAGCAATTTGAACCCGGCAAAAGCAATTCTTACCGGTGGTACAAACTCAGCCCGGACGGCTCTTTCACCGGCGGCCAGTGGGCGGAAGTCAAAAGCAAAGGGAGCTGGCAAATGGCCTTTGGCGAAAGCAACGAACCCGTAGTGGTCATTGATTCCGAAAATGACGCAGAAGATGCGCAATGGGTGATCCAAATTGCCGGTAATGAGGACGACATGGCCTGGACCGGGGTGCGTGCCACCACCTATCAGGGGCATTTTATCAAACTCTTTTACCTGATGACAATGCCGACTAAGAAGCAGTTTGGAATGGAGTAGCTTTGATTAGTTGGCAGTCTTACAGGGAGCAGTTGACAGGATTGAGTTCGTTTTGGATCGAAATCCTGGTTGTCAATTTAGTAAATGCAAAGCCAATTGGTTAACAAGAATCATTTTGAAACCCGAAGTACCCCCGCTAACTGCTCCCTGTAAGACTAAAAACTGAACATTTAAACCACACAACAAAATGAGCCAGCTTACATACAAACCACGCCTTTCCTTTTGGCAAATCTGGAACATGAGTTTCGGGTTTCTGGGAATTCAGTTTGGATTTGCGCTACAAAACGGCAACGTGAGCCGCATTTTTGAAACACTGGGTGCCAAAGTAGACGAAATTCCGATTTTGTGGATTGCAGCACCGGTCACCGGTCTTATTGTGCAGCCCATCATCGGCTACTTCAGCGATCGCACCTGGGGACGGCTGGGTCGGCGGCGGCCCTTCTTTCTGGTGGGCGCCATTCTGGCTTCCATTGCACTGCTGTTCATGCCAAACTCGCCCACGCTTTGGATTGCAGCCGGCACGCTTTGGCTCATGGATGCGTCTATCAACGTGACGATGGAACCTTTCCGCGCTTTTGTGGGCGACAACCTTCCCTCAGAGCAACGCACCCGGGGGTTTGCCATGCAGAGTTTTTTCATTGGCACCGGCGCTGTAGTCGCTTCATTGTTGCCCTATATCCTGTCGAAATGGATGGGCGTAAGCAATACAGCGGAAGCAGGCGTGGTGCCCGACTCCGTGAAATGGTCTTTTTATTTCGGTGGCGGGGTATTTTTATTGGCCGTTTTGTGGACGGTTTTTCGTTCCAAAGAATATACGCCGGAGCAATTAGAGGCTTTCGAGGCGGCTGAAGGAAAAACGGAATACTACAAAGAAGCCCGCGACGGTAAATATTACTTCGGCAATGGCGGACGGCAAATTGGCGTCGGCCTGCTGGCGGCAGTGCTGGGCATATTGCTGACTGCTTTGGTGGTGTGGTACCAACTTAATAAAGAACTGTATGTGCTTTCTGTTGGCGGTTTGCTTGGGGGCTTGCTGTTGTTGCTTTCCGGCGCTTTGCAACGCAGCGGCAATTTCCAAAACGGCTTCGTCACCATCATCAACGACTTCCAGGACATGCCGCGCACCATGAAGCAATTAGCACCGGTGCAGTTTTTTTCTTGGTTTGCCCTGTTTTCAATGTGGATTTATACCACCAGTGCGGTTACGAGCCAAATCTACGGCTCTTCCGATACGACCTCGGCTGCTTACAACGAAGGTGCCGACTGGGTGGGCGTTTGTTTCGCCGTGTACAACGGCGTAGCGGCTTTGGTCGCCTTCCTGATTCCGGTATTAGCCGCCCGTACCAGCCGCAAAATGGCGCATGCCATTTGCCTGGTCTTCGGCGCGCTGGGCCTGATGTCTGTCTTTTTTATCAAAGATCCTAATCTGCTCATTGGCTCTATGGTTGGCGTCGGCATTGCGTGGGCGAGCATCCTGTCCATGCCTTATGCCATCCTGACCGGTTCGCTTCCGGCGGCCAAAATGGGCTACTACATGGGCGTGTTCAACTTTTTCATCGTCATTCCGCAAATCGTGGCGGCTTCCATCCTCGGTTTTTTGGTGTCCCGCTTTTTTGACGGCCACGCAGTGTACGCACTGATTATCGGAGGTGTGTCGTTTGTTGTTTCGGCGGCGTTGACGATGCGGGTGGAGGATAAGTAGGGTCCGTCTTTATAGTCCGATAACTGCGTTGTATTTTGCCCCAAAACCAGTCATTTACGCGAGTAAACTCCCATTTTTAGGGCAAAACACACCTTGTTCTCGAACTCTAAAGAACAGACACGGGACTAAATGGACAGACACTAAGTAGTGTCCGTTGTTGTGGTTATGACGAATATCAAGGATTATTATGACAGTAGTCACAACCCCCACCCGGTAAAAAAGGTATCTTTGCTTTGTACGGAATAAATGAATACCTCTATGAAAAAAATACTCATTCCAACTGATTTTTCTGAAACAGCGCGCGATGCGTATACCTATGCTTTGGAATATTGCAAAAACCTTGGCGAGCCCTGTAGCCTGAAGGTGGTGCATGTTTTTATGCCCGAAGCGGCCTCTACGCCTACTTTCATCCCTCCGATACAGGAGTTTATGGAATTGAAAGAGAAAACATTAAAAGAGTTTGCGCAAAACATTGCAGAGCAACCGGCTAACGTGGAAGAAGTGAAAACTGAGCAATTGATTGGTTTTCCGGGCGACGAGATCATTGAGTTGTCCAAAACATTCGACCTCATCATCATGGGGACGACCGGCGATGGCGGTCTTTTGGAAAAACTGTTCGGCAGCGTTTCCACGATTGTTGCCCAGCGGGCGCACTGTGCCGTGCTGTTAGTTCCCAACGGCGCAAAGTATAAAATGCCCGCACAAATCCTGTATTCCAGTAGCGCTGATGCCTCCGACGAACGCCTGGTTGAGCAATTGATCTTGTTCAATAAGCCTTTTCAGGCGCGCATCCATTTTGTACATGTCGAACGGGAAGGGGATGCCGCATTTTCAAAGTCTAAAGAAGAAATTTTTGAAGAATTGTTCGAGGCCGGAGAACCGCCTTTTGCCTTTGAGTTCGCCAACATCAAAAGCCCGGACATTGATGCCTCGATCAACCAATATGCCGAAATGGGAAAAATTGACCTGATCGTCATGGGCACCCGCCACCGCGGCTTCTGGGAACAGCTTTTTCACAAAAGCCAAACCAAACAAATGGCCCTGCATACTCATTTGCCCATGCTGGTTTTGCATCAGGGGGATTAGGAATTGCGGAGCAGCAATTCAATAGGAACACTATTCACCGCAGGCGGCAATTGGCCGGTGCGTACGCCAAAAACTAAGGTGAACCTACCGGATAAACCTTCCGGAAAGTTTAGAACCGTGTTGGTTTCGATGGTGTCGCCAGCCTCGATTTTGCCGCGAGGCAAGACGAATATGTCGTCTAATACCAATACAGGTTTTTCCTGTACCCCGTCGAACAGCATTGCTGAAAAAGTAAGGGGCATCGTCCCCACCCCCTGCCGCACTTCAAACGGATAGGGGTTTTTTATTTGTAAAAAGATCATGGCAGATTCGCCCTGTTTTACTGAAACGGATGTGGCGGCAGGGGTGATTACCAATTTACCGGCCACCTGCAGGCTGTCGGCGCGCAGCACGTGAAACCCCTTCAACCCGTTTTTCCAGGGAATTTCCAGGGTTTTGCAGTCGCTGCATTCCCAATCGTCGTTTCCGGCAATGAAAGCGGATCGGTTGTGCAGGGCGGTTTCCCAGTCCCAGAGATCGTACTGACTTTTTCGGTACAACACATCCGTAAAGGTATAGGCGCGTTCGCCCGTGTAGAAGGCGTATTTGGAGGGATTCCGGTACGAATTCTGAAAAACCACTGGCAAACCGCCAGCTTCTTTGTGGAGGGGATCAATCCATTTGCGGTTTTGAAACTCCGTAGGCAAAGGAATCCAGGCAGTGGCAAGCAGCAACCGGCCAATCAGAAAACCCACGACCGTAATTGCCGACAACCTGAGTATCCAACGCCGGAAAGCTTCCCGATCCAACGCATATTCGTAAGTGAGCAGCACCAGCGGAATGGCCAGCAAACCGGTCCATTGCGGTTCAGCGTGCCCTTTGAATGTTGCCCAGAAAAAAAACGCCCAAAACCCCACAATCAGGAAAAGCCACGCCCGGCGTTCCTCGCTTTTGAAATTGGAATGCCACACCGCTTTCAAAATCAGCAAAAAAAGCAGAGGATTAAACATGACCGGCTGATTGAGCAGGTAAGTGAACGTATGCTTCAATTCATAAGGATCGTCCCGGCCCGACAAATGGTAGCGGAAAGAAGGAAATTCCTGGGCATACTGCCAGTAGAGGTGCGGCATAAACAACAAACAACCCAACAAAGAAGCCACATAAAAAGCCGGAGTACGCAGGAGGGCGCGCAAATTGGACAAAGTAACGAAGCCGATGAGCAGAATTCCGTGGTATTTGCTGTACAACAACGCGGCCATGCAAGCGCCCAGCAAAATAGTGTTCAACCACGAAGGCTGTTGCAAAAAGCGGCGGTAAAGCCAAAGGAATACAGCGCCAAAAAATAGCAACGGCGCATCGGGCGCAGCAATGAAGCCGTAGATCTGAAAAAGGGGCAATGCCGCCAGCAACGCAATCAGCACCCAGGCGTCGCGGCGCTTTGCGGGTTGCCCGGCCAATAGCCAGATAAAAAAAAATGTACCGGTTTGCAGCAATACTGCAATTAGACGAACACCCAGTTCATTCTGAAAACAGGCATAGCCCGCGCGGATCATCAGGGCGATCATCGGAGGATGGTCAAAGTAGCCCCAGTCTAAGGCTTGCGCATACATCCAGTAATACGCTTCGTCCGGATCCAGCTCCGTGAACGCGGCCTGAAAAAGGTTGAGCAGCAACCAAACGAAGAGGAATCCCACAAACACCGTTTTGGCGCTTCCGTTGGTTTCTTTGCTGCCCAATACCTGATCCATATCGTCTGTCTATTGCGTTACTTTCACTTTTGGTGCGTTTCTGTCATCCGATTCGGCATCCCTGGCGATGTATAGCATTTTTGCATTGTCGGATGAGAGTTCAAGGCGGCGATGGTCGGCGCTGAGTGTATAGGATTTCATCTCAGTGATCATTTCCTTAATATACCTTTCCTGTGTCATCAATCCCTTACAGACCCGGGAGGAAAACGTCAGGTTATTGCCAAACCGAATCGTACCGGTTGAGTCAACGACACAGGAACCCCGAAAATCGTTACACCCAAAAGATCCAATTGCTTCGTCGAATTTTAAATCAAGAAGAATACTCACGGAGTCCGCGCCAGCTAATCGTTGCTCCGTACCATCTTTCGTATAGGTAAGTAAGCGCCAGCTCCTCAATTCTACCGGAAGCTTCGGCCTGTTCTTGATAGAATCCGGAATAACAGGCGCGGGTTCCGATTGTCCTTGCACCACTTCCGGTTTTTCCGAACCGCCACAATTCCAAAGCAATACAGTCAGCGCCAATGCGCCCAAAACAAGCAATCTTGTCATGATTTACAGTCTATTTTAAACTTCAAAAAATTCTGTTTTTATAAAGGATCCCATCCAATTCTGAAAATGGAATGGTAAACTCGGTAGCCCCCACCACATAAGGCGCCACGTCGTAATTGTTGTAATAAAAATACAGGCCGCTGTCAAGCAGCGCAAAATTCTCGGGCAAAGCGAACGATTCTCCCCAAAAAAAACCGGCGTCATTCAGGCTTTGCTTCGGGCTTAATCCATGTGCCCTGCGAAAATGTTTTTCGGCAATGGTTTCCAGGCGCGGTACGCTGTTGATAAAATCTCTCAGATCGAGCTTAAACCCGGTCATTTTATCCAGCACCAGCAGTGTTGTAAAGGAATTGGGGTGCGCGCCTCCCGTATTGGAATACGTGGCATACTTCAAAGAAATTAATTTAGGCGATTGGAACAAGATACTGGTTGCTGTTTCAACCTCCCAGGGAATATCGTAAACCGGATTATCTTTCCGAAGCGATTCGTAATCTCCGATAAACCGCTCTGCAACTTCATTGAGCGGAATGCGAAACTCCTTCTCCTCCACCGCATAAACCGCTAAAGATGCTTTCAGGAAGTGCATCAGGGTATCGTTGATGGCCTGGCGCACCGAGTCCGAGCCGCCTGTTGCCAAAAAATAACTTGCCTCAACCGTGGCGCAACTAACCGTATCGGATTTGCAATTGAGGGATTGTTTTTTAAAATTTTGGGATTCGAAGATCAGGGCGCCAGCCGAAATCTCCATTTTTTCAGTCTGCTCGGGATTGTTTTGGGTACATGCGCCGGCGATCAAAAGGCAGGTTAAAAGGAACGCCGCAGGGATGATGACTGATTTTCTCATGTTGCAATGTTTTTGGTTTTGCTTTTGTACTGAAGAATGTCAATAGACTCTGTACAAAAAGCGTAATCTTCCTCCACATTAGATGCCACAACAACGAGTCTGTCGCCCGCAAATTGTCCAATTAGGTCAAGATACCAAGCACCGCCTTGCCGGTCGAGGTTACTCGTGGGTTCATCCAGCAGCAGCAGGGGCGTTTCGGAACAAATGGCCAGTGCCAGTTTCAGGCGCTGTTTCATGCCGGAAGAAAAAAAACGAACCGGCTTGTTTGCAGCACTTTCTGGAAACCCCAACACCCCAACGAGGTCTTTGGGCTGCAATCCGGCAGCAAATTTCCGGAAACGGTGGTGAAATTGCAAAGCTTCCAGCAGCGTAAATTCTTCGATCAGCTCGATGTAAGGCGCGGCATAGGAAAGGTACTGCCAAGCTTCGTTGGGGTTTAAAGACTTTTTTTGATGAGCAAACGAGGCTTGCCCTTTGGTGGGTGAAAGGTGCCCCGACAAGATGCGCAACAGCGTTGATTTTCCGGATCCGTTGGGGCCTGTAACGGCATAGCGCCCCGGTGCCTCAAACATCAGGTCAACATCGCGAAGCACCCATTCCCTGCGGTAGCGCTTGCTCACCCTGCTCAGTTCAATCTTCATTGACGCTGGAGCCGTTGAGTCCCCGAAAACCCCGCATGATTCCCTTGTCGTTGCTGAATTTTTTGACAAATTTCAGGATATTGTCCCGTTCTTCCGAGGGGCTGAATTCATTCTCAATGATTTCAAGCGCCTGATCCATTTTGTAATTAGAGACGTAGAGCCGGCGGTAAATCTCGTGGATAAGGTGGATCTGGCTTTCGTTGAACTTTCTGCGCGTTAACCCGACCGAGTTCACGCCCACATAAGAAAGCGGTTCGCGGGCAGCCTTCACATAAGGCGGCACGTTTTTGCGCACCAAAGACCCCCCGGCTACAAAGCTGTGCTGGCCGATGCACATGAACTGCTGCACGGCAACCAGCCCCTCCAGAATTGCCCAGTCTTCGATGACAACATGGCCGGCTAAGGTCACATTGTTCGCTAAGATAACATGGTCGCCAATGAGGCAATCGTGGGCAACGTGCGCATAAGCCATCAGCAAGCAATCGCTGCCAACCACCGTTTTCCAGGCTTCTTTCGTCCCCCGGTTCACGGTAACGTATTCCCGGATCGTGGTGCGGTCGCCAATCTCGGCAGTCGTTTTTTCCCCGGCAAACTTGAGGTCTTGCGGTATTCCGGCAATGACGGCACCGGGAAAAATTTCGCAGGATTTCCCGATTCGGGCGCCTTCGAAGACCGTAACATTAGAGCCAATCCAGGTGTCGTCGCCAATTTCGGCCGTATTGCTTTCTACTTCATATTTCAGGTTATGCGGAACCCCCGCTATAATGGAATTGGGCATAATTTTGCACCTTTTTCCGATTCGTGCGCCTTCATAGATGGTCACGTTGGAAGCAATCCAGGTTCCATCGCCGATAACTACATCTTTGTCAATGTAGCAGAAGGGGCCGATTTCGACATTTTCACCGATCTGCGCCCCGGCGTGTATTACAGAGTGTTTTCTGAAATCCATGATATTAAGATCGTCTGACCATTTGTGCCGTTAATTCTGCTTCTGATACAATTCTGTTGCCAACGTATGCTGTGCCCAGCATCTGGCAAATACCGCGCCGCATGGGAGCAACCATTTCCAATTTGAACAAAATGGTATCGCCAGGTAAGACTTTATACCTGAACTTGACATTCTCTATTTTCAAAAAGTAGGTGTCCCAGTTGCCGGGATCTTCCACGGTTGAAAGCGCCAGGATGCCGCCGGTTTGAGCCATTGCTTCCACCTGCAACACACCGGGCATGACCGGGTTGTTCGGGAAATGTCCCTGAAAAAATTGCTCATTGAACGTTACATTTTTTACGCCAACGATGTAGTTTTCCGACATTTCAATAATCTTGTCTACCAGCAAAAAAGGGTAGCGATGGGGTAGCCATTGTGCGATTTTTACGGAATCGAACAAGGGCGCTTTATCAGGATCGTAAACCGGTTTACCTTTCAGTTTGCGTTGCTCCTGAAACTGTTTTTTGAGCAGTTTCGCGAATTCCACATTGGCTTTATGCCCTGGCTTGATGGCTACAATTTTACCTTTTATAGGGTGTCCCATCAGCGCCAGATCCCCGATTACATCCAAAAGTTTGTGGCGTGCCGGTTCGTTTTTAAAACGCAGATCAAGTGTGTTGAGGATCCCTTCCCGCACTTTCACACTCTTTTTGTTGATTTTCAAGGCCAATTCGTCCAAAAAGACTTGCTCCACGCTTTTGTCCACAATGACGATGGCATTGTCTAAGTCGCCACCCCGAATAAGGTTTTGTTGAAAAAGCACTTCCAACTCATGCAAAAAAACAAAAGTCCGGCAGGGTGCAATTTCTTTTTCGTAGTCGTTGAGATCCGTGAGCTGGGCGTATTGCTGCCCAAGTACGTCCGAATTGAAATCAATGAGCGTAATGACCTCAAAATGGTCACTGGGCAGGGCCATCAATTCCGTTCCGGTACTTTCGTCCCGATAGGTCACGGGCTGCGTAATTTCGAAGTATTCCCTTTCTGCTTCCTGCTCCTCGATGCCTGCCTGGCGCAGCGCCTCCACAAACGGTAGCGCGCTGCCGTCGAGGATGGGCACTTCGGAACCGTCGAGTTGAATCAGTACATTGTCAATCTGCATGCCCACCAGCGCGGAAAGCGCGTGTTCGATGGTGCTGATCTGTACCTGCTCAAATTTGATGGTCGTGCCGCGTTGCGTGGAAACCACCCGGTTAACGTCTGCGTTGAAAACCGGCTTGCCCTCGATGTCTGTCCGCTGAAACTTGTAGCCGTGATCCGCCGGCGCTGGCTGAAAGGTCAGGGTTACCGGTTGCCCGGTATGCAACCCTACTCCTTTAAGCGATGCCGGTTGTTTGATCGTACGCTGCTTCATATCCAATAAAAATATTGTCGCTCGAAAAAAATTGCTGCAAAGATATGTTATTGATCCGGGAATAGATTTGAGAAATTTCAAGTCTTGAAAATACCTGACTATTGATCCGGTATGCGTTTCCCTTCGGGGTTGATCCATTTTTCAATTTGCTCCAACCGCCTGACGAGGTTGGGCAATTTTCTAAAAAAAACAAAAGCCCGCATGTACTCGCTGTGGCGAATGGCCGGATAGCCGGAAATGGCCGTCCCCGGTTCTTTGATGGAGCCGGTAACGCCACTTTGCCCCTGCATCTGGGTGCCGTCGGCAATGGTCAGGTGTCCGCCAATGCCCACTTGCCCGCCAATGCGGCAGGATTTGCCAATTTTTGTGCTGCCGGCAATGCCCGTTTGGGCGGCAATCACGGTATTTTCTCCGATTTCCACATTGTGCGCGATCTGGATCAGGTTGTCCAATTTTACGCCCCGCCGGATGATGGTAGACCCCATGGTGGCGCGGTCAATGGTTGTATTGGCACCGATTTCCACATGGTCTTCAATGCACACATTCCCCACCTGCGCGATTTTGTTGTACGTGCCATCGGGCTGCGGCGCAAACCCAAACCCGTCGGCACCAATGACCACATTGGGGTGGATGATGCAGTGGTCGCCGATGACGCATTCGTGCATGATGCGCACCCCCGGGTAGATGAATGCCTGGCGCCCGATTTTTGCATTTTTGCCAATATAGACCTGCGAACTGATGTAGCTGTTTTCGCCAATGCCGGCACCTGCTTCCACGATGCTGAACGGGCCGACGGAAACGCCTTCCCCCAGTTGCGCATCGGCGTGTACCTGCGCATGCGGAGAAATGCCGCTGGGCGTTGAGTCATTGCCCCCGAAATTGCTGAGCAAGACGCCAACGGCAAGGTACACATCGGCTACCCGAATCATGGTGGCGCTAACGGGCTTTTTCGGTTGGAATGCCTGATGGACTAAAATAATGGAAGCCGTCGTGGTATAAGCGTATTCTTCATACTTCGGATTGCCGAGGAAAGTGATAGTTCCTACCCCACCTTCTTCAATCTTGGATGGGCGGCTGACCTGAATTTCAGGGTCTCCTTCTACCACGCCGTTTAATAGTGCTGCTAATTCTCTGGCCGACAGTTGCATGGTGCAAAGGTAGGAAAATTTGAAGATTTGAGGATTTGAAGATTTGAGGATGGAGACTAACAGCGCGTGGGAAAGGACATTGTTGTTAATGCCCTATCCCGCCGAGTCAGGATAAGTTGTGGTAAAAACCCCTCAAAACACCAGCGGCAGAAACAACTTCGCTGCCAGCGCCACCACCACAATCGAAATCACATCCAACCACCAGCCCGCTTTCACCATATCGCCTATTTTCAGGTGGCCGCTCGCAAAGGCAATGGCGTTGGGCGGAGTGGCCATCGGCAGCATGAAACCGCAACTGGCCGCCAGCGTCACCGGAATGCAGAGGACGAGCGGATCTATGCCCGTGCCGACAGCAATACCACCAATTACAGGCAGCAAAATCGTGACGAGCGCAACATTTGACATCACTTCCGAGATAAAAACCGTGACCGCCGCCAGCGCCAGCATCACCCAGAAACTGTAATCGCTCACCCCGGCAAATTGCTGGCCAACGAGGTTGATGATGCCCGTGTATTCCAAAGCATTGGCTAAGCTCAACCCCCCGCCAAACAGCAGCAGGATGCCCCAGGGCAGTTTTTGCGTATCGTTCCAAACCAGCACAGTAAGCCCTTTCCGGCCAAGCGGAATGACGAACAGGGCCACGGCTGCTATCAGGGCAATACTCGCGTCGGAAAGCCCGGGAAGTAGTTTGCTGATGAAGGCACGGAACATCCAGGCTAAGGCCGTCAGGACAAACACCAATAAGGTGCGCTTTTCTTCCTGCGACATGCGGCCAAGCGCATCTATTTCGTGGTTAATGATCGCAGCCGCATTGTGGAATTTGCCGAGGCGGTTGGGGAAAATGAGTTTGACCATGATCACATAACCCACCAGAATCAAAAACAGCGCGATGGGAAATGAAAAAATCATCCATTGCGCAAAGCTGACTTCGTAGTTGAATGCTTTTTGCATATAAGCCGTAAACACAAGATTCGGCGGGGTTCCCACAATCGTGGCCATGCCGCCGAGCGTGGCGGAATAAGCAATGGCAAGCATCATACACACCGCAAAATTGCGGGTTTGCGCCGGGGAGTAGCCGTGTTCTTCGGCGGTCAGCAGGTTGATGACCGACAGCGCAATGGGCAGCATCATCACCGTAGTGGCCGTATTGCTGATCCACATGCTGATGAAAGCCGTGGCCAGCATGAACCCCAAAATGATGCCGTTGGCGTTCGTGCCGGTCATGCGCACAATGTTGAGCGCAATGCGTTTGTGCAACCCCCATTTCTCCATCGCCAAAGCGATCATGAACCCGCCCATGAACAGAAAAACAATGGGGTCGCCGTAAGGCTTCGCCGCCGCTTCCAAGTTCAAATCCTTGATGCCCAACAACGGCAGGCAAATCAAAGGCAACAAGGCGGTGACCGCCAGAGCCGTCGCTTCGGTGATCCACCAGGTGAGCATCCAGACCGTCATGGCCATCACCCGCCAGGCTTCCGGGGTGAACATGGATGGTGCCGGAATACACAACAAAACGACAAAAGCCACAGGGCCGAGGAGGAGAAACAGGAGCTTGAGTTTCATGGTATGGCTGTGCGGTTGTGGTGTGCCGCCGAACTCCAGTTCGGCGGCCTGTTCACTTAACTTGGTTTTATTATTTAATTTTCGCTGAACAGCGTTCAGCGGTACAATTAAAAATTATAATTGACCCCAAAGCGAATATCAATAGGTTGCTGGATGCTGTTTTCAGGGGCATTGACATTATACAGCAGGGAAATTTCATACCCCAGGAGACTACCGGAACTGGTATAGCCAAGCCCTACGTAGAAGTTATTCTGCTGAACGCGAATGGATTCCACCTTCGTGCCACTGACCCCTGTATAGAAAACGTCAGAAGCCAGTTCGTATTCCACATGCGCAAACAGAGCCGGAATAATTTTGTAGCGGCCAAAAACACCTCCACCAAACGTCAGGGGATTGGCTTTAGCAACGGCATTGCCCACATCTACCCGATAGCTCTCGTATTGAAGGGTGATGCGGGGGCCAATGGAAAAATTATTCGTAATTTTATACCCCGCCATCGGTGAAATACCGAGCTGAAACAGGCTTTCAAAGTTATTGCCTGCAAACCCTAAATTGAAGCCACCGCCAAACCAAACCCGGCTCATAAAATTACCGCTTTCGTCAAAATACTCGGCATTGTCCTTGTCACTTTTTTTCTTTTTTTGCGCATAAGCCTGATCCTGAACAGCCAGCACGAGCACCATCACTAATAAAGCCAATTGAATGATCTTTTTCATAGCAACTTGTTTTTTCACAAAGATAGCCGCAATAGCGAAATGGCAACAAAAAAGTGTAAGTTCCGTGACAGAAATGCGGGCATTTGGTCGCCGGAAAAGCATTTAACCAAAAAGCATCGTCCAAATTTTTATATTCGCGCTCCGAAACTATATTTCAAAAATTTGCGCGCCCCCTTTCCCCAGACAGCCAGATCGCCCCCTTTTGTAATTTTTTAATTTTCATTCAGCGACTAACACCTTTTAAAAAATGGCGATTCGTTTTACGCTGTCCTTACTCTTTTTGGGTATGACCATCCAACAGTTATCTGCGCAGCAAGCAATTTTTGCGGGCAAAGAGATCACAGGCATTACTTCGGCTGAACTCGAACGGGAATTTACCAACTGGCGCATTTTTGAATTAGACGCTCCGGCTTTGCATGCTTTTGCAAGCAGTCAGCCCGTCAAGGCAGACCTGCGGCTACAACTCGGCGACACGTACGATTGGCCCGTTTCCCTGTATCCCGACGACATCCGTTCTGCGGATTATCAACTCCGGGTTTTGACGGAAAACGGCCTGCAAATCCTTCCCAAAGGCGAAAATATAACCTATGGCGGTTATGCCGCCGGGCAGACCGAAAACGACGTGCGCCTGACCCTGAGCCAAAACTTCATTTTTGGGTACGTGGAAATGGACGAACTGACCTTTTTCATCGAGCCGGCCAAGCGCTTCAAAGCGGATTTACCTGAAAATTACTACGTCGTTTACCGCACCGACGATGTGCGGCCACGCCCCGAAAGTCGTTGCGGCTGGACGCAGACCGAACACCGCAAAGCGGCATTGGAACATTCCGAACCCGGCGAAGAAAAAATGTTTGGCAACTGCTATACCGTAGAAATCGCTTTAGCTTCCGATTTTTCCATGTTCCAGGTTTTCGGTTCCGTTTTTGGCGTTCAGGATTTTATGCTCGGCGTATTGAACAACGTACAAACCAACTACGATACCGAATTTGCCGATGACATCCGCTTTGAAGTGGTGACGCAATTCATTGTTTCAACCACCGGCGGCAATCCCTGGTCTTCGTCTACCGATGCCGGTACGCTGCTGGAAAGTTTCAGAAACTGGGGCAATGCCGGCAATTTCGGAGTTCCCTTCGACGTAGCTTCGCTGTGGACTAACCGCGATTTTAACGGCTCTATCATCGGTGTTGCCTGGATTGCCGGACTTTGTTCCGACCTTCGCTACAATACCTGTCAATTGTTTTCCAGTAACGCCGCTTTTCTCCGGGTGTTGAAGGCGCATGAACTGGGCCACAACTTCGGTGCCGACCACGATGCGGAAGGCGCCAATACTATTATGGCGCCTTCGGTTTCTTCAGCCACGGCCTGGTCGTCTCTTTCGATAAGCGACATCAATAGTTTGATCAACGACCTGGCGTTTGGCGGCGGGTGTTTTTCCACTTGCACCGGGTCAGGGGGGCCGCCAATCGCTTCCATTTCGGCACCGACCGTCCATGTTTGTGCAGGCAGCGTTGTGCCGCTGATTGACAATAGTGCCAACGCGCCAACTTCCTGGACCTGGAACATGCCGGGCGCTACGCCGTCCATTTCCGGCGAACAACACCCAACGGTCAAATACAACAACCCCGGAAACTATACGGCTACCTTAATCGCCACCAACAACGAGGGGACGGATGTGGCAAATGTCAATATCCAGGTGAATGACAGCGGTACCAAATATTTGATTTACGAAACGTTTGAAGCCAATCCCGGCCCCTGGGAAATCATCAATCCCGACAACGGAATTACCTGGGAATGGGTGACCATCGGCGGCGCGCAATACGGCAAAAAAGCAATGTCGCTCAATAATTTCAATTATACGGCACTCAATCAAAAAGACGGGTTGGTCTCCATACCCCTTAACCTGAGCGCCGAATCAGATGTCATGCTTGAAATTGACTATGCCTACCGCCGCTTCAATGCCTCCCGCAGCGACAAACTCATCGTTTCGGTGTCTACAAACGGCGGCCTTACCTACCCCAACGTTGTTTTTCAGGGGCAGGAAAACGGCGGCGGTAATTTTGCTACGGCAATTGATTCACAAACGGCATTTTTGCCGGCCACGAATAGCGATTGGTGTTTTGGTACAAATTTTGGCACAGGTTGCCTGTTGATTGATCTTTCGGCTTTTAGTGGCCAATCGCAGGTGCGCATCCGGATCGAAAACCAAACGGGGCATGGCAACAACATGTACATTGACAACATCCGAGTCCGTAGTTCCTGCGCTGCTCCACAACCACCTGTGCCCAATTTTACGTCCAATGTCACTTCGGGTTGCGCCCCCCTGACGGTGAATTATACCAACCAGACGCCAGGCGTGGTCACCAATTATTTCTGGACTTTCCCTGGTGGTACTCCGGAATTTTCCACGAATCCTAATCCTGTCGTAACCTACAATACATCGGGCGTTTATAATGTTTCGCTTGAGGCGACCAATCTGGGAGGTTCGGCCACCATTATAAAAGCCGGCTACATCGTCGTGTCAGGCGGCCCAACCGCCAATTTTTCAACGGTCGTCAACAACCTTAACGTCCAAACGACCAACCTTTCAGCCAATGCAACCAACTATGTCTGGAATTTTGGCGACGGCACGCCGAACAGCACGGCTACTTCACCTGCACACGTTTACGCGCAGCCCGGAACTTATACCATCCGCCTTACCGCGACCAACCCATGCGGACAGTCGGTAAAAGAAATCAGCGTCATAGTAACGGCACCAATTTCGGCGGCATTTTCGGCAACGCCACTGCAAGGTTGCGCGCCGTTGACCGTGACCTTCAACAACGAGTCAACCGGAAACGTAACCAGCTGGATGTGGACTTTTGAAGGCGGTACGCCGGCTACTTCCACCGATCAAAACCCGACGGTGACCTATCTTGAACCAGGCGCCTACAATGTGAGTCTTACCGTCAGCAACGGCAGCTTCCAGAATTCAACCCAACTCACAGATTATATTGTCGTCAATGGCGCGCCTGCTGCTACTTTTACTTCCCTAAATCCGCCGGGTAGTCCTTCCGTTCAGTTCAACAATACCACAACAGGAGCAAGTAGCTACCATTGGGATTTTGGCGATGGCGCAACCAGCGAAGCAGCCGACACCTCGCACACTTACGAAGCCGACGGAACCTATACCGTCACCCTCATCGCAACCAATGCCTGCGGCAGCGACACCGCCATGCAGGAAGTGACCATCCTGCTGCCTCCCGTAGCAAGTTGGGAACAAAACGCAATCGAAGGCTGCGAAGGGCTGAGCATACAATTCAACGCAGCGCCACAAGGCCCCGGACTTACTTACACCTGGACGTTTGAAGGCGGCGAACCGGCTACTTCCGATTTGCCCGATCCGACCATTGTTTACGACACTGCTGGCACCTACGCTGTGCAACTCATTGTGACCAATGCCGCTGGAGCGGATACCATCATTCAGGACGACGCCATTGTGGTTGGCCCAAATCCGTTGGCTGCCTTTGCGGCAAATGCCATACTGGGACAAGCCACCGTGCAGTTCGACAATGCCTCCATTGCGGCAAGCAGCTTCCATTGGGATTTTGGCGACGGCGCAACGAATGAAGCCGCCAATCCCGCCCACAACTACGAAGCCGACGGAACCTATACCGTCACCCTCATCGCAACCACTTCCTGCGGCAGCGACACCGCCACGCAGGAAGTGACCATCCTGCTGCCTCCTGTTGCGAACTGGGAACAAAACGCGACCGAAGGCTGTGAAGGGCTGAGCATACAATTCAACGCAACGCCGCAAGACCCCGGACTGACCTACGCCTGGACGTTTGAAGGCGGCGAAGCGGCTACTTCCGACCTTACTAATCCGACCATTTTATACCCAATTTTGGGTAATTATTTCGTTCAACTCATTGTGACCAATGCCGCTGGAGCAGATACCGCAGTTCAAAACAGCGCCGTGATCATTACCGGCGGCCCAGCTTCAGCATTTACGACGTCAGTGAACGGATTCAACCTTGCACTTGAAAATAATTCGAGCAGCGGAAGCAGCTATTTCTGGGATTTTGGCGATGAAAATACCAGTGAACTATTTGCTCCAGGCCACATTTATGAGGAGGAAGGCGTCTATACCGTGATCCTTGTTGTTAGCAATGACTGCGGCAGTGATACTGCTGCTGTAACCATTACCATAGACAGCAACCTCCCCGTAGCTGATTTCGGCTATGAAAACCAGGAAGGTTGTGCGCCTTTGACTGTACAGTTTTTTAACCAATCGGTCAATGCAGACAGCGTGCAATGGATCTTCCCCGGAGGAACCCCATCCGCTTCGAGCGAGCAAAATCCGGTTGTGGTTTATGCTGAGTCAGGCATTTACAACGGTACAATTATTAGCTACAACAGCGCCGGAAGTGCCGCCCAAACCCAAATGAACATCGTATCCGTGATGGCGGGGCCAGAAGCGGCATTTGATGCAACGCAGGACGAAGCAACGGTGAGTTTTGTAAACATCTCCCAGAATGCAGCCACCTATGTGTGGGATTTTGGCGATGGCGAAACGAGCACAGCAAGCAATGCGGTGCATACGTACGCTGCAAGCGGGGATTACCTAGTGCAATTGATTGCGACCAATGCGTGTGGTTCCGATACCATTTCAAAAGAGATTGGTATCCTCCTCGTCAGTGCCGGAGAAGTGACCCGGAATATAGTTTTTAACCTCTACCCTAACCCCAACAGCGGCAGATTTACGCTGGAACTTGAAGCAACACCGGTGCCGTTGGCCGAATTAAAAATATTTGATGCCCTGGGTCAAATCGTCTATACCGAAACGATTGGTTTCCAAAGCGGTCAACTTCAAAAAGCAATCGGGTTGGAACGTCTGAGCGCAGGCGTGTACTGGCTTTCGATAAAAACCCAGAATTTTAACATGACCCGAAAGGTGATTGTCCAGGATTGATTGTATCTTAATTTAGCCTGTTCGCGAAAAAGCACAAACAGGGTTAAAAAACAGTTTACTATGAAGGCATTTTTTACGACGCTTCTTCTGATTACGATTGGTTTCACAGGTGCTTTATGGGCGCAACCAGCCAATGACAACTGCGCCGGCGCACAAAACCTGACGTTGGGTACGCCGCCTGCTTGTCCCGGCGGTGGGAGCATTACCAATACCTTTTCAAGCACCAATATCAATGCCACACCGGCAACGCCTTATCCTGCCTTTACAGGTTGCGATATTGGGGGCAGCACGGCCAGCCCGGCAGCGGAAGTTTGGTACCGTTTCACGCCAAATTCCAATGTACTGACCATTAATATCACCGGAGCGCTTTCCACTCCGAACTTAGTTTTATTCACAGGTACCAATTGTGGCTTCCTGAATCCGGTTGAATGCGCCAGCGCTCCCCCAGGATCCGGATCGCTCAGTTTTTCCACCCCCGTTACCCCCGGAATAGTCTATTACATGCTGATTTCAGGGGGCGACGTTGATGATCAGGGCAACTTTACGATTTCTATGATGAGTTCGAGGGATTGTACGCCTTGTCTTCAGAACGTTTCATTGATCGCATCCCCTCCGCCGGTAAACGGCACTTATAATTCCGGGCAAAATGTAACTTTTTGTTTCACCATCAGCCAATGGAATGTAACCGGAACCGTTGAATGGCTTCATGCGGTCGAGTTTGATTTTGGTCCGGGCTGGAATGTCAACACCATAATTCCTAACCCTCCGCCCTCCTGTGGCGGCGATGGTTCCTGGAACTGGTATAACTCGTGGACAGGATGCAATACTGGGCAAAGTTTTGGACCTGGATTTGCTTATGATTCGAGTTCAGGGATAGGCTGCGGGGGATCTCCCAATGACGGCAACCCAGGGAATAACTGGGGCGACGGCACCGGTGGATGCGCCAACATTACTCCGGCAAACCCCTTTGTGTTTTGTGTTACGGTCACGGTCACCAACTGCCCGCCCAACATTACCGGCAATGACCTCGGCATTACCATCAATGTATGGTCGGACGGGGACTCCGGGTCATGGACTCAAACGGGTTGTAACTCGGGAAGTGAATATCCCTTCCTGTCCACTGCCATTTGTTGTGACGACCTTAACCCGTTCGTTATCCCGACGTCAACCTCCTGCCCCACTTCATGCGATGGCACCTTGACTTTTTCCGGTCAATCTCCCACAGGTTTCGGCTCATGGAATTATACCGTATTTAATAGCATGAACGTCATTGTTCATCAATCTTTTTCCAATCCTGGTGAGGTCACGATAACTGGCTTGTGCGCCGGTACGTACACCATTTTGGCAACAAATGTAGTTACGGGCTGTAACCGTTCGGTTACTCGACAAATTCTTCCGGGTGCCGCGCCAAATGCAATGGCTTCCTTATTAGCACAACCCTGCCCGGGAGGTATGATTTCGCTCTTAGGCTCAACTTCTACGCCTGGCGCCCCCATTACCTATGCCTGGACCGGTCCCGGCGGCTATACTTCTAACCAGCAAAACCCCACCAACGCTACCTTAGCAGGAGTTTATACCTTAGTGGTAACCGTGAACGGTTGTCCTTCTTTACCTGTAACGGTCAATGCACAGTTTCAAAACCCCATTGTCGTTGCTAATGCCAATCCGCTAAGCCTTTGTGAAGGGCAAAGCGTCACGTTGACTGCAAGTGGAGGGGTGACGTTCGCCTGGACGAATATTGCAACCGGCTTACCAGTAGGCACCGGATCTCCGCTTACAATCACGGTTACAGAACCCTCTACTTTTATGGTGACGAGCACCAACGCCAGCGGCTGCACGGCAACAGATGAAGTTTTCGTAAATGTCAATCCATTACCCCCTGTCAGCATCAACAGCACCGGCCCATTCTGCTCCAACACCATGTTTGTGCTGACGGCAACTGGCGCAAATACCTACATCTGGGAAGACGGCAGCACGACCAACCCCCGAATTGTTTCACGCCCGGCTGGCTTCCATACCTTTTCCGTCACCGGACGGATCACAGCCACAGGTTGCCAAAATACCGCTCAGATACAAGTCTTTGTAACAGCGGCTCCGACTGCAAGCATCACGCCATCGGCACCGGTTATTTGCGCCGGGCAGTCCGTAACCCTCACCGCAAGCGGCGGGAATTCTTATGCCTGGGCGGGTGGCCCCAACAATGCTGTAAAAGTCGTTTCCCCAATTACGACCACAACTTATACCGTTACGGTTACCGATTTTGAAGGTTGTACGGATGTAGAATCTGTCACGGTAACCGTTCAACAACCGCTGGCACCCCCGGTAATAACCTGCGGCACCATAACGCCTAACTCGGTGCAGTTTAACTGGCCTGCAGTAGCGGGCGCATCCGGCTACTTAGTTACCGGTGCAGTCGGGACGCTAACCGGGACGACCTTCACCGTTACTGGTCTGAATCCGGGCACTCCGGTGACCATCACGGTGACCGCTCAAAATGCCGGTATTTGCGGCCCAAGCACGGCAACCTTCACCTGTACTTCTACGGCTTGCCCGCCTGTAATTGTTGTCATCGCACCGGTAGCTGATTTCTGCCTTACGGCATCAGTCGCCCCGTTGACTTTAAGTGTGACAACTACCGGTGGCAGCGGCAGTGGAACCGGCGTCTGGAGCGGAACCGGAATCACCAATACGACAACAGGCGTCTTTAATCCAACGACTGCCGGCGTTGGCACACATCCGGTTGTCTATGCTTATACCGAAGGAATTTGCACTTACCGCGATACCCTCGGCATTGATGTCTTCGCCGTTCCAACGGCAAATTTCAGCGTAAGCGATACCACGGTTTGCACCAATGCGGCAACCACAATCACTTACACCGGGACTGCCGGCGCAGGAGCGACCTACGTCTGGAACTTCGGAGGCGGCACGGCCAACCCCGGCACAGGACAAGGGCCTCACTCCGTTTCCTGGTTAACACCGGGCAACAAAACCGTCACGCTAAGGGTCACTGAAAATGGCTGTACTTCCGCGATATTCACCCGAAACGTAATCGTTTCTGCGCCATTGGCGGTGCCGGTGATTACCTGCGGGACTGCGACGACCACCTCCGTGACCTTCAACTGGGGCGCTGTTACCGGTGCCGCGTCTTACAACGTCAACGTCATTACGGGCCAGACCGGCACGCTGAGTGGTACGAGCTTCACCGTAAACAATATTTTGCCCGGCGCTGTGGTGACGATTCAAGTCATCGCTGTCGGGAATGGGCCCTGTGGAAACAGCAGTGCGCAGTTTACTTGCAATGCTGCTGCATGTCCGACTTTCAACATCAGCATCACGCCGGTTGCGGATATTTGCCTGAATGGTGCCAATACGCCGTTCGATCTGGCGGCCACGATCAGTGGCGGCGCAGGCGGCGGCGTACGCCAATGGACAGGCTCTGGCATCACTAATGCTGCAAACGGGACATTTGACCCGGCAACCGCCGGAGCGGGCACACATACCATTACCCTGACTTATACGGAAGGACCTTGCACTGGCAGCCAGACCACAACCATTGACGTGTTTAATACGCCAACGGCTGACTTTACGGTTGCGCCGGATACGGTGTGTACCAATAACGTTGCAACCGTTACGTATTCCGGAACCGCAAGCCCTGGTGCTACCTATACTTGGAACTTTGGCGGCGGCACGGCCAATCCCGGCACGGGGGCTGGTCCGCACACCGTCACCTGGCCAACTTCCGGCCAAAAAACGATTTCTCTGACAGTACAGGAAAACGGTTGCACTTCTCCCGCAATCAGCCAAACGGTGCAGGTAGATAATCCGCTTGCGCCTCCAATTATCAACTGCACCACAACCGTTTCTACCATTACTTTCACTTGGGCCAACGTCCCCGGGGCATCCAGTTACAACCTGACCGTGGTTACGGGGCAAACCGGTACGATCAGCGGCAACTCGATTGCTTTTACCGGTTTGGTTGCCAACGAGGAAGTGCGCATCATCGTGGAGGCCATCAGCAGTGGCCCTTGTGCAAACAGCAGCGCAGAAGTGAGCTGTTTTGCTTTAGATTGCCCGGTTGTTACCTTAGACATTGATCCGGTCACCGATATTTGCCTGAATGCTTCCGCCACTGCGGTTGATTTGAATGTAGTTATCAGCGGCGGCGTTGGCGGCGGTGTCAGCACGTGGAGCGGCCCCGGCATTACAGATGCTGCGAACGGAATTTTTGACCCAGCGACAGCTGGAGCAGGCAGCCATACCCTCAACCTTAACTATCAGGAAGGCAATTGTACTTACAATGAATCCATCGTCATTGTAGTGAATCCGCAACCTTCTGCAGCTTTTGCCACGACAAGCCCCGTTTGTGTAGATGCCAACAGCACCATTACTTACACAGGCGGAGCTGCCGCAGGAGCGACTTACGACTGGGATTTTGGTAGTGGAACGGCAACTCCGGGCACCGGGCAAGGGCCACACCAGGTCAGTTGGAGCACTGCCGGCGCACAAAATATTGCCCTTACGGTAACAGAAAACAACTGCGCTTCTGAGCCGGTGACCAATTCAGTACAAGTAGAAGCGCCTTTAGCGCCGTTCACCATTACTTGCGATGCAACCAATACCTCCATCACGTTTAGTTGGCCGGCTGTGACCGGTGCAACAGGTTACCAGGTCGCCATAACAAATGCTCCCGCAGGAACAACCGGAACGTTGAACGGGACTACGTATTCAATTACCGGCCTGAACCCGGATGATTCAGTCACGATTGAAGTGACTGCGGAAACCAATATTTCGTGCGGCAGCATTGTGGTTGAACAAACCTGTATTGCAAATGCTTGTCCGCCGGTTGTGCTGAACATCACTCCGATCCCGGATTTGTGTGCGGATAGCCCTGCACAAACGCTGACAGCTACAGCCACCGGCGGCGCTGGCGGCGGAACGTTTACCTGGTCGGGCAACGGCGTCACTGGCAATTCTTTTGACCCGTCGGCGGTTGCCACGGGAACTACGACGGTGACCGTTGCTTACAGCGAAGGCGTTTGCGACTACTCCGGCACGCTTGACCTTGTTGTGAATGCAATTCCAACCGCTAATTTCGCCCTCGATGCGATCATTTGTATCACCGATGCGGCTACTGCCACCTTTACAGGTTCAGCAGGCACCGGTGCGACTTACAACTGGAACTTTGGCGGTGGAACGGGTACTCCGGGCACTGGTCAGGGGCCGCACGACATTACCTGGTCAACGGCCGGTCAAAAAACGGTTTCCTTGAGCGTGACGGAAAACGGCTGCGTTTCTGCGCCGGTATCCCACACCACACAGGTTGACGCGGTGTTGCTGCCTCCGGTGATTTCCTGCACTCAAACGACAACATCCGTCACCTTCTCCTGGCCCAATGTGGTTGGCGCTACCAGCTATCAGGTTACGGGAACGACTGGCGTGCTGTCAGGCAATACCTACACCATAAGCGGTCTGATGCCCGGGGATATAGTCAGCATAACCGTCACTGCCGTCGGCTCTTCCGTTTGCGGAAACAGTTCGGCAGATGCGACTTGTTCGGCAGCGGCTTGCCCGGCGGTAGTTGTGAACATCGCGCCGATTCCGGCGCTTTGCGCAAATGCGGGAATTCAGACGCTTAACGCAACTGCATCCGGTGGACCAGGCGGCGGCACGTTTACCTGGACCGGCAATGGCGTGGTAAACAATACCTTCGATCCTGCCGCTGTTTCTGTGGGTACAACCACCGTTACGCTAACTTACACGGAAGGGGTATGCGTTTATACCGCATCTGTAGACATTACGGTCAATGCCGTGCCAACCTCGAATTTTAATATCAATACTTCATCTGTTTGTACCAGCAGTCCGACTACGGTAACGTTTACTGGTTCTGCTTCTCCAGGCGCAACGTTTGTTTGGAATTTTGCAGGGGGTACAGCGACACCTGGTACTGGCGCAGGGCCACACACAGTTTCCTGGACAACGGGAGGTTCAAAAAATATTACTTTACAGATCCAGAACAACGGCTGTAGTTCAACGATTACATCAGCATCTGTGGATGTGGAAGCTCCGTTGACTCCGCCACAAATCGTTTGCTTTGCCACCTCGACCAATTCCATTACCTTCTCCTGGGTCGCCGTTGTTGGCGCAGAGAGCTACCAGGTGGTGAATGTAACAGGGCCGGCAGGCACGCTTTCCGGAACGACTTATACCGTAACTGGATTGACGCCGGGGCAGTCAGTAGAAATTCAGGTCATTGCAATCAATACCGGCCCTTGCGGCAACGTCAGCAATAATGGCACCTGCATTGCTCAAAACTGCCCACCGCTGACCCTTACCCTGAGTGGTTCGAATTCAATTTGCGCAGGCTCAGCGGCCAGCGTTGCTTTTGATTTCAATACCACGATTGCCGGACCTTACACCGTTAGTTACAACCTTAACGGCGGCGCTACACAAACCGCTACCCTGAACGACAACGGCAGCATTTCGCTCCCGGGTCTGACGGCTACCACGACGCTAAATGTCCTGTCTATTACAGGTGCCGGCAACGCCGATTGCAGTTTCCCCGGCAACGCCAGCCGCACCATCACGGTTAATCCAACCGTCAATGCGGGAACAGCAGCATCCCCGCAAAGGGTTTGTGCAGGAGCGCCTTCCGTGATCACTTTAGCTTCGCTCATCAACGGCGAAGACGCTGGCGGTCAATGGGTGGAAACTTCGGCTGCGCCATCGGGCGGCGGCGCCTTTAACGCGGCGACAGGCAGCTTTAATCCAACGCTTCAGGCACCGGGCACCTACACGTTTGCTTATCGTTTGAACGCTGCCGATCCTTGCCCGGATCAGGAAACGCAAGTCAGCGTGGTCATTGAACCAGCGCCGATAGCGGACGCAGGCCAGGACCAAACGCTCACCTGCAACTTAGGTATGGCAACTTTGGGGGGTGGGAACACCAGCACCGGGCAGGGCATTACCTATGCCTGGACTTCTGCAACATCGGGCGTGGTCATTACAGATCCGTCGGCGAGGTTGATCGAAGCGGCCCAGCCAGGCAGCTACACCCTTACGGTGAGCAATGACCTGGGTTGTACGGACACCGACCAGGTAGCAGTAGACGCAAATCTGGAAGTCCCAACCGCTGCGGCGAATATCAGCCAGATCAGCTGTTTTGGTTCCAATGATGGCACGATCCAGATTGATGACGTGACCGGCGGTACGGGGCCTTATGTCTACTCATTCAATGGCAGTCCGTTTACGGCTCAGAATTTCTTTTCCGGGCTTTCGCCGGATACTTATACCATAGTGATCCGCGACCAGAATGGCTGTTTTTCGGAATTGACCCTCGACATTACCCAGCCGACGCAGATTGCCGTGAGTTTGTCCACCAACCTTGGAAATACGGACAACCTGCTCATCGAAGGCGACAGCGTTCGCTTAGAAGCTTTGTTCGATCCGGCCATTCAGTTGGATACGATTATCTGGAAGCCGGATTCGATTGCGATGGGCAATTCAACCACAATTTGGGTAAGCCCGTCGGAAATGACCCGGTATACGGTTACGATTGTGGATGAAAACGGTTGCAACGCCAGCGATGAAGTGTTGATCGTCGTCCGGAAAGTGCGGCCGGTTTACATTCCGAACGTCTTTTCGCCGAACGACGACGGTTTCAATGATATTTTCTACATCCAGGCAGGCACCCAGGTTAAAAATATCAGGAAGTTTGCCATTTTCAACCGCTGGGGCGAACCCATTATAAGCCTTGAAAACTTCCAACCCAACGATCCGGCTTTCGGATGGGATGGAAAATTCAGAAACCAGGCTGCGAATGCTGCTGTCTTCGCTTACTTTGCTGAAATTGAATTCAATGACGGCGAAGTGATTCTGTATAAAGGCGATGTAACGTTGCTGCGTTAAGAGGCAAATTGGCGAAGGGTAAGTTGGCGAAGGGTAAGTTGGCAAGTTGGCAAACTCGCCCTTCGCCCCTTGCCAACTTGCTTTTTCACCTTATTACCCAACTGCCAACTAATCTGCTATCTTTGCGCAAACAACATTTGGACACTTTATGAAGCCGCTGCTCATCCGTAAAGCAGTTTTGACAGATCCCCGCCATCCCGATTCGGGAAAGACTTTCGATATACTGATCCGCGACGGCATTATTGCCCGTATGGCTCCAAATCTCGGCTCCATTGCCGATGCATTGGTGATTGAGGCAGATGATGCGTTCGTGTCTCCCGGCTGGATGGATCTTGGCGTTCAAACGGGTGATCCCGGCTATGAACACCGGGAAGATTTGTTGTCGGTGACCAATGCGGCGGCGGCGGGCGGTTTCACGGCCATCGGGTGTTTGCCGAATACCAATCCTACCCTGCATTCCAAATCACAAGTCCATTACCTGAAAGAAGCGCCCAAGAACAAGCTGGTAGATTGCTACGCCATCGGCGCGTTGTCCCAGGATTGCGAAGGGAAAGACATCACCGAAATGCATGACATGTTTGCAGCAGGCGCTGTTGCTTTTTCAGACGGCAAAAAACCGGTGCAACACAATGGACTGATGCTGCGGGCACTGCAATATGTAAAAGCTTTCGGGGGCGTGGTGATGAACCAGCCTTTGGATAACGGATTGGCTGGTGGCGGTCAGATGCACGAAGGCAAGGTCAGCACGTCACTGGGGCTGCGGGGCATTTCCGCTACGGCTGAAGAACTTATGGTGCAGCGCGACCTGTTTCTGGCAGAATATTCCGGGTCAAAACTGCATTTGACTAACCTTTCCACGGCCCGATCTGTAGACTTGGTGCGGCGGGCGAAGCAGAGCGGTTTGAAAGTTACCGCTTCGGTGGCGGTTTTAAACCTGATTTTTGACGACGGCGCACTCGGCGATTTCGAGGCCAATTTCAAAGTAATGCCGCCCTTGCGCAGCAGGCTTGATATGGACGCTCTGCTGGAAGGTTTGCTCGATGGCACAATAGACGCCATCAGTGCCAACCACGTTCCGCTGGATGAGGAGTCCAAAAAATTAGAATTCCCTTATGCCGGTTTCGGTGCCATTGGTCTGCAAACTGCCTACGCTGCTCTAAATACCCATTTGGGAGAAAGATTAAGTGCGAACTTGTGGGTAGAAAAAACCGCCATTAACCCGAGGCTGATTTTGGGGTTGGAGGTGCCGGTTCTTCAGGAGGGTGCCATAGCGAACTTCACGGTTTTCGATCCCCGGAAATCCTGGATTTTTACAGAAGGTACCAACCGGTCAAAATCAAAAAACACACCTTTCCTCGGCGCTGCGCTGCGGGGAAGCGTTTTGGCAACGGTCAACAGGGAAGCATTTTTTTACCAACTTTAACTCAATACTTATGAAAATCATGGACAACATCCAGCAGGAGAATGATCCTAAATCCGTTTCTCCCTACCCTGCCGCCCTGCGGTTTGGCGTAATTGGCGGGTTGTGTTTCGTCGTTTACGGCCTTGTGCTTTATATGTTTTTCAGCAACCCTGCCGAAGCGGGCGCAGCCTCCATGCTTTACCAGTACGGCGTCTCTACGGCTATTTTTGTAACAATCATGGTATTCGCCATTAAAAAACACCGGGACGAAGAACTGGGCGGCTACATCACTTTTGGACGGGCATTTTTGACCAGCTTTGTAACGGTTCTTATTGCGCGGACTATTTTCGCCCTTTTCGGCTTATTGTACTCCACGGTTATCCATCCTGATTTCGCCAAAGAGATGCAGGAGAATTTGCGGACGATGTACGAAAACCAAGGCATGAGCGAAGAACAGATCGCACAGGCGATGGGGTTTGTAGAAATGTTCTCTAATCCGATGATCGGCCTTGGATTTGTCATTGTTTGGGCAGCCATCAGCGGTGCCATCGTAGCAGCGATTGTTGCGGCGGTAATGCAGAAAGAAAAGCCCGTTAGCCTTTAAATGTTGAGGATTTGACTTGTTGAGGATTTGAGTATTTGAGCACACCAGCCGCCTCAAATACTCAACAAATCAGATACCCAAAAAAAGTATTTTAAACATGAAACCAGTTTTCTACGGCGCTTGTGCAGGCTTAGCCACCATTGCCAGTTACTTGATTTTTTACGCCATCAGCCCCGAATTGATGATCAATTGGGGTCTGTGGATCAATTTATCCACGCTGGCTTTCTACATCATCGCCATGTACATCGCCATCTGGAACGCCGGGCACTCCGATTTCAGGCTGTCTTTGCGCGAAGGATTTACCGTTTTCATCGTTGCCAATGCCTTGTATTCCCTTTTTTACTACGTGATGTTTAAATATTTCGATCCAAAGCTGGTAGATTTGCAGTTTGAGATGATGCAAAGCCGCGGCTGGACAAAAGGCGTAATCAAGCGGGAAGATGTCATGATCACGCCGGGTGGCGTTTTCTTCAACTATGCCTTCAGCCTTATTGGCGGTTTTATTTTGTCGGCGATTGTCGTTTGGGTTGTCAACAGAAGACGGCAAATGTACCACAATCAATAGAATGGATATTTCAGTAGTCGTACCACTTTTAAACGAAGAAGAATCCTTGCCGGAACTGGAAGCATGGATTCGCAAGGTCATGGAAACCAATGGTTTTAGCTATGAAATCATCTTCGTGGACGACGGCAGCAAGGATAATTCGTGGAAGGTCATTGAACAACTGTCGGCACAAAACCCTTGCGTTTCCGGCATCAAATTCCGACGCAATTACGGAAAATCGGGCGCGCTGAATGTTGGTTTTGCAGCCGCCAAAGGCGATGTGGTCATTACCATGGACGCCGACCTGCAGGACAGTCCGGACGAAATTCCGGAGCTTTATACCATGATCCGCGATCAGGGCTTCGACCTGGTTTCCGGATGGAAAAAAAAGCGATACGACCCACGTTTTACTAAAAACATTCCCAGCAAACTCTACAACTGGGCGGCTCGCAAAATGAGCGGCATCCACTTGCACGATTTTAATTGCGGACTCAAATCCTACCGCCTCGAGGTGGTCAAAAGCGTCGAAGTTTACGGCGAAATGCACCGCTACATCCCCATGTTGGCCAAATGGGCGGGTTTTTACAAAATCGGAGAAAAAGTGGTGGAGCACCGCGCCCGCAAATACGGGGTGACCAAATTTGGAATCGAACGCTTCATCAATGGTTTTTTAGATTTGCTCACCATCAGTTTTGTCGGCAAATTCGGCAAAAAACCGATGCACTTTTTTGGAACACTGGGCGTGCTGTTTTTTGTAATTGGCGTTTTTATTCTGGTTTACCTGAGCATCGCCAAACTGATTTATTTTGAATATGGCATTGCCGGCCGCCCCATGTTTTACTTTGGCATCCTTACGATCATCATTGGCACCCAATTGTTTGTGACCGGCTTTCTTGCCGAATTGGTCACCCGCAACGCTGCCGGACGCAACGATTACCTGATTGAACAGCGGATTGAAGGAAAAAGCGCATGAAGGTAATCACGATCCTGTCTCCGGCGCATCCTTTGCGCGGGGGCATCGCATCTTCGACAGAGCGATTGGCGCAGGAACTGCAACAACATGGCTATCAGGTTAATATCATTTCGTTCAGCCTGCAATACCCCGGATTCCTTTTTCCGGGAAAAACGCAATACACCACAGATCCGCCGCCAGAGGGACTGACGATTACGCAAGAAATCAATTCCATTAATCCCCTGAACTGGCTGAAAATTGGTTGGCGTCTGCGTCGTGCGCGTCCCGACCTGATCATCGCCAGATTTTGGCTGCCTTTCATGGGGCCTTGCCTCGGCACCATCATGCGGCTGGCAAAATCAAACGGCCATACCCGCGTAATTGCCCTCACTGACAACATCATCCCGCACGAACGGCGTTTCGGCGACCGGTTGTTTACCTGGTTTTTCCTCAAAGCCGCCGATGCTTTTCTGGTGATGTCAAAATCGGTGGAACACGACGCCCACACCCTTGCCCCCGGAAAACCAGTCGCGCTGGCACCACACCCGGTGTACGACAACTATGGCGATCCAATTTCGCGCGAAGCAGCGCTGGCGCACCTCGAACTACCTCCAGAATATCGCTATCTGCTCTTTTTCGGGTTCATCCGGGAATACAAAGGCTTAGATTTGCTGCTTGGCGCAATAGCTGATCCGCGCATCCGGGAACGCAATATCCGACTCATCGTGGCGGGAGAATACTATGGCAACCAGGAAACATACGAACGCCTTATCGAACGCCTCGGAATCCGCGATTTGCTGATTCTGCAAACCGATTATATTCCAAACAACGCGGTTAAGTACTATTTTAGCGCTGCCGATCTGGTGGCACAACCTTATCGTTCTGCCACGCAAAGCGGTATTTCGCAGTTGGCTTACCATTTTGAAAAACCCATGTTAGCTACCAATGTCGGGGGCTTGCCCGAAACGGTCGCCCACGGCCAAGGCGGCTACATCGTGGAGGTAAACGAAACGGCCATCGCCGATGCCATCGTGGATTTTTACGACCAAAACCGCCAACCCGAAATGACGACCTGGGTAGCGCAGGCGAAAGGGCAGTACAGTTGGGGGAATATGGTGCGGGTGATTGAGGGTTTGGTCGGATAATTGGCAGGATTACAGTGGGCAGTTGGCAGGATTGCTTTTAGGGAATGGGCAGTTGGTAAGCAATCAATTTCCTCAGAATACGTAGCAATCCTGCCAACTGAAAAACTGCCAACTGAATTCTCCTTAACCATAACTCTAATCGAAAAAACAATGGCTCGTACTAAGGCAAATCCGGATTTACTCGACACTAGCATCATGATCAAAGCGACGGTGCTGGCTGGCGTAGTCTTCGGCATCCTGCTGATCATCGTTGGTCTGATCCGAAACTACTTAGCCATTGCGCCGGGTTCTTTTGGCGACCAGGTACACACGGGCGTCAACCTGCTACTGTGCTGGTTGTCCGTGACCAGCGCGGTAAAAACCATGAACAACATGCGCAAAGGCATTCCCACCTGGCGCTTGTTGACGGCGGGTTTCATTGTACCACTGGTAGGCGTGGTGTTGTACCAACTTGTTTTTCTTATTGTTTCCGCTTTTAAAGACACCAAAGATGCCAATGCGACCGGTTTTAAATCGGTGCTGTTTTTTATGGCCATTGGCATGGTGGTCGCGGGTGTAGCACTCATCAACCTGCGCGTAAAAAATCGCAAAAAAGGGGCTGTTATTGAAATGGCATTCGTCATTTCGGTGGCGTTGTTGTTTGTGTTGTTGATGAAGTAGAGGGTAGAGGGTAGAAAGTAGAAGGAAAAACACGTGTTAGCAGCTCGGGTACCAGTAATCAATTCACCAATAACCAATTCACCAATAACCAATTCACCAATAACCAGTAACAGTTAATCAGAACCGACCATGCACAACCGCATCCGTCAAGCCATAGGAGAAAGCATACAGGCAAAAGAAAAGCTGCTGAACGACCCGCGTCTGCTCGAAACCGTGGAGCAGGTGATTGCTGTTTGCATCGAAGCGTACCGGCAGAGCAAAAAACTGCTGTTTTGCGGTAATGGCGGAAGCGCTGCCGACGCCCAGCACTTAGCGGCGGAGCTATCGGGCCGCTTTTATTTCGACCGTCCGCCGCTGTTTGCAGAAGCGCTGCACGTCAACACCTCTTTTATGACGGCAGTAGCCAATGATTATGGTTATGAGGAAGTATACGCCCGCATGATCCGAGCCGCAGGCCAGCCCGGCGATGTGCTGTTTGCGATGTCCACCTCCGGCAATTCACCCAATATCCTCAAAGCCATCGAAGCGGCCAAAGCCTGCGGGATGATCGTGGTGGGCATGACGGGGGAAAGTGGCGGCAACATGCGCGACCGCTGCGATTATTTGCTCAATATGCCTTCTACAGATACGCCCCGGATTCAGGAATGCCATGTGTTGGTGGGGCACACGATTTGTGAGTTGGTGGAGGCGGGGTTATTTAAAAAATAGCGTATATTCACCTCTGACAAAGCTGTAATCCGGGAACACCCACCCCGATTTTGCACAAAAATCAATGACACCAACTTATCCTGACTATGCCGAACGAAACCAACCTGCAAGGCAGCCACAACATCGTCATTCAGGGCGTGAGCGACAGCACCATTACGCTGAACGTGAATGGCGAAGTGCGGGAAATCCACAACCAACTCGCCGACCTGAAAGCCTTGCTCCAAAACCTGAAGGCGCCAGCCGTGCAGTATGCCGAGAAAATCTACAACATCGAGCAGATCAACGAAGCGAATTTCGGCTTCGTTACGGGCAAAAAGTCGTTCAATGAAGCCTTGACCAAACAACTCATCGAAGCCATCAAACCTTACGCCGCGCCCGCCCGGATTTTTTTGGGAAAAGTCGCCAACATTCCCGACTGGGAAACCCAACTGCGCATCAGCGACAAAGCCAAAGAAATCATCGCGTACAGTTTTGTGGGGGTCATCGGCATTCAATTGAGCAAACTCATGGCAATTGGCAAGGAGGACTTTTCGGAGGCCAAGCAGCGCAAGTACATCGAAAAATGCGTCTATATTGCCCAAAAAAGCCTCGATTTGGTGTGTTTCGCCCTGATTTCCAAA